>JACQFE010000073.1 GCA_016200265.1 Planctomycetota bacterium | reverse complement strand
CTGGTTCGATTCGCTCTCCTGCGATACCTTCTTCTCATAGCGGTTTCTCCTTCTTGCAAAACCTTCAACTTGCGGAGCTTACCAGCGTGGTACGCTCCGAAGGAGAACCGCTCTTTTTCAACTATTTACGGGACATTCTCACGGAGAATTGAGCGGCAAAAGCGTGTTGAAGGAACTCCGATGAGCCATTGCAGCTTAACCGGGCAGCTAGGCAGTGCCGATAACTCTCTATAAGCTGATCGAGTCAAGGTAGGGGTCTGCGCGGACGATCCCCACCCGGACAACATTCGCTTGCCGATTTTATGGGACTCGTAGGCGGATTGAGTAAACCTAAATTCCGAAGTGCTTCGCCGGAGACACGGATTGCGACAGACCACGCGGATGACAATTTCAGGGCCTTTCCTGGCCTCCCAAATCCGTGTTTGGCCGGTACTTCTCGTCTTCATGGGTGGATGCAACACCCTCCGGAACGGTTGGCTTGATCCAACGGCCATCGGAAACTACTCAAGCCGGGCAACCAACGAAATCCGTGCTTCGCTGAGTCTCGAAGATTCCCCACAAGTCATTCCCGGAGCGACGTATCCGACTCTCGAAGACCTCAAAGTGATTACTCGCGAATATCCGATTACGCCGGGTGATACACTGGCCATTGAGATAAATGAATTGCGGCAGCGAGCCCAGCCCTTTCAAGCCCAACTCCAGGTAAGTCCTTCGGGCTATATCAATCTTCCCGTGGTCGGTCGAATCCGCTGTGCGGGGCTTACAGTTCCTCAATTTCAGGAAAACATCGCGTCGGCCCTTCGAGGCAAGGAAGTGCTCGTCGAGCCGGACGTCACCGTGAATCCTCAGTTCATGCAAAAAGCGACCTATTCAATATTCGGAATTGGCGTCAGCGCTTCGAATGTCGCCCCCCTTCGAGCTGGCATCTTTCCCATTCGACGACCGGACCTCCGTTTGCTCGATGCCATCAATCAGGTTGGAGGTCTCAACGAGTTCGTCAATGAGGTCTACATTTTCCGTTACGACAGCGGCGCACCCGACGACGTAGAGTTCGCTTCGATTTTTCAAGATGCCGCCGCATCTCCAAATCCTGAGACTGCCACCGCGGAATCGGAAAGAGCGGGGTCCGGGCCGAACGGACAAGAACGCTCGATCGAAGCCCAATCCCCTCCGCGTGGTTCGGTCAAAGAAGAACATCAGCGCCCCGCCGACGCCGAATACAATGAACTGCTTCGCGCCGCCGAAGGAAGCCGGGACGATCACGAACGAGCAAATGTACCGCCATCACCGGCCGAAGAAAATCTTGCACCCGAGGCTCCCGCGCCGTTTCTTTACGTCAATGGCCAATTCATCCCCAACCCAGAATTTCACGCTCCGCCTCAAGGCGAAGCGCCGACAAGCATCCCATCAACCGATTCCGTGACCCCTGCGGTCAATTGGTCGCGATTGGCGGGCGAAACGACGTTCCGCGTGATCCTGGTCCCGGCCGAACACCTTCGCAGCGGGGATCCGCAGTCCAACATCTTCGTCCGCGCCGGCGATATCATTCGCATCGTCAGCGGCGAAATCGGTGTCTATTATGTCATGGGACAGGTGAATCGAGTGGGGCCGTTCCAATTCAATGCGGAACCGATTACCCTCAAGCAGGCGATTGCAAACGCCGGCGGGCTCTCCGGCCTGGCCTGGCCCGATCGGTGTACCGTGTACCGCCAGCTCGGAGGACGGGAGCAGATGATTCAGGTCAATCTGGATCGCATTTTCGGCGGTCAGGAGGCCGACTTCTACATCCGCCGCGGCGACATCGTCAACGTGGGAACGCGCCCGTTCGCCCCGTTCCTGCAACGAATTCGAGCCTGGACGCTGCCAACTCCGCAGAACAACGTCGGCTACTCCTTTGAGTATGCCAGAAATTTCGCCGACATCGATTCATTCGCCGTCAAACAGAATCCGGCCGACAAGCCCAAGCAGTTCCCCAACCTATTTCCGTAGGAGTCATGCGTGAGTCTTGGTGCATCGGAACTGTTGGCCGATCGGACCTCGTCCCGGGTTCTGCCGGTCGCATCGTGGGTGCGCGGGGCGGTTGTGGCCGGATTGATTGTCGCCGTCTATTGGGGTCCCATCCGTCGCACGCTCATCGATCGCTGGATCGTCGACGGCAACTGGTCGCACGGCTGGCTGATTCCGATCTTCAGCGTGTATTTCCTCACCAGCCGCCGCGATGCTCTTGCGAAATGCGAACTCAAGCCCGCGTCCAGCGGAGCAATTCTGCTGCTGGCGTCACTGGCGATCTACGTGGGAGGCATCTTGGGCTTCTCCAGCTATCTGGAATTTGGCTATTTGCAGGCTCTGACGCTCGTCGGAGTCATCGGAGGTGCGACGCTGCTTCTCTCCGGATGGGAAGTCATGCGAAGCGCATGGTTCCCAATTGCTTTTCTGATTTTCTGCATCCCGTTGCCGCCGAGCTACTATGTCTCACTCACGAGGCCATTGCGCGAACTCGCCTCATCTGCGGCCGCCCTCGTGCTTCCAATCCTCGTGCCCGGACTTCATACACAAGCGCAAGCTGTCGTCATCGACTACTTGATGCCCGGCGGCAAGACCGGCCAGCTCAACGTCGAAGAAGCCTGCAGCGGCATGCGACTGATGATGGCCTTTGTGACGCTCGGCGTAGCGATGGCCTATTACACGGATCGACCCTGGTGGCACCGCGCCGTCATGCTCGCAAGCTGCATCCCCATCGCCGTTTTGTGCAATGCCGTCCGCGTGACAACCACCGGCTACTTCGTCGTCACCGGACATGACGCGCTCGCTCGTGGAACGCCGCATCAAGTGCTTGGTTTGAGCATGCTCATTCTGGCAATGGCCATGTATTCCTTGATCGGTTACCTGCTCAACAAGATCCTCGTCGAAGAAGAAGAGGAGATTTCCATATGACGACGCTCGCCACCGTGCCTGGCCAACAGGTTGAAATCAACGGATCCATGATCCGACACGCAGGCGGACCGCCCACGGCCGGCGAAATCCTCGGCATGCTGCGTCGCCGCACCGTGCTGATCGCCGCATTCTCCGTCCTCTTCTGTGCAATGGGAATGGCCGGCTTCCTGGCTTGGTGGTTCTGGTTCCCAGGGTTTCTTGGTGAATCATTCATCGAGTGCATCTCCAACATCCCAGTCACAAATCTTTCACTCGAGCAACAGCGCATGCAACAGGATGAGCACGAGCGATTCGTGCAATCACAAGCCCTCATGTTGAAGAGTCCAAGCGTATTGGGTGAAGCACTCAAGATCAGCGCTGTCAAGGAAACCAACTGGTATCGGACCATCAACAAACCGGGCAGAGAGCTGCTTGAGCTCATTGACAATCTCTCGGCGGCTCCGGTGCGCGGGACGAACTTCCTTCGCGTTGCCATGGAAACCCACGTTCCGCAGGACGCGCCCATCGTCGTCAACGAAGTCGTCAATCAGTGGTACCAGACGGTCAAGAAGCAAACCGCCGAGGAATTCGCCACGGACGCGATCGCGGGCTATCAAAAGGAACTCACTGACATCGAGGCCAAAATCAGTGAAAAGCGGGAGCGACTCAAAGACATCGCCCAGCGTCTGCCCGCCGGCGCCAAAGAAAATCCCGGCAACAACATCACCGCACAGGAAGTGCGCCAATATGGCGAGCAAGTCGCAATCGCACAGCTGGAAGTTTCACAGCTGGACCAGTATCGCCAGATTTACAACGACCCCGAAGGAGTGGCTGTCACCGCCGAGGACCGGGCTGTCGTCGAGCAGGATCCGCAGGTTTTCGAACTCGCTCGAACATTGCTTTACTATCAGCAACAACAGGCTGCCGATGAAAAAGTCTATGGAAAAGGGCACCTTACCTGGCGTCAAATCGGCGCCCAGATCGAAGCCACCGAAAAACGTCTGAGCGAGCTGCGCCTCCAAAAACTGCGCGAACGCAGATCCGATATTCGCGACGCCGCCAACACTGCCTATGAAAACAGCCGTCACAGTTTGTTCTTGTCGGAGGAAAGACTCGCCAAAGCCGAGGCCGAACTCCAGGACCAGGACCGCCTGCTGTTTGAATACAGCGACATCGATCAACAGCTTCAACAGGACGTGAACTTCCGTCTGAACCTCGAGAACTCCATTCGCGGACTGCAGCGAGTACTCACCCAGCGCCGCGCGATCAACGTCAACATCTCCCAACCCGCGGTGCTACCGCTGATCCGTAACAGTCCGAGCCTCTGGCTGATCCCCATGATCGCGGTACTTTCCATCGCATTGGCCATGGGTATGGGGCTCGGCCTCGAACTCATCGATACGCGCGTTCGCACAACGCAGGACATCACCCGCCATCTCGATGTGGCCTTGCTCGGCGCCGTGCCTGACACCTACGATGAAGAAATCCCCATCGACCCCGTCGAGACTGCGGTCCGTGATCTGCCGCACTCGATGGTTGCGGAGGCCTTCCGCCGCATCCGCACCAATCTGCACTTTAGCGCGCCCGCGGAACGCCAGCGATCCGTCGTCGTCACCAGTCCCCAACCCGACGACGGCAAGACCACCGTTGCGTGCAATCTCGCCTTCGCGACCGCGCAAGCCGGACGAAGCGTTCTCCTGATTGACGCCAACCTCCGCCGGCCGGCATTGCAAAGCGTGTTCAAGGGCATGGGCGATAGCGGCCTTTCCAACATCCTCGTTGGCGAAGGCACATTGGCCGCGTGTGTGATCAAGACCGATGTGCCCCGTCTCGACGTGCTCGGCAGCGGACGCATTCCGCCCAACCCCGCCGAACTGCTCGGCAGTCCGCAGTGGCGAGCGTTGTTGGCTGAAGCGAATTCGCGATATGACCAGGTGTTCATCGACGCGGGTCCGGTTCTGCTCACCAATGAGAGCGTGCTGGCCGCCACCGCCGCCGACGGTGTGGTTCTCGTGATCCGCGCGCACCGAAACTCGCGCGGCGTGGCGAGGCGCGCGTGCGGATTGCTCTCGGATGTGAACGCGAAGGTGTTGGGCGTGGTGCTCAATGCGGCCCGCGTCACCCGCGGCGGCTACTTCCGAGAACAACTCCGCCACTACTACGACTATCGACCCGAGGAAGACGCACTCGCCCCGCGAAAGAGTTAGCGAGCGTTGGTTGCCCAAGACGCCGGGCTGCCGCCTGAAGATTCAGGGAAAGTCTCGCGAGGCAATACGAATGATCGTTTTGGGCGTGCCCTTTGCGTGATTTTCCGAGGCGCGAGAATTTAGAAGAACGATCCCTCTTAGGGGCAACTCGCCGGACCCGGATAGGGATAGGGCAAATTGCGGAAGGCGTCCACATCGGCGGCCACATCGGCGATGTTCACCGGGCTGCTCAGCGGAATCGAATTGGGTTGCATGCGCACGAGCGGCTGCGTTTCGGCCGATGTGACCATTCGGAATTTATCGACCACGGCGGCCACGTCGGAAATATCCGGCTGACTGAGCGGCGCGGGGGATGCGGCCTGATACGGAGGAATGACATCACCCCATCGCGCCGTGCTGATGTCCAGACCCGGTGAGATAAACGCACAACTTCCCTCATTGCCCTGACAACCCAAGGCGAATGCTTCAATGGTAAAAGTTGAGCTAGGAACAATCTCGACTCCGGTGACGTGCAGCACCCCGCCTCCGGTGACCGATGACCAGTTCGTGTAATTGGGGTTGCATTGCAGACTCGCGGCGACAAAAGTGCCATCTCCCGGCACGGAACAGGGCTGCACGCCGCCGCTCTCACAATAGACGGTCGGCGGGCCGACCCATCGCACCTGGCCCTCAAATGCCGAGAAATCCGGCGGAGCGTCTTGCGGAATATTCGGCGGGTCGGGATGTTGGAGCGAGACGAGCGTCACGCGAATGGCCGTCGGAACTCCGGGGTTTTGTGGGACAAAAGAGATGAACCGGTTCTTGTCGACAGGCGATGGCTCGTTGAGCGGCGCATCGGGCGGGACTTGAGCATCGCATTGCGGAAGCGTTGGCGGTTGACCACCTGCGGTCCATGCCGACTTAAATCCCGCCCAGTCGACACAGTCGATGTCACCGTCGCCGTCAAAATCGCCATTCACACAGCCAACGCCGTAAGGTTGACCGGAACCGCTGAAGCACGCGGCGAACAATGAGTAATCATTGGAATCCACGTGATTATCCGCGTTCAAATCGCCGACTACGAGAGTGGCCGTCTGAGTTGTGCCGCGAAGTATCCATTGTTGAGGATCAAGCTGCACGGCGGTTGTCGTTGCGCTCACGGGCAACACGAATCGCTGCGAGCGGGCGTTGTTATGCACGACAAAGGTCTGCGGTGTGCCATTGATCGTCGCCACAATATCTATGGGCATTGTGAAAAACGCGGGCCAGCCCGTCGTTTGCTGCTGGGTCTGATCGATCTGCAGGTGTAGGTATTCCTGTGCGCCAACAGTCACGGAATCCCACGAGAGGCGGTAATTGGGCGCGCCGCGGTCGTACACCATCTCAGTGAAGAACCATGTCAGGTCTTGTCCGTACGTCGCGGATGCCGAGGCCACAAAATCATCTGTTGTCGCCGAGCCGAATATGTGCGCGGCGCGATAATTGGCGAGAATCTGGAAAAACGTCGCATCACCGACAACGTGCCGTAGCTGATGCAGGACCCAGCCGGCTTTTCGATAGCTGAAATCAGTGCTGAAAATTCGAAAAGCGTTGGAAGTGTCGGCCGGGTACACGTACACCGAGCCGTCGAAGCTGATAGGCTTCCGATTGATCATATCAGTCATCAAAACGCTTTGATTGTCGAACCCGCTCTTGAATTCGTCCCAGAGCGCCTCGCCATACGTAGCGAATCCTTCATTGAGCCAGATGTCGCTCCATGTTTTGCAAGTAATCATGTCGCCCCACCATTGGTGGGTAAGCTCGTGGGACAAAAGGCTTTCGCTGAAACCGGTCACACCGGTGATGGTCTGGTGCTCCATGCCACCGCCGAACGGGAAATAGTACAGGCCGTATTTTTCATTGATGAAGGGATATTCGCCAAAGAGCGGCCGAAAGACCGTCATCATGTTGATGACTTTCTCCCATGACGCGCGATTTGAGGCGTTATCCAACTCCGGATAAATGAAGAATTCCACCGGCATCGTGCCGCCGGGATACGAATACGCCTGCGTCCAGGAGTTGTAATTCGTCGCGGACAGACTGACGAGGTACGTCGTAATCGGATAGCTGCTGGCCCAGTGATATTGATTTCGATTACCGCCCAGCGAGACGACGCCTTGCAAGAGGCCGTTCGATGCCACGCTGTAGTTATTTGGGGCCGTCACCTTGATGTCGAGCAATGCTTTGTCCGAATTGTCACCGGGTACATTGACGTCGCCGTCCTTGCTGGGCCACCAGGTGTAGGCGTAGTACGGCTCGCTCAACGAAGAGGCGACGATCGCGCTGCTCGGCCCGTGTGTGGCGACTTCAAAAGAGCCCAGTCCAATATCAGCAGTGATGCCCGAATAGTTAATGGTGATCGTGAGTACTTCATCCAATCCATATGGACGATCAAGAGTGATCTTGCGGCTGCTGCTCGATAGGGTAGTCACGGTCGCCGGGGTTACATCGTTGATGAGAACGCTTGAGATCGTAAATGTATTTCTCAGGCGGATCGTGAACTCCGTCAGGGTGGCCGACTTGCTCTGAATCGTGATTCGATTGGAACCCGAAATAGTGCATGAGTCCGTGCCGGGATTAAGGCTGCTCAGCTCCACGTTGAGTTCGTTTTGAAGTACGTCGGTGTCGGTCATGGCCTCCGCTACGCCGCCGATGCCGGATCTTTCCATCTCAAGTTGTTCGAGTAGCCGTGCCTTGAGTCGCGCCTCGAGGATTTGACCCTTCCCGCACCCGACGATGGATGGTTCATCCGTTGTCGGCCCCACGATTTCCTGCGCAAGGGCGAAGTTCCGCCCACAACAGGCCGCACATGCGAACGCAAGAAGATATCCCGGCTTCCGAACCCTGACGTTGAACAATCGCATTGCTTCGTCCTAAAAAGCGCCCCCTCAAATCGGCGAGTGCGTGGGTGCGGCCGGCGTGCGGATGGGAGTTCCGCGTGACGCGACCGCGACTTCAAACACGAATTGTACCGATCAAAGGCGTGATAAACAAGGGAGTTCCAATCAATCGTTGCTTTGAAAATGAAACGCCTGACGGCGGAATTGGGCTTGGACCCGCACGTATTGCAGCGAAATGTTGCGTCGGCGCAGGAACTGACTATTTCGGCTTCGAGGCCAACCGCTCGCGGAGATAGTCGGCCCGCGCGGCTGCCCGTTCATCGTCGTCGAGCTTCTTGCCCAGGCGTTTCTGCAAGTGTGCGGGCTGGGTGTAGAGGAAAATCTCATTGAGCGTGCGAATGTCGAAGGCGTGAAAACGGTCGAGATGGATTCCCATGCGAATGGGCGAGAGCAATGATTGGGTCTCACCGCTGCTGATCATGCGAGCATTGGTCAACAGACCGTACGAGCGCCAAATCTTATCATCAAGCTGCGACGAATGTTGCTTCATCAGCGTTTCGCGAGCCGCTCGTTCATATTCCACGATCTTTGGAATGATCGTGCGGCTGAAAGTTTCAATGATCGATTCTTCGGATTTTCCGAGCGTCGTCTGATTCGAAATCTGATACAGATCGCCGACGGCCTCCGTTCCTTCGCCGTATGAGCCGCGCACGGCAAGCCGAAGATCGCGGGCCGCGCGGGCCACTCGCTCGATCTCTTTCGTCAATCGCAGCGCCGGGAGGTGCAACATGACCGAAACGCGAATCCCTGTGCCGACGTTTGTGGGACACGCGGTGAGATAGCCGAGTTGTTCGTCAAACGCGAACGGGACACGATTCGCAAGTGCTTCGTCGATCTCATTGACTTCGTGCCAGAGCAATTCCAGTTGCAGTCCGCTGCGCAGGCTTTGAATGCGAAGATGATCCTCTTCGTTAATCATGATCGCCTGCGTCTCGTCGGGGGAGATCGTTACGCCGCGCGGACCTTCACCGGCCGCATGCTGACGGCTGATCAAGTGCCGCTCGACCAGCAGATTTCGATCGATTTCATCGGCCTCATCAATATCCACGACCATCGCGTCGGGAATCACCACGTCGTTGCTCGTTTCGCCCGCGAGCGATCGATAGATTTCGGCACGATCGCCGGCACTGGCGGTGAGAAGGAATGGTTGTTCGGCCAGGTTCCGCGCCAAGCGGATTCGCGAAGAAACGACAACGTCGGACGAAGGCCCTTCGCCTTTGAGCCACTCACCGGTTGTTTTCACGAGCTTTTCGATCATGGGTTTACTGCTGTTCAAGGTTTCGGATTTGATCGCGAACGCGAGCGGCCAACTCGTAATTTTCCTGCTGAATCGCGTCCTGCAGCTCGCGCCGAAGCTTCAGAAGGCCGGTATGCAGATTTTGCGGTGGAGTGCCGCCGCCCGGCTTCTTTCCCACGTGCTTGGTGCCGCCCTCGTGAGCGCGCTCAATCAACGGCATCAGTTGAGCCTTGAACACTTCATAATCATGGGGGCAGCCCAATTGACCTTTGACCTGGAACTCCTGAAACGATAAGCCGCATTGCGGGCAAACTACGTTCTCGGTGAGCCCCAGGCCGATTTTTTGTTTGATGAACTGTTGAAGGATCTCGTTCGTCGTGTGCTGATTCGGTTTAATGATGACGCCTTCCTTTTCCGCACAGTCTTCGCAGAGATGACGTTCCTTCCGTTCCGGCACGGTATCGGTGATGTGAACGGTTGCTCGCGATTTGTTGCAATGCTGGCAATTCATCTTCGTGATCATCTTGTGCAACTTTTTCGCTGTGCCCAGCGGATTCTCTATCTTTACAGTAGGATTTATCCCGTTCAGGGTCAATAAGTCGATTTGACCCCGATCGTTTTCGTTCCTCCATAGATCGACGCAAGCTCGCGGGCTGCTTAAGCGCCATTCAGGCCAGACTGAGAAAAACTCTCAATTGGATGCTCGATACGAGGCCAGACATCCCGGGGCCTCTGTGACCTCAACCGATTCCAGCGAACCCATACCGGCCTTACGAAGGGCGTCGAAAATGTACCGGGCGACCGCTTCAGCGGTGGCGTTCCTGTTGGCAAATGCCAGGTGCGTATTGAGATTGCAGTAACCGAGGGTTGAAAGCACTTTCGCGAGATTCTGTTGAGCGATTTCGAAGTCGACCACCATGCCGGCGGAATCGAGGGTCTCGCTTTCAAAGATCGCTCGAACGCGCCAATCGTGACCGTGCGGCGGTTCAACCGATCCGTCCGCGAGCCGGAGCGAATGGATCGCGGAAAAATGCGATTCAATGGATACTGTGTACATTGCAGTTACATGTTTCCAATTCCAACTTGCTCAAGCCCACATTCCCAACACTGATAAGTCGCAATTGTACAGCTTAAGTGTGCCTATCAAAGAAGCTGCCTGATCAAACACGGAAAATGGTCCATGTGCACTCAGTGGCCTTGCCCATTGCTACGTTAAACCCACTTCGCGGAAATACCGACGTCGCTTGCGTCCGGGAACAAAGGCTCATTTTGTTGTATCCCGGCGGGAGGTCGAAGCGAACTTTCAATTGACCGGTCACTTGGGTAACAGATACTTAGTGTAGGCGATGGGTGAGCTGGGTTGGCAGTCGCCGGCGTCGCGTTCATTCCTCGAATGGAGGTTCTTCTATGGTTCGTTTCCCGATGCGTTTGGCTCTGGGTGCGTTACTTTGCGTTTGCGGCTGCAATTTCCTGACATCGCTCAACAATCCGCCACCAACCATTAACGGTAACGGCACATCGGGTTTGAAGGCTTTCAGCTCCGCTGCGGATTTGCGCGATTATTTCACGGGGCAGATCAATCAGCGAAATGGTTCACTGTCCGCACCCGCGGATGGTAGCGCCAGCGGATCGGCAAATGGCGGTGCGGGCGGCCCAAATCCGGGAACACCGCCGATTGCGGACCATGGATCGAGTGAAGGAGCGGCGAATTTGACGGATGGCGCAGGAGGCGGCTATTCGGGCACCACAATCCAGGAAGCCGGCGTCGATGAATCGGATTTCGTCAAGACTGACGGAACCAACATCTACGTCATCGCCACGAAGAACAACTCCAGTATTTTGCGGATCGTGCAGGCTTCTCCGCTCCAACTCTTGAGTGAAACCGCGTTGGAGGGTTATGGCAGCGACATCTATGTTCACAACAACAAGGTAGTGGCCATCACCAGCGGCGGAGGTTTCTATTTTCCGATGGGCGGTGGCGGCATTGCCATGATGGATTCAACCACTTCGGCAACTGGAATGCCCCGCGACGATTCTTCCAATAGCGGGAGCGGCGGATCAACAACGAGCAGTAGCAGCAGCGGAACAGTAGTGGCCGTTCCGACCGATGGAAGTTCAACTCCGCCCGATGCAACCAACGGCGGCAGCGCCGACGGATCAGCCCTATCCGATTCTGGCAGCGGAGGATCTGATGGCGGCATTTCAACCACCATCGAGCCGATCGGCGGCATCGCTCCATTCCCGGGCATCTATCAGCGACCGTTCACGGTGGTGACAGTCGTCGATGTCTCCAACCCAGCATCTCCGGCAGTTTTGTCCACGACGCATTTTGACGGAAATCAGGCCGCAACACGCATGATCGACGGCGTATTGCACATTGTGCTGGCGAACTACCAGATGTATTTCTTCGATGTGATGCCGATGCTGGGTCAGCCGCAGCTTGATCTGTCGAGCATTTCTTCGGATACGCTGCTCCCAACATACACTCGGATCAATCCTGATGGCTCCAAAAGCAGTGGAAATGTACTGACGTGGGATCAGTTGTATCGCCCGGTGGAACCGGATGGCTTCGGCGTCGTCGCGGTCGTCAGCGTGGACGTGGACAACGATGCCCAATTCTCGGCCACGGGCATCGTCTCAGAGCCGGGCCTTGTATATTCCTCAGCTGACGCGCTTTACTTGACGAACACACAGTGGGATTTTCAGGGCCGATCACGCGCGACGACCAACATCTACAAGTTTGTGTACGCGAATCGCGGCGCTCAAGCGACCGCAACCGGCACTATCAATGGTCGAGTGCTCAATCAATATTCGATGAGCGAGAAAGACGGCAATCTCCGCGTGGCGACGACGACGGACGGAACGTGGACCTGCGACATGTTTGGGTGCTCGCAAACCGAACTCGGCAAGAACAGCGTGTATGTCGTTTCGCAGTCGCAGGATGCGCTAAACGTCATCGGCAGCCTCGAAGATATCGCTCCGGGCGAAACGATTCAGGCCGCCCGCTTCATCGGCGATCGCGGTTTCGTGGTGACATATAAGCAGATGGATCCGCTTTTCACACTCGATGTTTCCGATCCGGCCAATCCGCGATTGGTGGGCCAGCTCGTGGTGCCCGGTTATTCGACGTTCCTCGTGCCGATGGACGAAAACCATTTGCTCGCCATTGGCCAGTATGTTCCCGCTCCGCCGGCCGTTGGAAATTGGGGCGTGCAGCTTTCAATTTATGACATCACCGACTTCGGGAATCCGGTGCAGACTTCGAACGTGGTTTATGGCGCGGACACCGGAGCGTATTCCGAAGCATTGTGGAATCAGAAGGCCCTGACCTATTTCGCCGAGCGTGGGCGTGTGGCGATCCCGCTTTCCATCTATGGACAACCCATTCCAATCGACAGCGGCACGACCAGTGGCGATGGTGGGACCATTCAACCTTCCGTCAAAGCGCAGCTCGACAATACGACGACGTCCACAAGCACTGGAGGTGCCACGACGGTGTCAACAGGTGACACTCCCAGCGGCGAAGTCACGGATACTTCGGCGCCGGTCGACATCGCGGTCGATCCGGGAATCTATGACCCGTTTGCCAACGGCGGATTCGACGGATTGCTTGTGCTCAGCGCGACCGTCAATGGCGGCATTGTGGAACTCGGCCGAATTGACACGCGGTTCAGCGAGGCCGCCTATTGGTATCCGTCCTTCACGCGCGGCGTATTCATCGGCGACGACGTTCATGCCATAACGGAGCTTGGCGACCACACTGCGGCCATCAGCGATCTCTCAACGCCAACCGGCGAATTGTTCTTCGGTCTTCCGTACGACGATTCCGGCACGCCGATTCCGATTGATGGCGGCGTATCGACGGGCACGGGCAGCGGATCCGCAGGCTCGACTGGAACCGTAACTTCGCCCCCGGCTAGCGGGACCGGTGGAACGAGCAGCGGCGGTTCCAGTTCCGGCGAATGAAAGCGGCCGCCAACTTCGGCATTGGAATTCGCCGCACACTTTGCAAGCACGGTGCGCAGACGTCAGCCGCGGAGAAATCCCTCCGCCACACCCACCAGCTCTTTCACGTGCGAAACACTGGTGGCCAGCAGATTTTTTTCATCATCGTTGAGCTTCAATTCGATGATCTTCTCCACGCCGCCTGCGCCAAGCACGCACGGCACGCCGACGAAGTAGCCGCCAACGCCATATTCCTTCGTGCAATACGCCGCACAGGGGAGGATGCGTTTCTTATCCTTGATAATCGCTTCGGCCATCTGGATCGTGCCTGACGCCGGAGCGTAATACGCCGACGTGCCCATGAGCTTGACGAGTTCGCCACCGCCGAGCTTGGCCCGCTCAATGATCGCGCTCAGCTTATCGGGCGGAATCAGTTGCGTGACCGGAATTCCTGCAACGCTCGTGTAGCTCGGCAGCGGAACCATGTCGTCGCCGTGACCGCCCATGAGCAGCGCGGCGATGTCCTCGACGCTGCATCCAAGTTCCATGGCGATGAACGTGCGATAACGCGCGATGTCGAGGCAGCCGGCCTGTCCGACTACGCGATTCGTCGGAAATCCCGATTTCTTCCACGCCGTAAACACCATCGCATCGAGCGGGTTGGAGACGACGATCAGAACGGCCTGCGGCGCAGCCTTGGCGATCTGTGTGGCCACGTCGCCGACGATTTTGACGTTTGTCTGAATGAGGTCATCACGGCTCATACCCGGCTTGCGCGGAATGCCCGCGGTAATGACGACGACGTTGCTGTCTTTGGCGTGCGCGTAGTCCGAAGTGCCAATAATCTGGCAGTCGAAGCGTTCGATGGGGCCGCACTGTGCGAGGTCGAGCGCTTTTCCGGCCGTCTTGTCCGAGAACTCGGGGATATCGATGAGAACGATGTCGCCCAGTTCCTTGGCAGCCGCCCACACCGCACAGCTTGCTCCGACGTTTCCGGCGCCGACAATCGTGATCTTTGCTCGTTTCATGTTCATCTCCCTTGATGCAGTTGTGTTGGAATTGAAATCCGCCCGATTCGTCAAATTCCCCCAGCGCCATGCGATGCGTGCGACACGTTGGTCGGGTTCCGGCGCCAGCATTCTTTGGCGTGATCTTATGTCTGCTGGCAGGGGCCGCAAGAAGACGGATTACCGAATTTCGGAAGCTCCGAACCCGCGCAATCATCTTGGGCCGCCGCCAACAAAGGGTTGAACTTTGGACCCTTGATCGCTACAATTCGCGTCGGAGTCTTTGTTCATTCCGGTCCGACGGACCGGTAAGCCTTCGGCATGACCTTATAGGGCGTTGCCCTGCGACAACGAACCCAAGCCTGCGTCTATGAGCAAGAAACGAAAACAACTGGGCGAGACCCTCGTCGGCTGGGGCGTGCTCAACGCGAATGCTCTGCCAC
Source organism: Planctomycetota bacterium (assembly GCA_016200265.1). Classification (GTDB taxonomy): domain Bacteria; phylum Planctomycetota; class Phycisphaerae; order UBA1845; family UBA1845; genus JACQFE01. The sequence goes on along the minus strand of JACQFE010000073.1, from coordinate 43,329 downwards.
AGGCCCTCGAATTCGCCAAGACGCATAACAAGCGAATCGGCGACGCCCTAGTCGAGTTGGAGCTTTGCGGCGAGGACGACGTTTCCAAGGCGCTTGCCGCTCAGTTCGGCCTGGAATACATCGACCTCGAAAAGCAGCCCGTCAACCGTGAAGTGCTGAACCTAATCCCATCGAAAATGATTTCGGATTATACGATTCTCCCGCTCGCGGAGGATGGCAATCGCCTGCGCGTCATCGTTCACGATCCACTGGATCTCGAAACCCTCGATTTGCTTCGGTTCCGCCTGAATCGCGAGATCGTGCCCACGCTCGCCCCGATCAGCAAGATCAAGCGCTTTATCGACAAATTCGTCAGTTCCGACTCGGACATGCTCTCGCAGACGATGAAGAGCATCGACGAGGACGCCCCGGAGACTGAAGACGATAAGAAAAAAGGCGCGGTCGAGGAAGACGCCGACGCTCCGATCATCCGGTTGGTTAACCTCATCATCACCGAGGCCGTTCACGGTCGAGCGAGCGACATCCATATCGAGCCGATGGGCAATCGCGTCCGCGTGCGGTATCGCGTGGACGGAGTGTGTCACGTCCGCGACGATATCCCCAAGCACATGCAGGCGCCGGTCACGACTCGCTTCAAGATCATGGCCGGTCTGGACATTGCCGAAAAGCGCGTCCCGCAGGACGGCCGTATCAAGATGAAGATCGGCAATGGTCAGATCGACTTCCGCGTCAGCGCCCTTCCGGCCTATCACGGCGAAAGCATGGTCCTCCGAATTCTCCGCCCGGATTCGGTCAACGTCGGTATTCCCGCACTGGGCTTTGCCGAGGACGACTTCGCGCGGTTCCTGAAAATTATTCAGCGGCCCAATGGAATCTTTCTCGTTACGGGGCCGACGGGTTCGGGAAAAACCACGACTTTGTATTCGGCCCTTCGAGACTTGAACAAGCCCGATCGCAAGATCATTACGGCCGAAGACCCGGTCGAATACAACTTCACCGGCATCAACCAGTGCCAGGTTCGCGATGACATTGGTCTTACGTTCGCAAAGATTCTCCGCTCGATGCTTCGCCAGGCGCCGAACATTATTCTGGTTGGAGAAATTCGCGATCGCGAGGTGGGCGATGTGGCCATTCAGGCGGCCCTCACGGGTCACCTTGTGTTCAGCACGCTGCACACGAACGATGCCCCTTCGGCGATCACGCGACTCATCGACATGGGTATCAAGCCGTTCCTGGTGGCCAGCGCCATTCAAGCCATTCTCGCTCAGCGATTGATCCGCGTGATCTGCGCGGAGTGCAAAGCGGTCGATCCCAATCCCGACCAGCGAACGCTCAAACTGCTCGGTTTTACCGAAGAACAGCTTGCGGGCAAGCAGGTTTACAAAGGCGCCGGCTGCAAGCGCTGCAACGGCTCCGGCTATCGAGGCCGCATCGGCATTTTCGAGATGATGCTCATGAACTCGCAAATTCGTGAGCTGGCGTTCAATCGGGCGACAGCGTCACAGCTTCGTGCGGCCGCCAAGGCCAGCGGTATGAGAAATCTCCTTGAAGATGGAAAAATGAAGGTGCTTTCGGGTCAAACGACGCCGGAAGATCTGCTCCGCGTCACGCAGGCGGAAGGTTTGCTCGTGGAATAGCGAGCGTCGCAAGAGATGCCGCGGCCAATGACGCGCTGCGGCGATCAGTCACGATAGGGTGGAATTGAATGTCAATGTTGCATATCGACCGACTTCTTGAAACGGTCATCAAGCAGGGCGCTTCGGACCTACATCTCACTGTCGGCCGACCGCCGGTCATTCGACTTCACGGTCACCTTCGGTCGCTCGAGACAAAAGTGCTTGCGCCGGACGACACCGTCGCATTGATGAAGGCCATCACCCCCGACCGCAATCAGCAGGAACTTCAGGAAGAAGGCGGTACCGACTTCGCGTTTGCGTTCGGAGATCACGGTCGGTTCCGTGTGTCCGTCTTCAAGCAAAAAGGTCACACCGCGCTCGTGTTGCGTTTGATTCCGGCCAAGCTGTTGACGTTCGAACAGATCGGTCTGCCGAATGTTTGTCGTGCGTTGTGCCGTCGCCCGCGCGGGATGTTTCTCGTCACCGGCCCCACCGGTTCGGGAAAGACCACGACTTTGGCGACGATGCTCGATTACATTAACAAGAACATGGACCGCCACATCGTGACGATGGAAGACCCCATCGAGTACTACCACAACCATAAGAAATCAGTCATTAACCAGCGCGAAATTGGGACCGATGTCCCAAGTTTTGCCGAAGCACTACGTCGTGTGTTGCGTATGGACCCGGATGTGGTCCTCGTTGGTGAGCTTCGCGACCTTGAGACGATCGCCGCTGCCGTCCGAGCCGCCGAGACCGGCCACCTTGTCTTTGCCACGCTTCACACCACCGGCTGCCAGGGAACGATCAACCGTGTCATCGACGCGTTTCCACATGAGCAGCAGGAACAGATTCGCGTGCAGCTTTCGACCAACTTGATTGCGACTCTTTCTCAGGCTTTGCTTCCGAAACAGCCCAAGGGCATGGTCGCCGCGTATGAATTCATGGTCATTACACCCGCGATCTCCAACCTCATCCGCGAAAACAAGACGTTCCGTATCGACTCGATGATTCAGACTGGAAAAAAATACGGCATGCAGTTGCTCGACGAGCACCTTTGGAATCTCTACGAAGCGGGTACGATCACCGCGGAAGACTGCGTCGATCGCTCGCGCGGACCCGGCGTCATGCAGGACAAGATCGACGCTCACTCTCGAGGACTCGATGTGACCAAGATCGGCGGACCCGCCAAACCGGGTGAAGGCGCGGAAGAGAAAGAACCGGCGCTGAGGAATTAATGGCCGACAAACCGAAATTCAAAATGCCGCCCGTGGAACAGCTTCGCGGGCGGCAATTGGGTCGCGTTCTCATCAAAATGAACAAGCTGCGCCGCCAGCAGCTTGACGAAGCATTGGAAATTCAAAAACAGCGACGCGGGCCTCTCGGCTCCATTCTCGTCGAATTGGGCCATATCTCCGAAGATGAGCTCAACATCGCTTTGGCCTCACAGGCCGGCATTGGCACGGTCGATCTCTCCAAGCAGGACATCGCACCCGAAGTCATCGCCGTTCTCACCGCGACCATGGCGACGACGTATCGCGTCATCCCTTACGAGCTCGACAAAGATCGAAAAACGCTGTCGATCGCCCTGGACAACCCCGACAACTTCGTTGCGACCGACGACCTCAAGACGTTGCTCGACCTGAAAAACATCAAGGCAGCTCTCTGCACGCCCGCCGAAATGCAGACCGCCCTTGATCGCTACTACCCCGAAGGCGAGCAGGAATCCATCACCGGCCTGATCAGCGAACTTGCCGAAGACGAAGACCTCGCCAAGTTCCAAGGCCGCGGCGACTCCATCGACCTCGCCGAGGTCAAGGAGATGATGGAGGCCAATCCCGTCAAGAAACTCCTGAATCTCGTCCTCATGCAGGCCATCAAGGAAAAAGCCTCCGACGTGCACTTCGAGCCGTTCGAGGACGAATTCAAGATGCGCTACCGCATCGACGGCGTGCTCTACGAAATGGTTCCGCCGCCGCGATACGTGGCCATGGCCATCTCCTCGCGTATCAAGGTCATGGCCAATCTCGACATCGCCGAGCGCCGCCTGCCGCAGGACGGCCGTATCGAGCTGCAGCTTCGCGGCCGGCCGATCGACCTTCGCGTCAGCGTGCTGCCCACAATGTTCGGCGAAAGCGTCGTGCTCCGCGTGCTCGACCGCTCCAACGTCCAGCTCAGCCTCGAAAAAATCGGCATGCGCGACGACGACTTGAACCTCTTCCGCCAGCTCATGGGCAAGCCGAACGGGATCATTATCAACACCGGCCCGACCGGCTCCGGAAAGACGACAACGCTTTACGCCGCGCTCTCCGAGCTGAACGATCCCGAAGTGAAAATCCTGACCGCCGAAGACCCGGTCGAGTATGACATCGATGGCTTGGTTCAGACGCAGGTCCGCCCCGAAGTCGGCCTGACGTTTGGTCGCTGCCTGCGATCATTCTTGCGTCAGGACCCGGATATCATTCTTGTCGGCGAGGTTCGCGATCTTGAAACCGCGCAGATCAGCGTGCAGGCGTCGCTCACCGGCCACTTGGTCTTCACTACTCTGCACACGAATGATGCTCCGTCCGCGATCGCGCGTCTGCTCGATCTCGGCATGGAGCCGTTCCTCATCACTGCGACGATCGAGGCCATCGTCGCTCAGCGTCTCGTCCGCCGCATCTGCACCAATTGCAAGACCGATTACCGTCCGACTGAAGAGCAGATCATGGAGCTCAACCTCAAGCCCGAGGACGTCGGCGATCGCGTCTTCTACTACGGCAAAGGCTGCGACTACTGCAACAACACCGGCTACAGGGGCCGACTGGGCATCTACGAAATCATGTCCCTCGACGACAACATGCGCGATATGATCATGAACCGCGCCTCGACCGACGTGCTCCGCCGCCAGGCCGTCAAACGCGGCATGCGCACCCTGCGTGAATCCGGCATCATGGCCATCTTCGAAGGCGTCACCTCCCTCGACGAAGTCGTCCGCGAAACGATCGTGGAAGAATGACGCGATTTTCCGAGCCGCCTCGTTCACGGGGCAGGCACCCGCTGCCTGAAGGCGATGGCTCCTGTCTATGTGTCCAACCCGCAGCATGAATACGAGTGCCTCTGGCTGCTTCTCAGCCAGTGTTTGCGAGCCGCGTGGCTTCAGCCCGCGCGGAATAATCCGAACCCGGAACGCAAGCGACGGGCGCTTTCCCTTGCCGCCCGGCTTCAGCGAGTACGCAACTCCCCGGCCGCGATACGGCCTCAATGTTGCTCCAATAGTGCCATCACTGACTTGGCGATCGCATCACCCCGAACGTTGCACTGAACTACGCCGGTTCGGTCGACAACGAGGATCGTAGGAAAGCCGGAGATGTAAAGTTTGATGGCCGCATCCGGATCTCTCATCTGGATACCGCCAAGTCGATTGCTCTTCACAAATGCCCTCCAGGCATCCTCATCTTCGTCGACGCTCACTGCAACCCACACGAAGCCCTTGTCCTTCGCTCTCTCCCAGAGGAGCTGCGCGAGGGGAAGCTCTTCAAGGCATGGCCCACACCACGTGGCCCAAAAATCCAGGAGCACGATCTTGCCCTTGAGTTCGCTCAAACGCACTTCATGGCCGTCGATATCAACGCCCTTGATATCCGGAAGGGATTTGCCCTCCCACGACAGCTTTTTCTCGACGGCCTCATGGTAGTCGGCCAACTTGATGTGTTTTTTCACGACAATGTCTTGATGTTGATATTCAAGATCGGCTTCGGTTCCAGGGCTGAGCCAATTGATAGCGTCGTGGAGGTCTGAAATCTCACTCACTTTCTTGCCATTGAAAGTGAGGATCGTGTCTCCTGCGACAACTTCCGCTTCTTCAGCAGGCGATTCTGGATAGACACTTGACACACGATTGCTCTTCATCGTGATCCCGATAAATGGGCGCCTCTTGTCGGGTGTAAACCAATCCGGAACCGTCCGGCCACGCGGATCACAAGCCTTCGGTTCAACGGAAAGCGGGATAGCCCATGGATCGCTTTTGCCTTCGATGTCAAATGGGTCCTGCAACTTGAGCGGGAGGGCTTTCGGCTTGGCAATGATGTTCAAATCCAAAATAAAATTATGCGAACAGCCGTTAAGCGAAATGCCCCAGGGAAAGATGTACGTGCCGGGTTCTCTTTGCCAGTCTGCGGCCTGGTCAGGCGCGATCTCCCAAATCTTCAATCCACCAACTGCATCCGCACCACGGGCTTTCGCGAGGGCGAGGTATTGAAAATTCTCATGCGCTTTCGCGAAATCCTTGCCGTCTTTCTCAAGCCAATCAGTCAATTCCGAATGAGAGACTTCAATCACGGTGACTCCATGCTCGCGATAGCCTTGGACGGTCAAACGATCGAATATCGGTCCTGACTCACCTCCAGGTGCATGGGAGTCTAGAAGTAGATAAAGCAAGCGAGGTTTTTTCTTGGCTTCATTGCTTGTTTCCGCGCGAGCCGCGCCGGAATGTGATATTGGAGACAGAGCGAGCACGATACCCAAACAGAGTACACGGACGACATCAAATTCGTGTTTCATGGAAACCCTTTCTCTGATGGCTCGCATTGCCGAGAAATTCTCACGCCGCCGAAACTGTCCGCTTCTCGACGCCGGCGGCTGGAAGCGAGATCGAGTCTTCGCGTATTTCATCGACGACAATCAACCCATCGCGGAAGGCCACATGCCGCCTGGCGAAGGCGGCGATGTCCAGTTCGTGGGTGACGACTATCACAGTGATTCCGTCATCGCGATTGAGCTGCTGGAAGAGTGTCATGATCTCGACACTGGTTTTGGTGTCGAGGTTTCCGGTGGGTTCATCAGCCAGCAGCATCGGCGGCCGCGTAACCAGCGCCCGCGCGATGGCGACGCGTTGCTGCTGTCCGCCGGAAAGCTGGTTCGTGTGGTGCCGCAATCGATCGCCAAGCCCGACGCGATTGAGCATGTCCGCCGCAAGCCGCCGCCGCTCTCGCAGCCCAATGCCCTGGTAAATCAGCGGAAGCGCCACGTTATCGAGAATCGTCGTGCGCGAAAGCAGATTGAAGCTCTGAAACACGAATCCGATGCGACGATTCCGCAGCCGGGCGAGTTGACGTCGCGACAACTCCTGGACCTTCTCATCCTCGAATTGATACGAGCCCGACGACATGCGATCCAAACATCCGAGCAAGTGCATGAACGTCGATTTGCCGGAACCGCTGGGTCCGGTGATGGCAAGGAATTCTCCCCGGTTGATCTTGAGCGACACGCCACGAACGGCTGGAATCTGCACTTCGCCGACGTGATAGATTTTCCACGCGTCGCGAATGTCGACGAGCGCCGCATTCATGGCCCAAACCTTCGAGGCTGTGCAGCGACGACCGGCTTCGGCCCGCCCACCTGCTCGGTGATGACCTTGTCGTCTTCCTTCAGCTCGCCGGATTTCACTTCGGTTCGCGAGCCGTCGGTGAGGCCCGGTTGGATGTTGACCTCGACGGGCTTTCCGTCCACGAGCTTGTACACGCGCGGCTGCATCGGGCGACCCTTGCCCGGCTTCATGAAATTCGTCATGTCCGCTGCGGGGGAATCGATAGTGAAGCGCATCGCCGCATTGGGTACAAGGAGTGCATTTTCCGCGCGAGCGACTTCAAACGAAATCGTTGCGGTCATGCCCGGACGCAGGGCGAGATCGGAATTGTCCACCTCAATCATCGTCGTATACGTCACGACGTTGTCGACGGTGGTTTGCGCGAATCGCACTTGCGAAATGACTCCGTTGAAGCGCCGCTCGGGATACGCGTCGACTCGAAAGACGGCCGGTCCGCCTTCGCGAATCCTGCCGATGTCCGTTTCGCTGACGGCCGCATTGACCCGCATTTTGGTGAGATCGTTGGCGATGGTGAATAGAGTGGGCGCTTGCAGCGAGGCGGCCACGGTCTGGCCTTCATCGATGTTGCGCGAAATCACCACTCCGCTGATGGGAGAGCGAATGACCGTTCGATCGACATCCACGGACGACAGGCGTGCGTCGGCTTCGGCGCGTTCGACGTCCGCCTCGGCGGCGTGGAGCGTGGCCGTCGCCTGCTGTTCGGCGATAATTGATTCCTTCAATTCCAAATCGCTGGCTGCGTTCACTGAGAAGTTCTTCTCGGCGTGTTCTCGTTTCAGGACGGCGTCGGCGAGGGCGGCCCGGGATTCTTCAACACGAGCCTTCGCGGCCTTTGCCGCGGCGATCTTTTGCTCATATGTGGCTTTGAAACGGTCTTGATCGAGTTCGGCAAGAATGAAACCCTGCTCAACGCGCTGATTGAAGTCCGCATACCACTTAATGACAGTTCCACTGACTTGGGAACCGACGAGTACGTTGAGAAGCGGTTCAAGACTGCCCGTAGCGGTCACGGTGGAAATCAGCGTGCCGCGTGCGACCGGGACCGTCTTGTAAGTAACCGGGCGTTCTTCTCCGGTCCACTTGCGGAATCCAAAATATCCGCCGGCGCCGAGCAGCGAGAAAACAATCAGGACCCAAAACAAACGCAACATTCGAGACCTATTCACCCCAAGAGGCTGAACGGAAATCAACAACGGAAGTGATTATACGGCCATCGCCGGAAAGATGGCAGCGACGAGCGGTTCAAGAATGTAAGGAAACGTATGAAATGCGCATGGATTCGTCTGGCAGTCGATTTCCCGTTGCGGGCCACTCAAGAGCGAACGCATCAGGACGAACGAAACGACATGCGATTCCGCAATGCCGACGGAAGAATTACTTTTTCTTCTCTGGCTTCTTCTCGGCGGCTTTCTTGTCGCCCTTCTTGTCGGCGGCGGGGGCAGCGGCAGGAGCTGCGCCTGCTACAGGTGCGGTGCCCGGAGCGGCAGCGGCCTCTCCTTCGGCCGTTTTGTCAGCCTTCTCTTTCTTGCCGACAGCGGCCTTGCGGTGCGCGACCTTGGGCAGTCCGGACGCCCGACGACCTTCTTCCCACCGGTCGGTTTCCTTAAGGACCGTGATTCGCTCGGCGCGAGACAGTACATTGCGATGGCGTTCCAGAGTATCTTTCGATTTCAGCGAGCGGTCCATGGACATGATCTTGACACTTCCTCTTTCTAATTGGTTTCTCGCGCTCGCGGCTACCAGGCGTCGCGCTTCAATGTTCGGTAATAGCCTTCGAGCTTGTACCCGCCCCCAGCGGCATAAAACTCGGTTCCAAGTGCTCGAATGCGATCCAGCAGTTGTTCCGACTGGTGCTTTTCGGCCCCGTCCTTGTGATTATAGCCGTGCGTCGTGACAAGCAAAAGGGTCCGATCGTTGGGTTTTATGATCGTCGTTTGGACCCCCCCGCGAACCAGAAACTCCTGGGCGGTCTGGGCCGATGCCATTGCACTGGCAGGCATTTCCTGTGCGACGATGTAGGTGCGGTCTTTCACCCAATTGGGGGCAGCTTGTTCCTGAGCCGTCGAATGGGCAGGCAGTTCCTTCGGAGCTATGACAGGTTTTGATGCTTGAATCACGGGGTTTTGGGGCCCAACTGCGATGTCCTTAATCAGCTCGCTTGAAGGTTTTCGCTCCCTGACCGCGCTGATTTCATCTTGTCTTACAGGGTCGGAAGCTTGGCTTTGAGCCGCCAGGCCTCGCTGCAAACCGCGAGTTTCTCCTCGGCGTGCTCCCCAACCGAACGCCAGGAGTAATGATAGGGAAAATAGAAAAAGTACGATGGCGGCCGTCAGGCTGCTGAACGTAATCCGAATCCGATCGCCTTCCAACGAAATCCAGGAACTCCCTGAGCGTTGAGGATCAGTTGTGATCTCGAATCGATGGGTCTCTGGTTGGGGAACCGGTTGATCGATTGATTTGGTGCGGGGCTTTCGGGTTGCTCGCCAAATTTTCTCGCTTAGCGGTTTGAAAAGTGAACTCTGCTCTTCCAGCAATTCGAATAGCGCTGGCCCGTTCCGTGTCCTGCGCATGATTGGCCTCCTTGCATGGGTTTCCTGAAATCGATTGCTCCAGCGAAGATAACAGGGATTTGCACAACTTGCAACGAATCTCCCGAATCATGGAAGGGCAATACGGGCCTCCTTTCAAACCCGAGGAACTCGATTGTCAAAAGGTCGGATCGATGTATCATGGAACTGTTTTCCAACCGAGGGCGATTAGCTCAGTTGGTTAGAGCGTTCGGATCACACCCGAGAGGTCACAGGTTCGAGTCCTGTATCGCCCAGTTGCCATTTTTCGCATCGTTGCCGCAGATTGCAGTTTCAATGAAAATAATTCGCCCCCATGACACTTCCCGCGAGCTGGGATGGCGTGAAAATCTCAAGAATAATCCTGTGTAACATCTTGCAACAATTCGTAAATTTCGCTATGCTGAGTTGGTTTACCGGACTCGGTCCAATCTGTGTCGTACCCCGCCAGCGACGACCGGAAGGGCCACCGCTGACCGAGCATTGGCAAGCATTGCCAGGATTGTGCTTGCGATCAATGAATTCGCGGTGGCGAATCAATGGGAAGGGATTTGGGGGACTGAGTGCCACGCATTGGCACTTCGTGAACCGTCGGGGCCGGAATTCGGCGAGTCAATGGAGTTCGGGTGATAGAGACTTCGCTGGATGGGTGTTTCGACGCCATCCCGTGGTAATTCAGGCGATTGATGGTCCAGAATGTTTCGCCCCTGGTCGTTATGGGCAAACGATAAAGAAGAAGCGACTGAAGGTTCGGGCGTTCTTCGAGTGGGCACGCGGAGGACAATCGATCGGGTCGCTTCAGGAACTTTCGTCAGGGAGATGGATGCGGAATTTTGAGATGGTGGGAGTTTCGCGGGTCGCCGCGGCGCTCCGCGAATTTGCCGTGCCCGATCCGGTGCGGTTTGGTTTGGCAAGATGGAGGTAAAGGAATTATGAAGGCAAGTACTAGGTCTCGTGGTTGGCAATCGCTCGTCGGCGTTCTCGCCGTCGGCGCGTTGGCCTTTGGATTGAGCATCGCAGGAGCGGCCGACCCCATGCCGTCCAGTTCGACTTCGCCGTCCCCAAAGGGCGACAAGGAGTCGTTGGATCGGTCTGTGGTTCCGACGCTTAAGGATGACAGCGCCATCAAAGCGAGAGGCGTTGATGGGCGCGTCAGCGTTGAAGGTTTACAGCGCGTTCCAGCGTACGCGGGTGCACCGATCACCCATGACGTCACCAATAACGGGCATTTCGGGCGCATCTTGCGCAGCGAGATTCCCATTATGCCGGTGCAAATCGTCAATCCGTTTGACGATGAATTCACCCGCGCCCGCATGCAGGGCGTCACGCTCGATCGCCTCACCGGGCTGCCGGTTGGCGCGGGCGGCGTAGCCAGCCCCCAGACGGGTTGCTCGTTCGACATCGACTGCGACGACTGCAATCCATGCACCGACGATTTCTGCAACATTCTCCCCGGTCAGCCGCTGGGCAGCGGAACGTGTGTAAACACTCCGCTTCCGGACGGCTCGGACGGTGGTTGCGGCGACGGTCTCTGCTGCAACGGCCGCGAAACGTGCCAAGGCGGCGTCTGTGAAACGCCGGGAAACGGCACAGGCATCTTTGACCCCGCTCAGGGCTGTGAATTCAACCGCCACGCTGACGGAACGCTTTGTCAGGCTCCCGACGTTTGCGACGAATTTGATGGCAAGTGCAAGCCCAAGTGCGACAGCACGAATTTCTGCGCCGTCTCCGGCGCCGCATGCACGACCTCGCTGCAATGCGATCAGTCAATTCAAGGTAACTTCTGCAAGAACTGCAACGACGGTCTCCTTTGCAACGGAACCGAAACTTGCAGCGCGGGCGGTGCCGGCAATCCGCCGGTCGGCGTATGCAAGCGTGGCACGAACCCCTGCGGTGATGCCAGCGCCACCTGCGGCGAAAAGAAGTGTTCAATTGCGGCCAACAACCCGCTTTTCTGCACCACTGACGGTGACTGCACCGGCGGCGGAACCTGCTCAGTTGTCGGTCCGATCTGCTTCCCCGGTCGCTGCTGTGTCGGAACCGGACCTGCTGATCCAACCTGCGGCCGTCGGGCAAAGTCCATCACCTACCAAGGTATCCCGTCCTGCAACTCGGTCAGCGGAATCTGGTACCCCGGCGATAAGTGCGATCCGACGACTAAGGCCTGCTCCGAAGGCGATTTGACCAACCCGAACACGGGCGCGGCGTGCCCGACGGGCGCCTCGAATGCGTTTTCGACGAAGTGCCCGAAATATGGTGCGGGCATCGCTCCGATCACCAACTTCAATACCGATGTGGCCCTTGTCATTGGTCCATTCTCGCGTTCGGCGACTTGCGACCACTTTGACATCGGCGACGACTACACCTTCTCGAACAACTCCTTCATGGCTATCGATCACCTTCGCTGGATCGGCGGGGGTGGTGCTCGTCTGGTTTGGGAAATGCGAGATGCCTCAGGCAACCTGATTGAAGACACGGTGACGCTCGGCGTCGGCGGCTTCGGGCTCTATACGTTATTGATTGATCCCCCGATCATCGTGCCGCCGAGCGGTTACGTCACCGTCCGTCCGGCGCCGCAATTTGCGCCCAACGGTCGAACGTTCATCGCGGCCACGGATGTGGTGGATATCGGCAGCAACGACGCCAACGCTCTTTGGTATGACGGAGCGATCCATACCGGCAGCACATTCATTAAGGAATGCGTGGGAGGGATCAACGACGGCGGCTGGTGCGATCCGGTAAACACAGGCAGCGATTGCCCGGTTCCCGGCGTGTGTACGGCCCGCAACCAGATTCTCGCCATCGAACTCGAGGGTACGAAGACCAACGAGCCGTTGGGTGCGTGCTGCAATCTGAATTCCGGCACATGCACTGGGAATGACGGCTGGATCTGCGAAGGCAACGGCGGCGCGTTCCTTGGTCAGGGTAGTTTCTGCAACTCGTGCAACGCCGGCACTACGCTGGGTGCAAATTGCAGCCGCTGCGTCGGCGGCGCCAACCTCAATCTGGCATGCCAGCGCGCTTCAGACTGCCCGGGCAGCACTTGTGCGGCCAATGCTTCAGTTTGTGCGAACAGTTGCACCGGTGGGGCCGCAAACGGCGCGCCATGCCTGGTCGCTGGAGATTGTCCGGGCGGCGTGTGCACGGTTGGCGGCAATCCTGGTTCGGTCTGCAATGCCAATACGGCCTGCGGAGTCGGCGCCTGCTGCAACCCCACCACGGGCAATTGCACGCTTGTGACACCGACGGCATGCACTACAAGTGGCGGCAACTTCCAGGGCTTCGGAACCGATTGCGACTCTGACAATGGTCACGAAAACGGCCAGCAGTCCTGCTGCCCACAGCCGCAGAAAAAATACTGCAACGGTGGAACCAACAACCACGGCGTCTGCACGACGAATGGGAATTGTCCGGGCGGGGGTACCTGTTCGGCCAATCGCTATCCGGGCGGCGACAACTGTGAGGATGCCATCGTCCAGCCGATCTCGGTCGCGGGCACGACCTACCAAGACCCGGTGGTCGTCACTATTTCCGGTGACAACTCGACCGCCAGCGGCCAGGACACCTGCGGGAATGCCATTTTTGACATTACGACAGGTCCGGGCGCTGACCCCGGTTGGTGGGAAGCATTCCAAATCGACAGTTGCGCCTTTGTACGCGTGGACTTCTGCTGTTCGTCGCCGACCGTCGAGCCGCAGTGGAGCTTCATGTACACCGGTTGTCCGTGCAACTCCGTCGTCGCCAATATAGCCGACCCGAATGTGACGGATGAATCCGCCGTCGCACGCGGCAAGCCGTATTGCGATAATGACGACAATCTGTGGTTGAAGTTCGGTCCGCTGCCTGCGGGCACCTATTACATGCCGGTGTACTCGGTTCTTGCCGGGCATCATGGCCCGTACCAGATGCACATAACGGCCTATGCCTGCCCGACGGCGGCATGCTGTGCCGGCGGGAATTGTTCGGTAACGGATTTCCTGAATTGTCAGAATACGTTGCAGGGCACGTACCTCGGCCCGCCGAATCTGCCGACCGCGGTGTCCACCTGCGACAACACACCGGTCACCGGCACTTGCGGAACCGGTTCGTGCTGTACCGCCCCCGGTCAGTGCAAGGACCAGATTCCGAACAACGGGCCCAAGGCCACAGAGGCGGCATGCCTCGGGTTGGGCGGTAATCCGATCTACCACGGCGGCATTCGCTGCAAGGGTGGTAGTTGCGACAACAATTCGAACATATCCTGCAATTCGGAATCAGATCCGGCTTGCGGCGGCGGCCATTGCACCGGCACGGCCACAGAGTTCGCCCAGGCCTCACCCTGTCCGCCTTGCGAAATTCAGGACAACGCCCATTGCCAGACCGCCGGACTGCCGGTGGCAGGTGCGCGACTGTCGGATTATTGCGTGGCCGACTGCGTGGCGACCCCGTCGAACGGCGGCCTGTTCGTGGCTGATGACTTTACCGCCGACGTGGGTGGAAACCTGATGAAGGTGTGTTTCGAGGGAATCTTCGGCGATCAGAACACCGGATTAGGCGACTGCAGCGGCAGCAACCCACCGGAAGTTTTCGAGGTTGCCATTTATGCGGATCGTGGTCTGCCGGACGAGACCAACGTCCTCGGGCGCACGAGCACCCATGTGGTTGCCAAGGCCCAGATCGGCACGGGATATAATCCCGTGGTCCCGATCTTCAGGTGGCAGGTCAGTCTGGACCACCCGATTGCGCTGGTCCAGGGGACGAAGTACTGGATCAGTATCATTAACAACACCAATAAGAACTTGGGTGGTACGCCCGGCTGCGACTGGTTCTGGGAAAACTCGCAACAGACGGAGGGCAACCACTATTATGTGTACGGCCAGGATCAGATCTGGACCGCGGCCGACGTGCTGACGGGCGGCGACATGGGTTTCTGCCTGGATATCGCCAACTCCCCGCCGATCGTGCCCACAAAGGCTTGCTGCGCATGTTCGTCCTTCCCGAATCCGAGCGGATCGGATCCCCATTGTAAGGACCTGACCGCCGAGGATTGCGCCACGGTTCACGGCGACTGGTTGTTTAGCTTGGATACTTGCGGCACGCACCAGTGCCAGGCTGTGGGCTTCGCGGGAGACAACTGCACTGCGGCGATTGTGGCGCCGGTGCCTTCGAGTAATAACGCATACAGTAACTCGTTCAACAACTTCTGCGCCAACACCGACGGGCCGACGAATCTCACCTGTCGAGGCGCCAACACACGGTTCGGAAACGACGTCTGGTACAAGTACACCGCGAGCTGCACGGGAACACTGGAGGTCTCTACGTGCGACGACAGTGGTGAATTTGACACGGTGATGGCCGTCTATCATAGCGTGGGAGTCTGCGTTGGCGGTACTAGCGCAGGCAAGAACTGCAATGTTGCCGGCGATTGTCCGGGTGGAGGTACCTGTCCAGCCAACGCCAACGTCTGCGGTTGCCCACCGACGAATAATCTGGGTCAGTTCGGCGACTGCAACGACGACGGATGCGTGTTTAACGGTGCCGGTTCGAAGATCGGACCCATCAACGTGACCCAGGGTGAGTGCTACACGATTCGCGTAGCGGGCTTCAATGCCGCCCAAGGCCACGGTACGTTCCACGCCGACTGTGTGCCCTCCGGCGGTGGTCCGCCGGTTGTCCAAGGCGTTCCGAACCAGGTCGACAAGAACCGCTATCTCGCATTCTCAGTTCCGTCGGTCCAGACTGCGGCGGCGGCGACGTCGCTCAAGGTCTCCCTGATTTCGCTCTTGCACCCGAATCCAGCGAATCTCAATCCTCCGCCGGACTTCTCGTCGCGAGAGGGCCAGCACTGGTGGGTGGAATTGGACCCGAGCACGAAGACGTGCTCCAACGTCGCAAACCACCAGAAGTCGTGCTCGTCGGACAACGACTGTGGAGGCTCTCCCGGCACGTGCGTTTCGACGCCGGGCTATTGCCAGGAGAGTGAGACTCCTGCGTCGACATTCCGGTGCGGCATCCTGCAGTGCGCGGCGACGACGCCCCGTGATTGGGCGGCCGAACTCGGCACTGACCCAATCTACGTGACGGGGCCGGTGCTCGTGCCGAGCTCCACGTTCGTCGTGACCAATTGCGCCGATCCAAACAACTGCCCGGCTAACACTACGCTTTGTGTTGGCGGAGTGAACAACGGCAACGCCTGCACGACCGACGCGCAGTGTACGGGCGGAGCTTGCGGTGATCCGAAGTTTTTGACGCAACGGTGGGGCGACGTGTTCACCTCATTCCAGACAAAGAACACGTGTCACGGCGGAACGAACGCCAACGCTCCTTGCCTGGGTGACTCATATTGTCCGGGTGGGAGCTGCAAGGTTTGCGTCAACGGGACGAACAACGGCAATCCTTGCACTAACAAGTGCAGCGGCGGCGCGAATAACACTCTCCCCTGTTTCACGGATGCGGAATGCCCTGGTGGCGTTTGCGCTGCGTCCACGCAGTGTCCGGGCGGAGCATGTGGGGTGACCTTGACGCAGCCGAACATTTCGGACGTTTCGGCCATTATTGACAAGTTCAAGAGTACCTCGGGGGCGATCGGTGTGGCGTTTGCGGACCTGGTTCCAGCTACACCGGACCACAGAGTGAATATCTCGGACGTCGCCGCTTGCGTGGATGCGTTCAAGGCGATCGCATACCCGTTCCAGTTGGTGAGTTTCCCGACTTGTCCGTAAGAAAGGAGCTTTTCGGGCGCGGGGCTTGCTGAGCCTCGTGCACACCAGCATCTGATACCAAACGGGGCGGGTCGGGCGAAGTTCGCTCGGCCCGCCCCGATCATTGCGCGAGGCATTTTCGCGAGGCAGGGAACGCTGAATTGGCGGATGCATGTTCTTTGACTTGTCGCTTCCGGCCGATACACTCCTTCGTTCCACGGCAGCCCGGGTGGCGGAATTGGCAGACGCGCAAGCTTGAGGTGCTTGTGGCCGTAAGGCCGTGCTGGTTCGACTCCAGTCTCGGGCAATGACCCTCCGATGCGTAAGGAACGGCGTGACTCAACGCGAAAAAAGCGAGGGCTCGCAGGTGCGAAGCTATGCGCAGCTTCCAGAATTTTCGATTGAGCTTTCCGTGGGCGGTCGGCATTTCGCGCTCACGCCATTCCAGCCGACTGACGCCGCATCGCTTCTGCAATGGGTGAATACGCCGACCGACTTGCGCTGGCTGGCGCCGAACACGTCCTGGCCTTTGACCGAGGAAAAGATCTATGAATGGACCGCACGCGGCGGCCAGGCGTTCGTGCTTCGCTCGATGCCGGGTCGGGTGGTTGTTGGATATGGCGAAGTGAATGCATTTGCCGGGCGCGGGCGGGAGACCTGGATCGGGCACGTCATTATCGAGCCGGGGCGAAGAGGACGCGGACTCGGCACGGCACTCGTTGGCGGCATGCTGCAATGTGCATTTGTCAATCGAAGAGCGAGTCGGGTTTCGTTGATCGTATTTCCGGAGAATGTGGCCGCCGTGCATTGTTATCTTCGTGCTGGATTTCGAGTGGCCGGCTCCGAGCATCATCGGGCCGCGGATTCTCCCGACCTCTTGAGTCTGACGCGATTGGAAATGTCGTCGAAAGACTATAAGGCCATCAGCGGAATGCAGGAGGTTGATGAGTGATTGCGGAATTCCGCGAATTCGAGAGTGAATGGCGATAAGGCGCTGCGCGGATGCTCTTGGCCGCGTCGTCAGGCGTCAGTCGTTGATTTTTCGGTCAAGGCCGAGCGGGACTGGGCGACTGTGGTTTCGGTCGTGCGGGGTTCAATTCGCTTTGTCGAAGTCGAATCCAGGCGAGTTTGCTCGTCAATATCCGTGTTCACGTCGCGGATGCCCTTTTTGAATTCAACGATGGCTTTGCCCATGGAGCGGGCCACGTCCGGCAGGCGCTTTCCAAAAATCAAAAGTGCGATGACGAGAATGACGACCAGTTCCATTCCGCTGGGCATGCTGATGAGTTGTGCGAGTGTTGCCATGATTTTCATTTGCCGCTGAGCCGCAGATTTCGCTGAACAATGAATCGGTCGATGGGTCGCGCGCTCAGCGTGATCCTTTCCACTATTGTATTCCACGTACACTCACGGTCAAAAGATGCGTTGCCGCGTCATAGGGGCTTATCGGCGTGTTGGAGCATTTGGGCGCGAATTGTTGCCGATGGGCCGGGATTCTCTAAAATCACCGTCGATCCCAGCTTTGAGAGTGCGGTCAGGCTCCTGAACGATTGAAACACGAATGACACAACGACGGTTTCTGGTGACGGCCGCACTTCCGTATTCCAACGGCCGGCTGCACGTTGGACACATCGCGGGAGCGTATTTGCCTGCTGACACCTACGTTCGGTATTTGCGGTCCACCGGTGCGGATGTGCGATTTATCTGCGGCAGCGACGACAACGGCGTCGCGGCTCTCAAGACAGCCAAGGAGCAGGGCCGGAGTGTCGAGGAGCTGACGGCATCATACAACGCCGCGCAGGCGCGC
Source organism: Planctomycetota bacterium (assembly GCA_016200265.1). Classification (GTDB taxonomy): domain Bacteria; phylum Planctomycetota; class Phycisphaerae; order UBA1845; family UBA1845; genus JACQFE01. The sequence continues at coordinate 25,291 of JACQFE010000073.1, read as the reverse complement.
GATTTCGCGGGGTTGCGGATCGAGTTCGACATTTACGGCGGCACCCACCAGCCCGAATACGTGCGTGTCCACGAGCGGTTTAGCCAGGATTTTTTTCTGAAAATCAATGCCAAGGGGTTGTTCACGAAGAAATCGAGTAAGCAGCTTTTCGATACGCAAGTGAATCAGTTTTTGCCTGACCGGTTTGTTCGTGGCACGTGCCCATTCTGCAAGAGCGACCGGGCCTATGGCGATCAGTGCGAGAACTGCGGCCGGGCGATGGATCAGACAGCCCTGCTCAACCCCTTGAGCCTGATGACCCAATCGACTCCCGTTCTTCGCAAAACTATCCATTGGTACCTTCGACTGGATCGAATGCAATCGAAACTTTCCGAATGGCTGGCCAGCAAGAAGGACATCGCGGCGAGCGGTGCGAGTTGGCGATCAACGGTACTGAATCAATCACTTGGTCGCATTGAGGCCGAAGGCTTGCCGGAGCGGGCCATGACTCGCGATTTGACCTGGGGCGTTCCTGTTCCGCTGGATGACCCCGACGCGAAGGGGAAATCATTGTACGTCTGGTTTGATGCGCCGATTGGGTATGTGTCGTTCACGGCCGCGCTGTGCGAGAAAAATGGCGAGGGTGCGGACGCCTACGCCCACTGGTGGAAAGACACGAACTGCAAAATCGTGCATTTCATCGGTGAGGACAACATCGTGTTCCATGCGATCACATGGCCTGCGATGATGCTGGCCACGCACGACAGCAACGATACGCAGGGAGTTTCCGGCGAATATCAGCTTCCGCACAATGTGGTGGCGAATTCGTTCCTGAACATCAAATTTCCCGGCCAGGAAGAGCAGAAGATCAGCAAGAGTCGCGGAATGGCCGTATGGATCGAGGATTATTTGCAGCAGTTCGACGCCGATCCGCTGCGTTATTATCTCACGGCCGTTGCCCCGGAAAATGCCAGAACGGCGTTTGATTTCGATGATTTTGTGTCGCGCAACAACGGCGAACTGCTCAACGCGTTCGGCAACTTCTTCAATCGCACGATCACCTTCGCGCATAAATATTTTGATGGCAAAGTGCCGCAACGTGGCACTCTTGAGGCGGTCGATGTCGAACAATTGAATCGCTGCAAGGTAGCCGTGGATCGCACCGGCGCGGAGCTGGAGGCATGCCACTTCAAGGGCGCTTTGGCGGAAGTGATGGCCCTGGCGCGGTCTGGCAACGGCTATTTCGACGTGACGAAGCCGTTTCTCTCTCGCAAGACGGACATGGCCGCGTGCGGTCGAGGAATCAATATCTGTCTACAGACTGCACGAACGCTCACGACCTTGGTCGCGCCGTTTCTTCCCACCATTGGCGAGAATTGTGCAAGGATGCTGCAACTTGGCGAGGGCTGGCAGCGCTGGTCGAGAGCATGTGAAGCGATTGCAGATGGCCAGGCACTCGGCGCGGCCGTGATCTTGGTGAAGAAGTTGGAAACGACGGACTTGATTGCTGATCCGCACTGAAGTGCTTAACGCCTAATGCAGAATTCCGCGGCGGACGAGTTCGAGGGCGGCGAACTTGACGACTTTGGCGCAAGTGGCGCCCACGAGGGCCGCTGACGCGACGTCAGTGAGTGCCGCAGTGGCGACGCCGCCGGCCTCATGCACTCGATGATGATTTCCCGCACCGAGGCGAGATATCCGTCGCAACTGCTCGATGGAAACTCGAGCGGCTGCGGTTTCAAGGATTTTTTCAATGGTCGCGATGACCTCCGGCGGCGCATTGGGCTCTGAAAATGCCGCGAGCAACAATTCGATGGATACCGCGCCCAATTGTCTGAGGCTCACCCAATCCTCGTGAGCCAAGGCGGCAATTGCGCGTTCCATGTCGTTTCTGGGCTTCCATCCGATTCGTTCCAGCGTCCAGACCGCCGACTTTCGAACCGCAAGGTCATCATCGCGAAGCATGTCATAGAGTGGGTGTATGGCTCGTTCGTCGCCAGCGGCCGCGAGAGTGGTCGAGGCGATTTCTCGAATCGCAAAATCGATGGTCATGTCCCTTGAAATTCGCACGAGAGCACCTGCCCCCGCGGCGCCCATGCCCGCGAGAGTTTTCGCCGCCTGCTCGCAAACGGCCGGGAACCACAGTGCTTCAACGAGCGACTTGATTGCGGCCTCGCCAATTCGAGCGGCCGACTGCAAATCCTTACGGGCGATGGCGAAGAGTATCCGGTCCCAATCTCGCGACGGCGTCCAATCCATTTCCGCGAGAGATTTGGCGGCCGCTTCACGCACGATCCAGTGATTGTCCGCGAGTGCGGCCACAAGAACGGCCACGACGTGTTCGCCGCCGGCAGTTCCCAGCCGATTTGCAATGGCACGTCTCACTTCCGGTGGCTGCGTTTGATCGATGAGAGCCACGGAAAGAGCGTCGATGGCCGGGCGATCGGCGATTTGAGCAAGGGCGTCCGCAGCTGCAAGTCGCACCGCCGGCAACGGATCTTTCAGTGCATTGCTTAGCGGCTCAACGGCGACCGCACCGATGGTCGCGGCAGCGGCCCAATCGCCCAGAGCGATTGCCGCGCGGGCGTCGTCCATATCCTCCACGTCGGGCCAGCAAAATCGGTGAAGGGCCCATGCAGCGACTTCCCGCGAGTTTCGATCGACGCGCCGATCGCGTAGCACGGCAAGCACCGCGTCACGGGCGGTGATGTCGCCGATGTGCCCAAGAGTTTCTGCGGCTTCGCGCCGAGCGACCGTCGTGCCATTGCGAAGAACGGCCTGAAGCGGGGCCACCGCCGGAGGGCCGATTTCTTTCGCCAGTGACCAGTCACTACGCAACACGGCCACTCGACCGCGCAGGATCTCATCGATATGCGCCCAGCCGATGCTGCGGAGAATCCACGAGGCGGATTCGCGCACGGTTTTGAGCGGATCATCAAGTGCCGCCGTGGCCATGCCCGTCCACTCGTTGGGGGGAAAGGCAATGAGCGCACGCGCTGCGGCCTCACGAACACCAGGAACAGGCTCATGGAGCAGAAGTTTCACAAGCGGAGCGACTGCGGACTCATGATGAACGTCAGCAAGGCGAGTCGCGGCTAGCGAGCGAATCTCTTCCGCGTGATCCGCGAGCATCTCGATGAGCCTTTGTGAGGCGGCTTTGGCGGGTCGCGCGGGAAGACGCTTGACGGCCTGCAATCGACGGCTGAACTTGGGCGAGGTCAGGCTGCGCGATCGCCACCAGAAAATGATTTCTTCGAGACTCACAGCGCGCAGTACTCCCGATAAACTTACTCATCGGCGGGAATTGCGCTCACATGAAGCCGACTGGCCTTCTGGAGGCTTTGATGGGCTCATTTGTTAGCAAGTAGGCAATTGGGTCACCGGCCCTGGTTTCGGCACCTTCGTGCCGCACTTCTTGCACGTGCGACGGGCGTCGTCTTTCCAGAAGGCTTCCATCGTGTCGCGGAAGTGCTCGACGATGTCCTTGCACGCGAATTCGATATCGCAGACCAGTGAGCCGCATTTTTCGCAATAGAACACAAGGTGTTCCATTTCTTCCGGCGGGCGGACGCGTTCGACGACAATGCCCAGCGTGTTCGGAGGCCGCTGCGGCGAGTGCGGCAGGCTCGGCGGGATGAAAAATGTGTCACCTTCGCGAACTTTGTGATCGACCATCTTTCCGTTCTCGCGCGTGCGGACGACGATATCGCCTTCGAGCTGATAAAAGAACTCCTCCGACTTCGTAATGTGAAAATCGTTTCGGGCATTCGGGCCGGCGATGACCATGACGAAGAAATCCTGACCACGATAAAGATATTCATTTCCCACGGGCGGCTTGAGCAAGTGGCGGTTCTCGTTGATCCATTGCTTCAGGTTGATCGGCGACGGTGTAGTCATGGAAAGTACCTCCCTTGGTCAAAGAGCATTCACGATTCCTAGTTGTGCAATTTTAATTGCAAATGGTGTGCTGGACAATGGGAGTTTTGTTCACCGGGCGCTGACGCTTCCGGCTCTGATAGCCGCGTTCATCCCGTCTTGCGACCGCGAATGCAGACGTAGGTGGTAAGAGATTTCGGCAGGAATCGGGGATTGTAGCGGACGGATTCGATGGTGAATCGTTCGCGCATCAGGTTGAGCACTTGGGCATCGGTGGTGACATGGTATTTGGTGACATCGCAGCCAATGACTTTGAGTGCGGAATTCATCAATACGTTGACTCCCGGAACCCCGACGACATAGCAACCTCCCGGACGCAGCACGCGGTGAACTTCCGAAAAGGCGTGCCGCTGTTGCTCAAATGGTATCTCCTCATGAACGCTGATGGCGAGTGCGGAGTCAAACGAATTGTCGTCATAGGGAAGCCGCGTGATGTCGCCTTGGCGAAGTCGCGGCTGGATCGAAAGAGATTCAAACGACCGTGCGACCTCCTTGACTCGGTCATGGACATCGATTCCATGGATGGTGTGGTATAGCTGAGCGAGATTGAGGAACGCCACGCCACTGCCGTAGCCGATTTCGAGCACGCTTTCGCCACCCGGCAATAAGTCGATGCAGCGCGCAACCCGTCGTCGGAAAAATTTTCCGACGACGGGAACGCGATAGTACCGAATGGGGTCGGCCTCTCCTGTCCAGGCGTACTCGCCCGCGGCGAGCATTTGTAATTCCACGTTTCTTCGCTCCTTTTATTGACCGTTTTCTTATATCGGACAGTAAATGGGAGAGAATTATCGCATCATCCATTGGGGTGGTTGGGTTATCAGACGTGCCGGAGAATCACCGATAGAGATGGACATGAGCTACGCACCAACGATTCCCTTGGATTCCCACAATCGCGAGGTTGGTCGGCGATTTGATGAAATCGCGGGGGAATTTGACCGCATCAGTAATCCATACACCCTGGCGCGAAGGGCGCAGGCCTTGGCGCGCTTTGTTCGCGGTAGCAGCATTGAAATCGGCGGTGGCACGGCGGCGGTGACCGCCTCGCTTGCCGATCGGTCAAGAGCGTGGCACTCGGACATTTCCGCGAAGATGTGCGGCCTCGCCAGGGTCAAGCTCAATCTTCCAAGCGTGTGCTTCGATGCCGAGCAAATTCCGCTTAGCCGTGAATCCTTCGACAGCATCGTCAGCGCGGAAATGATCTACTATTTGAAGCAGCCCGAGCGATTTATCGCGGAGGCCTATCGCGTCTTGAAACCCGGCGGGCGGCTGATTCTCTCCACAACGAATCCGATGATGGCCATGTTGGACCAAGGGCGATCGCTGCTTCGACGGCTTGGCTTTGGCGGCATGTTCTTCGACGACGGCTCACCGAGATTCATCGCGTTGCACACGATTCGCGAACTTTTGCTTGCAAATCATTTTACGATCGAGCATGTCGGAGGAATCGTTCCCATGCCGTTCGCACGGTTTGATTGGTTGAATCGCATCCTGGAACGCACGCCGCTATGGCGTCTTTCGCTGTTTCTCATCATAGTGGCCGGCAAGCCGCCAATCCGTTAGCTTTTTCGCGTCTATGCGAAATCACGACGACCAATCGCGGCGCACATGGTGGACCGCGTGGGGCAAGCGAGCGTTCGATATCGTCGGCGCTCTTCTGCTATTGCTTGTCCTTAGTCCGGTGCTGATCGTGTCCGCATTGCTCATCAAGCTGACGAGTTCCGGGCCGATTTTTTTTGTGCAACGACGCGGCGGTTTGAACGGCGCACCCTTTGCATTGGTGAAGTTCCGAACGATGCGTGGCGGGCGCGTCCCCGATCCCAAGGAAATTGTGCCCCTCGAACACCCGGAGATTACGCCCGTCGGTCGGATTCTGCGCCGATCAAAAATCGATGAATTGCCTCAGCTTTGGAACGTGCTTCGCGGTGAAATGTCGCTCGTGGGTCCGCGGCCAACGCTGCTCGATCAGATTGAGAAATATGATGCGATCCGCCGCCGGCGCCTGCTGGCCAAGCCCGGTGTCACCGGGCTTGCCCAAGTTTACGGTAGCGCGATGATGCCCTGGGACGAACGCATTATGTATGACGTTGCGTACGTGCGTTCGTGTTCACCACAAATCGATGCCTGGGTTTTGCTACTGACAGCCTGGGTCGTCCTCATTGGCGAGGAACGGGCAGCGAGAAGATTTACATCGACGAAATATGCTAACACGCTTAACTCGGATGAGATCGCCCGTCTACAGCCCCCGGACGCCAACCTAAAGCCATATTGAGATCGCCGTGGTTACACCGTCATTCTGAGGTCACGCAGTGACCGAAGAATCTCACAGTGAATTCCGTTGAGATGCTTCACTTCGCTCAGCATGACGATACGCTCCGTCCAATCTTGGTTACGGCGATCACTTCTTCTATAATTGCAATGCTCCCGGCGTTGCAGATTTACGATTGCGCAATTGCGGAGATATATGTATATGGATTCAGCTACTCGTTCTGCACAACTTCGGCGTCTAATCGACCAAGGCGTGGTGATGCTGCCCGGCGCGTTCAATGCACTTTCCGCGCGGCTCATCGAGCGAGAAGGATTCGACGCCATGTATCTATCCGGGGCCGTGCTTGCGAACTCGGTCGGCGGAGTCCCTGACATTGGCCTGATGAGTTTGACCGAAGCCCGCGACCACGCCGCCCACATCGCAAACGTAACGACCATTCCGATCATCGCCGATGCGGATACTGGTTACGGCGGCCCGGAAAATGCGGCCCGAACCGTTCGCGAATTGGAAGCCGCCGGCGTCAGTGGGATTCATCTGGAAGATCAGGAATTTCCCAAGCGTTGCGGTCACTTGGAAGGCAAACGACTGGTCCCGATCGACGAATTTTGCGAGAAAATCGCATCCGCGGCCGCCGCCAAGACAAGCAAGGATTTCTTATTAGTTGCCCGCACCGACGCTCGCGGCGTGACCGGCTATGACGACGCGGTCAGTCGGGCTCATGCCTATTTGAAGGCCGGGGCGGATGGGATTTTTCCTGAAGCCCTGGAGAATCGCGCCGAGTTTGAGCGGTTTGCCCGCGATGTCGATACAATTTTACTGGCGAATATGACGGAATTCGGCAAAACGCCTCATCTGACCGCCGATGAATTCGGGGCCATGGGCTTCAATCTTGTGATCTACCCGGTGAGTTTGCAGCGAGTGGCCATGAAGGCGTCAGAAGAGGCACTGCGTGTCCTAAAGCGTGAGAAATCGCTAAAGTCGTTTGAGGCTCGCATGCAAAACCGCCAGGAACTTTATGATCTGCTCGGATACGATCCGAAGGCGTAGACGTTAATGCGTGGAGAATTGAAATGACGATGGAAGCCGTGAAGGCTGGACTCGAAGGCGTAGTGGTGGGCGACACGGCGATTTGTTGCGTCGATCAGGGTCAACTTCTCTATCGCGGTTATCCGATTGCGGAGCTGGCCGAAAAGTGCAACTTCGGCGAGGTTGCTCACCTCCTGATATACGGCGAGTTGCCGAACCGTTCGCAGTTGGAAGTCTTTCGCGAACAGCTGGCGGAATTTCACGGTCTTCGCGCGGAAGTCCTCAACACGCTGCGGATGATTCCGCCCGACGTGCCAATGATGTCCGTCCTGCGAACGTGCATCTCGATGGCCAGTCACTTCGATCCGGTTCAAGGCCAGCAAGTGGAATCATTGCGTCGACGGGCCATTTGGCTGTTGGCGGTCGCTTCGGATATCGTGGCTGCACGCTTTCGTCTTGCAAGCGGCAAGGAGCCGATCCCGCCGAAACCCGGCCTGGATCACGCGGAACAGATGCTTTACATGTTCCACGGCAAGAATCCTGACGCGCTTTCCGCGCGCCTGCTCGACCTTACTCTCGTGCTTTATGCCGAACATGATTTCAACGCGAGCACGTTCACCAGTCGCGTCGTCGCCTCGACCGCGTCGGATATGACGTCTTGCACCGTAAGCGCGATCGGCGCTTTGAAAGGTCCGCTGCACGGCGGCGCCAATGAAGAAGCGATCAACCTGATCTTGAAATTCAAGTCGCCTGCGGAGGCTTCGGCATGGGTCAAAGATGCTCTCGCTCGTAAGGAAAAAGTGATGGGCTTCGGGCATCGCGTGTATAAGCATGGCGATCATCGGGCCGTCATCCTTGAACGTGAAATGCGCAAGCTGGCTGAAGTGAAGGGGCGTCAGGATCTGGTCGCGATTTATGACGCCATCAAGAATCCGATCGTGAACAAGGAAAACCCGATTTATCCAAACGTCGATTACCCGTGCGGCGTGGTGTATTACCTGATGGGACTTCCGCCCGACCTGTACACGCCGCTTTTCGCGTGCAGCCGTATCGCGGGCTGGTGCGCCCATTACATCGAGCAGATCCAGAACAATCGAATCTATCGCCCGCTGAGCCATTACATCGGCCCGCCGCTACGATCCGTGCCACCGATTGAAAAGCGAGGGTGATTCGAAAGTCGCCCGATTCGTCGCCATTCTGGTGCCGGAGCAGTGGTCGTCTCGTCATTCTGAGGTCGCCAACTGCGGCCGAAGAATCTCGTTACGAGTTGCTTCGCTACCGCTCAGCATGACTGAACTTCCCAAGGACTGCGTATGATGCCTCTTGATGCATCGCATCCGGTCATTTACGCAGTTTGCGGTTCTTTCTCTCCGATCCTATTATCGGAGTCGTCGGGCGCTAGTTATCAGTTGTCAGGAATGCGCCGGATCATCGTGGCCGCTGGAATTCTGAAAACTGACAACTGACCGCTGACAACAGGGGCAAATTCGTGTCGGACCATGAACATACCGGCGTAACGCTGTTTACCTCGGAATCGGTCTCCATGGGCCATCCCGACAAGGTGGCCGATCAGATTTCCGATTGCGTGTTGGACAGCTTGATCGGCCCTGACCCGATGGCGCGAGTGGCCGTCGAGACGCTGGTGACGACCGGTCTCGTCGTCGTGGCGGGCGAGGTCACGGTTCACAATCAAGCAGCTCGCGATGCTCTCGGCAACGTGGAAGACACGATTCGCGACACGATTCGAAAGATCGGCTACGTCGATTCGGATTGCGGTTTCGATTATCGAAGTTGCGGCGTGATGCGAGCGATTCATTCGCAATCGCCGGATATCAGCCAGGGTGTCACCGAAGGCCAGGGACTGCACGCCGAGCAAGGCGCCGGCGATCAAGGCCTGATGTTCGGTTTCGCGTGCGATGAGACAGAAGCGCTCATGCCTATGCCGATTCAATTGGCGCATCGGCTCGTCGGACGATTGGCCGAGCTTCGCGAACGCGGCGAAATCAAATGGCTCCGACCCGACGCCAAGTCTCAGGTGACCGTGCGCTACAACGACGGCGTGCCGACGGGCATTCACGCGGTCGTCGTGTCCACTCAGCACAGTGAGGCCGTCCTTGACCCCAAACGCAAAGACCGCATGAGCGACGACGCGCGGAAAGAGATCATCACGAAGGTAATCCGTCCGGTGATCGAGCGCGAGCGTCCTGACTTCTGGTCCGACAGCATCGAGATGCACATCAATCCCACGGGCAAGTTCGTGGTTGGCGGTCCGCATGGCGATTGCGGACTTACCGGTCGGAAGATCATCGTGGATACATACGGCGGTCGCGGACGTCACGGCGGCGGCGCATTTTCCGGCAAGGACCCCACCAAAGTCGATCGATCGGCCGCATACATGGCTCGTCATATCGCCAAGAACATTGTCGCCGCGGAATTGGCCCAGCAGTGCGAAGTGCAGCTCGCCTATGCCATCGGTGTGGCCAAGCCGCTGAGCGTTGCCGTGGATTGCTTCGGCACATCGGAAGTGCCGCGAGCTCGACTCGAACGAATGGTTCAGGATATTTTCCCGCTCAAGCCGGCCGAGATCATCAAATACCTCGATCTTCGCAGACCGGTGTATCTCGAAACCGCTCGCAACGGTCACTTTGGCCGCACCGGCCCGGGCTTCACCTGGGAACAAACCCACCGCGCCGCCGACCTCCGCGCGGCCGCCGGCGTCTTGCAGGCGGTGTAGCGACGCCCCCATAAGAGGGTTTAGCTTGCGTCGCTCCACGCGTGGTTACAATCTACGACGCCTTCGCTCCATTTTTGGCTGACCGTAGATTCAGCCGTACGTTTATCGTAAAATGCTGGCATGACGAAGCTCGAAGCAATCCTCGAACAGGCCAAAGGGCTTTCTCGGTTTGAACTTGAAGATCTCTTACGCGAACTATCTGCATACGCATTGGACAATCGTGCCGATGACGAGGCCGATGTTGGAAAGCGTGGTCTGAATGCTTGGACGGAATCGACCAAAGGCGAGGACTGGTCCGCGTATTACCCTGACTCGCTGCGAAATGGTGGATGTTCGCACCCGTGATTCGCGGCGAGATATGGTGGGTGGAATTCGCGGGCAATGCTGGATTTCGTCCGGTTGTAATTGTTTCACGCAGCGAAGGCCTCGATCGACGTCAAAACGTTACAATCACTGAGATCACACGAACGATCCGTTCGCTGCCTTGCGAAGTGTCACTTGTCCAGGGAGATGGCATGCCCATTCTGTGTGTCGTGAATAACGACAATCTTCATACGATTCCGAAAGATGGATTTCGTCAGCGAGTTAGTTCACTCAGCGGACCGAAACTCTTCGCGCTTGAGCAGGCGCTTCGGTACTCATTGGGTCTCGAATAAGCGCCTCGAAGGGGTGACTTCAACTCATCGCTTTTTTCTCGTAACGATTCCAGGAGATCCTTAGTCTTCCTTCGCTATCGGTGTACCACATTCCGGGCAAGTGCCGGAAACATTTCCTGTGAGGTCATAGTCGCAATGATTGCAATGCCCTGGCTTCCCATATTTTTTATTTGGAAGGAAGAACACAATGAGAAATACTGCAAGACAGTAGCTGACGACGGCGGCATTACGGACAGTTTCGAATGAATTGGAGCCCGTGGCCGAAAATAAGGCGGTTGGTATTGCAGCTGCGGAGAGCCATGCGAAGACGAGGAGGGGCGACTTTCGCAAGAGTAGCAAGGAGAGCGGCATCAAAAGGAAACCCAACTCACATCCGACGCTCACTCCAACGAATAATCCGATCACGCCACCACGGACGAAGCCGCCTGCTCCGCCCGAAAGCATCGCAACCAGCAAGCCTACGCCGCAGAGCCGGATGATCTTTGATATTCGTCCTGGTTTCACCATTGGAGCAGATTCTTCAGATGATTCTCGGTGTCGACAAATCGCGAATCGGCACTTCGATATCCATCCCGCGCGAGGAGACGATGGCCGTTTGTTTGTGAAGCTGCATGCGGACCACGCGGGCGTTGCGGTTCACGGGCTTGGCGAAGACTTCGTCACCGGGGCGGAGGGCTTCGATCCACTGCGTCCAACGAGCGAAGGCCTCCTGTGATTCCTGCAACTCGTGAAGCTCATGTTCGTATTTCTCCTTCTCGCGCTGCGCGGCGAGTGCGGCGTCGTGAGCGATCTTGCGAGCGGCTTCGGCCTCGCGGCGTGATTCGATCGTGCCAGCGATCGCTTTGCTGAGCTGCCGCGAGCGATCGTCGAGATATTGCCTGGCCTTTTGCACGAGACGAGCGGGCATGCCCAGTCGCTTGGCGATGATGAGTGCGTTGCTGTTGCCGGGTTCGCCCAGTCGCAGATGGTACGTCGGTCGAAGCGTTTCGGGATCGAATTCGACGGAGGCGTTGTCGACGCGCGGCGTAGTAAATGCGACGGCCTTGAGCGAAGAGAGATGCGTCGTGAGCATCGACTTCGCCTTGAGTTGGAGCAATTCAGCGATGACGGCCTGACCAATCGCGGCGCCTTCGTCGGGATCGGTGCCCGCGCCGAGTTCGTCGATGAGTACGAGCGACTTCGGACCGCTGTGGCGAAGAATGTCGAGCAGCGTGGCGAGGTGCGAGCTGAAGGTGCTGAGGGATTGTTGCAGGCTTTGCTCGTCGCCGATGTCGATGAAAATATCCTGAAACACCGGCATCTTCGTGCCCTTGCCGACGGGGATGGGCATACCGCATTGGGTCATGAGGGCGAGCAAGCCGACGGTCTTGAGTGCCACGGTCTTGCCACCGGTGTTGGGGCCGGTGATGACGAGAACGTCAAAGTCGTCACCGAGACGGAGGTCGATGGGAACGACTTCACGAGGTGGATTGGAGATTGTCGATTGTCGATTGTCGATTGGTTCTGCTGAAGGGTGGGCCGTGCCCGCCATGAATTGCGCGTTTTCGTCCGCATGTGCCGAAGTTCGCGGCTCGTCAGTCCCCCAGCCCAAGGGCTGGGGCACCCCGCTTGGCGATCCTGGTTCGCCGTGTGTTGCGCGAAGAGGATCTTTGTGCTCCCCATCCACTGCGAACAATTCCACGAGCAGTGGATGTCGGCCGTCGTGAAGTTCCATCGGTCCTTCGGCACTGACTTCCGGGCAGATGCAATCGCGTTTCTGGGCGTAGCGGCATTTCGCGGCGATGAGATCGAGAACGGCAATCGCGCCTACGGTGTTCAAAATCTCGCGGGCATTGAGCTGCACGCGCTGCGACAGGCCGCGAAGGATTTGTGTGATCTCGCGGTTTTCTTCATCGCGAAGACGCACGATCGTGTTATTCAATTCGACAGATTCCGAAGGCTCGATGAAGAGCGTCGCGCCGGAATCCGAGCTTCGATGCACGATGCCGTCGATGCGGCCTCGATACTCAGCCTTCAGCGGCAAGACGAAGCGATCGTTATGGAACGTGGCCGCTGAATATTGGAGGAAGCGAGTAGTGCCGGACTGACGCAGAAGTCGATCGAAGACGACTTTGATTCGATCCTTCGCTTCTTCGATGGTGCGTCGGATATTCGCGAGTCGGGCCGAGGCGTAATCGCGCACTTCTCCACGTTCATCGATGGCTTCATAAATGGCGACAGCGATCGGGCTCAAATCGTGGATTCGATCCGATAACGATTGCAACGACGGCGCAACAGGGCAGACTGCAGAAAACCATCGGCGCACGGAAGCGGTGGCGGTCAATGTTTCGGCGATCCGGGAGAGGTGCGAGGCCTCTAATGGTGTTGGGAATGCGGATGCACGAACCGAATCGCGGATATCATACACCCCTGCCAGCGGCGGGAAGCCGTGCGGACCGGATGCTCGTAACAGCTCATCGACCTGAATCAGCCAATCGCGAACGACGCGCGAGCGAACCGAGGGCGTGATGGTTCGGGCCAAGGACTTGCCGAGGTTGGTCGCGCAATAGCCGGCGAGCATCTCGCGGATGAGGTTGAATTCCAGCTTTTGGAATGTATGGTCGTTCATGGAACTTCATTTCGGGCACAAGGTTGCCTATTGCGTCCCGGCGCTACGTTTGGCTGTAGCACGCAGGCTCCTCGCGGTCCGATGGTCATTTCGGGGTAAACTCGCCAAATTTTCTTCCCGTGCCATTCCCAAAGAGTATAATACTCGCAATGCCGTTCCGGCATTCAATGTGCTTGGTATTTGCGGTTTTCATTTGGGCACGAATGAGAGGAAATCGATCGCTGTTCGTGCCGATTTTCGCTCTTGATGGAGCGGGAATTGTGTGGTTGGAGCATTCCTGATGGGACATTGCATTCGTCATTCTTTTGCCGGCTTTCGCGCGCTGACGCTTGTGCTTACGGGTTTGTCGATCGGCAATGTGTGCCCTTCGGCATGGGCCGCGCCGCCGACGAAATATGATTTCGGCGACCTTGAAGCGCTCGAAAAGGCGTTCACGGAATTGGCCCAAAAGGTGCAGCCCAGTGTGGTGGCGATTCGCGGCTATCGCGGGCGGTCGGCCGGTCATAATGCTCCGTTGGTGAAGGTTCCGTCCGGACAGGGCAGCGGTTTCATCATCGATGCCGACGGTCTTGTCGCCACGAACCGGCATGTGATCGAGGAGTCGGATTCCTGGAGCGTCACGCTGTTCAACGGCGACGTATTTGAGGCCGCGGTTGTGCAAACCGACGCGCGCAGCGATTTGGCCGTGCTGAAGATTGATGCCCATGGTCTTCGTGCGGCGCCGCTTGGAAGCTCCGATGAACTGAAGGTCGGTCAGTGGACATTCTCGGGAGGAAATCCGTTTGGTTTGGCCAATAACGATGGCAAGCCGTCGATCAGTTTTGGAATCATAAGTGCGTTGGGTCGGGAGCTGACGGACGAGCTCAAGGGTGATCCGAACGTGCAGTATTACGGCAACCTCGTTGAGTTTTCGGCGAATATCAATCCCGGTAACAGTGGCGGACCGCTTTTCAACTTGAACGGCGACGCAATCGGGATCGTGACCGCGATCAAGCTCGGCAACGGAACTCGCGACGGTTGCGGCTTTGCAATTCCGATCGATGCCGGCACGCGGAGAGTTTTCGAAACGCTCAAATCGGGGAAGCAGGTTGAGTATGGATTCCTCGGTGTCACCGTGGAAGATATCGAAGCACCCAAATTGCGCCACGTCGCGGATACCGGCATGCCTCGCGGGGCCAAAATCGTTCGCATCGAACCGGCGGATGGTCCGGGAGGCAGGGGCGGTCTCAAGCCTGACGACATCGTCGTGCAATTCAACGGCGTTCCCATTCAATCCAAGGACCAACTCATTCGACTCGTGGGCTACACGCCGATCGGCACCGAGGCGGAGTTGGTGTATTTTCGACGCGGCGTTCGTCGAACGGCGATGGTTACGCTTGGAGATCGCGCGAAGCTGCTCGGTTGGGCCAAATGACCGATTGGCGCACTATTTCCCGCAAGTAGCCCTCACCGCCGGATCGCACAACACCGGCGAAACAGGCCCTTGGTCTGAATTCGACCTGGTGAACGACACGCTGACCTGAAGGTATCGTCCCGTCACGGAATTGAGTGATCCGTTCGCGGCGGGTGAGCTCGGAATCGCGGCTCGCAAGTCCGCAAGCACGTCGGCCGTGACGTCTTCATCGATCCCTTGAGACTGGGTGATGCGCAGAGTGTTGGGCTCCGCGTCAGGCATGAGGATCGACACCCGGCGGCAGCAAAGTAATTGGGCTGCGGTGTCGATGATCGTATTGAACACCTCGTCAAGGCTCTTGGTCGTCGCCAGAGAACGGGGGAATTTCAACATGATTCCGAGACCCGGGCGTGCTCACCGAGCAAATCTCTGCTGCGCATGAGTTGCACCTTTTCCTCGTGGACGTGAACAAGGGAGCGGATGCGAAGGATGAACTCGCGATGCTGTAACGGCCTTATGATAACGTCGTCGGCACCAGCGAGGATACCGGAGGCGATTTCCTCTTCGGTGAGGGTAAGCATCAAGAGAGGGATGTCTCAATGGGCGAGATCGCCCTTGACAAGCCGAACACATTCCAACCCCTTCCCGTGCGACATCGCCACATTCACGATGATCAGGCGAGGCCTGCGCTCGGCGATGCGACTCAGGGATTTGGGAAGATCCGCAGCTTCAAGGATTGCCACGTTTTCCGGTTCGAGAAGTTCCCGGCAAAGCTTCCGGGTCGCAACATCGTGATCGACAGCAAGGATGCTCGAGGCGGTTGTTATGGTGGAATCCAGGGCCTGCGGGAACTACCGGCGGTTTTCTCTCCCGCTACCCCGAAAATTGTGGCTCGAGATTGCATTCCGTTTTCGCGGCAAGGGCCTGGGCCACCCAATCGAGGCGCGTCGCCGCCGGATCGAGGGCGGAAATGATTGGAGTTACCGAGTGGGAGACGAATTGAATTCCAACGTCGTGAACGCCTCCATCCACGTGTCGGCAATATGACACCAAGCCGGCGAGAAACAGCTTGGAGGTCGGTCTGTCGAGCACGACCTCAACTGGTTCTCCCCGGAGCATGGGTCGATGCACCAAGAGGCCCATACCCCCGGTCGACATGTTTCGCGTAACCGCGGGCTCCGAGCGCAATTCGGTGCCACGTTCTGGGAAATAGTGGAGCACGCAGGGACCGACTATCCGCTTGCGTTCCTGCTTGCGGATCCCGGCGAAATCGTTTGCGTCGTTGTCGTTCAATTGCCGAGCGAGAAGTTGCATATTGGCTATGCTCGAAGCTTGGTCTTCAAAACGAGCGGATAGCGGCGGACCGGTGCGGTGCGAGGACTCTGAAGTGTGTGCGCCGCACTCTCCCGACGCTTCAGGATTCGATGCCTGCAGAACCTCAAAGCAACAGCGGTCCTTGCCTGCTCGTTTGGCCTTGTACATGAGTTGGTCCGCGATTGACAACAATTCTTCCGCTGACCGGACCGGCAGACGATCACTCCATACCGCGCCTAGACTACAGGTAACATTTCCGGGGAAGCCCAGCGCAGTTGAGTCGAGTAACCGCACGCGGAGCACAATTTGCTCAGCGATGTTGCGAACGCTTTCCTGGGGCAGGCCGCGGAGCAGGATGACGAACTCCTCTCCTCCATACCGGCCCACGGGTCCGCAATGCTCAATTTCGGCCTCCAGCAGCGCGGTAAGGGCTTTGAGAGTCTTGTCGCCGGCGGCGTGGCCGTGCGTGTCATTCAGTCGTTTGAAGTTGTCGAGGTCCAGGAACAAGACGCCGATCGGAACGCCTCGATCGAGGTGCTGCTCTATGCCTTCCCGCACGACCTCCATCAGACCCCCGCGGTTCAGCGCGTTCGTGAGCGGATCCAGTGCGATGCGCTCTCGATATTCCTTGAGGGCGTGCTGCAACTGCTTTTGTTCCTGCAGGATCGCCATTCGCTCCGCTTCGACGTCGACGACGCGTTGTTGGGAATCGCTGGCCACCGCGGCAAGCTGGGAATTGGCCGCATTTAACAGGTCGCCCACTTCCACCTCCTCGGGGAGGATCGAGCCGAAGAGTGTGCATGTCTGCTTGTATGCGTCGGTGGCGCGGCGTTGGGCAAGCGACCATGCTGACTCGTCAAAACGAAGGGCCGCGAACAGCGAACTGCGTACGCCTTCGTCCTCGGGCGGGACCGATGAGTCGTTAGCGTCAAAACAGAGGTTTCCCACGAAATAAGCAACCGCGCTGAGCTGATCCAGTTCCGAAAGCGTCTGCGTCGGGGGGAGGTGATGGCGGACCAGGGGAATGGCGATGGTCTCCGGGAGATTCCATTCGCCGGCCATCGCCGAAATCGCGTCCACGTGGCTGTAGGGAAACGACTCACGCTCCACCAGGTGAAACGCCGGGGGAGAGAGCTTGGAACGACACAGGCTCGCATACGATGCCCCCAGTACCTGCACCATGAGCAGTGTCCCGCATTCCTCCAGCAGACCGATCAGGAAGGCCTCCTCCTGACGTTGCGGGATCAGTGTTTGGGCGATCGAGCGTGCGACACATGCCCGCAACACCGAATGCTGCCAGAATGCCTTAATGTCGAAAGGGACGCCGCCCAAACTGTTGAGATGGCTGACGAGCTGGAATCCCAAGGCGGCCGTTTTGACGCGTTTGAGCCCCAGAACGGTCACGGCCCGCTCGATTGTAGTCACACGTGTTCGCTGGGCGAACTCGACGGAGTTGGCCGTTTTCAACAGGCGAATGGTGAGCGCCGGATCGGAGCGGATCAAACGCGAAAAGTCTTGTGCGCCGGCTTCCGAGTCATCACAAAGTCGAAGAATCTCGGTTGCAAGGGCGGGATTGGTGGGCAATTTCGCCTTGGCGAAGAGTCTACGTAGCTCTTTGCCTAGGTCGGCTTGCTTCTTCGTGGAGTCGAATTTGGGCATCTTTTCACTAACCCGTGCCGCCGGTCAATACGGTAAGAGAACAGGGATTATTCCTGTGAACCGTATCGTCTGCCTGCATGGGGCTCTTTGGGATTCAAAACAGAGGTGCCGAAGGAGTGGCGGTTGGTCCCAGAATATCGCCCCGAACTTGACTACCGGCGAGCAACAATTGCACGGAATCGTCTGCGATCATGGATGATGCTTGAGCGGTCGGGAGCAATGGGAAAACCCGACACGCTACTCTCGACTGCGGCCATCGGGCGGCGATGGCTTGGCATCCGCTTTTTTCTTTGTGTTTCCGATCGCGAATGAGGACCGCACACCGAACGTAGAGTGTGGGGGTGGAAGTCAATGACTCCTAAATCTTTGATCGCTCTCCGATGCAGATGCGCGCATTTCGTGAGAATATTGTATTCAATAAGAGCATTCAAATGGGAAACTGACGACACTGCGCGTCATTCTGAGGCCCCCGCGGGCGACCGCAGAATCTCGGAGCGGGAGAAGCTTCGCTTCGCTCAACATGACGGTCAGCAGTTTCCCCATTGTGGGGTTCTACTTAACTGTCAATCTGGCAGACCCAATTCAAATACCCACGGGACGATCGAGAGTGTCTGGTAGCGAGGTTGGATTCGGAAAGTAAAGTTGAAATCGGCGCGCGCTCATACGCCCGGTGGCGATAAACACATTGTGGGGGCCAAAGTGAGCGTGAACGCTCATTCTCGGACAGCCCGGATCTTTTATGGTGAAATCCAAGACTTCGCCACTTGCAGACACGAGCAACCCAAATGCTTGAGGCAATGCAAGCCGGACAAATCCAGATTCTTGACTTCCTGATGAAACGCCGTCGCCGCGAACGCGTTGTCGTCACGGACATCGAGACCGATCCGCTCTGGGCGGACTTTCGTGAAGCATCGACGAAATGGAACCTCAGGGCCTGTTGGTCGCAGCCGATCCTTTCATCATCGGGCCAGCTTCTCGGCACCTTTGCCATGTATTACCACAAACCACGCGGGCCGAACCAGGGTGAACTGAGCCTTATCGAGCAAGCCGCAAGTATTGCCGCACTTGCCACCGAACGGTATCGCGATGAGGAAATCACGAACCAGGCGGAGCGATTGACTTCCCTGGGTACGTTTGCGGCAGGCATCGCCCATGAGATCAACAATCCCGTCGGCGCCATTCAGCTCGCCGCCGAAGGCGCGATCAACGCACAGTCCAAAGGCGAAACCAAGCGCGTTAGGGACATGCTTGAGTTGATCCTCGCGAACACTGAGCGCTGTACGCGAATTGTCCGAGGTGTGTTGCAGTTTGGCAGACAGAGCGATTACCAGAAAGAGCCCGCAAGTCTGGCTCGGATCCTCGGAGCTGCGTGTGAAATTACGCAGGGGCACGCGGCTTCGCATGGCGCCAGTGTGGTGTTCTCGCCGCCGGACCAGGATCACCCGATCGTCGGGCGCGTCTTCGAACTTGAGCAGGTTTTTGTCAATCTCATTCGAAACGCCATCGAGTCCAAGAACCACGGCGCGGCGGTAACCGTCCAGCTCGCGTTTGACCGCGATTTCGCTCGCGTGGCTGTTGCCGATGACGGCCAGGGGATGAACGAGGAGCAGAAGGCACGCATGTTCGATCCCTTCTTCACCACTCGCGGCTCGAATGGAGGAACGGGGCTCGGCCTGAGCATCGTCCATGGCATTCTCGTCGGTCACGGCGGCTCAATCCACGTCGACAGCAAACCCAAGATAGGGACCAAAGTTGTGGTATGTCTGCCCCGCACCGATTCCGTCGAAGAACTTTAGGTCTTGATTGGAATAATCGTCGAACCCCGGTTGGAAACCTTTTGAACATTCGTGATTCGCACTGAGTTCGAGAAAGCGAACCATGGGTTCCGCTGACCGACGACCAGCCGAACGGAATCCAGTGAACCATTCGATAGGACGCTTCTGGTGCATCAATTAGTACTCGTGTCCGACTCACGGTTGGGCCGGCCGGATTCATCGACTCGGTGTTGTCCGAGCAGTTGTGATGCCCGTAATCTTAACCGAAGCGCGAGGTCGATGTACTCGCTCCGCTCGCGCAGATTTTGGGCTTCCGCAAACGCCTCAATTTTGTGGAGTATTTCGTAGAGTTCACGCAGGAGGGCTGCTCGGTCGGTGGCACGTTCCGTCGGCATCTTGATTCCTTGTCACTGAAAACACGGCCGCGTCGGACCTGGCCAACTCTCGGCCAATGTCCGCGCGTATTGTCTTCCTATATCACTCATCGCTTTCCAGCTCACAGGCGCGCGCTTCACGGGGATATTTTGTTAAATGCCTATCCGCCAGGCCCAATTCCATTGCCTAGATTGCAATCGCGATTGGGAGTGGCAAGGATTTTGCCCAGGAATCGGTGTCGAAATCGGCGCGCGCTTGAACGCCCAATGGCGATAACCACATTGTGGGCGTTGGAGTGAGCGTGAACGTTCATTTTCAGTTCGCCCGGACATTTCACGGCGAAACCCAAAATTTCGCCACTTGCGGACACGCGTCAAGTTGGACCGCTTGAGCCGCTGAATTCGTGCCTGTCACGCGATCAGCGCCGGGTTGAACTGCGCGCCGTGTCCGCCGGAAGGAGGACACGGCACATGCGTATTTTAACGTGGTCTGCAGCGCTCTTTTGTTCGGGTTTGTGCCTGGGTGTGACCCCCGTGCAGGAACTGCCCGATAATCGCATTCAAATTTTCAAGATCCACGAGGATCCTTCGAATCCTCTGAGCCAGGTCACGACTATCGTCACCGCCCATCTTTCAGCCATGGACCGCATCGACGACAAGGTGGCATGGCGGATCGACAGTCTGGAATTCTACCGCCCCGCAACGGCGCAGACCTGGACCAAGACCCTTCCCACTGTCTCCACGAGCGACGGACTTTGGTGGATCAAACACGCCGATGCGGATGCGCCGCAGGCCTCGGAATTCCTTGTCCCACCGTCGGTCACGGGTGAAGCGATCGCGAACTCCTCAGCATATGCCAACCTCGCCTACGATCTTGTTGGTCATAGCTACACGGGTACCGGTCCCTATGCGATCACATCGAGCCTTTCTTATTACTTGCACCCGATCGCAGGATTGGATCCAGATGACGAGGGGGATCATGAACCCGTGGAATCAAGCGGCGGCCCGGAAACCGGCTGACTCTGTCCGGGCTTATCGCGGGACAGCTTCTGGACAAGCCAGGCGCGGTTCTTTTGTAACTCGTCCCCCAGCTGGTCAACGTCACGTTGCCGTTCGAATGCGCGCGGAGAGCCACGGAGTTCTTTCAAGTGGCTTTCCGCGCGATCGAGCCAGAGACCGGCCTCCTCATCGTGTTCAGCCGTTTTTTGGACGACGTGCCAGTTCGAAAGCTTGCTCTCGCTGCGAACCAACTCGACCAGGTGGCTTGGATTTTCAGGATCACGGGTATGAAGGCTCGAATAAATCTCATACGCTTCAGTGTAGCTGTGCAATGATAAATCAAACCGCTTGAGCCTTCGCGCCGCCCATCCATGCAAACCAAGTATCGCGCCCTGGTCGCTAAGGAGTGAAACATTTTCCGGTTCCAGAGCGAGAAGTTCACGATTGAGTTTTCCGACACGTTCGAAAATCGCCAGCGATGTTTCATAATTCTTATTGGCAAACGCCAACCGTCCGTTCAATAGTTCCGCATTTGCAAGGTGCTGTCGCCATTTGGCATCCGCCGAGTCGATCTCATGAAGATGCTCGGCAAGTCGAACCGCCTGGTCGGTGTGGAGCTTTGCATCAATAAGGATATTTCGATCCAGAAAGATCATCGCCAAACTGTAATGTGCGCCGAAAAGCTGACTCTGGATGACTCTGTCCTGGGTTGGGACGACTTTGGCCATGTCAATCACTTGCTTGAACATGGCGACAGCCTGATCCACTCGCCCACCATCACGCTCCACGCTTCCCAATTTAATGAGCGATCCCATTTCCAATCCGGAGTTTGCCAACTGTGTGACGCGCTCGGCCCCCCGCCAGGCAATCGTGACGGCTACCAGCGCGGAAATAAGCAGGAAAACAAATGTAGTTCCGACGGCGATGGGGATGCGGAATTTTCGAGCGGTCTTCCGAAGCAGGTAGATTCGGCTTGCAGATTTTGCATAGACGGCGTCGCCGACCAAATAGCGCCGAAGGTCATCGGCCAACGCATCCACTGATTGGTAGCGTCGCCCTGGTTCTTTCGCCAGGGCTTTTAGAACGATCTTTTCCAGATCATCGTCAATCCGCGGTCGGGAATCCGAATCCTGTATCCTTCGGCGTGAGATCGCCTTTCGAAGCGATGGCTCAACCGTCAGAATGTTTTGGACGACGGTCGATCGGTCGCCGTCCACTGGATACGGCAATTCGTCCACGAGGAGCTGGTAAAGTACGACCCCCAGGGAGTAGATGTCGGAGCGAACATCCACGCTTTCTGTTTGTCCCGCAGCCTGTTCCGGGCTCATGTAGGGAAGCGTGCCGACAACCTGTCCGGTAATCGAGAGATCCTCGTTTCGGCCGTCCACGGTGAGGTCCTTCGCCAGTCCGAAGTCGAGCACGTGCGGCTGACCCGCTCCATCCACCAGCAAATTCGACGGTTTCAAATCTCGATGCAGTACACCGTTTTGGTGAGCAGCCTGCACGGCCCGACAAACCGTTTCAAAGAGCTTTACGACTTGGCGAGTAGAGAGTTCATGCACCTGAACGAAATCGTCGATCGGCAGGCCGTCGTCCACGAACTCCATGATGACGTAGGGTCGCCCTTCGATCTCGCCGGTGTCGTGGACGGCGACGACATTTGGATGTTGTAGCCGCGCAATGAGCTCGACCTCTCTCGCGAATCGCCGTCGCTGGGACTCAGAAGCCAAGCCGCCATCCAAAAGAATCTTCAAGGCTACGGTACGCTTTGTAGGCCTATGAAGGGCCTTGTAAACGATGCCCTGACCACCGTAGTCGATGCGTTCTAGGATTTCGCACTCCGTCATGTTCTTGCGAAGGAATTCAAGCTGTGGGTCCACGCGACTGGGATCGTGGGATTCTGCATCGGCCGACTCCGCCCGCAAGGCGGCAAGTTCAATTGCCTTCAATCGGCTCAACTTGTCACCGAGTTCAGGCATCAGCTCCGGATAACGGTGGAGAATGGCCATATAGTCTACGACGCAGCCTTCGCGGCGCGTGTTGACGACCTCTCCGGCGATTCTGCGGATGCGTTTGAGTTTCTCACCGGAAGCTAGCATGTCCGATTACCCTAATGATCTCGTGCCGTTGGTGACGCGGACTCTGTACCCTCATCAGCGACATCGCGGGCGTCGCTGAAAAAGCGGCTCACCGGTCCGAGGCTTCGTCGAAGCGTCGCAAGCCCTCGATACAAAATGCCATGGACCGCCGCCGGCGACTTGCGCATCGCCTCGGCGATTTGCGCGCGCGACATGCCTTTAATATGGTGTAGCGTGACGGCCTGGCGGTATTCTTGAGGAAGCGAATCGATGGCGACCTTCACCGCGTGGGCCGCTTCTTTCGCCCCTTGCTCACTGCTTGGAGAGCGCCCCGGCGCTCGAAGCCGGGGGAACAACTCCAGCCACGAGCTGGAGCGGGCCTCGACCCGATGTTGTACTGCAGCTCCACCGCGTTTGAGACGCCGGGCATGGCGAATTCGACTGATGATGATTCCCTTCGCGACGGCATACAACCAGCGTTCCAGTGAGTCGGAGCCTTCTGGTGCCAAGCTCTTGGCCGATTTGTACGCTGCGAACCAAATCTCCTGCAGCACGTCTTCGGCGCTCACCACCGATCGTACGCCGCGAGGAATTCGCCGCTCTACGAAATTGTGGATGGCCTCCTCGCGTTCCATCAAACGGATTTGTAACTCGGCTTCGGTCATGTGCACACCAAGTCCAAGCGGGCTCAAAGAAGTTGCAAAAACTGGAATTCTGAGCGTATTACCCTCACATAGCAAAGACCATTCTATCAACTTTGCAGCGCAGGCAAGGCAATCGCATCTAAATTCTTTAATCCGCATTGCGGGCACTGCAGCGCGGTTTGACTTTCGACCCAATCGTAATTTGGTTATCGGCCTCCTCGGAGCACTAACGCTTTCAGTGCTGAAGCAACGGCTTGGAGGCAACTAGATTTTAGATGCAGTTGCCCTGGCAGTTGACCACGATGGTGAGCGCTCAGCGGCTACTCGCGGTGTACGCTTTCCCAGCGCGGGGCAACGAGTTTGCGAGATTGACGCCGGCACTTGTAACGAGGTAGCAGAGATAAGGGTTGACAGGCGGGAGTCTTTTGTTTCCAATGACTTACGATTAACGGGGCCATGGCGCAGTTGGGAGCGCGTCTGCATGGCATGCAGAAGGTCGCGAGTTCAAGTCTCGCTGGCTCCAGTCACGCCTGATTTGGATATTCGGATAGGGAAGGGAAGGCTTTGACCTATTGGGTCGAAATCATTGTGCCGTTGAGCAGCCTCGGGCAGCTTCCCTGGCTTGCGGAGCCTTTTGCTTAAGCGATCAATCTCACCCCGATCGAAGGCCCGGGCTATAACGACTTTTGGCAGGATCTCCGCAATGACTACTAGCACCCGGTGACGAGATGATTGTGGACTTGTCGGAGCGGACCGAACGCCACCGCTACGAAACTTATGGCCGTCGTCGAACACAGCGTCGGCAGCTACAAGATTGACGATCACGACAATCTTTGCGGTGAGTGGATCGGCTACGCTGAATTTGAGGGCGCCACGCTGGCCGACTTCTCCGGCCAAGGATTGTCCGCGATCCTGGAGGACGTGATCCACATCAAAGAATACGATGTGTCAACGCATGGCACTCTTTTGCTTCCCCGTGTGTGGAACGAAGGTAACGGCGGCGAGCGGAATAGCCGTCGCCCAGGCCCAGACGTGAAGAAGTGCGGCAACGACGGGCTGGGGCGAAGGGCCATCCAAATCAGGGTGCTCCAAGGCCATGAAAAAAGATTGGGACCAAGGCAGTTCACCCAGTTCTCCCTGACGGTAATGGCGGAATTCGGCCTTGTCCGGAACTTCTCATGGAAACGGAGGCCATCGGTTCCCTTCGCCTGAACATCGAGGTGGCCGATGCCAGTGAACGCGATGCAGTCGCCAGGTCTGTGCGGCTGTTTGCGGCTACAGCAGGCGAGCATCGACAACAAAATGCTGTCGCGACTGACGCCGACGCTCGAAAGGAGGTAGACGCGATGTGGGTTGACAGGCGGGAGTTCTTGTTTTGCAATGACTTATGTGACCCGGGCGATTAGCTCAATTGGTCAGAGCGCCTGCCTTACACGCAGGAGGTTACAGGTTCGAGTCCTGTATCGCCCAGTCGACACAAAACACGACGACACAACGAGTTAGGCAAGAATCGCGTTGGCTCCGCGCATCGAGAAAACGTCGAAAAGCTCATTCCAGTGTCAACTTTGTGTCTAAATGGAATGGAAATATCGGAATATCTCCGAATACAAAGAAGTTTTCAGTCGACGGTTCTCAACAAGGTGGACGTTCCCATATCGACTTGGGTTTTCAGCTCGCAAGCCGCATCAAAACCGAACTCGAGACTGGTGCACGATTCCAACCGAGTTTTCGGGTGGCATGGCCAAGCGAAGCGACGCCTGGCTTGGACATGGCACCCAACCCGAAAATTCAGATGGGTTGCCGCACTAGTGGTTCATTCCATCTGAGTTTTTGGGTAGAGCCTTTTT
>JACQFE010000075.1 GCA_016200265.1 Planctomycetota bacterium | reverse complement strand
TGATCGAAATGCGATTGAAACAACTCGAACGAATCGCGCGATTGCGGTTTGGGTTGCATGGAATCCATTCCTTGATCAGGTGGCATCGAATCCGTTCTTGTTTTGCAGGCTTTTCGTCCTCACGTCGAGGATTTCCGGCAAAAATATACCACCCGCAAAACGCAAATTCACCTAAAATGTGGCAGGAATGCAGAGCTTTTCAGGGGCGACTATTGAATTCCGGGTTCGCGAACGACAAGACCGTCATCGCTATCTTCCACCGCCAGAAATAATGACCGGCTGATGTGCGAGTCAAAGGCTCGAATTCCGTTCGTCCAGAAGTTCACGCGGAAAAATGCCTTCCGGCGACTCCGCCACAGCAATCGAATATCAAGCCATCGCACATAGTCCACGAGATAGTCGGCGATGGCTTCCTTGAGATTCCAGAGAGAATATTGACGCTCCAATTCTCCCGAGCCATTCATCACTTCGACGCTTTCGTCTACAAGTAATTTGCTCATCGGAGTCCTCCTTCGCTTCGGATCTTTGATCCGGCGCCATTTATGTGCGCGGAACGTGGGACCTTTCCGTGGATGCCCGGTCCAGCCCCACGTTCACGCGCGTCCTTAGGATTCGTGTCTCGCATTGTGTTTTCGATGACAGCCTCCGCCTGGGCACGCGTGGCGGCACCGGGTTCTGCCTGGCCTCGCACGATTTTCATGCCCAGATCGCAGAGTACCTTGACGGTTTCAATCTCACCGATCAACGGCACGAAGAATGCGGCCCAGCGGTCGTACGCGGCCTGTTGCTGCACGCGTTTCCAGAGTCGGTATGTCTCATCCGAATGAGTCATGGTCTCACACCTCCCATCAAACTGGTTTCAGAAAGGAGACGCGACGTCTGGAACAAAGCCCGCAAAGAATTGTCCCTGGTTCCTGTCCGAAAAATGGTGGTCTTGGTGACCCGGAAACGCTGCAAAATGAACTGGTTATTTGGGACTGGGATGTGGATATTGCCGATTGAACGCAGAGGCGATCGAAATTCAGTGCAAAGCGATCTCCCTGCTCCTTGATGCCGCTTTGATTGGCCCGACAGAAATGGTCATTCAAATTTCAGGAGATCCGCGAGCTGACGCCCCACGATCATGGGATCAACGCCGGATTGCGAGCCACGAACAAACCGAGTTCCGTCATCCGAAAACAATTCGCCGTCGAGTTCGATGAGGCCATTCCTGATGCTCGCCAATGCCGCCACGGGCGTATGGCATCCCGCATTGAGCTGCTCGAGGAACGTCCGTTCCGCAATCACGACTCGGCGGGATTCAGCATGATCGATCGCAGAGAGTTCTTGAATCAAGTCTTCATCGTCGACCTGCGTCTGAACCGCTAACGCTCCTTGTCCGGGCGCTGAAAGAAAATGATCGGTTGGCAGATCGATCAGATTCGCGGGCGACAGATTCAATCGCCGCAGTCCCGCGGCCGCAAGCACGATTCCGTCCAGAGTTTGCTGATGGAGCTTCGCAAGTCGTGTGGCGACATTGCCGCGCATGGAGACGACTTCCACATTCGCGAATCGCAGCAGTTGGGCGCGGCGGCGTGCGCTGCTCGTCCCGATGCGCATTCCTTCCGGCAGCTTGTCCAACAAGATCGGCTTGCGCGAGATGAGCACGTCGTGCGACGGTTCTCGATGGGGGATGGCCGCGATCACAAGCCCGCCAGTCGGCTGCGTTTGCAAGTCCTTATAGCTATGGACTGCGAAATCAATGTGTTCGTCAAGCAAAGCGCGTTCGATGGCGGAGACAAAGCCGCCCGCCGGAAACGATGCGTCGATCGGCTGATCGGGGGACAGGTCGCCGTATGTTTGGATCACAACCTGCTCGAATTCCAATTTCGGGTTTGCGGCGGTCAATGCCATGCACACGGATTCCGTTTGTCGCAGCGCGAGCTCGCTGCCGCGCGTCCCCACGCGGAGTCGATTCATCGGCGCAGGCTCCGAAATGACTTATCCGCGGCCGCAATGACTTGCTCGACGGCGGACTCGTGTGCCGCCGATACGAATAGAGCTTCAAAGCTCGAAGGCGGAAGAAACACGCCTCGATCCATCATCGCCCGAAAGAACTGGGCATATCGGGAATGGTCGCATGACTTTGCATCATCGAAGTTGCGGATTGGGCGCGGGGAAAAAGCCAGACCCCACAAGCCGCCGCACGACCCGGTCTGCAATTCGAACCCTGATTCTCGCGCTTTCATTTGCAGTCCCTCGGTAAGCGCCCGCGAAATCTGCCTGAGTCGATTATACGTTTGCTCTTTGCACGCGCTCAAGGCAGCAATCCCGGCCGCCATCGCCACAGGATTGCCGCTAAGAGTTCCAGCTTGATACATGGGACCAAGCGGGCTGACGTTGGACATTAGCGCCGCCGTGCCGCCGTAGGCCGCTACGGGCATCCCACCGCCGATCACTTTTCCTAATACAGTGATGTCCGGTCGAGAGTCGATTGCATTGGGTGCCCCGACGCTTGGGTTGGGGGACGGATTTGGATTGAGTGCACCGGCGCGGGCTGCGCCAGCACCTGGCCCGGCGAAGTGTTCGCAGGGTGCTCCAGCCCTTGGGCTGGGGGACTGATTGAGTGTCTGGTACCCGCCCCATGCTACCCGAAAACCGGTCATCACTTCATCGAATATGAGCAACGCTCCGCAGCGATCGCATAGCGACCGCAGGCCCGCAAGAAATCCTTGCACCGGCGGCACGAATCCCATGTTGCCCGCGATCGGTTCAACCAGAATGCCGGCCAGCTCTTTTCCATACGAAGTAACAGCTGCTTCAACCTCCGCGAGGTCGTTGTACGGCGCTACGATCGTCGTCGACGCGATCGATTCGGGTACGCCCGCGGAGTCAGGTCTGCCCAGTGTGGCCGCTCCCGAACCCGCGGAGACAAGAAGTGAATCCACATGCCCGTGGTAGCCGCCGGCGAATTTGAGAATCTTCGTTCGTCCAGTGGCCGCACGTGCCAACCGAATAGCACTCATCACTGCTTCAGTGCCGCTGTTCACGAATCGAACGCGTTCGATGGAGGGAATCGCGCCGATGATGATTTCCGCAAGTCGCGATTCGGCTTCACAACATGCGCCGAATCCCAATCCCTTGTCCGCAGCCTTGATGACCGCCTCGACCACCGACGGATAGGCATGACCATGCAGGCACGATCCCCACCCGCAAACGAGGTCCACGTAACGATTGCTGTCTGCGTCAAAAACGAACGGACCGTCGCCGTGCTCGATGAAAACCGGTTCGTCTCCGACGGCGCGAAAACTCCGCACCGGGCTGTTGACGCCGCCGACGAGCGACTTGCAGGCTCGTTCAAATAGTTCTTTCGACCGAAAGCGATTCAGAAGTGTCTCCTTCCGTCGAATTGGAAGGGCAGTTTGTCATGCAGGGCCGTGTCATGCTGGGCATCAGTCATGCTGAACGAAGCGAAGCATCTCGTGGCGAATTTCTTCGTACGCCATTCCATCCAGCATGGCGGCGCTGCGCAATGGCCATGCCATACGAATCCAACGGAGGAGGAGGGATTCGAACCCCCGACACAGTTTCCCGTGTAACGGTTTTCAAAACCGTCGCCTTCAGCCGCTCGGCCACTCCTCCAATTACTTTAATATTATGTACTTATAATCCGTCTAACTGGCGGCCAAATCCCATGACAACAACCCGGACGACAACCATTCCTCATGTATGCTAGCCGTCGAGCCAAACGCTTCCGCGCGACACAACGGGAGTCCGAAGAGATGGTTACGAAACGCCAGAAACCCAAGGAGCCATATCCGTCATTCCCTTTGACGCCCCACCCGAACGGCCAATAGTGAAAGAAGATCCGAGGCCGCGTCCGGTTTTTCGGTGTTTGGGGCGACCCGGACTCCGCTTTGGCCCGGTACCACGCTGTCGCCGCCGACGTTAACGTAGGTCGAGAGCCTTACATTCCGACGCTATCCGGCGCAGTGCTGACCGTCAAGGATGCGTGCAATGCATTCCTCGCTTGGCAAAAGCGATAAAGCAGATAGCGGTGAAATTAGCTTACGATGGTTCGCGGATTGCCGTTCGATACTGACTGAATTTGCGGAGTCCGTCGGTAAGAACCTCAACAAACTAAATCTATGACCTAGTGGTTCATTCCATCTGAGTTTTTGGGTAGAGCCTTTTTGGTTTGATTCGAGCGTCGCTGGTCGTGAACTGCCAGTCGATGCCTTTGCATCGGTGGTTGCGATCGGCGTTCCAGACGGCGATCTGTTCTCGAAGCAC
>JACQFE010000074.1 GCA_016200265.1 Planctomycetota bacterium | reverse complement strand
ACGATAAACATGCGCGGAGGCTCCGCCTCCGATCCTCGAATCGGTTTGCATGGCGTCCCTGCCTTTCTGTCCGGACAACAGAACATCGGCAGGGACGCCGCTTTTTCTGTGATATCATGGAACTCAGTTCACGGCGTTGCCTGTCGGGGCTATGAATCCTGTGTGGAGCCGGTGGCGGAGACGTTCGGACTGAGTGCCAGCAGTCTGTCTCGCCGCTTCAAGAAAGCCAGCGCCCGCAAGTTGCAGGAGCTGCGGGAGCGCGACCTTTCGAGCCATGACATGGTGGCGTTCGGGCTCCCGCATTGGTCGCCCTGACTCCTGGACGGCAAGACCTTCGGCGAGGATCAGATGGTGATCGCGTTAGGCGTGGATTTGCGGGGAAACAAGCACATTCTGGGCTTTGTGCAGACGGCCACTGAGAACGAGGCGGTGTGTTCGACGTTTCTTCGTGAGTTGATGGATCGCGGGTTGAAGATCGATCAGGGTTTGCTGTGCGTGATCGACGGAGCGAAGGGTTTGCGCAAGGCGGTGGACAAGGTGTTCGGCCGGAAGGCCGTGGTGCAGCGCTGCACCTGGCACAAGCGCGAGAACGTGGTGCGCTACCTGGCAGTGGGCCTGCAGGCGACGTATCGTCGCAAGCCGCAGGCAGCCTATGAGAAGCCGACCTACGCCCAGGCGAAGGCTTGCTTGATGAAAGTGCGGGCGGAGCTGGTCCCGATCAATGCGTCCGCCGTCGCCAGCCTCGATGAGGGTTTGCAGGATACGTTGACACTGCACCGTTTGGGCTTGTTTGGAGAGCTGGGTGGATCCTTCAAGACCACGAACTGCTTGGAAAACCTGAATTCACTGGTCGGGCAGCGAACGGACAAGGTGGATTGCTGGAAGAACGCGCAGCAGAAACATCGGTGGCTGGCGACGACGCTGCTCGATATCGAGCAGCGATTGCGAAAGGTGCGCGGCCATCGTCAGTTGGTCCGCTTGCGGGCGGCGTTGCCGCAGCGCGGCCTCGAAGCGGTGGTGTGATCACATGGCGCCGCTCGGAAATTCAACTAGGAATGGCATTGACCCTTGTGCAGAAACAGGTTGGGCACAAGACCTTGAAAGCCAGCAGCATTTACCTTCGCCCTTCGGATGAGCAAGTCGGGGATGTTACCCGTCGTAAAGGAGGGAATGCCGCGTGATTTATACGCAAAATCCCCACTTGAAATTGGCAACAGCGATCTCTTGACCATTTGTCTCAATCGCGCATCGGAGGTGGTTGCTTTATTTCGTTTGGCTGTATGCCAGTTTCACGTGGACTTTCCCGTGGCATTGAAGCGTGCAATTTCCGCTGAGCTTTCCTGTTTCGCGATATTCGACGCGGCGGCTAATCGGCTCAGGTCGCACGATGGTCATGTCGAAGTTGATCAAGTGGGTATGTTCGGACCCGCCCAGCTCCGTCACGCTGATGCCGTGTGGATCATGGCAGGCCGAACATGGCGTCCGGGCGTCGACGATGTGTCTGCGGTGCAGTGAAAAGCTCTGGTCGGAAAGGATGCTCGACCGCTGATGACACTTGTAGCACATAGCGTAGTCATATTCTGATTCCAGGTTGTCGTCATTGGTGTTGTAGTTCCGTTCGAGAAGGAAGTCGTAATTGGAACCATGAGGTCCGTCCGGACCGGCACCGCCGGAACGCTTGCCGTCGTCATTGTTGTGGCAGTCCGTGCATCGGATGACCGCACCGCGAGTAAGATTGGGCACGAGGCTCGGGGTGTCCCGACCGCGTGTGGAAATGACGACGGGATGATAACTCGGATTGGTGGGACTGAATTTCAGCCGCAAATTTCGGCTTGCGGCCTGTCGCTGAACGACGTGCCGAACCGTTACCGCAGAATCGCCGTGACACTTCAAGCACACTTCGTATTCGTTTTGCGCATGTTCGACCCGTGCCCCGGAAATCTGCACACCCGGAACCTGCTGGAGTGTGGCCCCGATTGGCACGTGTCTCGCCGCGGCGACTTGTGCACTGCCGGCGTGGGGGTTGTGGCAATCGGAGCATTCCACGTGCGGCGCCGCGGCCGCGCTCGTTTCCTTTGGATCGTGGCGACCGGTGTATCGACGAGGATCGTGACCGCTTGGCTTGTCGAGCTGAGCTCGAATGTTCTGAGCGACCTGCCCATCGTGGCAGTTGATGCAATTGTCCTCGTCATTTTCGAAAATCATCAATCGCTCGCGCCCGCCCGCAGTATGCGTGCGATGGCAGCTACGACATGCGTTTTCGGCGACGGTGTTGAACGGCCAATCATTCGTCGAAGATGCCACAACGGGGGCATTTGAGAGTCGGTGCGAGGACGTGCCCCAGCCGTCCATGTTGTGACAGGCGATGCACAATTCTCCGAATTCGCGCGGTCGGGCGAGGAATTTTCCGTAGAGATTGTGGTGGGGGTCGTGACAGGACGTGCATTGCAATTGCTGATTGGCGTCGAGACGGATTTCGTGTGGCAGCGTGGCCGGACTGCGCAGTTGTCGATCCGCCGCCGCCAGGCCCGCCGTGTAATAGAAGCTGATGGGGTGGTCGTCGGAGAGGTCGGTGCCCAGGTTTGTCAGTCCGGCGGGAATGTAGTCGCCGCCGTTCATTCGAATCTGCTCCGAGCGGCTGAGCACGCTTCCGAGTGCGATCGTTCCGTCATGACAACTCAGGCAGAGCTTGCTCGATCCGGTGGGTTGGCCCGGATGCGCGTCCAGAGTGGTGGAGTGATAAATCTGATAACTGGCCGAGGACATCTCACGATTCCACAGCGGACGGACGCCGCTGGTGTTGTGCGGGGCATGGCAGAAGATGCAAATCTGCGATTCGGATTGGGCGTGAACGCGACCCGGTCCGGAGGCGGATAAGTTATGCACGGTCCCGGCGATGCGACTTTGCGCGTGGGCGGCTACACCGCACAAGAGAAGGAATGCACTTGCACTTTTGATAATGAGTGACGTACATGTAGGGTGCATCTTGATGCACCCTTCGTTGGCTACCTTCATTCCGACATGGACCATTACCACCGAAGAATCTCGTGGCGAACGAAGATGCTTCGCCGCGCGTAACATGACGCCGAGCGCCGAAGTTTCGTGGAAAATTCGTCGATGTCCATTCTTACTTCGCATCAATCTCTCGCAGATATTGGAACACCTGTACACGTCGATTGTACGAATCGCAGACCCAGATTCGAGACAAGCCGTCGATCGAAATGCCGCCCGGGAGCCAGAACTCGCCCGCTTTCGTGCCCTCTTCGCCAAATGCCAGAAGTAAGTGTCCGCTCCGATCGAAAATCTGCACGTTTTCAAATCGACCATCCACGACATAGACATGACGATCCGCATCGACGGCCACGCCTTTGGGCAACTCCAGGTCGCCGGGCGCGTCGCCCGCCTGTCCAAACGTCGCAATTGGCTCGCCGCTGCGCGAGATGGCCTGAATGCGGTGATTTCCGGTATCCGTGATCCACAGGGCTTCGCCGTCGGCGGAAATCGCGGAAGGGAAATTGAATTCGCCGGGCCCATCGCCGCGGCGACCGAGAGTGCGCTTCAAGTTCCCGCTTCGATCCAGCACCTTCAAATCATGGGCGACCGCGTCGACGACAAAAAGCTCTTCCGACGTTGCATCATACGAAATGCCGACTGGACGCAATAACTCTTCTGGCAGGCGAAGTGATCCGATGAACGCGCCTCCTGGATCGGCGTATTGGTGAATCGAGCCTTGCTCGGAGTCGCAAACATACATAAGGCCTGCGGTGCCTGCACAGATGCCGACGGGTGAAAGGAGTCGATCCTTGCCGCATCGCACAATTTTCTTGTAATCTCGCGTTGCAAGATCGAAGATATGAACGCAGCGTCCTCCCGGATCGGCCACCCAAAGCCGCTGCCCGTCGGAGGTGCAAATCGCGGCTCGAGGACCATACAATGGTTGGGTTTCCTTCCGCCCGCCGAAAATCGTGCTCAAAATTTCACCGGCCCGCTTCGGCGATTTGAGGTCTTCGGCCGTATGCAGCTCTCCGATGTAACGAATCCGCGGCGTCTGGGGCGCTGTAGGCCAAACGATCGGTACTGCAGGCGGCTCGAAAACGGGTTTGGGCGTTCCCGCACAGCCTGGAAGTAGCTGGAAGATGATGGTGACAAAAATGATTGATCGAAATCTCGGGTGCATTTACTTTGTCACCATTCGCCGGAAACTCGCCTCTAGTGTAGTGCCTCATTGATTGCTAATCGTATCGAGCCGCAGGCTTCAACCCGTGCGGACGCAGGAACGCCGAAAACGCTTCGCAAAGGCGACCAACATACGGTTAAATTATTGTGAGTCACTACACTAGAATCTTCTTCGGAACTGCAAATACAACATCTGGTTGCGATTCTCCGCGAAATCATCTTCAAAGCGACCGAAGTTGTATGTCAGTCGCAGCTCCGTTTCCCGGATCAACCATTCCAGCGAAAAATCGAGGTCCAACCCCTTGTTGTTCCCCGCCGTGTTGTCATTTTCCTTGCGGTACAGCGCCGCGCCTTCAAGAGTCAAATGCTCTCCGATCTGCTCTCGATATCGGCCTTCCACGGTAAAGAACTTCGTTTCACGCCCCAACAGGTCCGTTCGTTCGATGTCCACCCACCGGGCACGAAGCCGGACGGTGCGATTGCGATTGAATCGCTTTGTCAAATCGGCGGCCAGTCGTTTGGCCTTGTACGGCTGGATGGTGGATTCATGATCTTCGTATTCAGCGAGGAAATGTATCAAATCGCGTCGAAATTCCACGCCGTAGGTATTGTCCTTGATATCATCGGGCTGCACACCGGTGGCGTCGGCGGGAGTCAGCGTCTGATCCTGCTTCCGAAGTCGGTAGTATGGCTGCAATCCGAAGTCGAAATTTTCGCGGATGCTGAAGTTGTTGGTAAGGGTGTCGAGCGTCAAATTGCCCGCCAGCGCCCAGAAGTAGTCAATGAGCACCGTCTGACCGTCGGCGATTCGCCCCGTCGGCACGCGTTCGATCTCAATTCGGTCACCCACCCTGCGCACGCGATAATCGGAGGTCGCATTGTACATGATCAGGCGGTCCTGCGACGTGATGAAAACAGAGGACACAACCACGTTGGTGTTGCTGAGCACGACGGGGTCGGGATCGTTGAATGTGGCCGGCTCGTCATTCACCTCAAAGCTAAGATCGGCGCCGGTTCGCTCCTCGCGCTGGGCGCGGAATTGATAGCCGGCCATCAGCATGCCCCAAGGGTTCTTTTTGCGATAATCGAAGCTTGGCTGTACACCGAAACGTTCGATCTTCAGACCATCGTCGAATTTTTGCCGCTGGGCATAGCCGAACAATTGCGACACTAGGCTGTCGTAAAGGGTGTGCTCGACAGTGCCCGAACCGAGTATTGACTTTTCAGTGATCGGCGCCACTCCCGCGAGATGTCCCTGCGTCCGGTCCATGGCTTCGAACTGATACCACGATCGCAGTGTGTCGCTGTGCGTTAAACGCAGCGTTTCCCTCCACCGATTCCGTTTGGTGTCAAACGTTCCTGTCTGGTCGTAGAATTCCAACTCGGAATCAAGGCGATGCTCGTGGCGCTCGCCAAAGTCGAAGCGATGCCCGAGGGTCAGATCGTTGGTGTCGTATTGAAGCGCGAACGGATCTTCGGACACGCTTCGACGGTCAAACGTCAGCGACAGCACGTTGTGCTCGGTGAAATGATAGCTGGTGTCGAACCGAAATGACGAGTTCTTTTGTTCCCCAGGACTTTCCGATTTATCCAGCGGATCGAGCTTCACATCGGTCATGTCGAATTGAAGACTTGTCGGCATTTTCGGGTCGACATATTGCCACGCGAATCCCTCACTGTCCGTCGTGGTTTGCAGGCTGGAGAGAAACGGTCGTGGTTCAATTGAACTATAACGCTTAAGATAAACCGAGCCTGGGTATTCCTTTTTTTTCAAGAAGCTGCCTTCGAAGTCGTACTCGTAGATCGTTCCGGTGTCACTGCTGGTTCGTTCGCGATCGTCGAACTTGCTAAGAAAATCGCTTTGCAGCAGGCCGAAAAGACCGGAAAGCGTGAATTCCATGAAATTCGGGTGATAGACGTACCCTTCCGTCTCGACACGAACGCCCTCCCTGTAGATTCGCTCTTTCCATGTTTGGCTTCCGCCGCTGATTTTGGATTTTTGCTCCTGGTCTCGTGCCCGCACGGTCAGTTCAAGGCTCTTGCGTAGAGAAGTAAAATCAATGGGCTTGGTTGCGTCAGGCGCGATGGTTTGCGGCTCCTGATCGGGTGGCGGCGCCTGATTCGATTGCGGCGGGCGGCAGCTCATGAGGAGGAGGGCAAGAAGTCCCAACCCAACGAGCGAACGCATGCGAGTGACGGCAATTCGAATCGACTGAATCGCCAGGAAAGATTGTAAGCACGCGGGTGCGGAAGCGTTTCCCGTTGCTTTCCGGGCCGACGCGATCAAGGTTGTGTCCTTTTCACGAAGAACCGATCGGTTCCGCCGTGCGGATTGTGACAATCGACGCAACCTTGTTCTAAAGTGGGCGGGTGCGATTCTGCGGACAAGTCGGAGCGATCGTGACAATTCAAGCAAGTTGTCGTGGGATCATTGGAGAGGAGATTGGGATAGGGAGAGGCGTGATATTCGTGGCAAACCGTGCAATCTCGCACTGCGACGGGTCCGTGGACATACCTCACTCCTTCGAGAAGCTTCGTATGGCAGGTTAGGCAAAGCCCCTCTTTGATTGGACGAACGAGTCCACCGCCCGCAACGTCATGGCAGCCTTCGCATCGATTATCGCGATATGGCGTATGCGGATATGAGCGCTTTGGAGTCGCCACAGGCGCCGGCGCTCCGAGATTATCATCGCGGTTGTTTGGGGCTGCGGCGTTTGCGGTTGAAGCTGACCCTGGCGGCGGCACCCCGTCAAAGAAGAATGAAAGCGTCTTGTATTTTGTGGCTTCCGTGCAAGCGACAATCATTGCGGGCGCAACCCCGATCACTGAAACCAAAATCAAGCGACAGGTCTGAATCGATTGAATTTTGAATCGCCCCTGGTCCGGTAGGGTTTGCTGGAATGAAGAAGAGACTTCCTGCTCGCGAATTGCCCAATTGGCATGGTTCTCGCCGTTGCGAATTGCCCTCCATGACGATGTTCTTCGTTTCATCGCGATGACTTTGTATTATTCATCCTCCGGCTTGATTTCACGCGGCGGCGGCTCGATGGGCGGCTC
Source organism: Planctomycetota bacterium (assembly GCA_016200265.1). GTDB lineage: Bacteria > Planctomycetota > Phycisphaerae > UBA1845 > UBA1845 > JACQFE01. The sequence continues at coordinate 83,264 of JACQFE010000074.1, read as the reverse complement.
TTTCCCATCCACCGGACCGATGCCCTCGCGCATCGGTCTGGCCTCAAGGGTTTTGATTTCGTGCTCCATCAGTTTGTATCCCGGCGGGAATGAGCCGAATGCATACACGCTGACGAGATGATTGCCATATTGACTCGCGACGAAAATTAAATACTCCACGCGAAAGGCTTCATGCACGTACGACTTGAAGTACTCCAATGAACTCGCATCGATATCGACCGCGGCGGGCAAGCCCAGGGCACCCGGTTGGTTTCCGGGTCCTCCGAAGCGCATGAGCGTATGGCCGTCGGGGTCGAACATCTGCACGATTTCAGTCGCACCGTCGACGACATAGACAATTCCGTCGGGTCCGACGCGAATTCCGCGGGGACGTCCGAATGACCCCAGTACGTATCCCGGCTCGCCTTTCGTCCAGATCGGCTTGCCTTGAGCCGTCAATTTCTGAACCCGCCAGTTGTGGGTATCGCTGATGTAGACGGAGCCATCCGGGGCGACGGCGATGCTGTTGGGGCGTTTGAATTGTCCCGGTTCGCCTCCCGGCCCGCCAAACGTTCGCAGAATGTCTCCCGTTTTGCGATCGAGCACCACGACCTGGCAATCTTCATCGTTGTCGAGCACGTAAAGCTCGTTCTCATGCACCGCCACATCGACAGGATGACAAGGCGGCGGCACGTTAAACGCCGTGACATACGTGTCGTCGGGGCCGAAGACAACGACTTGCTTTCGGTCGGGATCAACCACGAACTTGTAGCCCAGTGGATCAATGGTCATGTTGATCGGCTTGCGCAGACGTCCGGGACCACTCGTCCCGAAGACGCTGAAAACGTGGTTCTTGAAATCAAGCCGGCAAATGCTCAATCCTTTGGTGTCGCAGATGTACACGACGCCGTCGCGAGCGGCGACGCCGTATGGTTTTTGCACGGCTCGAGCTGCGGCGGGCTCCTGACCGAGGACGAATTCCGCAAACGCGCCGCGTTTGGCCTCCAACTCATCGGCACCGCTTGCCCAGGTCAGAAATTGAACGCGGGGAGCGGCGGGAGGGGCCGGAAAGAACACCAATTGTCGTTGCTCACGGGGTGCGGACTTGCAACCGGTGAGCGCGAAAGCGCCGAGGCATGCGAGGAAGAAGGCGCGACCATGCCTACGCCGTCGGCACCATGCCTTTGTCCCTTTTAGCGTGGCGTCGGTGTGCGATCCGAAGGCGGGGCGGCGATCTGCCTGGCGATGTTCCACGCCGAGGACTTCAGGAAATTGGGGAACTCGGTTTTGCATGGCCGGGATTGTACCGTTGAAGTCGGCGTCGCGAAGTACGGCCCTGCACATTTTCGGCGTCGAAGATTCGCGATGCAATCGGGCTGGTAAACTGTGTCCACCAGCGGGGCTTCGAGAATCGCGCGAAGCGAGAAACAAGACACGCCGCAAGTCGCATCTGCCTGCGGCTTGCGGCGTGCTCAAGGAGGAGATCGCATCGTTCGCGTTACGGTCGAATCGTTGGTTCAAGGAGCCGGTGAATAGCGATAGGCCGCGTTCGGCACGGGGTTGCCCGTCACGCCCTTATAGGCGATCTGCAGCAGGCCGATGGCGTAGCCAGTGTTCTTGACTCCGCGGTCGCCGCTATTGTCCACAAATTCCCAGTTAAAGACGGCGTTGACGATCGTTGAAGTCCGGTTTCCCGCAGCCACGGTTGCATTGCACGCGCCGCCACCCGGACAATCGAACGGGGTCGTCCCCGCGCCCGTGCCCTGGCACGGCAAAGCGTTCCTTGTTCCGCCGGAGCACCTTCTCAGTGTCCAGTACGGATACGAGGGGATTGCATCCGGATCAGCACAAGTCGGCCCGGTGTGCAGCCCGGTGCAGCATGCCAAAGGCACACCGGCAGCCGTGCAGATTGATGCTTCCATCCCCGGCACGTTTGTGGTGGCATTGAGAAGCACGCGCGACGCGCCTGCATCATACAGCGAGTCCTTCAGCAGATTGAAGAGACCGTTGGTCTCGTCCTGGATACCCTCAATCACGCCGTCGCCGTCATAGTCCCCATTGGCCGTCCGATTGATTGTCGTCAGACCCGGATGGCACGCCGTGGTCGCACAACTGTTTGCAACATTCTCGAATCCGGTGTCGTGATCCACCAAGCGGAACGTGTGATCGCCGACCTTTCGAAACTCCGGTCCCGACGAAGGGCCCGGCGCCATGTGGCAAACCGTGCAGTTGATCCCCGCATTGGTCGTGTGATTGGAATTCGAGAGCGTGTAGGTAATCGCTCCCGGTCCATTCGGGAACGTGGTCACGGCATTGATGCCTTCGAGCATTGCTCCACCGTTTAGATAATGTGGCGTCGAAACGGAAGACGGATTCGTCGGCGGCACCGACCGGCCGTTGTGGCACGCCATGCAGGTGGCCCCTGCCCCCACACCTGTGTACGTTTGTCCGGTCGGCAATCGCACTGTGTCGTAGATTCTCAGTAGCTTGCCGGAGCTTGCCGTGCCGTGCGTACTATGACACACCAGGCAGTCTATGACCCGAAGGTCGCCACGATGGGTCCGGGTAAGCACCGTGCCGTCGGAGAAGTCCTTTGAATAGTCAATATAACCGTCGCCTGAGTGGCACTGCCGGCAATCTTCGCGGCTGGAGCAAGACCCCGCGCCAGCGCCTGTGCAGCACGGCTCCGGCGTTCCAGCCCCCGTGCATTCAGCGGCCGGGAGCGTATTCGAGCAATTTCCCGTTCCCGTGCCGGTGCAGCAAGGCCATGGCGTTTGCAAGCCTGTGCATGATGCATTCGCGATCGTGCATGTGCCTGTGCCTGCCCCCGTGCAGCATGCCAATGGCGTCGCCGGGCCCGTACACAGCGCGGTTGCGGGCGAAGTAGCGTTCCCCGCGCGTTCGCCTGTGCAGTAAGAGTACGGCGTGCCTGGTCCGGTACACAGCCAGTTGTTGCCCATCGACCAGTCATAGTGGGACCAAGGATCAGCGTGAGTATCCGCATGTCCGACGATCTTCCATTCCTCAACGATATCTGTGTGGCATTCGCCGCACAGAGTGGGGTCCATCACAGTCATTCGCCTGGTGGCATAAACAACAGGAGTTCCTCCTTGGGACGTCAAAAGATCCTCCGCCCCGTAGATCTCTTCGCGCATGTAATTGACCTTCGGAGCGCACTGAGCGGCGTTGGTGCAGATGGACCCGTTGAATGGTCCGCCTTGGCACAAACCACCCGCACAGAGTCCAGCGGAACTGCCTTCATGCGGGTCGTGGCAAGTGCCGCAGCGGACGTTTCCGTTGTCCAGATGCAGTGCCAGGATGCTGCCCGGCGCCGGTCCATTCGAAACGCCGAAGTCCGCGGCGATGCCCCACGGGTGGGAATTTGCATCGTTGCCCGGGCCGACCCATGCTGAACCAGCGATTTTTCCTGCTGAGTGGCACGACTGACAGAGGTTTTCCTGACCCGAAGACACCAGCATTCCACCCGGTGCGCCATCCATCGAATGGCAACGACCGCATGCATTCGGGAGACTCAGAATGTGCGGCGGATTGAAGGGAGGATGATCGGCCACAGTGCTGAACCCAGCCATTTGCTTGAAGTCATCAATCGTGCCGACGCCAAACTGCTCGACCGCGAGTTCGACGTCCACCTCATCGATGCGTCCATCCGAATTCAGGTCCAGATTTGCGTCATATTCCCCAGAGTGCATCGCCTCGATTATGTCGATCGGGCTATCGGCGTGGGGACGATGGATCAGCGCCGCATCAACTGTGCGCGCCGCCTCCGACCGACCTGGATTCTTTGCAGTCCGAACGTGCGACGGGGCCGGTGTCTCCGGTTCCGATGAGGTTGTCGTACAGGCTACAGAATAAACTTCGATGGAATTGTTGTTCGTATTCGCGATGTACAACTTACCGCCGGCGTCAATCATCATGCCGCAGGGCGAACGCAATTGACCGACGCCAGTACCGTAATTGATCACCGGAGCATGAGTCGTTCCAAGTTCGCTGCCGCCGCTGCTGAAAACTCGAACGGTTCCCATCAGGGCGTCAGAAACATAAATGTTTCCGCAAGAATCGACGGCCAAGCCTTCGCCGCGGGCAAACCACGCAAGGTCGGTATCCGACGTGAACAGGATTCGATAGCCGAATTTGAACAGCAGGATGCCGGTCGTGTCGAACACCTGCACGCGGAAGTTATCCGCATCGGTCACCAACACACGATGAAGAATCGGGTCCAGCGCGATGGCCTGGGGTGATGAGAACTGCCCCAGCCCGACTCCTTCCATGCCCCATGATCGATTCAGGATCCAGGCCCCAGCAGACTCTCTGAACACGAGTACGCGATGCGCGCCGCTGTCCACGCTGTACAGCTCCGCATTCGCCGAATCAAATGCCAGATCGTTGGGACCGGTTAGCGTTAGCGGTGCGGGGTCGACCGTTCCTTGCGCCGCAAGCGCCGAAGTATAAACGCCGATCTTTCCGTCCAGGCGGGAGATGAATACTCGACCGTCAGTGTGTCGAGCGATTCCGACCGGCCCTTGCGAGATGGCGGTGGTCGTAACCAACACGCCATTGGCGTCGAAGGTTGCGACAGTCATCGCCGTCGGATCGGTCACATAAGATCCGCCGGATGGGCCGGTCGCGATTCGAGCGGGGTATGTTACTCCCGTCGTGACAGTGCGAACATAGCTAAGATTTGAAGTTGGTCCAACGGCGGGACTTGCGATGCCAATCAACATGATCAACGCGGAAACCATCGTCATCCTCCTTATTGATTCGATGCCCTCGCGGGAGTTAACGCATCCCGCCGAAAAGTCTCTTAAACTTCTGCGGTTTCGCCGCTTTGGCGACCGTCAGCATGCATTCGGGTAATCTCAAGCTTGCTCCAGAAATCCAACAACAACCGCATTCCGGCGTCGCCATCTCCATAACTGCGTGAAATTCCTCAGGCCTGGAGACTTAGCAAAACGCTTCATTGCCAAAACGCCGGCATACAAGCCGAAAGGACCACTGCATTCGCCGTTCCAGAAGGATTCTGATTTGTAATTTTTATTGGATGGGCGCGTCGAACGATGCCATGCCTCCCATTGGTAGGCTGTAGGCGTGATTTCGACGACATGGAGGGCAAAAAAAGGCATTGAGTTCGGGCTGCAAATCAGGCCTCAAACGAGTACTCAACGTCTTGGCTTAAGAAGGCAGTTAGTGGATTTTTACACCACGCTTGCGTGAAAGTCCGCAATTGCCCGCGGAGGCTCCCGCATTATGGGACCGACTTGTCACGAATGGAACAATTAATTGGTCATTCGCAACTCAAATGCCTGAACATCGGAAAGATCAACATCGAGGTCACCATCAAAATCAAAAATGAGGCAGCTTTGCAACGCGGGAACCCTCGGTCCCGAAAGGCATTCGGGAAGGTGAGCGAAATCAGCCAAGTTAATGTGGCCGTCCCCGTTGAAATCGCCAGCCGCCTGCGCGTCCACTACCAGTGACGGCTTCGTGGTTGGGTCTGTTTCAAGAGCATCCATGAATGTCTGTCCGGGCGACGTGCTTTTGGAGACTTGTAATCGAATTCCGAGTGCGTTTCTGCCGGCCGCAAGGGATGCCGCAACGGCCTCGCTCACATCGACTTCGTACAACGTTGATGGCTGAAAGGCGGCGACCGAAACTTCTTCAATTGTGGTACTTGGACCAGCGGAAAAATCACTCAACGACGCGTGAAGGTCTGCGGGATATGCCACAACGTCAATGAGTGTCGGATCGGCTGGGAAACGCGGTGCCCCGCGGAGTTGGAAGTGAAGCAACGCGGAACGCGGATTTGTGGACGCGAGTGACCTTAAGTCAAATTCGAACACGAGTCGCGACTCCAAGCCGGGTATTGTGTCGCGCGAGACGGTGATCGCCCCTTCATTGCTCGAACCGTTAAATGTCCAATATGCCGCGTCTGCGATGCCATCGAATTCACCGAAAGTTCCGCCATCGACAAGAGTCCCACCTATAGGAGGGCTGAAAACCTGGTCACTCGCCGCTGCATTTGCAACTGCCAAAAGCAATAATCCCCCAATCACGGCACCCGCCTCAGATGCTTGATGGCGAACGATTGGTCCATGTCCTAAGTCGAATTTCATCCGGGTACCTCTTGTCACGAATGCCGCGTTCAAGAAGATCGCACACGATGGTGTCCTGCCCCTCCACCTGCTCACGTGAATGATATGGCAAATGCCGTTCCATCCTCGAATTTCCATGGAATTCCCGGTCTTAATATCGAGAAAATGTAGTTATCGGTGACTGAAACCCAACTTCTCATGCGTCTTAGGGTGTCAGGCATGTCAAACTAGGCAATCCTTCCCTGTTCATATCGTACGCTCAACGGCACGTTCAATTTTTTTGGTTGATTAATAGCTAGAAACGGGGGGAATTTAATGCGCTCCTGCCGCGCCTGGATCCATACATCTATTGAATTCGGAGTCACTTGTTCGCTAGTCGCCATCTTAGCGGCCACATGTCTGCCGACGATGGCGGATACGACGAACCAAGCGTCCGCATCATTTGGTGCCGGACTCCTAGGGCCGGGGGTCCAAAACCATCCTGTGGGAATTCGCCCAACTTCGGGAATGTCGTTGCCGCGAGGATGGCCGATTGCTGCCGACGGGTCAATTACCTGCATGACCTGTCATGTTACGTTGCCCATTCCCGGTGCGAAAGTGCAATTGCGTGGTTCAGAAAACGGCTCGCCCGACAATCCACAGTCGTTCTGCGCGAATTGCCACTCCAATAACGTGCAATCCCGCGAAGGAGCGCACTGGATGGCGCTCATGTTCGCGCACGTGAGCCGACAATACAACCGCGAGGCGGCCGCCGGCGTGAGTGCATTTTCCTCGTCGCGAGCTTGCCTGGGTTGTCATGACGGCGTGAACGCGTCTGAGGCCGCCTACGCACCGGCGGGGGCGGAATTTGGTGGGTCGCTCGGCGATCGGTCGCGAAATCACCCGATTGATGTCTCGTATCCGATGAGTGGCAAGAAACGGGCGGAGGTTCCGCTTCGCCCAGCTTCCATGGTTCCCGCGTCAGTCAATCTCCGAGGGGGCGTCGTCAGCTGTCTGTCATGCCACGATCTCTACAATCACGAGAAATCCATGCTTTCCGTGCCAATTGAAGGGTCAAGGCTATGTTTTGGGTGCCATGCTTTGGATTGAATAACGTTCGAGGGCGATTTCACCCGCTCTGGAAATGCCGCAGTGCTTCGCACGCCGGCTTTCTCGGCGTACCGCAGAAGGCATCTCACTACGTTGTGGTGGTAGACTGACCAGTTTGGTACTGCTGGAAAAACGCCTGTAGCGCGGCTTCCAGAATGGTCTGTGCAGCCGTTTCCAACGCAGTTACTGATGTATCCTGAAGTTGCGAACACCCATTTGCACCTAACAAAAGCGGCAAAAATGCACTCAATCCCAACACGATTCCCTGCCTTATTCTATGTCGTGGTCGCAACATTCTGGTTGTATTCAATAGTCACCTGATCCAGAAACAAACGCTCGAGCCTCATCCGTCCCGTATGATCTTAATCCTGCCAAGCAGGTCCATCCATCCCCCGCGCTCCAGCGGATTTCGGTATCATCGGCACGCGGCGTGCCAATAGGCTTGGCGAATTGGCCCACCCCGCGAGCGTGAGGCTGGCGTGGAGGCTCCGGGATTGCTGCGCCTTGACCATTGGAACAGTGTTGAGAAAGTTTGGAGTCAAAATGAAAAGACGCACCACGATGCGACGACCCGGAATCCCGATCCCGATGGGGATTCGAGCATTCTTGGGTCGAGTTTTCTTGCCGATTTGGATCCTGATATCGGGCTCATCGGTCTGGGCCCAGCACCCCGGGCACACCATGCATCCTCTGATGGACAACCAGAAAATGGTGCTTCGGGTGCAGCTTCCAAGCACTCAGTCTCCGAAGAAAATCGAATTTCCCGTGACGATCGATGCGTCCAATTTGGAGCAGAATCCAAACCTACAGGTCGATCTTCCGACGCCTTACGCGCCCCTTAAAGTCGTTCACTTTTTGGCCCAGGCGCAGATGAAACAAGAAGTGACTGCTGACGAGACCGGTGGTGGTCGTCCGGCGACCGAATTATCGATTGAAGGTCCGACGCAATCGTTTCACCGCTGGCTTGTTGCCGGCGATCCGGAGCGCGACCGCTTGTCCAGTTACATCGGTACTTGGCGCTTTATGTCGGTCGATTCACAGGCCGATGCCGACGTTCTTCGTAAGCAGTTTGAAACGGAATTCACCCGCCCGCCGGAGATCGTGGTGTCTGCCTCTGGAGCCGCGGCAGGTGCGCCACGGCGATTTGTTGTTCAGGAAGGCGCCACCTACACACTTGATGCAATGAACGGAAAAATATCCGTGCGAAAATTCTACACTGATTACGCCTTGGACCGCGAGATCGTCCGGGCTGTGAATCAATCGGCGCGGAGGCACAATCCGGCTGTGCTCGTGGAAATTGAGCAGAACGGCGTGAAAGAAACGCGTACTTTGTTCGCGAAATTTCCGGGTTTCGCAGCCTCGCGAGCGGAATCTCTGCCGATCGACGTTCAGCTCGATTGTCCTGTCGAACCGGCGGGCGATGTTCCCGATTTCGCTCTCCTGCGAATCAAAGGCATCGGCCTTCAGGTCTTGACGCGGACAGAATCGGGTTCAGTGGCCCGCTCGCTCGACGAAAATGAATTCCTTTCAATTTCAGGCTCACCGTATCGGTTTCGGATCACGCGAAATGTGCCGTCGGCTAAGTTGGTCGAGTCGTATTCGCGCGACGAACACGGCAAGCCGGCACTGGAAATCGAATTCGCAGGAAAGGGCGGGGCGCCCTCGCGAGAGTGGCTCGAATTTGGCCACACGCGCAATTTCGCGACCGCTTCCGGCGACGTCATCGTTTCGTTTGAAGCTCGTGACGAATCTTCTCCGACGGGTGGCCATCCGTGAACTCCGTTCATTCCGCTCAATCTACAAAATGGCAACGATTGTTGCCGGTAGCGATGGTGGGAATCTGTTGTTTGGTCGCGCCACAGATTGCACTCAGTGGACCTGAGCCCAAGGATTATTCGAAGGGCTGCAACTCGTCCGGTTGCCACGATGGTTATGGGAAAAAACCTGTGATCCACAATCCGGTGGAAAACGGCGCCTGCGATTCCTGCCACGAGGCCAAAAAGGATGCGCCCCATGCATTTCGTTTGAAATCCGACGGCATCAAGATCTGTACGGAGTGCCATGAGGAAGAGAAATTCAAAGGAAAAGTCGTCCATGCGCCGGTGACTCAGGGACAATGCACGGCCTGTCACGATCCGCACGCGAGCCAATCCAAGTCACTCATTAAGACAGCGAGCATTGGTGAAGCCTGCAAGGACTGTCATTCGGAGACGTTTGAGAAATTGACCAACCTTCATGGTCCGGTTGCCGCAGGCGAGTGCATGGCCTGCCACGCGCCGCATGTTTCGGACCTCCCGTCTCTCCTTCGCGCCGCTGATCCCCCCATGTGTGTGGAATGCCATAGTGATATTAGTGATCGACTGGTGGCCGCGAAGCATAAGCATCCGCCAGTTGAAAAGGCTTGCCTGTCATGTCACCAGCCCCACGGTGCGAGCAATCCGATGATGCTCAAGGCGACACCGCCGAAGCTGTGCGCGGATTGTCACGAGGAGATCTTAACCAAGAGCAACGAGGCAAAATGCAAGCACTCTCCCGCGTCAGCGGAAGGGGGGTGCGTGAAATGCCACAATCCTCACGCCTCAGACGGCGCCCATCTTGCGGCCGCCGATCCGCCGAGCAAGATGTGCCTTTCCTGTCATGACAAGGTCATCAAGACCGGCGATCGATCCATCGCCAGCATCGCCGAACGTCTGAAAACCTCAGCGCCGCTGCATGGCCCGATTCAAAATGGGGAATGTACTCCTTGCCATGATCCGCACGGGGCGTCGCAGGGATCCCTACTTACTGCGGAATATGCCACAACCTTCTACTCGGCGTTCTCGGCCGATGCCTACAAACTCTGTTTTGAATGTCATGAGGCGGAGGCGTTTACGAGCCGAGACACGGACAAAGATACGGGTTTTCGCAACGGAAAGCAGAACCTCCACTTTGTCCACGTCAACAAGTCTTTCAAGGGACGAACGTGTCGGGTCTGCCACGATCCTCATGCGTCTCAGAATGAAAAACACATCGTCGAGAGCGTGAAATTCGGGAAGTGGGAAATTCCACTCAACTATCGCGCAACACAGACTGGCGGATCGTGTGCCTCCGGTTGCCACAGCCCATATCGCTATGACCGCGAGTCCGCCGTATCAAATATCCCGCAAAAATAGACACAAATGCCCTTGTTTTGTCCCGCCGCCAACCATTCGCGGTTCCGGGATTGCAATGAATTTTCACGGTCACAATTAACTCTGAGGCTCGCCTGGTCGGACAAATCTGCGTCAAATGAGGGACGTACAACACGTGTTGTGGATTTTCACGCAGTCGAGCGCGTGAGATTCCGCAATTTTCATCGCCATTGGATCACTCGATTTGGGTTTCTCGAGACTGCTTGGTATTCCAAAACGCTTTGAACCACGCCATTGTTTCTCGTAACTTCATTCGCCAAAGCGGTTTGCAACGCAAAGGGGTCAACTCGGACATGCACGGCTCACATGTTTGCCACGATCTGGCACGGATTCTGTATTGAACCCAGCACAGCCCGCAGCGTGTGGCGGGTAAGTGCGTCGGTCCTTGAAGGCCGATGACGAGGCGAAGTTAAGGTCGCCCAACAGGGGATCGTTTTTTTGAGGAGGCCGACCATGCGTCATGCAACTCGAATTGCACCGATTCTGGGACTACTTGTGATGGCAGTGATTGCAGTGGGTCAGATTGTTCCCGGCGATTCTTCCAGCTACCCGTCGGTAAGCATCGTGAACACCCCGCACAATCTCAACAACTATCCGGGTGTGCACATTCCCGGCAATCAGGTCTGCCTCCCGTGTCATACTCCACACAATGCCTTGCTGTCCGGCGAGGCCAACGTGCTTTGGAACCACGCGGAGACCGGCGAGACGTTTGTCATGTTCAAGAGCACGGCGGGGCAGCCGCAGGGCCCCAGCAAACTATGCCTGAGCTGCCACGACGGCGTGACCGCCATTGACAATTACGGCGGGACCGGCGGCACGGGCATCGTCATTACAGGAAAGGCCAATTTAGGGACCGATCTTTCGAATGATCACCCCATCGGGATCGAATACCCGACGGCTCTTCCTGCGGAATACCGCGACCCCAATACATTCTCCCCCGGCATCGGAGGAGGTCCGGGAGTCAAGCTGGTGCGGATCAACGGTCTGCAAAGAGTTGAGTGCACTTCGTGTCATAACGTGCACAACAACGGGCTTGGTCACTTCCTCCGCGCGCCGTTGCAGGAGAGCTATCTCTGTCTGCAATGTCACATCAAGTAGAGAATGCCGAACCACACGAATAGACGACTCCGACGAGGTCCCGGCCGCATCGGAGTTGTCGCATAAAATGCGCGCCTCGCGTCGTCACAACGCCTTTCACCGTAATTTTGAGCGGGCTGCAATTTCAAGAGTGCTCTCTTTGATGCAGCGTGCAAACGGTCCTTTCATTGCTGCCATGGTCCTTGCCGGTCTGAGCATTGGATGCGCGGCGAGGAAACCGGTTGCCATTCCCATTGGTGAATGGCGAGGTCGCGGTACATTTGTTTACAAACGGTGGACGCCGGAGGAGAAGGCGCGCCAATGCGCATCGCGAATATGCAACTCAACTGAAGATCAAACCATTGAGACTTGATGACCGGAAGATCATCGACATTGAGATCCTTTCCGAGCGTGGCGAAATTCCCGAAGTTCTGGGCCTGCGGGCACATCTTCACCTGATGTTGGTGGCGGATTCGCGACCATCGGAAAACGTCGTGCTGTACCAGATCGCAGCGGCGCTGTTCAATCCAAAGCCCACGGAGCAATTGAAACACAACGGCGATGCGCCGCCCGTCGCGGCGAGTCTGATGAAAATTGGCGACGGGGTTGTGCTTCAAATCGTCTCCGACAAGGGATTCGTCGACGTCCTGCATTTCCAGGGAAGGGAAGTCACCAAAGGCGGCTCGTTGACGTGGGATAATGAAGAAGGAATGATCCACTGGGCCGAATCGCTCGTGCAGGAGAAGCCCGTGGTCGTCACATCGATCGACCGGTCGTTTCCTGTGCGCCTCGCGTCCTCGGCGAGGCGATGATTGACGTCTCTCGCGATTGCATTGCGCTTACCGCTGCCCGCACTCGGGGCAGTGCAGAGCCGGCAATCCCTGCAACGGATACCCGCATTCCGAACACCGAAAACCAATGGCGCGAAGAAGCCGTCTGGCCGCGAGGATGCTTCGAATGGCGATCGGCGCGAACATGAATGCGAGTGAAGCATACAAAAGCGGCACGCGCGTCATCAGTGTGAAAGCCGGCGGATGAGCGACATCGCACGCGTCATAGAGCCAATCAGGGGTTATGAAGATGATCACCGGGTGTTGAAGTCGGCTGTGGCGGCTGGAACAGCCCGCGTCTTCGTAGAGAATTGACTCGCCCGACACCTGGATTCGAGACAACATTGGTCCCATACAATCCGAGGACTTCAACTTAACGAAGGCCAGGTCGAGAATTCCGTCATTCAGATTCGTTTCCAGCCAATGCTGCGGTCCGACGGATCCGGTCCAAAAGAAAGGTGCCTGGCAACTGTAGGTGTACAGGCCGAGAGTCGCGGTACTGAGAACGAACAGCAAACACTGGATGATTCGCCAGGCGCTAAACCCTGGTCGAACCGGGAGGGCGGCGTTCATGCCTTCTTATCCCCGCTACGAGCACGAAATGACCTGACTTCCATTTCACAAAAAAAGGAACGAATGAATATCGACTCATGGTTGGAAAAAACTCCAATGACTTATGCAGGTTCGCAAATTCCAAATGATCGCCGGGCCAAGGACAATTCATGGCAGGACTGGACCCATAAGAAAACGAGAACATGGACGCAAAAAGCGTTTTGGGCCTGGACGCAGTACATGTACAATGCAGTGTGTCTGCGGTTCGTATTCGGAGTCGAGCGTCTGAACCGATCGGCAAAATCTGCAGCGAAAAAGGAAACGATATGGGCATCGAGGTCGAACGGAAGGGAAGCGTCGCCACTGCCAAGCTGAATGGCGTCCTGAATGCTGAGACCGCCGACGCAACGAGCAATGCCTTGGCGGAGATCGCCTTCGAGCCTGATGCGCGCGTCATCATCGATCTTAGCGGCCTGCATTACCTCGACTCAAGCGGGCTTTCAGTGCTGATTCACACGGTGACTCGCTCGCGAATGAGCGGCGGCCGGGTCCTGCTCCTAAGCCCCACGCCCTTTGTACGCGGCATCTTCGATGTCACGCGGCTGAACACCTTCTTCGAAATCGTCGACGACGCGGCGGCGGCCGAAGCGGCTCTGTCGAATGACTGATCGAATTGCTCCCTAAGGTGGCGATGGGATTCGGCGATGCAGACGAAGGACTTGAAGTAGAACGCTCGTGCAAAATTCCCAACTCGCACGCCTACCGGCAGGATTCTTATCCTGCATCTTTGCGGGAAGAGACTCCCGATTGGTTGGGTGCGAGAAAGGATTCTCGTTCCAGCACTAATCACTCCGGCAGACGCACGAATTGGCTGACTTCATAGTGGAAGCCTGTGCCGCCTATTCGCTCGATGCCCGCCGCGTGATTGCCGTCGGCTATTCCAATGGCGCAAACATCGCCGCGAGTCTCCTGCTCCTCCGACCCGAAACTCTTCGCGCGGCCATCCTCTTTCGAGCCATGGTTCCTTTCACGCCGTCGAGCATGCCGAATCTTTCGGAAAAATCGGTGCTGATCGCTCGTGGACTCCGCGAACCCATCATTGATCCGACAAATGCCTCGCGGCTCATTGAATTGCTTTCATCGGCCGGCGCAGCGGTCGAAGTCCATAATCACCCCGGCGGCCACGAACTCGGACAGGATGACATCGACGCCGCATGCACTTGGCTCATGCAGCGGGTCACAGAAACCTGATGAACACGGCCAGCCTGTGACTAAGAACAGGCGGCGGGTATACGCATATTCAAGAACCCCGCGCGTGTGTGCGCGAGAACCTCATTGGGAAAGAACTCCGGTGCAGGATTGGTTTAGCGTTGCGCCCGTGTCGTCTGAAAGAGTCAATGTGAGGCGATAATCAAGGCCACCTGAATCGTTTGTACTAAGCTCCGCAATCGAGGATCCCGACCCAGTGGAGCTCCCGACGCTGATCGTTGCATTCCCTTGAATGACAAGGCCGGTGGTAGTCGCATGAATCCGTGTGTATGTTCCCTGAAGGCCTCCGATCGCCACCGTGCGGCCAACCCTAATTTCGCTTCCTTGTATGACGGGAATGCCAACTTGATCAATCTCGAAGCTAGCCTCTAATGGGATAGTCTGCGTAGAAACTGCTCCAGATGCATCGATTGTTGTGCTCTTGCAATCGACGGTGCCGGAGAAGACCCCTTCGGGGAGCGGCGATGATAGTGCAGAACCGCCGGGAGTTTGTTGTATAGAACCTGTTGCCGTGCATCCGGCGAAAAGAGCGAAAAAGAGAAGGACAAGCAAGCACGTTGCGCGATGGCTGCGACCTAGCATGAATATACTTCTGACGGCAGCCAGACACCGCGTGAAAAGGAGTCCAAATCTTCCAACTGCTAGTGTGCTGGCGGGGTGAACTAGAAATGCCGTCGGAGTCATGGTAATGCCCTTGACAAGGGTTGTCTGCGGGAACATACGCACAGGCGGCGGTGGGATTCGAACCCACGAATAACGGATTTGCAATCCGTCCCCTTGGTCCACTTGGGTACGCCGCCGGACGATTGGGAATGGCTTTAAGCCGATCCCGAGCAACGCATTGTACGGAATTCGTCCAAATCGCAAAATGGCTCTTGGAATGCGGGTTAAGACTCGCCACTCCAAACGAATGGAAGCAATTTGCGGCTCATTCAGGTCGAAAATCCGCTCCCTCACGGTCGCGGCTCGGATCTGGCCCTATCGACGTGATTGAAGAACATCGGATGCCGTTCCGGACTCAGCCCAAATCACGCATATTGAAAACCATTGCCGGACATGTTAAGGAAGCGCCATTCGTTTTTTGCACGGAGGCACGATGAAATTCGCGGTGATACTTCCAGATGGGGCGGCCGACGAGCCGTGTCGAGACCTTGATGGCATGACGCCATTGCAGGCGGCCCACAAGCCGAATCTCGATGAAATCTCTCGCACTGGCCGACTTGGTACGGTCGTGACGGTCCCGCAAGGATTCACTCCCGGCAGCGAGGTGGCCACGCTTTCGCTATTCGGCTACGACCCGCGAACGGAATTCACGGGTCGAGCGCCGCTCGAGGCCGCCGCACGCGGCATTGAAACCAAATCTGACGAACTCATCTTTCGGTGCAATTTCGTGACCATCGGGGATGGTGCGATGGCCGACTTCACGGCGGGCCACATCGGACAGACCGAGGCCGACGCGCTGATCGCGGATTTGAATCGGGCCTTGAGTGCGGAAGGATGCCGTTTCCATTCCGGCGTTTCGTACCGCAATCTCATGGTGATGTCGCACGCCGACGGAGTCAGCCCGACGTGCAAAGCGCCGCATGACATTCCGAATCAACAAGTGGACACATTCCTGCCAAATGGCCCGGGCAGCGACCGCGTGCGACGAATCATGGAGAAGGCCCGCGGCGTTCTCAGCGGTCACTCGATCAATCAGGTTCGGCGCGATCTCGGCGAGAATCCCGCGACGGACATCTGGCTTTGGGGACAAGGTCAATCGCCAAAGTTGCAGCCGTTTCGCGAGCGATTCGGCCTCTCCGGGGCGGCGATTGCAGCGGTCGATTTGATTCGCGGCATCGCATCGCTGGTTGGTGTCAAAGTGCTCAATGTTCCGGGTGCGACGGGCTTTCTCGACACGAATTATGCCGCGAAAGGCCGAGCGGCGGTCGCAGCGTTGGAATCGCACGACAGTGTCTTCGTCCACATCGAAGCGCCGGATGAGGCCGGTCATCTAGGCGACGCCAAAGCGAAACGATTGGCGATCGAGCGAATCGACGAGCACGTCGTTGGCCCGATCCTAGCCGCAATTCGACGTGCTGGCGATTGGCGAATCCTTGTCGCTCCGGATCATCCAACGCCGGTTGAACGCCGCATCCACACCATGACGCCGCCGCCATTCTGCATGGCTGGTACGAACATCCCGCCGCTCCTTGAGCTTCCATTCGACGAACAAAACGCCGCCGCAAGCGGCATTCACATCGATCCAGGTCACGAATTAATGGAGTATTTCCTCAAGGGTTGAGGGCGGTCGCTCCGAAGGGCGTCGAACGGGCTCATGTAATCAGACAGGTATGACTTGGAATCCGTTTGACTCAGTCATTGTGCTTCCAATATCCGAACTTGCCAGGCCGCCAGATCAATCTTATCGAGACGCATGAGCATGTTCGTGGGCATGAGAAGATCGTGAAATGACTTGGCCTTTGCAGCTGTTGAAAGCCGAATCGTACGAGGCCGATCGCATTCGTTAATGATTGCAATGAACAAATGGCCACCTGAGTCTGCTATGCGAAAATACAATTGACGTGCTTCGTTCCCATCATTGTCGTAAGCACGCGGAAAGTCCTTTTGATCGAACTTGGAAACAACTGTTGCGACGATTTGATCCAGAACAGCGGGGGACTCAAGACTGTTCGGTCTTGGCGTTAGAACATTTGCATAACGACCTGAATGCTCCAAGGATTGCGCGTTCGCGACGGGAATCACATCGAAGTGAATGTTGATCGCGGTGAGTCGGTCGAACAACGGCAGAATCCAATTCGCCCATTGGTTACTGTTCTGTGCGCTGATCACATTGGAATCGATGACAATGGCCAGTGATGGTCGCTGATCGAATGCTCTGACAATCGGCGCAAAGCGCAACATGTCGAGCGCCGTGTGGGCTTGCGCCTCAAGAACATCCGCTGAAAGAAAAATGCTCGGTTCGCGATGGATGCGGCCGTCGCGAAGATCCCGCCAGCCGTTCAGCAGGGCAATTTGCTGACCATCAAGGGCCGCGATCCACATCGCAGCCCTGATTGCTTGAGGTGATTCTGCAGGGAAGCCGGCGGGGGATCGCCAGTTGATCACTGCAGTTCGCGTTTTGCCGTTTGCTCCTCGCATCAATGCGCGACGGGCAAGCCATCCGCCGATCGACTCACCTTCCGTGGCATCACTGCCCGCTTCGAGCACATCGGCCTGCGGATTCGTGCTGGAATTCTCAATCAACTCTCGAAGTGTTCTCGCGGTAATTTGAAACCCAAGTGATTCAACTTTCTTTTCGTTAGCTCTATTCTGAGCGGCGGGTGGAGGAGAATACGAAATAGCAAAGCCCATGCCGAGTGAGGCCGCTCGCCGCGCCAGTTCTTGGATCGACATTGAGTGTGTGTTCTGGCGGAGCGGCTTTGGCACTGCAAGTTCAGGTACGTCGCTCAAGTCCTCTTCACGCGGTTCGGGTGTATCATCGCTTGAACTATCAAATACGGTATTCGCATGCAGTTGTTGGGTCACCGAACTCAATCGCGCCGGCACATAAATTTTCTGTCCAATCGCCGCCAGCAGGTCCATATCTCCCCAATCAGCATCGGCACGAGTTGCCGATGCGTCGTCAACGAACGCCCACAACGGCGGAACTTGGAGCATCAGAAACTCCTTCCGTTCGAAGCGAATCCGATCCGGCCGAAAATCGGGATTGCAAGGGAGTAGGGCTGCCCGCGAAATCGCCGTCTCGCACCAACTCAGCATCGCGTCGAGCTGTTCATCCGTCATGGCTTCGCGGCTCGTTTTTCGAAGAGTCAGCTCACGTTCCGCGACGGAGGCGATTTTGAACGCGATCGCCATCATTGCCTTCGCATAGGGGCGATCGAACCAGCCAAAATGAAGCGAGTGCGCGAGGTCATCACGGTCAATGAGTTCGTCGAGACGCGACTGAATGGCATGCGCACGCGATTCAAATGATCCGGTGGAATTCACGGGGCTTTCGGCGATGCAAACCGTCACACGCAGCAAACTCCAGAGAACCGCCGCGAGATACGCCGATCGAACTGAAAAACGTCTCGAATGACGAAAGGGAAATATTTTCTCCGATTCATGCAGCGCCCGCATCGAACTTTGATGGCGTAGGGAGTTGGGCCCGCAAATTGAGCAGCCGTTGGCGCGAGAACAACTGCGGATGCTCGCGAAACCTCGCTCGCGAATCATCCGTGAAAAATGCGCCCGCCGATGGAAGGTCGTTCTCGTCATCATAAAATCGCAATGCTTCATTAAGACAGGTTGCTGCCTCCATTGCAAGCCGGCGGGACAATGCCTTCTCTCGCTCTTGATGGGCTGCCTCTAATGTCAAACCATATAAAGTCAGCCACTGCGCGACATCGATCAATTGGGAGCGATCCGACGGTCTGCCGGAAATTCGAAATCGCAATGCTGGGGTCCCACGACAGGTTTCGCAAGAAGCAATGAAATCGCTCGATGCGGAAGCCCCGTTCGACGCTGGCGAAGGCGAGACACATAGATAGGGCCGCCCGCAATGCGAACATGGCGTCAATTTAAGGTAGAGTTCAATTTCACGGCGGGAACGGGAAAAAAGAACAGAATCGGACATCGGTTATCCGGAATTCTTTTCGGGCTCTTCTTTCTTCTTGTCGGCGTCGCTGTCCTTCGCATCTGCGCCACCAGGTTTTCCGCCGCTTGCAAGTTCGGCGGCAAGGCCGGGCAGTTTCTTCTGCAGGGTATCGAGCGTTAGGGAGTTTGCTTTGGCATCGGCTATCGCGGCATCGAGATCCGAGAGCAGTTTTTTCCCATCGGCGCCCTTGGCAACCTGTGCCAACGCGGGCAAGTCGATCGACCATACATCGCCCTCGACAATGAAACGGATATCCGTCGAGCCTCCGGCAGGCTTTGGATCTACAAAGAGCATTCCTAAACGGGGTGCATTGGAAAGCGTTCCTGCGGCCTTCTTGTCATTCGCGGACTTGAGCTTGGCCAGTTCAAGCTTTAACGCGGTCTTCGGCTCCAAGTTCGCGGCGAGCATTTCCAGTGCCGCCTTTTGCTCAGGCCAAGCGGATGCCAATTCATTGAGCTTTTTTGAAACATCGGGCAGCAATTCGATCAGCGCCTTGACCGAAGCCGCTTCGTTCTTGATGAAAAAGTCAATGGCATCGGTGAACTTGTCGTCTGCAAGCAGGCCATTGTAATCCTTCAGAAGCCCGCGGATTTCTTCCTCAATTTTCGGATCGACGCCGCCGGCCGGGGCCGCCTCGGCTTCCTTCTCGGCGCCGCCTTGACCGCGGGGAGCCGACTTGGTGGCGACTGCAGTCGGTTCGATTTTCTTGAACGGATGCCATTCTGCCTGTCCCTTGTTTGTGGCAGCATCATGCCAGGCCCCGGGCGGCGGTAGCAACACTCGATCGTTTTCGCCGACGTCTCCGGGGAACGCCGGCGAAGGCTCGGAGTCCCTGCACGAGGCAAGCGCCAAGATGCCAACGACGCACGCGGCATTCAGCAAGCGATTGGGTTGTGAGCGATTCGGATATTTCATTTTTTTGACGCAGCGTGCAATGAACAAGTTCAATCCAGTCAAGATTCCACAGCAAGTTAGCTGCGGAATTTGTGCAGGTCAATTGCCGCTAGCGTTAGGGGTTCAGTCCGTCATAGCGGATCGACCTCTGACTGGTTCCCTTCATGTTCGCAACTTCGTAAATGCCCCACACCCGCTCGATCCACGTCCATTCCAGCGTATTCTCGTCAACATGGCGGATCGTGCCAGTGCCGCAAATCGTAAACCCGTGCATCCGACCCTTCATTTTCATGTGCCAGGTTCTATCCATTTCATGAAAACGGGCCGTCGCCGTCGAGGCCTCGCCAAAACTGTCGAACCACGACATCCGATACCGACCCTTCGATTCGTCATAGCCCCACACCGTCAGCCCGCTCATCAGACCCATTGGCCCCATGTCCATCTCAGAGTGGTCAACAAGCAAGTGTCGATCCACATCCCAATCGGCGTAGTTATGTCCGTGCGTCCGGATCACTTCATTCGCGAAGGCCATGCGAATTTCACCCGTCGTCTCCCAATCACCGGCAAGCATGTTGAGTCGATCCAGGGCCTCAGGGCGCGACGGACGCATCTTTGCCAATTCATCATTACTCATTCCATGAAAGCAACAGCCGCCACAAGAAATCGTCGCAAGTAACATCAACAATGTGCCATGCCGCGTCATCAAAGTTCCTCCAAATACTAAAGAATCAAATCAATGCGTCGGCGAGATACTCCGCCAGATGCCGAGGCCTCGCGTCCGTGTGCGTCTCGATCTGATGCCGACAACTGAACCCGCTGATGGCAATCTTCGCACGGCCTCGTTCGCGAATGGCCGGGAACAGTCGCTGCTCACCGATGGCACGAGCGACGTCGTAGTGTTCCTTCTCATGCCCAAAAGCTCCCGCCATACCGCAGCATCCGCTGCTAATTTCACTCGCGCCGTCACCAAATGCAAATTGCATGAGTGTTCGAGCGTCGGCAGTGCCGACAATCGCCTTCTGATGGCAATGCGCGTGAAATCGTACCGAAGAATCCGATCGAAACGCCAGCGCATTTGAATCCGAACTTACGGTTTCACACAGCAACGATTCGACAAGCCGACTCTGCTTGGCCACTCGCCGAGCGGCGTTGGTGCGGATCAGTTGCGGATATTCGTCCACGAGTGTCAGCAGGCAACTTGGCTCCGTGCCTACAATCGGCGTTCCGCTTGCGGCCCACTGCGAGAGCCGATCCACATTAAACGTCGCAAGTTCCGTCGCCTCGCCCAGTAGCCCCTGACTGATTGCCGGTCTCCCGCAACACCGTACGCTCGGGCAGAAAACTTCGTAACCCGCGCGTTCGAGCAATTTGATCGTGGCAATTCCGACTTGCGGACAAAAGTAGTTAGTCCATGTGTCCAAAAAGTAAACAACCTGACCGCGATCGGTGTTTGCTTTCTTGCGCGATTCTGGCTGATTGCGATGTTTCTGGATATCGCAGTGGTGTGCCCGCCACCACGAGCGAAAAGTCCGCCGGGCCAACATTGGCGGCGCGACGCGGGCATCAATGCCGTAGCGCCGATCAAGATAGGCTCGCATCCACGACGACTGAGAGATCAGATTTGCGATTCGCGGAAACCGACTCGCTGACGCCAGTCGCGTAGGCAGGCCCGAAATCAATCGCGATCGTTCGCTCGATCCGCGCACAAGATTTCGATGATGCAGGAATTCGGCCTTCAGTCGAGCCATGTCCACGCCCGTCGGACACTCCGTCTTGCACGCCTTGCATCCGATGCACAAATCCATGACTTCATCAAGGCAGGGATCATTCAGTCCGTTGAGCAGCCCGCGATTCGACAATGCGATTCGCAGCGCATTGGCCCGCGCCCGAGTTGTATGCGTCTCATCGCCGGTGGCCATGAAAGACGGACACATCGTGCCCACCAGATTCTGACGACATTGACCAACGCCGGTACACATGCCCGCGAGGCCGGCCATCCCGCCATGTTCATCAAAATCCAGCGTCGTCTTGACCGGCAGCGAGCGCAAATCCGGGCCCTGCCGAAGGTGCTTGGTCATTGGCCAGGGGTCCACGATCTTGTGCGGATTGAACAAATCATGCGGATCGAACAATTGCTTGACTGCTCGAAAAGCGTTCATGATTTGCGGGCCATACATCTTTTCCAGCCAATACGAGCGAACGATACCGTCGCCATGCTCACCGGTCATGGCCCCGCCGAATTCGAGTGCCAAGTCGCTGGCAGCGTCCGCGATACGCCGCATTTTTTCAATATCCGTGCCGGATTTCAGATTCAATACCGGCTTGACATGAATGCAACCCACGCTGGCGTGCGCATAGAATCCCGCGTGAACGCCCTCGAATTCCAGAATCCTCTGCAAGCGCTCGATGTAGTCCGCGAGTCGCGATGGATCGACCGCGCTGTCTTCGACGAATGAGTAGGGCTGCGCATCGCCGGGCCGGGACATGAGCAGGCCAAGCCCTGAAGTTCGCAGTTTCCAGACGTCCGCCTGTTTCGGCCCGACAATCGGAATGGCCGCGAAAGCAGAGTGAGAAATCTCTTGATCCGCGCAAAGCATTTCAATGCGAGAATTGAGTTCCGCTTCGTCATCCGCGAAAAACTCAACGACCAGCAACGCCTCCGGCTCACCCTGAAGAAAATCGAGACGCTCCGCCAAGGCCGCATTCTTTCGGCCTGCATTAATGATCAGTCGATCAATCAACTCAACGGACGATGGCTTGTGCTCCAGAATCCGCGGAGTCGTTCGCAACGCTTCGGAAATCCCGCGAAAGTGCAGCACAACGAGGCCTTGCGTCTTTGGAAGCGGAACGAGCTTGAGCTTCGCGGAGGCGATGACGCCCAGCGTCCCTTCGCTGCCGCATAGGATCTTGGTTGCGTCAATTGGCGTTCCCGGCACCCCAAGTCGGTCCAATCCGTAGCCGCCATTGCTTCGCATCACTTTCGGAAATCGCCGTTGAATTTCGGCATGATTCGCGTCGCGGATGGCACCCAGTTTCGATTCGATGGAGTCTGGCGATTGTTGGGAGCGATCGTTGAACGCGGCGAATCGCAAAGTACTCCGGTCAGAAAGTATGATCGTTAACTCCTGCACATGATCGACCGTCCGCCCGTAGACCACCGAATTCGCGCCGCAGGAGTTATTCGCGATCATGCCGCCGATTGTTGCTCGGCTGCTGGTGGCCACGTCCGGCGCAAACCGCAGGCCATGCGGCGCAAGATGAGCATTCAATTCGTCCAGCACAACGCCCGGCTCGACTTCGATGGTCCGCGCAGCGACATTCAACTCGCCGATGCGGTTCATATATCGCGAAAGATCGAGCTGTGCGCCGAATCCGACCGCGCCGCCGGCCAACCCCGTCCCGCCGCCACGAGCCACAATCGGCACGCCCGCTTCACGACAAAGATTCACCGTTGTCACAATGTCGGCAACGCCGCGAGGGGAAACCACGCCCAGCGGAATGATTTCGTAAATGCTCGCGTCCGTGGAATACAGCGTTCGCGACAGCCGATCGAAACGCACATCGCCCTCGACCGATGCCTTCAGCTTCGCCTCCAATTCGGAAGCAAGCGGGCTTAACGCACCATCGCGCGTTGGATGCGACATGGACTGTGTCGGATGATTGATGACGTTAAGATGTTTGATTGTTTGACTCCGCCGCGGGCCTCACTTCGTGGCCCGGTTTCTTACCGGTCACAACACGGAATCTGTGGCACTGGTTTCCAACCGGTGATCTTACAGGTTGTAAACCCGCGCCACACAAATTACCACGCGCAAGCAGTGGCCCACGCCTAGGCAGTGACTACAATTGATCTATGGACTCGGTGAGCTTGATATGACTCCATTGGACGACACGCCCGGCATCTTTCCCGCCCACGCGGAGGCACCGTTTCGCGAAGCGTCTACGCAAGGAAACAAACGGTTCTGGGCGACAACCGTCGTATTGGCCGCCGCATTCGGCATTTACTTTTTTGTCTCTCGACCGCCGGACAAGCCCGAAGGCTGGGGCGAGGATTTCAAGCTAGCCATGGCCCAGGCCCACGCCGCCAACAAAAACGTCGTCGTCGATTTCTATCTCGAAGAATGCCCGCCTTGTAAGGCCATGGATCGCGTGGTCTTTCCCAATGAAGATGTTCGCAAGGCCCTTTGCGAATTTGTGCCCGTGCGTTTGAATGGGGTCACGAATCTGGAAATTGCCCAGAAATATCAAGTCTTCGCCACGCCGACGTATCTGGTGCTGAATGTCAATGGCGACGTCCTCGCCCGCACCGAAGGCTTCATCCCCGCCGGCGAGTTCATCGCATTCCTGAATGACGCGCAAAGGGCGGCGCCCAAGCCGCCTCAGGCTGCACCTTAACCCATGACGCTCACAGCAAACCCCTCTCCGTGGAAGGGAGAGGCGCATTCAGACAAAACCCAGATCTTGACATGACTGCGGGAATTCGACGATGACGTCTTTTGTGCCTGCGGGCAGGCGCTACCATGAAGAACCGCTCATGGGTCAAGTGGCCCAGGTTGCACCATTTGTAACCTGGGACCACGCCCATAGTCAGATCCGCTTCCGCGTCTTTCATCGCGGAAGTTGGCAAACGTACTGGCTGGATTTCAACAGAACCCGGTTCATCTCCCTTAATTCGCAAGCTTCAGGAAGTCCGCCGGACTATCTGGTGGATTTTGCACGACGACAAATGAGAATCCGGTGCTGACATGGCATGCATTGCAGCCCGCGATCGCTTGCGTGTAGGCCGTGTGAAAGGCCGCCGTGTCCTGCGCCGTAATTGCCGCACTCAGGGGATCTAAATTTGTGTGCTCGAAATTCTTCAATAGGTCCGCCCGCGCCGGACGAGTGGTTTCACCGACTTCCTGAATCTCAATGGCCTCCTTGAGCTGGTAAGCGGCCATGCCCCAATTCCCGGCATCGGCGGCCAATGAAGTCAACGCAAACCGATGGCCATATTCCTGCATGACCGTGCCCAGACCCGGTTGAATGTTCCAGAGCGCCAAATCTCGATCAAGAGTGTTCAATTTGTCTTGAATGAGAGTTGTGGCGTCGGCTTCGGTCGGGTTTCCAGATGGGAATGTGGGCGTTGCAGGCGTCGATGGCGGCGTGGTTGAAGGCGGCGTTACGTCACTTGGACCGAGCACCAGAAATGTCTGTGGTTGCGTCGGCGGAGACTGAAAGCGGACGAAGCTGAATCCCGTGGCGACGTGGCATGCGTTGCACCCGGAAATCGCCTGCGTGTAGGCCGTACCAAAGGCGGTGGAATCTTGAGCGTTGATTGCCGTGCTCAGGGGATCGAGGTACGTCTGTTCAAAGTTCTTGAGGAGCGGCGCGCGTGCCGGACGTGTCGTCTCACCGACTTCCTGAATCTCAATCGCCTCCTTGAGCTGATACTGGGCCATCCCCCAGTCGCCTGCATCCGCGGCGAATTTGATCAAGGCCAATCGTTTTCCATACTCCATCATCACGGTTCCCAGACCCGGCTGAATGTTCCATAGGGCGAGGTTCCTGTCGACGGTGTTGAAGACGTCGTCAACAGTCTGAGTCAACTCGGCCCATGAAAGCGGAGTTGTTCCCGGCGTCGGCGGAGTGGTTGGTGTTGACGGCGAGGAAGTTTGAGTGTCGCTTGCGGCAAGCAACAGGAAATCCTCCGGCTGCACCGTCGGCGGCTGGATGACAACGTAGTCGTGTCCGGTCGCCACGTGACAGGCGTTGCATCCTGCGATCGCCTGCGTAAAGGCGGTGTTGAATGCGGTGGCGTCCTTCGCCTGAATCGCCGCGCTCAGAGGCGCGAGATTGGTGTCTTCAAAGTTCTTGAGCAGCGCCGCATTTGCGGGACGCGTGGTCTCGCCGACTTCTTGAATTTCGATGGCCTCCTTAAGCTGATACTGGGCCATACCCCAATCACCGGAGTCCGCCGCGAATTTGAGCAATGCGAATCGCTTCCCGTATTCAATCATCACCGTGCCCAGCCCGGGCTGAATGTTCCACAGAGCCAAATCACGGTTCACCGCATTGAAATTGTCGGCGATCAACTGATCGACCTGGGCCTGAGTCACCCCGGTTCCACCGCCGCCACCTGGAGGCGTGGTCGGCGGGCACCCGCCGATGGATAACGCCGCGGCGCCTGTAACCACGAACGCGCAAGCCACTCTTGAAAATGAAGATGAAAGGTACTGCGATTTCATTGAACTTTCCTCCAATTTGAGATAACGGCACATGTTTCGTCCACAAGGACCACACGACGCGCCAATAATTTTCGTCTAAAAGACGTGATTCAAACTAAATTCGCGGCAACGCGCCAGCTTGCCGCAGGACCGAACATATTAAATTGCAAGAGTGGATTGAAGTCAAACCGCGAGCCAGGAACCGACAGACATCATGCGTAGCATTTGGTCTACGCAAGGAAGAGCGTTCGAATTCGGTCGTCGGCATGCAATTCAATGCCCCTCTTGGACGAGATTTCGATTCCATTGCGGGATTTCGACGACGACGTCTTTTGTGCCGTCGGGAACGCACTGGCATGAAAGTCGGCTGAACGATTTCAAATTCGGGGCGTTTTCGAGCTGGTCCTCTTCTTCCTCCATTGCTTCGTTGATCGTGTCCAGGCCTTGCTTGACGTAGACATGGCACGTCGAGCACGCGCAGACGCCGCCGCAGGCGTGATCGATCGCGACGCCGGTGCCTAGAGCGATGTCGAGAATGCTGCCGGGCAGGCCGTTGTGTTCGTAAGGGAACTTGGCCGGATCGACCTCGACGGTCACGTTCATCGGCAGGAAGGTGATGTTGTATTTCTTCGTCGGCGTTTTCACCGACGGTTGTTGAATGTATGGATTCACGCCGCCCATGATGATCTCCCAAGGTAGTCCCGTCGCCGCCGCTCAGTCCCCCAGGCCAAGGCCTGGGGGACCCGTGCCCACGCTGCGTCTTTGAACTTCGAATTTCGAACTTTGAACTTCTACATAATGGTGGGCACGGCCCACCCTACATCTTTGTCGCTTCTTCCTTCAATGTTTCCGACATCGCCATTTCCGCCAACGGAAGAACCGCTCGGTCGAATTCCTCACGGCGACGATTCAACTCTTCAGCATTATTGCTTATCTTGGCCAGATCGCGAAGCTCATTTACCTGTTGCAAAAGTCTCCGCAATTCCCGCGGCTCAAGCAACCGGCCAAATTGATGAATCATTCGCTCGGCCTTGTTAAGGTCGAATTCCAACGTGGTTCTTACATCAATCAAGTGATGGGCACTCATGTCCTCGCGCGCATGGGCAAGAGCCTCGGCCTGCATCTTGCAAACCTCCTCGCGCGTGAGCCCGTGGGTCGGAACGATCTGCACGCTCGCTTCCATGCCGCTGCGAAGTTCTTTCGCGGAAACATTGAGAATTCCGTTTTGATCGATGAGGAAGGTGACTTCCAGCTTGGGAATTCCCGCGGGCATCGGCGGAATGCCGCGAAGCTCAAACACGCCAAGCGATCGGCAATCGGCAGCCAGCTCTCGCTCGCCCTGCAGCACGTTTATTTTGATGCTCGTTTGGCCGTCCTTGAACGTCGTAAACATTTCCGACGCGCGACATGGCACTTTCGTGTTGGCGAGAATAAGCTTCCCCACCGCGCCGCCCATGGTCTCGATTCCGAGCGAAAGCGGCGTGACATCGAGCAAAAGCACGTCGCGCTTGACGCCCGCGAGAATCGAGGCCTGCACGCCCGCGCCGAGGGCAACGACGTGCTCGGGAACCAGCGCCGTGTAGGGCCGCCGCTGGAACACTTCGGATACTCGCTGACGCACGTAGGGAATTCGCGTTGAGCCACCCACAAGCACGACCTGATCAATGTCGGCGGGATTTAGCTGCGCGGTTTTCATGGCTCGTCCACAGGCCTCGATGGTTCGATCGACCCAGGGACGGGCCATGTCCTCGAACTCCCCGCGTGTGATTTTGCGACGGTAGATTTCGTGGCATGTGACGGCCTCCGAGCCTCCCCCCTTACCAAGGGGGGATACAGGGGGGTAAACCTCCCCCGTCCCCCTCCTTGTTAAGGAGGGGGGCAATGCGATTTCGACATTCGCAACGTCTTCGTCGCTGAGCTGCATTTTCACGTTCTCCGCCAGCGTGCGCAGTTGTTGGCGGATCGCCGGCGAAGCAATTTGAACGCCGAGTGAATCCGCGATTTCGCGAGTGAAAAGCCCGATCAACCCGTGATCCAGATCATCGCCGCCGAGGTGCGTATCGCCGTTTGTCGCCAGCACCTCGAAGACGCCGTCCTCCAGTCGCAAAATCGAAATATCAAACGTGCCGCCGCCAAAGTCATACACGGCAATGGTGGCTTGTTCCGCGCGATTTAATCCATAAGCGAGTGCAGCGGCCGTCGGTTCGTTGATAATGCGAATCACGTCGAGTCCGGCGATCGCGCCTGCATCGCGAGTGGCCTGGCGCTGGGCGTCATCGAACTGCGCTGGAACGGTAATGACGGCGCGTGTGACATCGCGCTGAAAGTGAAGCTCGGCCCAGCGGCGAAGTTCGACGAGAATCATCGCGCTGATTTCCTGTGGGGTGAAGCGACGATCACCGATTTTGACGGCGATGATATCGCGACCTGCTTCTGATGAATGAGATTTCAGTGGATAGGTGAGTCGCCGGGCTTCTTGGGTCAGGTCGGCGGCTCCACGACCGATCAATCGTTTCACGGAGTGGATTGTGGTCAATGGACGCTCGACGGCGTGACTTCTCGCTTCTCGCCCGATTGCGAGGACATTCCCTGCCTCATGGAACGCCACGACCGACGGCAACAGGAAATCATTGGAATCATCAGGATTCGGGATGAGATGCGGCCCGGCTTCGTCGGCATACGCAACAAGCGAATTTGTCGTGCCGAGATCAATGCCGATGATGGGATCGTTTGTCGTTGTCACAAAACTTCGTCTGCTCATTCAAAATGCGCGGCCCAGGCCGCGGCTATGGAGCGACGCTCACAGTCGATTTTGAAAGTGGATCGCCTGCAAGGTCGCTGAGCAAATTGTCAAAGTATTTCATGCTGTTCAGCAGCTTGCGAAGCTCCCGGCCAGTTTCTCCCGGAGCACCGTCCAATTTCGCACAGAGTGCTTCGATCCCGTGAATCGTCGAATCTCGGCGGGCCGTGATCGCTTCGTGCAGGGCTTCGAAGCTGGAGGAGTCGCCCTTCGATTTCGCCTCCTCAATTTTCTCTCGAATCTCCATCACTTCCGCGAGAAGCGAGCCGGGCACTTCGCGGCACTCAGCGGCAGTAGGCCCGCCAAGTTGCGTGAGCAAATAATCGGCCCGGCGAACAGGATCGCGAAGCGTTTGAAAGGCCTCGTTCAGTCGCGCACTCAGTCGTGTGGCCAATTCACGATCTCGCTCAGAGCCATCGGCGAATCGATCCGGATGAACCCGCCTCGCCAGCTTTCGATAAGCCCGCGAAAGAAGTTCGTGGTCGATGCCGAAGCCCTGCGGCAAGTCGAATAGTTCAAAATGCGTTACCGGCCTATCGACATCGAATAGTGATTCACAGGAGTCGCACGCGATCCAATTGTTCAATTGCGCATCGCATTGCGGGCAACGGCGCGCCGAGTTTTCCGGAGCCGGACTCATACGCATCACGATCGGCGACCAGCGGGCCTGAGATACGGACTAAGCCGAGAAGCTCGATCCACATCCGCAAGAACTCGAAGCATTCGGATTGCGGAACACGAAGCCGCGACCCATCAATTCATCCTTGAAGTCCACCGTTGCGCCGTCCAAATACAACATGCTCTTGGAATCGCAAATGACCGGAATCCCGAACTGATCCCATTCCTCATCGTTCTCGCCTTTGGATTCGGTGAGATCCAGCGTGTAGCTGAACCCGCTGCAACCGCCGCCCTTGACACCCACACGGAGAAACATCGACTGTGTCGCGTCCCCGTTCTTCTTGGCCGACGACTGCTGCTGATCGATGATCTGCTTGACTTCCTTCGCTGCCAATTCCGTTAAGATAACCATGTCTCGCGATGCTCCCAATGACCCTGCGATAGGGCAAACCATTCCTTCATTGCTTCCTGCTTTACGCACGCCGCGTCTGCTCAAATCACAATGACGCAGCGATATGACTCCAATTACTTCGCGGCCGCATGCGCACCCGCCACGGCATTTTCCTGCTTTCCGTTCATCTTCTTTTTTACGTCGGCGATCGCGGCGCGGACGGCGTCTTCGGCCAATACGCTACAATGAATTTTCACCGGCGGCAGGGCGAGTTCGGTGACGATGTCGGTATTTTTCAACTCCATCGCCTCATCGAGCGTTCGACCCTTGATCCATTCGGTGGCCAGTGAACTGCTGGCGATGGCGCTACCGCAGCCGAAAGTCTTAAATTTGGCGTCAACGATGCGCTGCTTGTCATCCACCATAATTTGCAGCTTCATCACGTCGCCGCATTCCGGGGCTCCGACAATGCCGGTTCCCACCTTGGGCGAGGCCGTATCCATCGATCCGACGTTTCTTGGGTTTTGAAAGTGATCTACAATTTTGTCGCTATAAGCCATGATCGTTTCCTTTTATGCGATCCAATGCCGTTCGGCGATACAAAGAGTCGTTGTTGCACTACGTATCAATGATGCTGCCACTCCACCTTGGACAAATCGATTCCCTGTTGAGCCATTTCATAGAGCGGGCTCATCGCTCGTAAATGGTTTACGGTCTTCACGACCTGTTCGATCGTGTAGTCGATTTCATCTTCCGTCGTGAACCGGCCCAACGAGAAACGGATCGAACTGTGGGCGATGTCATCGCCCATGCCGAGTCCCTTTAGAACGTAGCTCGGTTCCAACGAAGCGCTGGTGCACGCACTGCCGCTGCTCACCGCGATGTCGCTGAATCCCATCATCAGGCTTTCGCCTTCGACATAGAGGAAACTGACATTCAGTGTGTTTGGCAGCCTATGCTCAAGGTTTCCGTTCAGGTGAATGTCGGTCAGATGCTCGCTCAAGCCGGCCCACAGCCGATCGCGAAGTCGCGAAATCTTCACGCTCTCAGTGGGCATTTCCGTTAGAGCAATGTGAGCGGCCGCCCCGAATCCGACAATACCCGGAACATTCAACGTACCGCTCCGCATTCCGCGCTCGTGACCGCCGCCGTGAATCAACGGCTGCAAACGCACGCGCGGCTTCTTGCGACGCACGTACAATGCTCCAACGCCCTTCGGGCCATAAATCTTGTGAGCCGACATGCTCAGCAAATCGACGCCCATTGCTTCCACGTCGATCGGAGTCTTTCCGAATGCTTGCGTCGCGTCCGTATGAAAGAGCACGCCGCGTTCCTTGCAGAGAGCGCCGATCTCGCCGATCGGATTGATGGTTCCGATTTCGTTGTTGGCAAACATAATCGACACAAGGATCGTGTCATCACGCATGGCATTGCGAACCTGCTCGACGCTGATTCGGCCCGTCGGATCAGGCTCCAGCCAGGTTACTTCGAATCCTTCGGTCTCCAGGAACTTGCACGGATCGATGACGGCCTTGTGTTCAATTTTTTCGGTGATGATGTGCTTGCCCTTGTCGGCATACATTCGCGCCACGCCGATGATGGCCGTATTGTTGCTTTCGGTGGCGCCGCTGGTCCAGATGATCTCTTTGCTTGATGCGCAGATGACCTCTGCGACTTGCTCCCGCGCTTTCTCGACGCCTTCTTCAGCGACCCAGCCAAAAGCATGGTTTCGGCTCGCCGAATTCCCAAAGTTCTCGCGAAGGAATGGAAGCATCGCATCCACCACGCGCGGATCAACCGGCGTCGTCGCGTTATTGTCCAGATACACCTGTCTCGTCATTTCTCGAACTCCGTTGCATACTAGCCGTGCAGCAAATTCATTCGCACCGATACCTCGCCGCGTTGGGGATTTCCTTCCAACAGCTCCGCGAGAGTTACACTCTTCAAAAACTCTTCCAACCGTCCTTGAATCCTAAGTGCCGGAGTGCGAATCGGGCACGAATGCTCCAATTCACACCCTTCACCTTCCAGATTGCTTCGTTCAGCGGCCATGAAGCATTGCACAAAGTGAAATGGACCTTCGACCGCTGAAATCAATTCGTGCAGGTTGACCGATGATGGTTTTCGTTTGAGCACGTACCCACCGCTGGACCCGCGCTCGCTGCCGACGATTCCCTCGTGGGCCAATACCTTTAGAATATTGGTCAGCATGGGCAAAGGGATTCGCGAAGCTGCCGCCAATCCTCTCGCATTGATGAGCTCGCCTGACTTCTTGGCCAGGTGAGTCAGCGCGATCAACGCGTAGTCAGTTTTCTTGGTCAGTGCCAGCATTCGTACCGCCCTATATAATATAGCACTGATTCAGTACTATATCAACTGGTTGATCGGCGAATCAGTGAATATAAGGAAGTAAGGAATTGCAATGATCTCGGAATCAGCAATAAGTCCATCAAGAGAGTCCGGTAACGAATCGGCCCGGAAACCTGAGGATTTGGCCTCGGAATACGGGGCCCTCCATGACGGAATCGCAATTTGCCCAGTGAATTGGGCCCTAATTGAAATCCAGGGAAAAGACCGGATCTCCTGGCTGCACAACCTCACGACCAACCAGGTGAAGACCCTTCAACAAAACGAAGGCAATTATTCCTTTGCCACCAACGCAAAAGGGCGGATTCTCTTTGATCTCATCGCCGTCAACCGCGGCGACTGCCTTTGGGTCAGCGTTGATCAGTTGTTCCTGGATCGGGCGATCACGCATTTCAACAAGTATATCGTGATGGAGGACGTGCAAGTCCGCGATCGCTCGATGGAATTCGCGGTGTTCGGAGTTAGTGGAGCGAAGGCGCCGAAATTGCTGGCCAACCTCGGATTGCCACAGGCAAGAGCGACGAGCCAATACAGCGCCGCCGAAGTGAATTTCGATGGTCGAGCAATGACCGCGATGCGAAATGACTTCTGCGGTCCGTTTGGCGTGCAGTTCTTCGTGTCGCGAGAAATGATCGACGCCTTCCGCAAGCACATTAGCGATTCCGCGCGGCCGGAAACCGTGTGCACTGTCGGTGACGAGGTCATTCAGATTCGCCGAATCGAGGCTGGTATTCCCTGGCCTGGATTTGAAATCACGGACGAGTATCTTCCGGCGGAAACGCGGCAAACCGAGCGCGCCGTCAGTTTCCAAAAAGGTTGCTATCTAGGTCAAGAAGTCGTGGAACGGATGCGATCTCGAAGTGTCGTCGCCCGGCTGCTGAGCGGTCTCACGATTGAAGGCGAAAATGTGCCGCCGATCCCTTCGCAATTGACAGCAACTGATGGTTCGCCGGCAGGGACGCTCACCAGCGCCTGCCGATCGATTGCGAAAGGGTCTGGAATTGGGCTCGGTTATGTAAAGACCGGGGCCGCCGAATCCGGGACTGTGCTTTCGGTGAACGTCGGAGATCAAGCAGTTCGTTGCACTGTGGTTTCCTTGCCTCATGTACCGTCACAATCGTGATCGACTCCAGAGCAAGAATCATGCCGCCCGACGATCCGCTCCTGAAAGTTGATCGACTGACCGTGATTTTTCACGGACGCGAGCGACAAACGATTCGCGCCGTCGATGGCGTCAGCTTTCACATTGATCGCGGTGAGAGCCTGGGTTTGGTCGGCGAGAGCGGCAGCGGCAAGACGACGGCCGGAAGAGTCATTGTCGGCCTTACAACTCCGGACGAAGGCATAATTCAGTTTTGCGGTCGAAAACTTGGGCACGGAATCGGACACTCCAGCCGTCAAGGAATGCAAATCGTCCTCCAGGATGCGGCCGGGAGTTTGAATCCGCGTCTTCGGATCGGAATTTCCGTGGCCGAACCGATGGTCCTCCAACGCGTCGGCTCGCGTCGGGATCGCCTTCGCCAAGTGGACGAACTGCTGGACAAGGTCGGGTTGCCACCGAGTTCGGCCGCCCGGTTTCCGCGCGAACTTTCGGGAGGGCAGCGGCAGCGGGTGGCCATCGCCCGGGCGTTGGCCGCGCGACCGAACTTTATCGTTTTTGACGAGCCCGTCAGCGCCCTTGATGTCTCCGTTCAGGCCCAGATACTCAACCTTTTGAACGATCTTCGCCGAGAGCTTTCGCTCACCTACCTGCTGATTTCGCATAATCTGGCCGTGGTTGCCGGGTTCTGCGAGCGAGTGGCGGTGATGCAACGCGGCAGAATCGTCGAAACCGGCGGAAGCCGCGCCGTATTCCGCTCGCCGCAAGACGCTTACACAAAAGCACTGGTGGCGGCGGTTCCAAGGCTCGGTCCGAAAGTTGTCCCGCTTGCCGCCTCGCAATAATCGCGCAACTGAATCGTAAAAAACTTGCAGAGACCGGGTTTTCCGGTCCGAATTATCTTGCAAGCGATGCCGGCGCGATTTACTCTACCCGTTCGGCGTCGCGGCCGGATCAGCAAGAAAAAGTGGCGCGGATAGGCAAGCGTTGTTTTCGTCGATGGAATCCGTCGCCAAAATGAGAACGCAAGGACCGATTGATCGGTCGAGTGGAGAACGAGATGGTTGAAGAATCGGAACCGGGCGGCGAGTTGTTCGCCGTCATCGAGACGAGCAAAGGAAGAATTCGCGCCAAGCTGTTTCCCACAGAGGCCGATCTGACAGTCGCAAACTTTGTGAACCTCGCACGTCGCGGATACTACGACGGTTTGAAATTTCATCGGGTCATTCCGGATTTCATGATCCAGGGCGGCGATCCCACGGGCACCGGAACCGGCGGCCCGGGTTATCAATTTCGAGACGAGTTCCATTCGAAACACAAACATGACGCACCGGGCGTTCTCTCGATGGCTAACGCCGGGCCCGACACCAACGGCAGTCAATTCTTCATCACGCACGCGGCCACCGCATGGCTCGATCGACGCCATTCGATCTTCGGCCGAGTCGTCGATGGTCAAGACGTTGTGAACGCAATCAAGCAGGGCGACGTCATGACCTGCATCTCCATCGAAGGCGATTGCACGGCGCTGAACGAAAAGCACGACAAGCAGCTCGCGAAGTGGAACAAGGTTTTGGATGAGCGATATCCGAGCAAGCGTGCGGCCGTGACGACGAGCTGAAAGCAAAAGTCGAAACGCCGATACTTCGAGAAATCGAAACGAAGTTCAAGTAATTCGAAGAGTCGAATTCGGGGCGCAAAGGGCCTCTTTGCGCAATCAAGCCTCTGCGGTCCAGTGACACTTTCAGATGGGTTCGTTTGGTAAAGTATTTTTTCTCGAGTGTCATTGTGTGGCACTCAAGTATGCAATGCCGATTACCAATTTCCAATTGCCGATTTGTCTGTCAATTCAACATTCTTCTCGATCCCACTCGTTCAGACCATGCGCGTTGTCATACCCCAATAACGTCATGGGCGCTCGATGAAAATTACTTTTTGATGGAGCGGGCAAGTTTGAGCCGATCGAAAGTCTCAGTTTTTTAGTGATCAACAAAGGCATTTTGCAGGCCGTAGAAGTCCTTGAGATCAATGTCGCCGTCGGCGTCGAAATCGAAGGCTATGCATGCCGGAATTTCCGAGCCGCGACGGTCAGGTAGCGGTCCACTCACGCATGCTGCCCAATTGGAAGAATCTTCGAGGTCTACGGTTTGGTCGCAGTTGTAATCGCCGACTATGCCGAATTCGTACGCGCCGATATCGACCGTGCCGCAGAGGATTCGCGGACGGCCGTCGAGGTCGGCGGCAGGGGGGCAAGGCGGCATGTTCGGTTGGCCGCAATTGGGATCGGGATTCGCGCCGGCGTTGATGCACGGTGAGCCGGAACTTAGATGATAATCCTCGTCGCCGGTTCGCGGCTGATGGTCCGGCCCGAGCGGATCAACGAACATTGGGTCGTCGCCATAGTTGGTGTCGTCGCCGTAGGTTCCCGTCCAACCTTGCACGCACGAATGCGAAAAATCGACGAAGCGAATGCCTTCCACTTGGGCGAGTTCGTCGGTGTACGCGCCGCCGTTGGGGTCTTCAACATTGCCCCACAAAATCGCATTTCTAATCGTCGTGTCGCCACTCGTGATGACGCCGCCGCCAAGTCCATTGCTCGAATTGGCTGCGATAGTGCACGCTTCGATCACCATTTCACCTCCAGTTTGTGATATCGCGCCGCCAAAAGCAGCATGATTTGTCGAAAGCATGCAATCGTTGATGCTGGTCATTCCGGAGTCGATCTCCAACGCACCTCCAGCTTCGGAGTGGTTGTTCGAGAATCGGTTTGCCTCAAAACGTGTGTTTCCGCCTGCGATCTGTACCGCACCGCCTGAGGTTTGCGAGTAGTTGTCGGAGAAGTTGCAATCAATGAATGTCGCATCCGATCGAACAAAGGCGGCGCCACCGAATTCGGCTGAATTCCGCGAAAACAAAGACGAGTCGATCTTCGCCGAGGGACAGTTCTCCAGGTCAATGGACCCTCCATTGGTTGCGTAATTGCGGAAAAATCTTGAATTGTTGATGGTCAGGTGAGCGCGCCCAGCGCTGATTGCCCCGCCGAATTGCGCGGAATTTGCCTCAAAGAGACAGTCCGAAACCATTGCATTCCCGCTCAGCGAAGCGGCTCCGCCATAACTTCCAACGTTATACTTGAAGACGTCGCCGATGAGTTCCACCGATCCACCTGAGACGCCGGCTCCATGGTTGCTGTCGAATGTGCTTTGGGCAATGTAGATCGAAGCGTAGCCTTCATCGGATACCGTCGCTCCGTGTTCGGCTCCATTCTCCTCGAATGAACAATTGTCGACTTCAAGAGGGCCGCCCACAATCACAATGGCACTGCCTGTTCCGGTTGTGTGGTTTCCATAAAAATCAGAATCGCTGATGAACACAGATTGTTCCGAGTTGAGAATGCAAATTCCTGCGCCGCCACCGTTGCTCCATGCCACTGAGCCTTCGCCCGGTGGCAGTGAAGGTGAGCCAGCCAGGTTTTGTTCGAATACACATGATTGGATGTGCAGGCCAGCATATGCGATATTAAGTCCGCCGCCGCAAGGAATGGAGCCGACGTTTGCATTTCCGCCTCTGATGGTAACGCCGTCCAGTGTAGCGTCGGCGAGTCCACTTGCTGTTACAACGTGATAGACGTTTTCGCCGTAATTCTGGTAATCGGGAGAATCGTTTTCATCGATATCGCCGGAGAGAGTTGTGCCAAAAAAACGGGCGTTTGGGTCAGGGCGTCCGGGGCCAGCAAAGCCGCCGCGAATTGAAACGCCTTCTACGAGTGCGAATGTCGCTGAACGCGGATCATTGGGGTTTGTTCGTTTCGTAGGGTAATACGTCCCTTGCGAGACCCAGATTTCACGATTGTCTGTGTCTCTAAGCGCGATTGCATCAAGTGCATCCTGTAGGTTTTGCATGGCATGAAACCAAGTTCTGCCATCGCCCCCGGGTGCTGCAGCCGCACTCACGTAACGCCGAATCCCTTCACATTCGTCGGGGGTGCCGTTGCCGTTTTCGTCAACCGAGTTACCTGAGGAAATGTCGCATTCATCGGGGATTCCGTTGGCGTTACAGTCTTCAACGTTGCCCGCAAAGATGTCGCAAACATCAATGACGCCGTTTCCATCGCAATCCAGGAAATCCCCGGATGCGAATTGGCAAGAATCCGGAACGCCATTGCGATCACAGTCCGAGACAAGTCCACTCGCAATGGCACACGAATCGAACACATGATCTCCGTCACAATCGAGCGATGCGTCCAAGGCGAGATCGCATGAATCTGGAATCCCATTGTGATTGCAATCCGTGACCTGCCCGCGAGCGATCGCACACGCATCGATCCGATGGTCGTGGTCACAGTCTTGGGCCGTGCCTGCGGCAAGCTCGCAGGAGTCGACGATCCCGTTTCGATCACAATCATGGCCAGTCAACTGCACATCGCATTCGTCCGGAATGTGATTTTGGTTGCAATCTTCTGAGGTGCCTCGTTGAATGTCGCAAGGATCATACACGCCGTTGTGATTGCAATCTGTTCCGTAGGACATCTCACACTCGTCTATGACGCCATCAGAATCGCAGTCTGAAGCGCCGCTCGCGATATCACACGAATCTGGAATTCCATTCAGATTACAGTCATTTACCTGATGGGCTCGTATCTCGCATTCGTCGGGGACATAATTGCGATTGCAGTCGGCCGATGTTCCATTGAAAACGTCGCATAAGTCCGGAATGCCGTTTTGATTGCAGTCTTTTTCCGGATGCTGGGCGAGCTCGCAGTTGTCGGGGACCAGATCGCCATCGCAGTCGATCGCGTCACCGTTGACGATATCGCAGACGTCAGGGACGCCGTTGCCGTTACAGTCCGGCCAGCATTCGTCGGGAATGCCGTTGTGGTCGCAGTCGCCGCTGGTTCCGTCGGCGATGTCGCATTCGTCGGGGATACCGTTGTTGTTGCAATCCGAGCTGATGCCGATGTCGAGGTCGCAGAAATCGAGTATTCCGTCATGGTTGCAATCCAAGTCGTCGGGTGACGAAACGGCGCATGGATCGAACTGGCCGGCTTGCAGGGTGGGGATCGGCGAAGTTGCAATCGCCGGCAGTCGCGCGTCGTCCAGGGTTTGGTTTGGCGGGAGGGCGATAGCACGGTCAATCGCAAGCCATGCGACCAATGCTATTGCAGCTAAGAATTCTTGACCTCGACGCCTGGGATGTGAACAAACCGACAATTTCCTCTGACTCATTGGTATTTCCTCCGCTTGAACGAAAAATTGTTCGATGGTCCTTTCCACAGGCGCGATTGCATGGCGGCGCTGCGCTTGGCCATGGCACGACCCCCTTGTGTCCCCCCTTATTAAGGGGGGAGGTTGGTCGCTTGGGCGGACAAGCCGCCTGTGGCACCCGGCACCAAACGCTTGGGCAACGCCACCCGATTTATTCAGCGCGAGCGAAAGAAAGACGCTCGCGAGAACCCGCGTCCAATGAGTACAACACCTGAGTAGGGCAATCGGCGGGCAAAATTCGGAAATTCGGCGCGATTGCATGGCGGCGCTGCGCTTGGCCATGGCACCCACTTCCTTCTTCGGGCTTCCGCCTTGGTCGCCCTCAGCCCCTTGGTAAGGGGGAGGGTAGGCGCAGCGCCTTGCCTTCGCATGTCGACACACTGGCGGGCAAGCCGCCAGTGGCACCCGGCGCGCGAACTCCGATTCGCATCAAAGCGCCCAACTTACGGAGGCGCGGGCACGCAATGCGAATGCGAAACTACATTGTCGAAGTAGATTGCGGTGAAGACGTTGAGGTCAGAACACGGCCGATGAAGAGGTCAGGCGTATGGATGATTGCTATGGTATCTATGGCCGATCTTAACCGTGTGCTCCGCGCATCTACCCCGAGCTACCGGATTTCTCCGCCACAACAAGTATTTATCATGATCCGATAAAGTCAAATGAAATTCGCGAAGATTGGCGATATTTCCGGCCGGATTCAGTTCTTGGCGCTGATCGGAGGCGTGAAATTTTACCCTCACCCTGCCCTCTGCCTTGAAGGGAGAGGGGTTCGAAAGGCGCCTCACGCCCACGGGTTTTGCTGCGCTCCACCCGTGGCAACAATCCTTGGCCCCGTTAGGGCCGGGCGAAGTCTTATCAAATCGTTATGAAGTTCGCGTCTCGCAGAATCAAGCGACGTCCGTTGTTTCCTATTTTGCTTCGATGGCAAATGGAACATATTGTCATGTGGCACGCCGATCGACGCAGTGAGTGGCCGATTGATAGTGCCGAAAGGAACTTGATCGATGGGATTTGAAACGCGCGGGGAGGCCGTGATTGGAGCGCATTCGCTCGAAGAGTTGAAGCTGGTCTATCGAATTTTGCATCGACATTTGGGCGAGCATGTGGAGTTGATGGACACGCATTTCTTAATTGAGCTACAGAATTATTTGCATCGCATGGCCGGGGAGCAGGGCGTGGACTCGTCGAATCATGGAGCGTGGGATCAATGGCTGGGGAACGTCGATGCACCGGCGTGCGATGTGCGAATGCAGGGGAGAGGAAGGATCGAGCCGAGTTCGTAAGAATTCTCGGCTCTCCGAGGGCTTCACTGTTCGAACCAAGTCTTTTCAGTCCCCCAGGCCAAGGCCTGGGGCACCCGGCTCGATCTACGGCGCGGCGATGGCGGCGGGTTTGATTTCGGTGGGGATGAAGGAGAGTTCTAGGAGGTCGTCGATGTTGACGGGTTTTTGGAGGATGCCGGCGGCGAGGGCCATATCGGCGATCTTTTGGAATTCAGGGCGAGTCGGGGTGAGCATGCGATAGCTCACGCGATCCGGCGGATCGGTGAGAACGTAGCGCACGAGTTTTTCATCCTGACGGAAGAACGGCGCGGCGATTTTCGCGGCTTCTTCGCGATGGGTTTCAGCCCACTCGCCGCTCTCGGCAATGCCGCGAACGAGATCGCGCACGATTTCGGGATGTTCGTGGATGAGCGATTCCTTGACAACGAGCACGCAGGAAATGAAATGCGGCCAGATGTCCTTGGCGTGATAGAGCACGCGGCCTGTGCCGTCCATTTCGGCGCGTGCGGGGTGCGGCTCGCCGACGAAGTATGCGTCGATGGCGCCGGTGGCGAGAGCGGCGGGCATGTCCGGCGGCGGCAGTTCGACGAAATTGATCTCGCTGGGCGAGACTCCTTGATCCTCCATCAGTTTGCGGATGACCAGATTCTGGTTGCTGTATTTGCTGGGGATGGCAAAGGTTTTTCCGCGGAGGTCGCGAAGATCTTTTGCATTGCTCTCCTTTTTGACGATGACCGTCGAGCCGTCGCGATGGCCGAGGTAGCAGATTTTCACGGGCAGACCTTGTTCGCGGAGTTTCATCGCGAGGGGCGCAATCATGAATGTGGCGTCGAGACGACCTGATTTCATCGTCTCCACCATGGTGGGAAAGTCCGTGAATCTCTGCGACTCGAACCGAGTCGACTTGCTGGTGCGGGTGGCGAAGTCCGTCACCGGGCAAGTGAGATGTCAGGTGACCGGAAGATAGCCAACGCGAAGCATAGGACGGTCGGCCTCAGCGATGGCTTTGAATAACCCCGATCCGCTGCGCATGCGAAGCACAGCGAGTATCGCGATGAGCAAAACAAATCCGCCGATCCAGCGAATAGGCCAAGGAATTTTCATTTCAACTTCTCCCAAGTGTAGGGCGGGCTATGCCCGCCACAAATTCAAAGAAAAAAATGGCGGCGGGTAAAACTCGTCCTACAAATTTGACGGGTTGAACCCGCCTCACAAATCAGATCATCGGCACCGCCGAATCCGCAACGCCGTTGCGAAGGTCGTGCTCCAGTCCCAACTCACTAAGGATTTCGTGGGCCACGCGAACGACTTCGGGACTGGTCGGTTCACGCGGGCGCATGGATTCGATTCGGATTTCGCGGCGTATGATGGCCGGGCGATCGGACAATACCAGAATCCGATCGGCAAGTTGAGCGGCCTCGGTGACATCATGTGTTACCAGCACGACGGTTCGCGGTCGAATGCGAAGAAGTTCGACCAATTCATTCCGCAGTCGGAGCCGCGTCAGGTAATCGAGCGATGAAAACGGTTCATCGAGCAACAGGATTTCGGTCTCGCCGGCGAGTGCCCGACCTACTTCGGCACGCTGTCTCATGCCGCCGGAAAGTTGATGCGGATAGAAATCGGCGAAGCGCTCCAGGCGAAACAGTCGCAACAAGTCTTGCAGCTCGGGTTGTTTTCGCGAAAGCGGCGAGCCGTTTCGCAGGCCCAGTTCGATGTTTTCGGCCACTGTTCGCCAGGGAAGTAATCCAGATCGTTGGTGCACGGTTCGAACGCGCCCTGCGCGCCGGATACGACCATTTGACGGGGTCAGATCGCCGCCAATAATTCGTAGGAGTGTAGTTTTTCCGCAACCTGATGGCCCGACGATCGCGAGGCTCTCCGCTCGGCGGACTTGGAACGAAATACGATCGAGCACGGTGAGATCGCCGTACGAATGGTTAATCCCGTCGAGTTGTATCACGCTATCGCTCATATCCCCACCGAACGCTGGGGATTCGCGTCAGTCGCACGAGCAAGCGGTCGACGATCACGCCGATGCAACCAATGGTGATCATGGCCACAACGAGAAGGTCCATCCGAAGTCCGTTGCGGGCATCCCAAACGGCGTGACCGAGGCCATCCTGGCAGCCCAGCATCTCCGCGGCCACGAGAACCAGCCATGACAAACCGGCGGTAACACGAAGTGCGGTAATGACATCCGGTGCGATGGCCGGGAAAACGATCGACCACCATTTCGATGCGCCAGTGATTTCGTATTCGCGGGCGACTTGAAAGAAGACGGATGGGATTGTGCCGATCGCCGACATGGTCGCAAGGATCAGCGGGAAGACGGCCGCAAGGAAAACAAGAAAAATTGCGGGAACATCGCCGATGCCGAACAACAGGAGGGCAAAGGGAATCCACGCGAGAGGGGAGAGGCTGCGAAAGAAATTCACATAGGGAAGCATCGCTCGACGTGCCGCAAGGCTCGAACCAAGCCAGATTCCGACGGGCAGTCCGATGATGACGGCCAGAGCAAATCCGCAGGCAACGCGAAATAATGAGGCCACAATGTCCTTAAACAAACTACCCGAATGCAATTCCTCTGAAAATCCACAAAGGACGTCTAATGGCGAAGGAAATGCCGAAGAAGGGAGAATGCGGAATGCAATGATTGCCGACCATGCAGCGATCGCGGCGACAGCAACGAATAACGGTAATGTCCATGATGCGAAGCCAGCCTGAGTCTTTGGGGTGGCGATTGACGTAATTGAACCATCCGCCACCGCGGTCTTGTCGTCTAGTAGGGTTTGCATCAGATCCACCAAGCTCCAATTTAACATGCGGCGAGCGTTGCGGAAAGCGAGAAGGTCATTGCCGCGGCGGCCTCGGTGTGGACAATGCCTGCGATTGCCGATTTTGTTCGACGCACTGGTTTTATGAAACTGAGTACAAATCATCATCCGCCGCGACGTTTGTACGCCAATGTCAATTTCATCTTGTTCTGGTGTGCGTATGGAGTTAGCGCGACCGGCGACCACCTTTCGGAAATGGCACTCCTGAAGACGCAGGACGCACTGAATCCGAATGTTGACATCACCCGGCTCACGGCCGGCATGACGTTTACGTTTTTCCTTCCATTTTTCCTTTTTGCACCATTTGCGGGGGCGCTGGCGGATCGAGCGTCGCGGCGCGGACTAATGGTGACGGCGGATGCGGTTCGCGCGGTCATCATGTTCATGTTTGCTTCACTGATCGCATTTACCGGGAATTGGGGCCAGTGGGGGGCATTCGCGCCGTTGGTGCTTGTAGGGGCGTTTTCGGCAATGTTCTCGCCGGCAAGGTCCGCCTTGTTGCCGACGATCGTGGATGAACATCAGCTTGTGCGGGCGAATGCGATGCTCAGCGGGCTGGGGATCATTGCGACAATGGTGGCGGCGAAGATCGGCGGATTCCTCGCGGATCGTTACGCGCCAAT
The DNA here is from genome assembly GCA_016200265.1 of Planctomycetota bacterium. GTDB lineage: Bacteria > Planctomycetota > Phycisphaerae > UBA1845 > UBA1845 > JACQFE01. The sequence goes on along the minus strand of JACQFE010000074.1, from coordinate 40,167 downwards.
GGTGGCATTCCGGTGGGATTCCGCATCGTTTGTCGGAAGTGCAGTCTTATTGCTGTGCATGCGAATGCCGCGAGTCGATTTGCATGAAGTCTCCGCAGCGGGCCATGGAAAGCGGGCGGCGCTTTCGGAAATCGCGCACGGAATTCAATACGTCCGCGCGCATCGTCATGTCCGCCAATTGTTGCTCATCGGAGGGTTGGTGTGGTTTTGCGGCGCGCTGGTCTTCAGCGTGATCCCCGCCATCGTGCGAGATTGCTACCATGGAAACTATCCTGCGATCAGCAATTGTCGTGCCTTTCTTGGATTGGGATTTATCCTGGGCGCTGTTTTGATGACGTTGTTGGGCGACGCGCTTCGCAGTGAAATCGCTATCACGTGGGGATTGTTGGGAATCGGCGTATCATTGGGGATTTTCGCGACTTCGGCGATCGCGCCATGGAGCGACCGGGTTCTTTCTGGGATTGGTAGCGTTGGGATAGTCCTTGCCGGCGCTTCTGCAGTATCTGTCATGGCCAGCTTTCAATCACTCTTGCAACAGACAGTGGCCGATCGAATGCGCGGTCGAATTTTTGGATTGAATGATCTTCTTTCGACCGGAACTTTGCTGCTTGCGACAGGCTCACTGGCTCTCCCGCATTGGACGCGGCTGGACCGGTGGGTCGGCTTGGTAGTGGCGTTATCCGCGGCGATGATGTTGATTGCCGGCATCGCGACACTGCGATTTCGCTTGGCTCGTTCGCGTTATGGCCCGGTGTTGACGTTTCTGATTCATCTGAATGAGTTTGTATGCAAGTTTGCATGGCGACTTCGCCGAATAGGTCCTTCTACGATTCCGCGAACCGGCGCCGTCGTGATTACGTCAAATCATACGTCGGTGCCCGATCCATTTTTCTTATGTGCCGGCGCACCGTATCGTCCGATTTCGTTCATGGTTGCCGAGGAATATACGCACAACTTTCTTGTGTCATGGTTTCTTCGCTATGCGGAATGTATTTCGGTGCGACGCGGTACGCGGCAGACCAGCGCGACACGCACAGGGCTGGAGCATCTCGCGCAGGGTAAGGCGCTAGGTTTGTTCATTGAGGGCGGAATCGCCCGGCCGGGTGAGCCTCTGCGATTAAAGGACGGCGTGGCGATGCTTGCACTGACATCGGGTGCGCCGGTCGTGGTGGCATACATTTCGGGGACTGTTTATCGAGAAAGCGTTCTCGCTGGAGCACTTGCGCCGCATCGCGTTACAATTCGCTTCGGCCCGCCTGTGCCGCTCGATGATCTGCGTGCGGCCCATCCAACGCGTGAGACGATTCGGATGGCCACTCGTCGAATTTATGACGCGATTCTGGCCTTGCGATCTCCGGAGCTTGTGGCGGCGAGCGATGTGGCGGTTCATGACAATGATTTTCCCGAAGATGCGGAATCGGAGTCCGAAATATGAGTCAACACGTACTTTGGGAACGGCTGCGCAGGAGTGTTTGCGTGTGCCCGAGCATCGGGCTGCGGCTTGATTTTGGCGATATGGGTTTCGATGAATCCTCGATCAAGTCAATGCAGGAGCCGATCACGCGAGCGCTGTCCACGATGCGCGAGCTTGAGCGTGGTGCGATCGCAAATGCAAGTGAGAATCGAATGGTCGGACACTATTGGCTTCGGGCGCCTGAACTCGCGCCGACGCCGGTGATCGCGAAATCGATCGACGATGCGGTGGAACAGATCAAGGTATTCGCCGTCAAGATTCATGAAGGCGAAATTCGGCCGCAACGGAGCGAGGCATTTTACATCGTCTTGCTGGTTGGCATAGGCGGCTCGGCACTGGGGCCACAATTTCTGGCGCAGGCACTCGGTAAGCCCGACGATCCGATGATGATCCGATTCCTCGACAACACCGATCCCGATGGGATCGCGCGAACGCTTGCCGAGATGGAGGAGATGCTCGATCAAACTCTGACGATCGTAGTTTCGAAGTCGGGTGGGACGGCCGAAACGAGGAATGGAATGTTGGAGGCCGCTGCCGCGTATCGCCGTGCCGGTCTGAATTTTTCGCGTCATGCCGTGGCGATCACCTGTGGTGAGAGTCTCCTCGATCAAAAGGCGAAGAACGAAGACTGGCTCGCGTCGTTTCCGATTTGGGATTGGGTGGGGGGGCGATGTTCGATTGCTTCCGCGGTAGGCCTGCTCCCTCTTGCGCTGATTGGGGCGGATGTCGATCAATTCCTGGCCGGTGCGCATGATTGTGATGTTGCGACGCGAGCAGGATTATTGAAGGAGAATCCGGCAGCAATTCTCGCGGCGACATGGCATCATGCGGGGAACGGCATTGGAAATCGCAACATGATTGTCATGCCCTATCGCGATCGGCTGGAGCTTTTCCCACGCTATTTGCAGCAGCTGATCATGGAATCGATCGGCAAGCGGACGAATCGCCGCGGCGAAGTGGTTCATCAGGGTCTCAATGTCTTTGGCAACAAGGGCAGCACCGATCAACATTCTTTTGTCCAGCAACTTCGCGACGGCCGGAGTGATTTTTTTGTTACCTTTGTTGATGCGATTCGAGATTCGTTCCCTGGAGAACAGGTTTGGGTCGATGCGGATGTTACCAGTGGAGATTACTTGCACGGATTTCTGTGCGGCACGCGGGAGGCGTTGCGTGAAGCGAGTCGTCCGTCAATGACGATTACAGTCGATGCAATTGACGAGCGGTCGATTGGGGCGCTCATCGCACTCTTTGAACGAGCAGTGGGTTTGTATGCGGAGTTGATCGACGTGAATGCGTACGATCAACCGGGCGTGGAAGCGGGCAAAAAAGCGGCCGGACGAGTCCTTCAATTGCAATCCAGGGTGATTCAATCACTGCGATCGAATTCGTCAAGAGCATATTCGGCGAGCGAGCTTGCCGTAGAGTTAAAGGTCGAGGACATGGAAATCGTCTGGCGCATCCTCGAACACCTTGCGGCGAGTTCCGCGCATTCAATCAAGTCTCGGCAAGGCGCGACGATATTCAACAATCAGTATTTCGTTGAATCTTCAGATCCAAAGACCTGATTCGTTCGGCGCTCGCACCAAGTTGCGAAAAAATCAGGATTCGAGTCAGATTAGAGATAAAGAGGCTGATCGAAGCGAAGTCCCACGCCGATGGCGCTTTCTCCGCTATGCATTGCCGTCTCGGTGCGAATGATTGTTGCATAGGCGCTTGAGTCGCAATGGGTGGACCACCCGGCCTTTTGGGAATCGACTTCGCTTCGCAGGATGAGCTCGCAACGATCGCCCAGACGCACGGCGCTATCAGAAGGCGCGACGAGATAGGCGCCGCTCTCGCAGACATTTTCCATCGTACAGGAAATTCCTTCAGCATTTCCAAGGATCGTCAGCATCGTGGAGACACGGCGTTGCACACGGTTGCTGGAACGACGCTCATCAATCTGGGGAATCGTTGAGGTTTTCGGAACCAGTTGAGTTGTCTGCGGTATTTGCGTAGTGGCCAACATGATCAGGCCTCGGCAGGTTCATCGGTCGCCGCCGCGCGCCGACAGGCAACGCCACGAGACGCAATTGAACAAAGGAGACTATATCTCGTTCATTCCCGGTGTCAATACCCTGCCTCTTCAAAGTTCGTGAGGCAGTGCAAACACCATAAATCATTGATCGACCATTTGTTATGGTGGCTTTGGGAGGAGTCGCACTTCGGCGGAAAAGTGTCAGCGGAAGGCACTCTGAGACTCACGATTGTGCAATAATGGGCCGCGGATCGTGGCGATTGCCCGGCCGCGCAGGTTCCAGCAGGCGAATGGCGTGTTGCAACTCTTCGAGCAGAACTCTTGCGGATGAACCGTCCATTCCGCATTCGGATGAACGATTGTCAGTTCGGCGCGATGTCCGAAGTCAATCGCCGGAGAGGCAATTCCCAATACCTGCCGCGGGGCGGTGGAGAACCAGTCGATTAATTGAGGCCAATCGGCAAGGCCGGAGCCGATCATCGCTTTCGCGGCAATGCCGATAGCGGTTTCAAGTCCGACGATTCCGGCGGGGGCCTTCAGGAAGCCGAGTGCCTTTTCCTCGGCACTGTGCGGGGCGTGATCGGTGACGATGCAGTCGATCGTGCCATCGAGTAGACCCTGGCGGCAGGCTTCGACATCCTGGGTGGGGCGGAGTGGTGGGTGCATTTTTGTATTGGGATCGGTGGCCTCGCAGGCTTCGTCGGTCAAGATCAGATGATGCGTGCACACCTCGGCGGTGACCGGCAAGCCATTGCGCTTGGCGCGGCGGACGAGGTCGATCGCTTTCGACGTCGAAATATGGGCCACGTGATATCGTGCGCCGGTCTTTCGGCATAAATCGATGTCGCGTTCGATCATGGACTCTTCGCTGCGCGGGTCGAGACCGGGAAGACCAAGCCGTTTGGAGACCTCGCCGAGGTGCATGACGCCTCCCGCGGAAACGGATTTGTATTCGCAATGCTGGATCAGAATCATGCCGTGACGGGCGGCTTCCTCGAACGCCAATGCCATGACTTTGTCATCGTCGACACCGCTGCCGTCGTCGGTGAGGGCGACTGCGCCGGCTGTCTTGAGCGCCGCGAAGTCGCACAATTCTCGTCCCGCGCGACCTTTGGTGATGCAGGCCACGACGCCAACATCGCATTGATCGATTTTCGCGGCGCGCTCTCGCACCCAGCGAATTTGTTCGGGAGAATCGAGTGGGGGGGTGGTGTTGGGCATGCAGGCGACGAATGTGAATCCGCCCGCGGCTGCTGCTGCTGTGCCGGTCTCAATTGTCTCTTTGTGCGACTGGCCCGGCTCGCGAAGATGAACGTGAATGTCCCACAACCCGGGACAAACAATGCAGCCGGCGGCGTCGATAACATGCACATCGCGCGAGGCGGAATTAGCGATGACGCCATCTGCGATTGCGATGTCGGCCATTTCGTCGCGATTGTTGGCCGGATCAATGATTCGGCCGTTGCGGATCAGAATGGCATGATGTGAAGTCGTCTTGAGCACGTGGTCACTCGTCATTCTGAGGTCGCTTCAGCGACCGAAGAATCCATGCATCGAGTATTCAGTTCCCCAGCCCAAGGGCTGGGGCACCCGAGTTCCGCATTCAGATCTCCAGCCATGCTCCGGCCTGATCCAGGGCGCTGGGATTCGCTTGATTCGGCACGAAATTATCCTCGCAGCTTTCGACGTAGCCACAGCGTTCGCAAACCGACTTGCAATGTCGCGCGGTCAAGTGCGAGGCCTCGCACATCGGGCACAAAACCCGCCGCTCGGTCGCGACAGTTGCGGCCGTTAGTTCGTTCATGTCTCGGCTCCTTCCGAATGCTTCTTCCATCCCCTGTAATCGCATAGTATACGTCACGTCGCTTGAATGGACACGCGCAAATGATTGGAGATTTTGCTGTGAAGATTACGTGGTGTCATGGCCTGGCTTTTGTGAGCGCACTGCTCGCTGCATGTCCGCAAGATTCCGTTCTAGCAAAGCTACGAAAGGGGCCTGGGAGACCCGCTTCACTCGTTATCGTCAACGCCAAGCTCTGGTCGGGACTCCCTGAAAAAGAAAGCAAAGAAATCACGACGATTGCGATTGGGGAAGGTCGAATTCAGCGGATAGGTAGGGAGGCCGATCCATCAAGAAAAGTAAACTCCGGCGCACAAGTAATTGATGCCGGCGGGCGGCGAGTGATTCCCGGGATTACTGACAGTCACACGCACATCATCGGCGGGGGGCTTCAGCTTGCGCGGCTGAATCTTCGAGAGGTAAAGAGTAAGGAGGAATTCATTCGCGCGGTGGAAACTGATGCGAAAGCCAAGAAGCAGGGCGAGTGGGTACGTGGCGGGCGATGGAGCGTGGAAAGCTGGGCCAGGCCGGAATCGCCGCGCGCGGAATGGCTTGACTCGGTGACTGGTGAGACGCCGATTTTTCTATCGCGCATGGATGGCCACGAGGCTTTGGTGAATTCCGTCGTTTTACGAATGGCTGGTATTGATGAAAAGGGCCCAGCTGATCCAAAGGGCGGCGAGATCGAGCGCGATCCGGCGACGCACAAACCGACGGGAATCCTCAAGGACGCGGCGATGGATTTGGTCGAACGATTCATTCCGCCAACGTCTGACGAGGATCGTGGGGTCGCGCTGGTTCAAGCAATGAGATATGCGAATTCGCTGGGCGTGACTTCCGTGCAGGACATGTCGAACCCGGAAGACATTGCGACCTTCCGCAAGATGGCGGAATGGAATGCTTTGACTGTTCGGATTACTTCATACATTCAAGTTTTCACGGGCTCGGCCTCGCCACATTCCGACGATGTTCATGACGTGAAAGGGGCTTCGGACGACCAATGGCATTCCACGCTCGATCAAGTCGCCAACGAAAAGAAATTTCCGTATCCGATGTTTCGCATTGCGGGATACAAGCTTTACATGGACGGCTCGCTGGGCAGTCGGACGGCCTACATGCGTGAGCCGTTCGCCGATGCAGCGCCGGAAGCTCCGCATCCGCGCGGGCAACTCACGGCATTCGCATCGTCGCCGAATTTTCTTGACGACATTGCGTTGGCGGATGCGAAGGGTTTGCAGCTTGCCGCGCATGCGATCGGTGACGAGGCCAATCATTTGGTTCTGAACGCGTACGAAGAAGCCGCCAAGAGAAATGGAGGTTCAGGCAAGCGGCATCGCGTCGAGCATGCTCAGCATTTGCTCGTTTCGGAAATTCCTCGCTTCAAGCAGCTTGGCGTGGTGGCGTCGATGCAGCCGTATCACAAGGCCGATGATGGGCGATATGCGGAAAAGGCCATCGGTCGCGAGCGACTGAAAGGCTCATACGCCTTCCGACAACTTCTTGATGCAGGGGCCTTGCTCATCTTCGGCAGCGATTGGCCTGTGGTGACGATGAATCCGTTTCTCGGCGTCGATTCGGCGGTGAACGCCCGGACGCTGGCGGGCGACGTGTGGCTGCCGGAGCATTCGATCAGCATCTACGAGGCTTTTCGGGCCTATTGCGTCAGTCCGCAGGAAGCGATTGGACGGGACGACCTCGGCACGATCGAACCCGGAAAATTGGCCGACCTGGTCATTCTGGACGACGATCCGTGGACGATCCCGAAGGAACGGCTTGGGGAAGTGAAGGTCTGGAAGACGATCGTGGATGGGAAGGTCGTTTATAGCCGGGAATAATCGGATTCCCGAATAATTCGTGGTTTCAATCGAATATGATGGCGGCTATGGATCCGAACCCCAAGCGCGGTGCGAACCCCCTGTGGTCCCCCTTGGTAAGGGGGACGGCTTGTCGCCTGCGCTCCGGGTTCGGATAGGCTTGGGTTCGAGGAAATGCCAGCATCCGCGCGAACTAAAGTTCGCGGCTCGTTAATGTTGGACCGCGTTCGTTCACGGAAAAGGTGCGGCGATGATTCATGTGTGCATCATGGGTGGGCACGAAGGGGTGATCCGGCCCGAGAAAAAGATTTATTTCACGCTCATGGGCGGCGTGCAGCTTAAACGCAACACCGTCGCCCGGCAGCTTCTCACCTACCGCCTGCAAACGCAGCAGGGTTTGGCCAAGCCGCGCACGCAATTTTTCCTCACCATCATGGGCGGGGTCGATGTGCGGCTGCCGACGCTGGCCGAGGAGTTCATCGACCTTCGCGAGATGATGAACAGCGGCAGTCTGAGCATGGATGATTGGGACAAGGCGATGGCCGACATTTCGCGATCCGATGTGAGCGTTTCGGCGTTCACCTTGATGGGCGGGTTTCACGAGAATGTCTTGCCCAGCGAGAATGAGGAGATCGAGAGCCTGGCCGTGCAGCGACACTTGGGCAACATCTCCGACAGCGCCGGCGAGGTTTTGCAATATGGCATCGGCCGCAAAGACGCCGAACGCCGGGCGACGCTACGAAGAGCGGTGATGGCGGAGGTGTAAGGGGGCGCTGCGGATTGGCGTGCAATTGGTAGGGCGGAGACCACTCTGCAACTTACCCTTCTGTATCCCCCCTTGATAAGGGGGGAGGCAGGCGTTTCGATTATTGACTTTTCGACGTTTTACTTTCCGAAGTGTACATCGGCGGACATGCCGACGCGGGTGGATTGCGGTGGGGATTCGAGAACTACTTTGATGCGGAAGACCTGCTTGCTGCGCTCTTCGGGAGTTTGGATGTTTCGCGGGGTGAATTCGGCCTCGGTGGCGAGAAACGTGATGCGGCCTTTGATCGCGCTCGGCACCCCGTCGATATTGACGTCGACTTGCTGGGTGAGGCGGACTGCGCCGAGCAATGATTCGGGCACGTAGGTTCGCACCCAGAGGCGCGATGTGTCGAGCAGGGCGAGAGTGGGGGCGTTGGCGGCGATGATGTCGCCGGGCCGCAAATCGACCGCCTCGACGACGCAATCGCAGGGTGAAAGCACGTTGAGTTCAGCGAGCTGCGTGCGAATGGCCGAAACCTGCGCCTCTGCGGAAGCGGCCTGTGCGGCGGCCTTGTTGACATCCTCAATGCGAGCGCCAGCCTTCAAGAGATGCAGCGCTTCATCGGCTTCGGCGAGCGACGCCTTGGCCACGTCAAGGTCTTCCTTGCGCGTGCCTTGCTCAAGCAGTGAAAGCTCCTGCTGCGCGGCAGTAATTGCGGCCTGCGTGGTTCTTTGGTTGCGGACGGCCTGATCGAATTCGGTTGTTGCGGCGCTCGATTCGGCGCGAAGCCGTGTGACTCGTTTTGCTTCCCCGTCGGCAAATTCGAAATCGGCCTCGACGGACTTCAGCTTCGCGCGAGCGGATTCGATTTCCTGTGGCCGCGGACCGTTGGTGAGTTTTTCGAGATTTGCGGCCGCCAAATCGCGACGGGCCTGGGCCTGGGCGATTTCTTCGGGTCGATTGCCGGCCTTCAAGCGTTCAAGCTCGGCGCGACTGGAGGCGAATTGGCTTTCGGCCTGGGCGAGCCGTTCACGAAGATCGAACGGATCGATTCGCAAAAGCAATTGGCCTGTCGTGACACGATGACCTTCTTCAGCGGCGACTTCGGCCACTCGCCCACCGACCCGCGAGCCGACGCGGATTTCATCGGCCTCAACGAAGCCGGAGACGACCGCAGGGAAATGTTGACCCTGTCGCCAATAGAGGAACGTCAGCAGACCGGCAGCGAGGACGAGAATGGCGATGATGGGTTTATACATCGGCGAAAGGTGCCAAACGTATGGCATTCCATGCCACAAATAACAATACGCCACCCACAAGGGGTGGCGCTACTTGAACGTCACTTCGGGGCAACGAGATTTTCTGCTCTGAGGTCGTCGCCGCGTGAAGCGTCGCCGCCGGTGCTGAAGCCGGTGATTTGCACGCCGGGCTCAACGAGGAAGAGCAGAACGAGCTGGTAATCGCCTTTCAGATCGCGCTCCTTAATGTGCTCAAACGCGCCCATGCCTCCAACCGAGCCTGATCGCTCCTTGAAATACTGCACTTCGACGTAATCCGTTCCCGCGGCATTGGCGATGGCGTATTTGCCCGTCACTTCGTAGCGATTGCCGTTGGAATCGGTTACGAAGTAGTTCTGCACCGTGGTGACCGCGAAGCTGATTGCCCGGCCAAGTCCGCTGCGCGTTTCCAATGCTCCGACATTCAGTTGCAAGAGTCGTTTGTCTGGCGGGACATCGAATTTGGATACGGGATCGGACGTACCGTTGGCCTGCTTGTCCAATTCACCGACGAGCTTGCCGGAGACGAGCTTTCCACGTTCGATCTCGGTGCCCTCGCCGCGATATTGCTTTAGCTCAAGCGGCATCTGGTCGCCGAAAAATGACTTCGCGCCTTTGCTGGTGAAGACGCGAATGTTGCCGCCCTTTTTCTCTTCAGGAGGTGGATTGTTGGCAGGCTTCTTCTCGCTCTTTTCTTCTTCAGCGGGAGCTGCGCCGCCGACTTTTTCGACCAGGCTTTCGGCCTTGTTCTGCACGCGACGGCCGGAACTTGGTTTGGCTTCATCAGTGGCTGCGGAACGGGGTGGTGCGGAAGGCGTGGCTGCCGCCGACTTCTCGCCACCGGCCTGCTTCTTCGCGCTATTTTCATTCGCGGATTTCTCGGTGTCAGGAGTGTTGCCAGAAAATGCGACTTTCGCTCGTGCCAATCGCTTGTATTCGAGGAAATCCGGCTGGAAGCCCTGCGGCAAATCGAAGGCGATTTGAGCCACAGAGTCATTTCCCGTGGTGTACGTGCCATCGGCCGCCGGAATATCAACGCCATTGTCTTTGCGGTACCGAACATGGCGATCGATCGATTCCGAAACTTCTTCGAGTTTGATGGCGATGGGATAGTATTGCGTCACCTGGCTTCCTTCGCTGCCGACCAGGCGGAATTGGCGCAGGGAAAACATCAGATTCTTGTTTTCGTCTCTCGCGCCGTCGAGCAGCTTTACGCGAACCAATTTGTATTCCCGGCCTGGCTTGGGTTCGATTGGCTCAACTGTTGCCTTGTCTCGCTTGGGATCCTGGGGCGGGATGATGCGAAAGACGTTTTGTAATGTCTGCGTTCCCTGGATGTTGATGGAGTTGGGAGCGGCGTACGTGCTGACGCCGTCTTCCGCGGAATTCTCCCATCCAATCGCACGAACCCAATCCGGATTCGTGCGGTAGAAGTTTTGGTCACCTGAAAAGACGCCGGATGAAACCAAATATCCAAGTCCGGCGACGAAGCGATCTGGGGTAAGCCAAAGTTCAGACTCCTTTGCATCCTGACTTGAGGTCGATGCGCCGGTTGCACCTGCGGCTGTGGCGATGCGGGAGAAGCCTAAAATCGGCCCGCCGAAGGGAATCATCTGCAGGGACGCGGCCGCAATGCCGGTGATAACCAAGCCGGTGATCAGCCCGCAGAAACCGCCTCCCAATTTATCGACCCAGGATGGCAAAAGGCATGCACGTCTTACCAGGCGATCGAGAACCAATCGCAAAATCAGCAAAGGGACGCCGAAGGTAATGGCGAGCGCCAAGGCATGGGCATAATTTGGTTGCCAGTAAGCAGCGAAGACGATCGCGGCTACCCATTCATGCGTTCCGAGGGCGAGGGCCGCACAGCAGATCGTCAGCACGGTCATCAACATGGCGCTGAAGAATCCCAGCGTGGCCTGTCGCACAGCCACCGCAAAAAATAAGAGAAGAAAGGTCAATGAGAGTAGCATCTTATTTATCCCGCTTGCTTCGGTTCATTCGCTCCCATGACGCGAAGAATCTCGTTCATGCTGGTGACGCCGGAAATCACCTTGAGGAGCGCCTCTTCCTGCAGGTAGTACATGCGATTCTTGCGACATTGTGCCTTGATCTTCTGGACCGGCGCCCCTTCGGCGATCAACTGGGAGACGTCCGGCGTGATGAGAAGCAACTCGAACACACCCACGCGGCCTTGATAGCCGGTCCCCTGGCACGCAGGACACACGATCGGTCGCCCCTTCTTGTCCACCTTATTTTCCGTCGGCGGACGATAGAATCGCTGAATTTTATCCGCTGAGAGATTGAGCTTCTTGAGTGTTGCATCATCCGGCTCAAATGCTTCGCGACACGTGGTACACAACATTCGCATGAGGCGTTGATTGGTGATTCCGAGAAGGGCCTTGGCGGCCAAGGCATTATCTTCGATGTAATTGGTATATTTGTTGAGGGCGTCGAAGCAGTCCTTAGCGGGCATGCCCATGTAGATTTTCCGATCTTCAGCGCCGGCGCGGCTGGCGATTTTGGCCGTCTCGCGATCCTCGCACTCGCCGACAAGAACAATGTCCGGTTCGCGGCGCAGAACGGTCTGAAGCATTCGTGCGTAATTGACGTCAGTGTTTGTGCCTTCGTAAATCTGCTGCGTGACGTTATCCAGTTCCACCAGCTTCTTGCGTTCCAATGCGTGAATATTGTTGATGTACGCATCATGGCTGCGCAGAATCGCGTATTGCGTGGTCGTCAGTCCATTCTTGGGCGGGGCAGTGATCAAAATCAAACCATGCGATTTGCCCAATATGCTCTTGAGCTGCTCCATGCGGGATTCGTGAAATCCAAGTTCCGGGAGTTTCACCAGCACAGGACCATGCTGAACGTGAAGGCTCAGACGTTCGCCGGCCGTTGTTCCGGATGAGCGAACTTCGGTGAACCCGGGATCTCCCGTTTGGCTCAGCAATGCAGCTTGAATCTTACCGGTTTGTGGCCGGCGGATTTCTTCGACATTCAGCCCTGCGACGCGTTTGAGTTCTCGAAAGATTCGCTCGCCATCATTTGCGGCCAGACCATCGGGGAGCTCCGTGGCGACGCCGTCCACTCGATAGACGACGCGGTAATTGTCCTTGCCTGCGACCATTTCGATGTCGTCGGCCCGCCGAAACAGCATATTGTGCAGGAAATCCTGCACTGCATCGAATGATTTCGCCTCGTCCGGTTTGTTGGGCATTTCGACGAACTTGCCGGCATGATCGGTGATGCGGACGCGAAGTCCTTTTTCGGATTTCGAACCGGATTGCCGGCCGCCTCGCGTGACCGCCCGCTTCAAGTGGCCGATTGTGAGTACGCGAGCTTCGGGGACGACTCGCCCATTACGGTGCAGCAGGTATCCGACCAATGCGCCGCCGGCGATAAGCAGCCAGAAGATCATGCCTAGAGTGAATAGATTGTCCTTCCACGGGGCGACGAACAGCACGAGAAACCCGACCGCACCGCCGCACAGGGTGATCATGTTCCATTGTTCGCGCTGCGTCTTGACGACGTCCGCGTCGCGGTCGACCCATTGTGCCGCCAATGCCCAGCCAAACAGCGCAAGCACGACGATCATAATCTTGACGGGGTTCGTGTAGATCGCAGGCTCAAGGCCCACTGCGAGCAGGGAGTATGTCATGTCGCTCACTCAGGTTCTGTGCAAAAAGGCCGGTCCATCGCTTCTTGTCAGGGCGGTGGCATGGCCGCATGATCGATCGCACCATGATTGTGTACCCCGCCGAGTCGGTCGTCAAACGGGGACGGACAAACGGCACGATCGTCGAATTGAAGAAACCATCTCAAGTGTCTACAGGTGCAGATGGAGTTCGCGATCCTGGTTTGAAAGGAGCCGCGGATGGCGAATAGAGCCATGAATGAGAGGGCGAGGTCGACGATCTGGCGGGTGTCGGATGTTTGGTGCTCGTCGAACGACCGCAACGAAATGCCTAATGAGCGTGAACCACTGTGCTGAGTTCCTATCATACTGAACACCGGGAGTGGCTTTCAGCGAAAACTCTTGCGCTGTTTTGCCGCGGGAATATCAAGCTGTTGCCGATATTTGGCGACGGTTCGGCGCGAAATGTCGAGGCCTTCTTTTGCGAGCATGGTCGCAATCTGGTCATCGCTGAGCGGGCGATCCTTGTCCTCGCCTTCTACGACCTCTTTCACTCGCGATTTGATGCGATCCCACCCGATGCTTTCGCCTTCCTCCGTTTCAGTGCCACCCGTGAAGAAATATCGCATCGGATAAATCCCCCACGGCGTCTGCATGTACTTGTCGGCGACGGCGCGACTGATCGTCGACGGATCGCACTTCAATTCCGGCGCGAGATCGCTCATCTTCAGCGTCTTGAGCCCCGACGGACCGGAATCAAAAAACTCCCGCTGGTGTTGGACGATCGCCTCCGCAACCTGGAGCACACGACGCCTGCGAAATTGCACTGCGTCGATCAGCGCTGAGGCCTCTTCGACGTGCTTTCGGGCGAACTCACGCACCTCCAGCGGTTTATCGCTTGATTTGGCCAGCGCCGCGACGTCACCGCGAATCCGCAATTCGGGCGCATTCCCTCGGGCGAGTCGGACAATCAAATCACTGCCTGTCAAGGCGAATTCAATGATTACATCAGGTCGAACCGGTGGTGCACCTTCCTTGGAGATCAGATATCCGGGATGCAGAACAAGCTTGGATCGCATCACGCGAATCGCTTCGATAATTTCCCCGACGCCGTATCCGGTCACTTTCGCGATCTGCGGCAAACGATTGTGCGCGATGTCGTCGAGGTGCTGAGTGATGAGAGTGCGCTCCACGTTGTTGTCGCCAGGAAGTCTATCGAGCTGCAAGAGCAGGCACTCCACGGTGGTGCGCGCGCCAATTCCCGGCGGATCGAGATCATGGATCAGCGTTAACGCATCTTCGGCAATTCTTGGTTCAACTGGCGGCCGGGCGGTCGCCGCGACCTCATTCAAATCCGCTCGCAAATAACCGTCCGGGTCGAGCCGGTTGATGATCGTTTCCCCCGCATGCCGCGTGGCGTCGTCCATGTCGAGAAGCGACCATTGGCCCAGGAGATGTTCCTGTAGACTTTCCGGGCGTCCCTCAGTATTCGCCATCGCCGCCAGCTTTGGATCGATTTCATCGCTCGAAGCCGCCCGCGGCCGAAAGCCTGACTCATCAGAATCAAATTCTCGCCGGTACCGCTCCGCCCGCGCAAAACCATATTCCTCCGCGGATTTGGGAATCTTCGATTCCCGGTCCGATGCTTCGTTGTCTTCGGTCTGAGGGACATCGTCACCAACCACTTCCAGCGCCGCATTGGTCTCCAACGCTTCGGCCACATGGGCTTCCAGGTCCGCAACCGGCTTTTGCAGGATGGCCATGGACTGGATCAGCCGCGGCGTGAGCTTCTGCTCCAGCCGCATCTGCTGATTCATGGATTGTGAAAGATATTGCGACATAAGTCGTTATGAACCGCGATGCTCCTCAATGAGTCCCGTGCTATTTCACAATTTTAGTTCACCGAGGCAGCGGAATCCAAGAAAGAAGCCCGTAATCCGCCAGGAAGATAGGAGCGTACTTCAAATCTTCGGGACCGTACAAAAATTTTGATTGCAGCGGCCAAAGATCGCGATATTCTTGACCGCTGGTTGGCGATGGACTTCGCGCGGAAGTCGTCCGACCAGCCATTCACTTCACGACAAGGAGGTTGCAGCAAATGGCGGCAATAAGAGCAAGAAAGCATTATTTGGGCTTCGGTTTGGCGATGTTGGCGGTGATGGTTTGGTTTGCGGCCGCACCGAACGGCTTGCGTGCACAGTCACATCATGGCGACGACGGCGAAAGCATGATGCAGAAGCATCCCGAGAATTGGGCACCGTTCAGCAAATTGCACCTCTATTTGTGCGCGTTTCACATTTCCAAGGAGAATCCTTCGTTCCAGGTGCAGGCCCATCATTATTGCTCGCCGCAGGGAAACAAGATGCACCAGTGCGTGATCTTTGATTCTCGCGGCCCGGACCCCAAGTTGATCGGCATCGAGTACATTATCGACGACGCGCAGTACAAGGCCCTTCCCGACGCGGAGAAAAAATATTGGCATCCTCACGCCTATGAAATTCTTGCAGGTCATCTCATCGCCCCGGACCTTGCGGATCAGGGTGACAGCATGTTCCCCGGTTTGATCACGACATGGGGCAAGACCTGGCACACCTGGCGCGATCCATCCACGGATATGCCGCTGGGTGAGCCGATGCTCATGTGGTCGGCCAACGGCGACGGTCAGGTCGATGCCAAGCTCATTGAGGAGCGCGATTCAAAGTTCAACATCAGCTCTGCGGCGATCCGCGCTCGACGTGCGTCAATGGGCTACTCCGTTCCGAACATCCCGCCGCCCAAATCAATCTCTGAACTCGGCCGCCGCTGGACCGCCACCGGCCCCGACGAACCGCAGCGGTAGGAAAAGTCCAAACGTCGAAAAATCGAAACGTCGAGACACGGGGAGCGCAAAGATTCACTTTGTGCTCCTTTTTTTGGATGCGCCTCTTTCAGCGAGTGTTGCTCAGCAGCAAATTATTGCGAAAATGGGATGTCTAGTCTCATGAGATCGCACACTTATGAGTAACGAATGGTTCACTATTGCGGTTCTCGTATTTGCGTTCTATGTCCTGTGGCGAACGCTAAAGCGCGGATACACAGGTCTTTTCAGACCACAAACTGGTTCACTTGCCAGTTCTGGCGAATTCGAAATCGAGGTAGTTGGTGAATCGCACTACCAGCAATCACTCGAAAGAATCTGCGGGGGCAAGACGCGAGACGGGGTAGAGAAATACGTCACTGCAACCCTCGTGCTTGAAGATAATAACCCATACGACAAGCTTGCCGTTCGCGTTGACATCGATGAAAGGACGGTCGGGTATCTTTCTCGAAAGAATGCTCGAGAATACCGGCGACGACTTAAGGAAGTTGGCCATCCGCGCCTGATTTGCAGATGCCCCGCAGTAATACGAGGTGGTTGGGATCGAGGTGGTGACGACAAGGGCTATTTTGGAGTCAGACTTGACCTGCCGAATGAATGAGCCATTCGAGGTTTGTTTCTTCCAACAGCGCTAAGAAAATAGACCGCGTGTCCCATGTTTGCCTTTTGCAACCTGGGGACATGATTTTCTTGCATGACCCCAATCACGCCAGACGTGCCCGCTTTTCGCCCGGAGGGCGCACGATCGGTTGCCAGGCGGCTTTAGCCCCTGGAAGTGGGAGCCACTACCAACCCCAATTTCTTTCTTTCGCCCGGAGGGCGAACGAATCCTCACACAAACACATCCGCTTCATTGAACTCGATGCCGTGCCTTCGGAGCAATTCCAGAAATTCGGTTTGGAAATCCTGCTTCTTATGATGCTCTTTCTGATTTGCGATGTACTCGATGAACCTCGATGCGGCCGACTTGCTCACGGTGAAACCGCCATAACCCTCCTGCCATCCAAAGTGCCCGACTTGCGAGAAAGTTTCATTGATCCATTTCGAGGACCGACCTTTGATCTGTTGCAATAGATCAGAATGCGACAAATCCACCCGATAGCGCACCAAGACATGCACATGATCGGGCATGCCGTTTATCGCTTCGAGGTGACAGCGCAGGTCGCGCGCGATCCCTCCGATGAACGGATAGAGGCGGGTCTCGATTTCGGGAGTGATCAATTGCGAACGGCGCTTGGTGCTGAACAGGGCATGATAGAAGTTCTGTGTCCAGGCGCTCGGCATAACAATCTCGTCCACCCTCCGGGTGGAAAAGAATAACAAGAAAGAAGATTGTGTCTGGAGGCATCATCATCCAGGGACTGAAAGTCCCTGGCAACCGTTCGCTCGGCCTCCGGCCGAATGCCCGCTTACGATCGCAGTTTCCCCGCGCTCTACTGTCACCCAAAATTCACCAACCACCCCTGAAGTTATCTTCGCAGGAGGCAACAGCCATTGAAATCGCCACCGCCATGCAATTCGTCCACCCATCCATTGCGAACTGCGCCTTTCAGATCTTTGTGGAAGGGCTCTCATGCTCCTCCATTTCGACAGATTCCGCCGCTTTTTTCAATCATCACTCTTCGCTCTTCAGTCTTAACAAAGTGCCACAGTATGACATTGGTGAAAATTATTCTCACAAACGAACCCATCTGAAAGTATCACTTCACAGCCAAATCGGCGCGAATCTGTGCAATCTGCGGATTACTTCGTATCGCTTTCGTTTCGATGTTTCGACTTTTCGACTATTCGACGTTTCTCACATCGGTGTGCGGCCTTTGATCGCCGATTCCAGCATGGCCACGTTCGCGTACTCGATTTGCGAGCCGACGGCAGGCATGGGCCGCGACTACGGTACGGCGCAGTCGAATTCCGAGCATTCAGAAAGCTCAACGGACAGTTCCGGTGGCATTCGTTTGTCGCTGTCTTCGAGCGATCGATAGAGCCGAATCGCGCGGCACAACGCCGCGCATCCGTCTGCCTTATGCTGATGTGATTGTTCGGGCGTCGCGTGTTCCGCATGCGCCAGCGCTAAGTGCGCCTGTCCACGACGACGATGGCCGGTTGCCAGTTGCTCACGAATGCCCGCCGTCATTTTGTCCTCGGGCATGGCCCGTTCCATCTCCTGCGTGTACGCCGTCAACTCCGGAAGCGCGGCGTCAAGGCGTCCGGCTTCGAAGAGCGCCCGACCCATCTCCCCGGATACTTCCGCAGCGCCGGTCTGTACCGTCGTGTTACTCGGGTCGGCGTCGGCCATGCGGCGCAAGATGGCCCGAGCGGACTCAAAGGCAGGAAGCGCTTCGTCCAACCGATCAAGACGTGCGAGAACCAGCGCGAGTTTGAAACGGCCCACCCCGAGATCCATGGTGGCTTGCGCGTTGTCCGGTTGAGCGATTGCAAAGTCCACGCGTCGCCGCAAAGAAGCTTGATATAGCTCGAGCGCTTCGGCTTCTCTCTTCAGCTCGATGAGAACATCCGCGACGCGGTTCAGGCCAACCGTGTAGGCGCGCTGTATCTCGCCATCCTGGGGTTTGCTCTCGGCGAGCCGTTTCCGGATATCCAGACTCTTAACATACATGTCATACGCTTCTTCCGTGCGACCTAATTTGATGTAGACATCACCGAGTTTGTTATAGCTGAACGACAGATCCCGCGATCCCATCTCGTGTTTGTCCGCAACGGCCAGTTTGAGGTCGTGACTCTTGCGAAAGACAACCAGAGCCTGGTCGTACTGCTGGTCCTGGAGATAGAGGTTGCCGATTCGCTCGCAGGTGATGGCAAGGTTGCGCTTGGACTCGATGTTGTCCGGATCATGAGCGACCAGGTTCTCGAAAAGGCTCACGGATTTTTGGTAGCTCTCGAGGGACGCTTTGGGGTCACCTAGGTTGGGCCCATTGGGTCGGCCGAGGACATCGCCGGTCGCGCTGTAGGCGAGAGCGAGATCTTCCAGAATTTTCCGATCCAGCCCGCGCGTATCCCGGGCCATGCCGTCTAGGTATTGCAGCGTGGTCCTGGTGAGAAACTCCCGAGCTTTCGTGTCGCCCTTCGTTCCCTGTATCTTTGGATACTCGAGGATCACACTGTGCGCAAAACTTTGAAGGTCCGCGAAGCGGTGCTCGGCGATTCGTTGGGCCGATCGGGCCTCAAGGCCTTGCCAGATGGCGACCGCGCTACCGCAGATCAACGCCAGAGCCGCAATGCAGCCGCCAGCGGCGACGCCGCGGTGGCGCCGTGCGAACTTGCTAAGCTGATAGATGGTCGAAGCGGGACGGGCAATGATCGGATCATCATTGAGATAGCGTCGAATGTCCGCGCCGAGTTCGGCCGCGGACGCATAGCGGCGATCACGGTCCTTCTCCAATGACTTGGCGACAATCGTCTCGATGTCGCCTCGAAAGGCCCGACTGACCTGGCCGAGACGCTTCGGCTCTTCTTCACGAATAATGCGTGCCGCTTCCACAATGGAGCTGCGCCGTAAGTCCAACGGTAATTCGTGAGCAAGGAGTTCGTATGTGATAACTCCCAGCGCGTACACGTCGCATCGGGTATCGACGGCGTCGGAATCGCCCAGGGCTTGCTCCGGACTCATATAGGGAAGAGTGCCGACGAGTTGCCCGCTCTGCGTCTCAATCGAGAGCGTCTTGATGTCCGCATCGGTCGCATTTGCAACTCCGAAGTCCAGAACCTTCGGCTGCCCCGCAGGGTCAACGAGAATGTTGTCCGGCTTAAGGTCGCGATGTATCACACCTTTTTGATGCGCATGATGGATGGCATCGCAGATCGCTGCCAGTAATTCCAATCGAGCGCGGTGCGATAGTTGCCGGCTTTCGGCATACGCCGTGAGGGGAGTGCCTTCAACGAACTCCATGGCGAAGAAGGCCAGTTCGCGACCGTCGGATACAGCGGTTCCGGCCTCGTAAATTTGAGCAATTCCCGGATGTTGAAGCAGCCCCAGCACGCGCGCCTCCTGCTGAAAGCGCCGCCGCATGTGACCTGACATGGCTTCGGGTCGCACGACCTTGACCGCCACCGGGCGCCTTGGCTCGTCTTGTTCAGCCAGGTACACAACGCCCATTCCGCCCTCACCCAATTTGCGGCGAATGGTGTAACTGCCGATTCGCTCCGGTGTTTGCACGTCATTGCTTGCCGACGATGGCGCGCCGCTGAGGCTCTTCATGACATCGTCGATGACCGGCGTTCTCAGGAATGGTGGAAGTTCGTCGTTCTGGCGGAGAAAGGCCTCCAATTCTTGGCGCAGGTCGGGATCCGCCGCGCCGATCTTGTTGAGTTCCGCCGATTGCTCGTCGCCGCTCAGTCGGGAAATCCTGTCGAACAGGTCCGCAATTCTCTGGTATCGTTCAGAGTCCATTCGACTTCCATTTCACCGGACGGTCAGGAACCGAGCAATTTTCAGCCGGCTTTTTTGAGTTGTAGCGCCAACCAGACCCTTGCCGCGCTCCAGTCGCGCTTAACGGTGCGTTCCGTAACTCCAAGCACAAGCGCGGCCTCCTCCACGGAAAGCCCTCCCAGGAATCGCGCGACGACGACCTGGTAATGTCTTGGATTGAGCTGAGCCAACTGCTCGAGCGCTGCGTGCAGTGCGCCGGCATCCACGTCGAGGCTATGTGCTTCGTGCGAAAAACCTGACAGGGTGATGCGTTGCCATCCTCCGCCACGTTTGTCGGTGCCGCGATCGCGAGCGTAATTGATGAGTATTTGACGCATGGCCAGGGCGCACACGTTCAGAAAGTGCGCCCGGTCTTTCCAGGTGCGTTGGTCGTCATGGACCATCCTCAGAAACACCTCGTGAACAAGCGCGGTGGGCTGGAGCGTGTGATCCGGACGACCTCCGCGAAGCATCCTGTCGGCGAGGCTTCGGAGTTGGTCGTAGACCACTGGAAGCAGTCGGTCCGCGGCGGATAAGTCCCCAGCAACGAGTTGCTGCAGCGTCAGTTTTACCGCCTCGGTGCCGCCGTTTTTTCCCGGCGTGCCGGCCAAAACAGCCTCCATCCATCCTTCTGAGTAATTCGGCGAACATGGTCTTTTCCCGCCTTGAGCCGCGCAACTTTGTGCAACCAACCTGCTGCCTCCCCAAGAATGCCGTGTTCGCAATCGAGACATTGAAGGCATGCGGCAGCGGTCATCATACCTTTAGGGCAGCCGGATGTCTTATTACGCCATCCGGACGGCCATGGAATCGTTTTTTTGTCCCCTCCGCCGCCCAATCGTGTTTCTCTTTCTGACGCCGCCATTGTTCGGGTTGAGAGAAAACCTTCACGCTCGATACGGGCCTGCATGTCGGCACCCTGTTCCCGCGGAACCGGGGCTCAAAAGGATCTGCGGTTTGAGAAACAAGCGATGAGGAGAACGGTAGTGAAATCGAATAAGATCGAGATGTTCGGGTTGAAAAACCTGCGAATCGTGCAAAGTCGGGGGACGGCGTTGCGGGGCAGAAGTATGCCGACCGCCAGCGGCTGGGTGTTGGTGCTCGGTGGTCTGACTGTTGGCATGATGCCGCAGGTATCTCTGGCCGGGCCATCCGCCTGCATTCCACCGGGCGGCAGGGCGACGTGTAAAACCGACGATCAATGTTGCGAAGGCGCCGTCTGTGGCGGAGGCCTCTGCAAGCGCGGCTGCAAAATCAACAAAATCTTCTACGATAACGGAGCGATCAACCGGGATAACGACTGCCAGTGGTGTCAAGCGACGACGAACCGCTTCGCTTGGACGAACCGCGCATCGGGCACGGCCTGTGGCTCGTCCGACAATACGGCGTGCAACGCCCCTGACAGCTGCAACGCGACGGGTGCCTGCATCGACCGCAAGAAAGCGAGCGGGGTCGTGTGCCTGGCGGGGACGTTACCCTGCGATCCTGACGACACCTGTGATGGCACAACCAACGCCTGTGTGCCCAAATACGCACTAGAATTTTCCGCCTGCGGCTCGTCCGACAATACGGCGTGCAACGCCCCGGACAGCTGCAACGCGACGGGCACCTGCGTCGACCGCAAGAAAGCAAGCGGGGTCGTGTGCCTGGCGGGGACATTGCCCTGCGACCCGGACGACACCTGTGATGGGACGACAAACGTCTGTGCGCCCAAGTACGCACCAGAATTCACGGTCTGCGGCTCCTCCGACAACACGGCGTGCAATGCACCGGACAGTTGCAACGCGACGGGCGCCTGCATCGACCGCAAGAAAGCGAACGGGGTCGTATGCCTGGCGGGGACATTGCCCTGCGACCCGGACGACACCTGTGATGGGACGACAAACGCCTGTGCGCCCAAGTACGCACTGGCATCAACGGCCTGTGGCGACCAGACCGACACCGATTGCGATCATCCCAATCACTGCAGCGGGACCGATGGGAGTTGTGTGCCGAATTACGCGGCGGCCGGGGCGGCGTGCGGGAACGCCGGAACTGCCTGCAGAAACGCTGATGCGTGTGACGGGGCCGGCGGCTGCACGATCGGAGGCTTCAAGTCGGCGTCGACGCCCTGCACAGGGAACTTGAACGGCGGCGCGTGCGACGGGATCGATCACTGCTCGGGGACCGACGACACCTGCGTGGACGCGTTCAAGCCGTCGTCGCACGCTTGTATCTTGCCCACTGATGCGTATGGAAACTACACATGCAGGGAAGTTGTATACTGCACAGGTACGAATTCGACGTGCCCGACACCCCAAATCGGTGTTTTCAACCCCACGATCCCTTGTCGTGACGGGGGCATCGGTGCGGACGCCTTCTGCAACCCGCCCTCGTATTGTACGAATTACGGTGTTTGCGCTGCCAGCCAGGTTCTGCCCGGTGCGACGTGTGACGGAGGGCCGCGTGCCGGCGAGTACTGTGATCTATATGAAGAACTCGTTCTCGGTCACCCTCAATGTGGTGACGGTGGACATTGCGTTGCAACGGTGTGTCCGGGAGCCACTTTGCCCTGCGAGAAGCCGTGGACCTGCGACTATTCCGGCCACTGCCTGTCCAACGGATATTTGCCCGCAGGCACCGATTGCATCGGAGATTATGCGTGCGAGAAGTTCAGCTGCGACGCCAACGGCAACTGCGTTGATCAAAATGTGACCCGAAGTCCAGGCGCCCGGTGCCGCCCGGCCGCGAACGAGTGCGATGTGGCGGAATTCTGCGGCAGCCCTTCGGTGGTCCCGAGCAACGGCCGCTCCGACTTTGACGATTACCCCAACTGCGGACCGGACGAAAAGAAACCCTGGGGGACCGCCTGCACATATCACCCACTCGGTGAGGATGCTCCCGGAAAGTGCAGCGGCGGCGAGTGCGTCCCTTACTATTGCAAGAACAGCATCGAATGTCCCGACGGCTGGGTTTGCGGATGTCCTCCGGGCCTAGTCTGCCCGACGCCCTACTGCGTCCCGGCCCCAGCCGAAGGCGGGTACGGCGATGTTTGCACTGTAATGGGACGATGCAATAAGGATGCCGAGAGTCCTGGAAGAGCGTGCACGAGCCGCCAAGAGTGTGATCCAGGGAATATCAGGCCCAATGCGAAGTGCGTCCAAAGTTCCTGCGATTTCAACAGCGGGATTCGACAGGGCGTGGGATGCGAGTCTAACTCTGAGTGCCGTAACGCTACTTATCCGTCTGGAGAATGCGTCCCCGACACCCGCGGCGATTGCGGTTCCATACCCGGAAGGACGTTCGACTACGTCTGTTGCGCGGGGATGGCGAGAGACGGACTCGGTGGAACGCCGGCTCTCGGGGTGACCGGCCGCTGCCAGGAGTGCTGCGGAAGCGGAGGGGCTCCTGATCAAAACTGCAGGGATCAAGACGCTACCGACGGAACGACATCCTTTCAGTGCTGCGACGGCAAGTGCACTGACGTCGTGTCAGACATACACAACTGTGTATCGTGTAACTACGACGGCAGCGGAGTTGATTGCACCGACTTGATCAGCGCATGCAGCCCCGGCGTCGTCAAGTGCGACGCACTCAACATCGGGGGCGGCTGCGTCATGACAGAGTACTGCGGGGCTACAGCGAAACAAAACGGATGGACAGCGGCATCCTGCGATATCCCGCAGGTTCAGGTTCCCGTCCCCGGCTGCGACTACTGCGTCTTTCCCACCGCAACCCCCGGCAAGCCCTGCCTTACGGATGCCGAGTGCGGGGGTTTCCCCGGGTCATGCTACCACGATCCGAGTTTGTTCTGCTTTGCGGATCGCCAGTACGCCTACACAGTCGCACCCGAGTGTCGTGCGGCGCCCTTCAGCGGTTGCACGCCTATCTGCACGGAACTCGACAACGCACCCAACGTCGGGCACGTGTGCAAGGACGACAGAACCTGCAACGACAGCGGCGATGTCTGCGAGACGGACGCGGACTGCAGCGGTGCGGGGGATTACTGCATCCACGAGTGCTACGGCGGGACGACGTGCAAGTCGTCGTGTGATCTCTCAGGAGCCTTCTTCGGGCTGTCCGCGTTCTGCTTCACTAACCCAACCTGCCAGTATTGACCTGGTCCCCGGCTTTGCCCGGAGCCCGCGCGCAATCGCGCGGACTCCGGCCCCGCGACGGGGTCTCCGATCTCCTTCTCGCTTCACGCACAAATGTAAATGCTTTCCTTAAGCAGAAAGGCATCTTTGGTGATTTGCTCAGGAGATTATTGATGTGGTTGGCCGAACTGATCCGGGGACCCCTCGCAAAGGAAACGTGAGCGTCACGCAAGTGCCAATTCCGGGTGTGCTTTCGATTTGAACCATTCCGCCCATGGCGGTTGTCGCATGTCTTACAATGGAGAGGCCAAGTCCCGTTCCGCGAGCAACGTCGCCGGTACGAGCGGGGTCGACCTGATAGAATCGTTCGAAGACTCTGGCGTGGAGCGCCGGCGGGATGCCGCAGCCCTCATCGCGGACGCTGATCCGAAGTTCATTTTCATTTCGCACCGCGGACACCGAGATTTTCTTTCCACCGGGAGTGAACTTGATGGCATTGTCGACCAGATTGTCCAACGCCAGGGTGAGAAGTTCGGCGTTCAAACTTGCAATTTGGCTGCCTTCCGCGACCTCCCAACGAATGTTTACTGCCTTTGCCAATGCAGGCTCGTTCCAACGTTCCACGAGGCGTTCAAATTCGCGGCCAAGGTGCAGATCGCGAGGCTCAAAACGAAGCCCCGATGATTCGACGCGCGACAACGTTAGTAAATCGCTCACCAGGGATTCCAGCCGCGACGCATGTCGAGAGATCACGCTGATGAAGCGATGTGCGGCCTCTTGCTCAGAGGCGAGGTCCAAATGGTCCAACGTCTCGACGGCCGCTCGGATCGCGGAGAGCGGCGTGCGCAATTCGTGCGATGCATTGGCAACAAAGTCCGCGCGAAGTTTGATGGCGCGATCGAGGTCGGTGATATCGGTCAGCACAACGAGTCTTGAAGCGGCACGTCGAGCTCTTGGTGGTTTCCCATCCACTTGGGCGGATTCCGGAAGCAAGAGATCCGAAGCTCGCGCGAGCACGGTCATCCGACCATCACGCGTGTTGATCTCGGTGCGCACTTCGTGAATTGGCTTTCGGAGAATCTCGTCAGGGATGTTGGCGGGTTCATTGACTTCTGAGCCGTCTCGCGGCAGCAAGCGAAGAATGTCGTGGTACGGGAGCCATTGTTCCACGGGGAGCTTTTTTTGCGATTTCCCGTCATTCGTCGGAAGCCCCAGCATTCGCTGGGCGGCTTTGTTGTACAGTGTGATTACGCCGTCGTTGTCAATGATAATGACGCCTTCCAGCAAACAGGAGAGCAGCGACTCGAGCGTGCGATGTTGCCGATCCATCACCTGAAGCTGACGATCGAGACGTTCGGTCATTCGATTGATCGATCGACCCAACATCGCGACTTCGTCGGTTCCGGTGACGTCCACACGAGCCGCGGGATCGCCGCGTGCGATCACCTGGGCGACGGTCGTGAGTCGACGGATTCGGCGCGTCCACATCCCCGCGAGCAGAAGCGTCAACAACAGCCCGACGAACATCGCAATCAAGCCGAGAGTCAACAGGGTGCGACGATTTAACTCTGCTCGGCTGACGAGCTGCTCGCGAGGAAGCGAGGCACGAACCACGCCAACTGGGTTCGCGGGATTGCCGGCGCGAACAGCGACATAGCACATTTCTTGATCCACTGTGCGCGAATATCGCATGCTCGAACCCCAGCCAACATGGAGGGCGTTACGAATCTCAGGGCGATCGGCGTGATTGTCCATGCTGTTCGCGTCATGATTGGAATCCGCGAGGACAGTGCCGTTCGCGAGAACGATCGTGAGTCGTGGAGAATTTGGATCGCTCATCCGCAAGGAATCGACCAGGCGCTGCAATTCTCTTGTTTGTGTTTCGGCGAATTGGTTGGATAGAAACGACCGCACTGCGTTTGCGTGGCCGGTGAGATATCGGATTTGTGCATCTCGATCGAGCCGATCAAATTGCTCGGAAACCGTCCATAAGCAGACGGCGAGAGCGATTGCAATCAGCAGGGAATTTCCAATCGCGAGCTTCCAAAAGAATCTTCCACGCATCAACATGAGAGCAAAGCCCAACTTAATAAAGATAAGGACGCTATTTGCTCGGTGTGTCGATTCACTGGGCACTCTGAGTCTTGATCTGCAGAACGAATTTGTTTGCGGAATTTCGAATCGTAACAAATAATGCGACGAGTCGTCACGGAGATCTAAAAGTGTAACCCACGCCGCGAACCGTTTGAACCCAGTCTTTGGCCGATCCCAGTTTCTTGCGCAGTCCCGCAATGTGAACGTCAATGGTTCGATCAGTGACTGCCACTGTCGGACCGAGAACGAGATCGATAAGACGGGAGCGATCGAGCACACGACCTTCCGCAGCCATTAACGTCTTTAGGATTCTGAACTCAGTGGTCGTGAGTGCGACTACCTCGCCGTCGACACACACCTCAAAGCGACTCTGATCCAAGGTAATAGGGCCGCCGGTGATGAATTCGGACTCCGGAGTTGAGACTGGACGTCGCAAGAGGGATCCCACGCGGGCCGTGAGTACCTTCATATTAAATGGCTTTGTGACGTAATCCGATGCCCCCAGGGCAAAACCGACGAGCTGATCAGTGTCCTCGGCCTTTGCTGTCAGCATGAGAACTGGAATGAAATTGGTGCGAGGGTCGCCGTGCATTTTGCTTGCGACTTCGTCGCCGGATCCGTCGGGTAGCATTCGGTCCAAAATGACAAGATCTGGGGCCTGCTTGCGAATTTCCGCCCAGGCCGTGGTTCCATCGCCAGCCCGGCGGCATCGATAGCCTTCCTTTTCGAGGTTGAAGCGAAGAATGTCGGCCATATCCGCTTCGTCTTCGACAATCAATATCGATTTTCCCATCGTCGTTTGTGTCATGGACAACATTCTGTCATGTTTCCCAGAATTTTCAAATTCAATCATCGTTGAAATGTGAGTTTTTCCGGATCGAAATGTGCCTTGTTACAAACACCCACGAGCTATTTTGTTATCAGAAATTGCCACAATTGGTTATAATGCGGCTGGCCCTGCCTAAAATTCCCTTGCTCTGTATTGCGAGGGAACGCTCACGAATGGAGGCGATATGCAATTGATGGCAATGAAGCAGATTCGGAAACTTGCGGTTTGTGTCCTGTTGTCAGCTATTGGAGCTGCCTTACCCTCACTCTACGGCGAATCACCTATTCACAAGGATGGAAGATCATCGAATCGCCGCGTTACGACGCCTCCTCCGGAAACACAGGTCGATCCGCCGGTGGAAGTGAATCCACTCGAGATGCGTGCCACATCTCCGGGTGCGATCATTCGGAGAGCGACATTCACCAGCGTGCAGGTCAACGTGAATGCCTCCGGAAACAACATCGTCGGCGATGCCGCAAATGAGCCGTCGCTTACAATCAGTAAAGTCGATCCCAACAAGATGGCGATTGCTTGGCGTCAATTTGATACGATCAACAGCAATTTCCGACAGGCCGGTCATGCGTACTCAACGGATGGCGGATTGACGTGGACGTTTCCGGGCGTGGTTCAGCCGGGGCAGTTTCGAAGCGATCCCGTTCTCGGATCAGACGGCTTTGGAAATTTCTATTGGTCAAGCTTGAGTTCGACAAATTCTGCGCAAGTTTTCAAATCCATGGATGGCGGCATCACCTGGAACCCTCCGACAGGGACGCCGGCCTTCGGCGGTGACAAGCAATGGCTGGTCGTTGACAAACGCACAAGCGGCATGGGGGCGGGGCATATTTATGAGCATTGGAACGTGCAATTCAGTTGCTGCCCGCCTAACGACATCACTCGATCGATCGATTTTGCCGCATCGTTTCAATCGCCGGTTGCGATGCCTCAACCGAGCATGAAATGGGGCACGAACGATGTTGCCGTTGACGGAACTTTGTACGTCGCGGGGTCGACACTCAATCAGGATGGGCATCTCGTGACTCGTTCGTCAAATGCAAGAGATCCTGACGTTTCTCCGACGTTTGATTTTGTGACCAGCGTGGACTTAGGCGGCGACACAGGTGGATTTGGCGGCAATGATCCCAACCCCGGCGGTCTTCTCGGCCAAGTTTGGATCGCCACGGATCCCACGAATGTCAATCGCGTCTACATGTTGGGGTCGGTATCTCCGCCGAGCGGCAATCCCATCGACGTTCATTTCGTTCGCAGCGTGAACAAGGGGCAGACTTGGAGCACTCCGATCACCATAAACGACGACGGCGTCGACGGCGCGTTTCACTGGTTCGGAACGCTTTCCGTGGCTCCGAACGGACGCATCGATGTTGTTTGGAACGACACGCGTCACGGCACTTTCCAGCTCTCCGAAACTTATTACTCATTCTCCGTCGACAACGGCTACACCTGGTCGCCAAACGTTCCGGTGACGCCGCAGTGGAATAGCAACATCGGCTGGCCTCAGCAGAGCAAGATCGGTGATTATTACCACATGATCTCAGATAATGCGGGTGCGAGCCTGGCATTTGCGGCCACATTCAACGGCGAGCAGGACGTCTACTTCTTGCGAATTCCGGCGGATTGCAACAACAACGGCATTCCTGACTCACAAGATGTTCTCAACGGCGCCCTGGATTGCAACCACAATCAGATTCCCGACACCTGCGAACCGGACGCCGACTGCAACAACAACGGCATTCAGGATATCTGCGACATCGCCAACGGGACGAGCACGGACTGCAACATGAACAACATTCCCGACAGTTGCGAATTCCCCGGCGACTGCAACAACAACGGCCAGAACGATATGTGCGAAATCGCCGCGGGGACGGCCCAGGACTGCAACAGCAACGGCAATCCCGATGAATGCGACATCGCGTCGCATACTTCCGCGGACGTCAATGGCGACTCCATACCCGATGAGTGCGAGGGCGCATGTTGCCTCGCGAACGGCGTTTGCAGTTTTGAGACTTCCGCCCAATGCTCAGGAAGCGGAAATTTTCGGGGGCTTGGCGTGAGCTGCGGTTCGATAACCTGCGGCGTGACGAATGATGATTGTGCCAATGCGTTGGCACTTCCAATTTCACCGACCGTTTCGCAGCCGTTTGACAACACGGAGGCATTCCTCGACGGTCCCAGCCCTGTTTCCTGCGACAACGGTTCCCAGCCGTTCGGACCGGACCTTTGGTACACCTACGTAGCTCCATGCACTGGATCGGCGACATTCAGTCTGTGCAACGGCACAAATTTCGACACGTTGATGGTGATTTATGGCGGATCAAGTGCAACGTGCAGTTGTCCGCCATCCGCCGCGCAGATCAATTGTAATGACGACGGTTGTGGAGCCGGAGGCGGAGCTTCCACGATTACTCGACCGGTGACGGGAGGTATGTGTTACCTGATCCGCGCCGGCGGTTGGAATGGATCCACCGGAACCGGAAATCTGCTCATTACCTATTCTTCAAGCTGCAATTTGCATCCGACTCCGGTGGCCGATCCGTCCGGAGTCAACAAGAATCGATATATTTCTTTCTCCGTGCCTTCGACAGGAGGCTTCGATCCTGACACGGCGATTCGCGTGACTCTTGTTTCGTTGCAGCATCCGAATCCGCCGAATAGTCCTGCATTTCCGCCACAGAGTTTTGGACAATTCGAAGGCCAGGTGCGATATGTCGGACCTCCGGGACTGTGTCCTGAGAGCGACAACCCACCCTCGACCTTCCATTGTGCGACGCTTCAATGTGAGCCCAATTTCGTGAATTACTCCGCTGCTGGTCTGTTGCACGTAACCGGCTACGAAGTCATCCCGAGTTCGAGTTATCAGGTGCAGACGCTGGCTTTTACTTGTGACGGTAACGAAGAATTTTGTCCTGACGTATCGCCATCACTGACCATCAAGACGGCACGATGGGCCGACGTAGCGGCGCCTTTTCAAGGCCCGTCACCCGCACCGCTAACGCAACCGAATGTCACCGACATTGCGGCGATCGTTGATAAATTTCGAGATGTTTCTACCTCGCTCATTGCACAAACCGATCTACAGCCGGACCTGCCCAACATGATCGTTAACATCACCGATGTCGCTGATGCTGTAACGGCCTTCAAGACTGGCTATTACCCCTACAACGGGCTGACGAATTGTCCGGGAGGCGATTGATCGTTGTAGGGCGATTGTCAATAACTAATGTTTGCGATAACGGCTGTCAAAACAGCTGTCGGTCCCGTTTTTCTGAGCAGAAGTCCGGAAACTTGCCGGCTGACAACTAATAACTGAAAACTGACCGCTTCGAATTCGAGTTTACCTTGACATACCCCTTCGCGCCGGTAGCATAAGTCTTTGTAAACACTGTTCAGAATGCCTCGGGGGAGGGGGGAGATAATGTCCTTCTTAAATTGTCGGAATCAGGGGGGGGGCCATCGACGCATGGCCCAAGGACTTAAGTTTTTCTGTGCAATCCTCGTTGGTGGTTTGGCGACTGCTTCGGCATTCGGACAAACCATGACGGTTACGCCGGATGTGACGACGGAATTTTCATTCGGCGGATTTGAAGGAGGTCCGTTTGTCGCGGGCACGTCCACGGTCTGGACGTTGGATGACAGCGATTTGGCTGCACTCGATTTCACTGCGATTTCAGATCAGGCGTGGCTCCTCTTGGCGCCAACCGCGAGTCACCTTCCCGGTTCGCTCGTTGTGGATCGCACTCGCGATGTGAACGCCGTCGTGGACTCGGTCGAGGCGGCGAAGTTGGCGCCGGGGGTCTACACGGCCAACGTTTCATTCACGAACATTACGAACGGGGTTGGGAGTACAACACGCTCCGTAAAGCTCAGCGTTGCGGCCGCGAATTTTTCGATCACGCCGGGGTTCGTGAGCGTGTTGGCGGTTCAGAATGGTCCCAGCCCGACTCCGATCACGATTCTTCTGCAAAGCAACGGCCAGTCAGATTTGAATTACACGGTGGATTGGACGTCGAAGCCCTGGTTGGTGGTAAATAAGACTGGGGGGACGGTTCACGGAGGCAGCTTTGACTCCGTGGTACTGACGTTTAATACGCTCGGCCTTGCAGCGGGGACGTATACGAGCACGATCACCATCACGAATACGACAAATGGAGTCGGCACGCGGCAGGTGCCGGTGACGCTTGTCGTGCAACAAGGTGGCACTGGATCTGTTGTGATCGGTCCGGACGCCGATCTTGAGGTGTTGGGTGCGGCTGGAAAAATTCCCAAGAACTTACAGCAATCCACCCTCGTGAATAACAGCGATGCAGTCGTCGTATGGACAGCGTCAGCTAACGAGGATTGGGTTTCAGTGACGCCGTCGGGCGGCCAGCTCGCGGCCACGAATCATACCACCGGTGGACTTGATGAACAGGTCGTCACTATTCGGGTGAATTCGGCGGTCGATGATCTCGGCCCGGGTTCACACACGGCGACGGTCACGTTCCAAAATGTGACCGCCAGCGGTGGAATTGGAGGCGGAAGCGCCACGAACATTGGTACGCGGATTGTCCATGTCGTCGCGGATCCGGTGTTGCACGTCAGCGTACCACTTTCCGGTGGCAGCGTGACGGCGTCTCCACCGGCTCAGGTTGTAGCTGGAGGTAGCTCCGGCGATCTGGTGGTGCCATTTGGGGATGTTGTGACCGTATCAGTCAACGTGGAGGATGGTTTCGTGTTTTCCGGCTGGGGAGCGGATTTCCATCTCGATAACCTATTGGAAAATCCGTTGGTTCTGACGATGGACAAGAATCGCACGGTTTCCGCGGTTATTGTCCCAATTGACCAAAAATTGACGCTCAGCACGAGCGGAAGCGGTACGGGTATTGTGAAAGTGACCCCTTCCGGATCTTCCGTAGACAACGATCTCGTAAGCAGTTATGCTAGGGGGGCTCAAGTAAAAATAACCGCTGTTGCGGACGATGGTTCTGCGTTCCGGGGATGGGCTGGAAACGTTCCACAGGGTGAAGATCAGACGAATCCATTGACAGTGATGATGGATTCGGATCGGACGATTACCGCCCGATTCGATGCCCTTGTCGACCTGATCATTCAGGTGACGAGCGGCGGGACAGTGACAACGGATACGAACCAAACGAGTTTCGCGCCGGGCACAAGCGTTACGCTAACGGCGACTCCCGCAGACGGATTTGTTTTCACAGGCTGGGGTGGTGCGGGTTCGGGAAGCGATACGACGCTGACGCTGACGCTGACGAGTTCTGAAACCGTCACGGCAACGTTTGCTCCGAGTACCGATGGCGGCACATCGCCGCGTCTTGTCGTAGATGTGCAAGGCAATGGAACGGTTACCCCTGATGGCGGGACATTCGCCACAGGTCAGATGGTCACGCTGATTGCGACGCCGTCCATCACGTCCACATTTGTGCGATGGGATGGCGACGCAACAGGGACTGATCTTGTGACAACCGTGGTCATGGACGGCAATCGGCAGGTACAGGCCGTTTTCACGGCGGCTGACTCCGGTGGAACCGGCAGTCCGGGAACGCGAACGCCGACGGCATGCGGAGCGATGGGAGCTATCGGGCTTTCGGCCACCCTGCTTGGGCTGGCTTCGATGATGATGTTTCGCGGACGACGTGGGTTTTAGGCGATCCGCGCGGAGGGCGAGGGATCGCAGGGCGTCATAACCGGCGGAGGGAAACAAGCCAATTCTCGCGGCGGGGTGCCTGCAATCCGATATAGGTTCGCGCTTCGATTTCCATCTCACGTTGAGTGAAACGATGTCGATGGGCGTTCGATAGACCGTTCAATCGGCACGGTGAAGTTCTCGAATGTGGGTGCGAGGGTGACAAAAACGAACGGATTCCAGGGGACGCCTCAACTCAAGCTGATCGCGATGAATCCCGCACCATTTGCGGGGTCCGGCATCGCAGTGGCCGCACATCGCGCGGGGTTCGACGGTTGCCTGAACCTTGAACACGTCGATTCAGTGGCAGCTTGCGCCGCAATCACTTCGCTATCATCGGCCCGAGTCGAATTTTCCATTCAGATTTCTCGTCATGATGAATCAATTCTGGCGTCACTCTACAATGCGTGCTCACATGGCCTACGTCGGGTCATTCTGGCTCAAGCAACGAACTCGGATGCTCAGTCGGATGTGAAGTGCAACGTGGATCGGATCCGCGCGGTCGGTATCGAAGTCTTCGCGCAAGTGATCAACGAAGAACAGGCAGTTTCGGCTGCTCAAGCCGGCGCCGATGCCATCGTCATCAAGGGATCCGAAGGCGGCGGAATCATCGGCGAAGAGACTTCACTGGTTCTCTTGCAGCGCGTGATTCGCGCAGTACAAATTCCGGTGTGGGTGCGGGGCGGCATCGGATTGCACTCGGCCGCCGCATGCCTCGCCGGCGGCGCCGCCGGCGTCGTGCTTGATTGGCAGCTTGCACTTTGCAGTGAATCGGAACTGCCGGCCGAAATCAAAGCTCGCATCACGCGAATGGACGGAAGCGAGACGGCGGTGCTCGGCCAGGGCTGCGGCGATCGCTATCGTGCGTACTTCCGCCCGGGTGAGCGAGCGTTTGCCGAACTTCGCGAAATCGAAGATCAACTTGCGATGTCCGACGCTTCGGAAGATACGATCACGAAACAATGGCGTGAGCAAGTCGAAGCACGCATTTCGCAATCCGATGAAACAAGGCGTTTGTTGATCCTTGGTCAGGATGCGGTGTTTGCGGCTTCACTGGAGGAGAGATTTCGATCCGTAGGCCAGGTTTGTACGGCGATTCGCGATTCGGCGTCGCGCCATTGCCGAAGCGCCGCTCGAAACTCGGCACTTCGACCGGGTGGACCGCTCGCCGAATCTCACGGAACCAGATATCCAATTGTTCAGGGCCCAATGACGCGCGTCAGCGACACAGCTGATTTCGCGCTGTCCGTCGCCGAAGGCGGAGGGCTTCCGTTCCTGGCGCTCGCGCTTCTTCGCGGGCCGCAAGTGGGCGCGCTATTGGAAGAAACGAAGCGCAAGCTCGGTTCACGTCCCTGGGGCGTGGGCATTCTCGGCTTTGTTCCCAAAGAGTTGCGAGAAGAACAGCTTGCTGAGGTGCGACGGCATCCACCGCCGTATGCGATCATCGCGGGCGGGCGTCCGGATCAGGCCGCGGCGCTGGAATGCGACGGCATTCACACGTATTTGCACATTCCTTCGCCCGCGTTGCTCAAGATGTTTCTTGAAGGCGGGACCCGGCGGGTTATTTTTGAGGGTCGCGAGTGCGGCGGTCACGTCGGACCGCGCACGAGCTTTGTCCTTTGGGACCAGATGATCAGAGTGATTGTCGAGCAACTCGACGCTACCGGCAACAAGGCCGAGGATTATCACGTCCTATTTGCGGGCGGTGTTCACGATTCGACCTCAGCATCGATGGTAGCGGCGATGGCCGCACCCCTCAGCGAGCGTGGCGTTCGCATCGGTGTTCTGCTCGGTACGGCCTATTTGTTCACGAATGAAGCGGTCCAAGCCGGCGCAATCGTCGAAGGGTTTCAAAAGGCGGCTGTCGAATGCCAGCATACGGTATTGCTCGAATCCGGGGTTGGTCATGCCACGAGATGCGCGGACACAGAATTCGGGCGGTTCTTCAATTCCGAAAAACGCCGGCTCATTCGCGAAGGAAAATCGAAGGAAGAAGTTCGCGAGGCACTTGAGTCGCTGAATATCGGGCGTTTGCGCGTCGCCTCCAAAGGGATTACGCGAAATGAATCCACGACCAGCGAATCCAGCGGCGGCCGCTACAAGCAGATCGACGAAAAGACGCAGCAGCGCGACGGCATGTACATGATTGGGCAAGTGGCCGCGCTGCGAAAGGAAGTCTGTTCAATTGCGGCTTTGCACGAGGATGTCAGTGCGGGTGGAGCGACGAAGCTTGCGCGATTCGCGCCGTCGTCAACGGTCCACGATCGATCAAACGGCGAATCACCGAGCGATGTAGCCATCGTGGGCATGTCGTGCATGTTCCCCAAGGCCAACGATCTTCGCGAGTTCTGGGAAAACGTGCTCAATCGCGTGAATGCGATCAGTGAGATCCCCTCAGACCGCTGGGACGCCGATTTGTATTTCAATGGCGATCGCCGCGCGAAAGATAAGATCTATTCTCGATGGGGCGGATTCCTTTCGGATCGGCCGATTGATCCGACGCGATTTGGAATGCCGCCCAGCGCGATTCCGTCCATCGAACCGCTGCAATTGCTCGTGCTCGAAAGCGTTCGCCAAGCTATTGAAGATTCGGGATACCATAAGCGCACATTCAATCGCGAGCGAACCTCAGTCATTCTCGGCGCAGGCGGGGGAGTGGCCGATCTCGGATTGGGCTATGGTTTCCGCGCACTTCTTCCATACTTCCTGACGAAAGCCGGTGGGTCAGTTGAAGACGCGGCCGAGCTGATCGAAAAATTGGCCGGCCTGCTGCCCGAGTGGACGGAAGATTCATTCGCCGGGTTGTTGATGAACGTAGCCGCCGGGCGTGTGGCGAATCGCTTCGATTTCGGTGGCACGAACTACACCGTTGATGCGGCTTGCGCGTCCTCGCTTGCGGCCGTTCGACTCGCAGTGACCGAGCTCGAGTCAGGCTCCAGCGACATGGTTGTGGTTGGCGGCGCGGATACGATGCAAAGTCCGTTCGCCTATTTGTGCTTCAGCAAGACGCAGGCCCTTTCGCCGACCGGTCAATGCAGGACATTTGATGAAACCGCCGACGGCATCGTGATCAGCGAAGGCATTGCAATGGCCGTCCTCAAGCGACTGGCCGATGCCGAGCGCGACGGAGATCGTATTTACGCTGTCATCAAGGGTGTTGGATCGTCGAGCGACGGCAAAGACAAGGGACTCACCGCGCCGCGACCGGCGGGCCAGATGCGAGCACTGGATCGGGCGTACGCGAAAGCAGGTTTTTCCCCGACCACGGTTGGATTGATCGAGGCGCATGGCACTGGAACCGTCGCCGGTGATCAATCGGAAGTCGAGTCGTTGACGAAGACGTTTACCGCCGCTGGCGCCAAGTCGTCGAGTTGCGCTCTCGGTTCCGTCAAGAGTTTGATCGGCCATACGAAGTGCACCGCGGGCGTCGCGGGTATGTTGAAGGCGGCCCTCGCTCTACACCACAAAACACTTCCGCCGACGATCGGCGTGACAAAGCCAAATTCAAAAGCAAATTTCGGGCAGAGCCCGTTTTACATCAATACCGAAAGCCGCCCTTGGATCTCGCGGCTTGACGGCACGCCGCGCCGCGCTGGAGTCAGCGCGTTCGGTTTTGGCGGCACGAATTTCCACGCGGTTCTCGAAGAATATCAAGGTGAAGACGCCATTGCGGCGTCGACTTCTGTTGAATCCTGGCCCGCAGAGCTTTTCCTCTGGAAGGCGAGTTCATCTTCACAAATTACGAAGTCAATCGATCAGGTGTTGTCCGCGCTCGATCAGGGCGCGAAGCCGTTGCTTCGAGATCTTGCCGCCGCAGTTTGCGAGGCCGCGTCGAGCCTTTCGGGGAATTGTTGTCTCGCCCTGGTCGCTGGTTCACTCGAAGACCTGAAAACAAAGCTGATTGCGGCCAAAGATGCGATCGCAAAAGGATCGGCGGATTTCCGCGATCCACGCGGAGTCTTTTTCTCGACTGAATCGACGAATGAGAAAGGAAAGATCGCATTCTTGTTTCCCGGCCAGGGATCTCAGAGTGTGAACATGCTTCGCGATCTTGCGATCGCCATGCCGGCTGTGAGAGAGCAATTTGAATGCGCGAATATGGCGCTTGGCGATTCACTTGGGCGCTCGCTGAGCGAATTTGTTTTCCCACACCCGAAATTCACCAACGAAGAAAAGGCGGCGGATGAGGCAGCACTGACGCAAACGCGTGTCGCGCAGCCTGCATTGGGGGCCGCTGACCTGTCGATGCTGCGAGTGATTCGCGAGCTTGGCGTCAAAGCGGACATGATGGCGGGTCACAGCTACGGCGAATATGTCGCACTTTGTGCCGCAGGCGTGTTCAGCGAGGCCGACTTGATCCGGATTTCCGAGGCTCGCGGACGTTTGATCGCCGAAGCGGGTGCGGCGAATCCGGGAACGATGGCGGCGATCGATGCGGATGAAAAGACGGTGGTACCCGCAATCAGCGGCTTGAACGGCGTCAGCATCGCGAATTTGAATTCACCGATGCAAACGGTGATTTCCGGTAGCGAACAGGGCGTGGATGCGGCGATCGCACGGCTTGCCAGGCAAGGAGTGCAGGGTCGGCGAATCAAGGTGTCTTGTGCGTTTCACTCGCCGATGGTTGCGTCGGCCCTGACTCCCTTCCGTTCCGCGCTCGAACGGATGTCCGTCGCTTCGCCCCGGGGCGTCGTTTATTCCAATACGACGGCTATGCCGCACACCGATGATCCGAACAGGATTCGTGAATCGCTGGTTGCCCATTTGGTTCGACCGGTGCGTTTCGCAGATGAACTGGTGGCGATGCACGATGCCGGGGCGAGGATTTTCATTGAAGTCGGCCCCGGCCGCATCCTGACGGGGCTTGCCGAACGAACGCTCGCCGGTCGACCGTTTCGTGCGGTTCACCTTGATCAATCCGGACGCAACGGCTTGCTGCAACTGGTCACGGCGTTGGGTCAAATTGCCGTGGCGGGTGTTCAGTTCGATGTTGTACGGTTGTTCGAAGGACGCGTCACGCGGAACCTTGATCTCAACAAGCTCGTTGAACAGACGAGCCCGAAGCCGCATTCGGCGACGACGTGGCTGGTGAATGGTGCGAAGGCCGTACCTGTGAATGAATCGCTCAAGGTGCAACGGAGTGTCGCTCCCGCAGCGTCGAAACCGATTCGACCACTCAGCAATCAAAATGGCGTGGCGGGGAAAATGCCTGAGGTTGTCGTGCCAACTCCGCCTCCTCAAAAAGCAGTTGCAATTTTGTCGGATCAAGACAAAGCGACGAAGGATGGAAATGGAAACGGAATCGCAAGTGCAGCTCACGCAATTGAAAGAAAGCCGGCGATGAATCGAGAGATCAACGCGGCTCCGCGGCCCGCCGGAGCGGAAAGCGTGCTGGGTTCCTACCACGCTCTCATGGCGAAGTTTCTCGATACTCAGCGAAACGTGATGCTCGCGTATTTGCAGAACGCGCCGCAAGGGCAATCGATCCCAGCGTCGATTCAACAGCAGGATCCCACCTTGCGGCCGCAGTTTGACGTTGAGCTGCGGCGAGAAATCTCGAACGGATCGACCGATATCGCAATGGAGCAACCCGTGTCGCATCCGCCCCGTGCT
Source organism: Planctomycetota bacterium (assembly GCA_016200265.1). Taxonomy (GTDB): domain Bacteria; phylum Planctomycetota; class Phycisphaerae; order UBA1845; family UBA1845; genus JACQFE01. The sequence continues at coordinate 1,767 of JACQFE010000074.1, read as the reverse complement.
TCGGTGAGCATTCATGCTCATGGGGAGCCGACGGCCGATGTGAACGGTGCTTCGGTTTCTACAGGGCCGGCAATTGTCATTGCGCCAACGAATGGGTCATCGCTCATGTCACCAGTGCCCGCACCATCCGTACCGACGCGCGAAGTTCTCACCTCGCGTTTAATCGCGATCGTCGCGGAACGCACGGGATATCCGACGGACATGCTCAATCCTGATCTCGATTTGGAGGCCGATCTGGGGATCGACTCCATAAAGCGCATTGAAATTCTCGGGACATTGCAGAATGATGGCAGCTTGCCGGGCGGCTCGGTGGACGGCGAGATGGAAACGCTGTCCAAGCTCAAGACACTGCGAGCCATCGTGGACTGGCTCGCCGATCGAGGTACTGCGGCACCATCGACGAAAGCGCCTGCGACACCTGCAATCGAGTCGCGTTCCGCGCCGGCCGGAGCTACTTTGGAGGCTCCACCGAGTCTTGAAGTGAAACAGATTCCGCGCATGACGCTCGACGTCATACCTGCGCCGATTCACGGGCGCTCCATGCCGCTGAAGAACAATGGAGTTGTGCTGATTACGGATGACGAGCAAGGTGTGGCGTCGGCACTCGCGGGAGTCTTGGGCGCGTCAGGAATTCCTGCAGTTGTCGTTGCGTGCGCGCGGGATGGCTCGCAAAACGGAAAATATCCACGAATCGATCTCACCGATCCAGGCGCGGTGAAGGAATTCGCGACGCGCATTCAATCGCATGAGGGTCAAATTCAGGCACTTGTTCATCTGATGCCTCTCTGTGACACCAGGCGAGCGAACGGTGATTCACCATCGCAGCGTGCGGAGAACGATGCACTCGGCTTTTTCAATCTTCTTCAGGCGTGCGAAGCAGACCTGCGTACGCAGAAGGGTCGGGTCCTGACGGCAACGAGGATGGGTGGTGCGTTTGGCCAAGGAAATTTCAGCGGCGATCAAATCCATCCTGACCAGGGTGCGGTCTGTGGAATTGCAAAGACGGTGGCTCGCGAATGGTCGGATGTCACGAGCCGCGTGGTGGATTTCGAATTCGCGGCGGGCATTGAGCAAATTGCGGCCAATCTGAATATCGAGCTGGGAGTTTCGGATGGGCCGAGCGAGGTCGGGTATCGTGGCGGCGAGCGAGTGATGCTCCATCCTCAAGTGAGTTCCTTGTCACCAAAATCGCTGACAGGAAGTTCTACGCTGACCCGTGATTCCGTCGTCGTGATTACAGGTGGAGCACGAGGCATTACGGCTGAAATCGCGCTCGAACTTGCGCAGCGCTTTCAACCCAAGCTGATGCTCGTGGGGCGATCAACGCTTCCGGGTACGGAATCGGCGGCGACTACTGGCCTCACGGTCGCAAGAGAACTCAAAGATGCCCTCAGAAAACAGTTGACCTCACTCGGCGGCACACCGACTCCAGCATCGATTGAATCTGCTTACTCTCGGTTGCTGCAGGATCGTGAAATCCTCGCAAATTTCGTCGCGATCCGTGAGGCCGGCTCGATCGTTGAATACCACGCGGTTGACGTGTCCGACGCCACAAGATTCGGCGAATGCCTTGACGCGATTTACGCGAAGCACGAAAAAATCGACGGCGTGATCCACGGTGCCGGGGTGACCGAAGACAAGCTCATTCGCGATAAATCAATTGAATCATTCCGCCGTGTCATGCGACCGAAAGTCATCGGTGCATACATGCTTGCCGAGAAGCTGCGGCCTGAATCACTGAAATTCATGTTCTTCTTCTCCTCGGTT
>JACQFE010000012.1 GCA_016200265.1 Planctomycetota bacterium | reverse complement strand
CGTCGTCGCCACCAGCAACTCCTGCTGCTCTCGTTTTCGCTTACCCAGTGCCATGATTCCTCATCCTTGAGTATCGATTCGTTCCATCCAACGCTCGTTATGATAGCATGGGCGTCAAGGACTTTTTCAACAGGCTGCTAGAGGCATATTGTGATGTAATTCCTGGGGGCATCGCTATTGAAGGAGAGCTGATTCAGTTTCAGGTCAACTTCGGAAGCGGGTGGGAGAGCATACCTGAAGATCATGTATCGCTTACGAGCACTTTGACAAGAGCTTCCGGAGCCGCCGAGGTGTACTTCGTGCCCAATGAAACTGTACTTCCTTCAGACGACCCGCGACAGTCGATCCAAATGCAAGTGCGGGCCTCTTACAACGGAAATGGTTCCTACGCGCCTGCTGTCTCCACTCCGCTGGACTTCACCGTGCGGAAACGGGGTTGGCACGTCGAGCCGAATCCACAACCATCGCAGAAGACGCCCCTCATCCTGGTGCACGGGGACAACAGTGAGGGAAAACCGCAGGCACGTTGGGGACCGTTCTTGTCGCAAATGAAGCACTATCCGTGCATTGAGGAAACCTTCGACACATATATCTGGTATCACGAGACCGACGGCCCGATAGGATTCAACGGAACTTCTGGTAACGCTGCGGACTTGGCGACTTTCGTTGGAGACACCGGTCATGGGCTGCTTGCCAATTACCCCGAAGGAACGAAAGTGGTTTTCCTGGCACATAGTCGTGGAGGGTTGGTCGTTCGCTCCTTCATGCGAAGCCCTTCGCACATGCAGAACGTCGCAGGCTTGCTAACGTTGGGCACACCCCACCATGGGAGCCCATTTGCCGTGCCTGATTGGACCGGGGTCATGTGGGAGCAATTGTACGGACCGGATGCCGTGTCCACGACCTGTTTTGACGTGTTGGTAAATACGCATGACACACCCTTGGACGGATTGGGTTTCGATGTGGATCGCTTGGGATCCTTGGGGCTCGCATGGGATAACGGTGACGGAAAGCTGAATACTCCGATTCTGCAATATTTTCCGGTGGATATTGCGGACGAAGGGTATCTGATGCTGACACCCGGTGACGGCAACGTCAGCAACGGCGGTCTCGATCGTACGATTTTTTATTCGCCGATGTATAAAGAGATGTTCGGGTCGTTGGGTGACTTGAACGCAAATAGTAAAATGCAACTAGGCAAGATAGTGGCAATTGCTGCGTACGATGACTCTCTCAGTGACAATGATCAGGTCACTGTTGTCTGCGATGTTATTTCGTCAGAGTCAAAAGGCACTGCGGCGCGAGGTTTGATTCCGGAACACTATTCACTCGAGATCGTAACTCGTCTATTGGCTGAAATGTCGAATGTGGGAACGGGACTTGCGACTTACTACGCCAATGATGGACTCGTCCCATTACAAAGTGGGCTTTTCCTCGATATCAGCGGAGGAGCTCGTTTTTCTTCCTTGGTGGGTGATGAACAAATTCAGCTCGACAACATCCTAATTGCAAACCGATCTCAGGTGGCGCGAGCGTATATGGTGTGGGGCTCGGCATATGGGATCCGGGATCATCTTGATCTTCTCGACACGGATAATAGTGCTTATTGGGAGTTGATAGCTAATGAGCTTTGCGGGTTCTTGGTTGCTGCGGATCGCGGTTTCTTGCGGATTGATATCGAGCCGGCCGGCGTGCGAGCTGCTGGATCGCAGTGGCGATTGATGGATGGATCGGACCAAGAGTGGCACAACAGTGGTGATCAAACAGAATTATCGCCGGGAGAGCACGGGGTGACATTTCGAGATCTCGCCTGCTGGCAAAAGCCTGATGACCTAACGGTGACGATTGTTGGGGGTGGGTCGGAGATAATCTCAGTGTTATATGATGCTAATGATTGCTCGAGCAAAGACGGTGTGTGCACAATCGGGACATGTGATCCGACAACGGGAAACTGCGAGGCGCAGCCGATTCGCGAGGGACAGGCGTGCCCAGATTCCTTGTTCTGTAACGGGATAGAGATTTGCCGCAATGGTCAATGCGTTGATGGTGTCGATCCTTGCATTGATCTTGAGCATTGCAATGAGAGTCTACGCATTTGCACCTGCGAGGAGCCGAGTGGCTGCGATGATGGACTGGCATGTACGCTCGACGAATGTGACGTGACAACCGGCGAATGTAAACCGTCGGTCGTACTTGGTGGATCGTGCCTGATCGAGGGTGTTTGCTATACGACTGGCACGACGTCGCCGAGCAATGATTGCTTGATCTGCGACCCTGACCTGGACACTGCAGCTTGGTCGCGACAACCGACTGGAACAACATGCGGAAATCGCAATTCCACAGTATGTAACGCGGCTGACACGTGCGATGAAAAGGGGGTGTGCCAAGCCAATGTCTCGCCCGAGGGAATGCCGTGCGATGATGATGATGCTTGCACTTTTGAAGATAACTGTCGAAATGGCGTCTGCGTCGGGACACACGTGAATGAGCGGCCAACAGTCGCGAGTCACTACCCTGCCGACGACGTAATATACTGGGACGGCTGTCCTCCTGATTCTGTGGAGATTGTTTTCAGCGAGAATGTTAGCGGGCCCGGTGGGAAAGCGTTAACGGCCAACGAGTTTGCCATCGACGGGTTCTCATCAAGTATTCATGCGTTTCAGTATGACGAATTGAGCCATACAGCTACGTTTGTGTTCGATGCGGTCGCTGATGCTTCGTGGCACTCGATCCGAATTAACGGCACGATCCAAAACGGATGCGGAAACCCGCTTAGAGGAAACGCGAGTGGAGGCACGGCGGGGAACGGCGACTTCTGGATAGACTTCGCTGTTCTCTGTGGTGATTTCCAGCGAGATGGGGACGTCGACGTGTTCGATCGGACTCAGTATCTTGCTCAGTGGACTTCGGAAAATGGAGTTGTTGGCGACAACCTTCTCGCGGATTTTCAATGTGACGGCGATACGGACGTTTTTGACAGAACTCAGTTTTTAACGTGTTGGACTCGGAACAACGGCGCGGTTCTTGGCTCGCCACCGCAACATTAGATTGGAGGCGACATCATGCGAAAGATTTTGGGTGTAGCGGGGATTGTTCTCTTAATACAAGGCTTCGTCAGTGCGGGCGTTGTCGTCTCATTCACCAGGGATGGACAGCCGCTTGCTGGACAAGGTGGCGTAGGCGTAGAGCCAGGCACGAATTCGATTGGCCTTTGGCTTGAAAACACGTCACCCTCTACTTCGGCCCTTTCTGCTTATCTATTTGATTTTCAAGGCGGGGACTTCTCAACCGGGAGACTAGACGCATCCAGTTGGCAAGAGAGTGGAGCATTTGCGAGCCTCACGCCATCATGGCTGCCGGATGATCAGTCTCTGAACACGGGAAGCGGAAACTTCCGCGTGAGTGGTGTGACAGGGTCGCTCTCGACACCTTTTGTAGGGCCAGCGCTTCCCCTTAATACGCCAATTCTGATTGGGACGTTCGATGTCTTTACCAATGCTCCACCCGGTTCGCTCGTAGATTTTGTCCTAACCTCAGCGAGCGGAATCGACGACGAAATGGGTCGCCTTGCAGGACGCGGCATCACGGCATTCGGCGTGAATGATGTGCTTGTTGTACCAGAGCCAAGCATTCTCTTGTTGTTTGTCGGTGGGCTAGGAACGATCGGCTTGAGAAGGGCCATTCGAAAACTCTGATTGAGCATGTATTCAAATTTGCCAGCGATTCTGCGAGATCAGGTTGGCAGGCTCGGCTTCCTTCAGAGTGGTGGCCGAGTTTGTTGAATTGCTCACTCCGGGTGTGTCGCACAACTACGAGCACTCCGCGACACCAGAGTCCCAGGTGAAAGTCGTTCAAGCTCGCTCGTAAGCCAAGCCACTCGGCTCAAACCCAGGCTGACGTGCGTGTATTTGAGCGCCAACGATGTGGCCACGGCCATCGCGTCGGAGGTGTGGGCAATTGTGCGGTCGTACCGGCTGAGCGCCTCGGCGCCGCGCTCGACGATGTCAGCGTACCTTGCCTTGTCGGCCGCAAGTGCTTCTTGTTCATGCACGAACATGTCGCGGAGTTTCTGCGTGCGCTTGGCTTTGTTCTTCGGCAACCGTTCTGCAAGCCATCGACCTGCATCGGGGCTTGGCTCAATAGATTCCACCGGCATGGGCGTGGCGTTATCCCCTGCATGAAAATAATGCCAGGGGTGCGACGGCGGATACGGCTGTCGCTTCTGCTTGCCGTCAGCGACGGTCTTGCGGACCCATTGGTCAAGCTTCTCTGCGGCTATATCGCCAAACGCATCCGCATAAGCAGCCACCGCGTCGGCGTAGCTTTGAGTCAGTCGTTTCCATTCCTTGTCGGTGCGCGCGAGAAGATTGCGTTTTTCTTCTTCCGTCTTTGGCACTCGCCTTGTGGCCGGGTCGTGTTCGAGCCGGAGTGCTTCTTCCATCACCTGCGAATCCGCAAGCAAGATGATCATTTCGTTGGCGTGTTCGGCGGTGAGCGCCGCGATTTCCTCTTCGTCAGGCACAATCGGGCCGTCGGAAGTCAGGCCGAATACTCCGGCTTCGGTCGCCGTCGGTAGTGGCGTTGCAATTGGGGGTCGATCAACAGTTTCCGTCGAATCAGCGGATTCATCATCGGGCGCTTCGGGAACGGCGAGCGCCGCGAGCTCGTCCGAAATTACGAGCGCGGCCTGGGACACCGGAGGAAGTGAAGCGTCGCGAAAATTCCGGTCCGCCGATGGATGGCAATCACCGAAGAGTTGTAGCTGCTTCATCTTCCTCGTCGTTGATTGCGGCGGCGGATCCGTCGTGATTCAGATTGGGCGACTCGGATGCTTGTGTCGCGGTGAGGTCGCGAACGGGTTTTCGATGTGCCAAAACCTCTGGGAGCACGGCGGCGGCGTCTTCCAGCACCACGAACCAGTGGCGCTTGTACGATACGATTTCTTCGCACAGACCGTATGCGCGAAGCTCTTCGCGATTCGCGGGAACTCCGTTGAGAGAAAGCTCAACCACGTCGTCGCCGGCGATGCGGCGCGTCATGAGTTGCCAGCCGTTGTCGAGCTCGATCACCGAACCGCCGGTGATGAGCGCAAGAATTTCCGCGGGCGTTGATTCACCAAGCGGCGTGCCGATGCCGAGCCTCTGCTTCACGTTCGGCACGTCGGTTGAACTCAAGTTGAGTCCGACCAAAGCCTGGCCGTCGGCAAGCACGGCGCGGGCAATCTTGACGTTTTGGATGCCTTCCGAGCCCATGACCTTGTCGTAAATGGGAAAAATCGCCCCGCTCAAAATATAAAATCGTTTCGGCTCCGTTGCCGGCGTGTTCGCGTATACCGCTTCCCACCAACTTCGTGCATCTTCACGATCGACGCAGTTATACTTCTCGGTGAGTTCATGGCGCTCCAGCGCTCGCCGCGGACCCTTCACGCCGGTCAAGAACACTTCGCTGCGATTCGCATCCCAGTGGTCGGAGACGGCGTAGATACGTTCGCTTCGGCGATTGCGATAAAATCCCTGACCTGCGGCGACGTTGTCGAAAGCGTGCCGGATGACATCGACTTCTCCTTCCAATTCATAAAGAATTGTCCGGGCACCAGAAGCAGGGTCCACGAAGAGTATTTGCGGCTCGGCAATTTTGCGGAGGTTGATTGCGCGAATCTCTTCCACGCCAAAATCGAAAGCCCCGTTTTGCTTGGCCGCTTCTACGGCTTGCACATAGCTCTCATAGAAAAGCTCGAAGATGCGATTCTGCTTCTCGACGTGCAGCACCATGATTCGATTCAGAAACTGCTCCACGTTGCTCGCGTAGTTATCGCGTACAGCCGTTTTCTCTTTGTTGAGCACACCCATACGTTCCAAGTCGCGAAAGCCGATGCCGTCATCTTTATGCGCATTGGATTCGATCTGTCGATAAAGCTTCGCAAGCGCCGCCTTCCCGTAATTGTCGGTCACGTCCTCGGGTCGGAAAAGGTCGCTGGAGAGCGAATGCCGTTCTCCCTTGGTCAGGGCTCCGAGCGCCGCAAGGCGTTTGGACACAGCATTTACGAGGCGCTTCTGGCCGGCCAGGTCAAGCAGAACCAGTCGAATCACGGGAGCTGAGGTCTGATTGGAGCGATGCACGCGCCCGAAGGCCTGCATCTGTTGGTCCGCAGACCATGAAAGTTGAAATGCGTAGAACACGCGACGCTGTTGGTTTTTCGCGTCCACGTCAGCGTGCACGCTGATGCCCGTGGAACCGGCGCCGGAAATGACAGCGAGTCTCTTCTTCCCTTGTTGAAAGAGTCTGGTCTCGTATTCATTGAGTTCGCGGCGCGACACGCCATGGATTTTTCGCCGGACGTACTTGCCATGCTCGAAGCGGTGCGTGCGGCCGCTGATCTCGGCCACACTCCCGACACCGAAATGTGAGATCAAAGAGTCCAGTGGATTCTGCGGAAAGTCCAGATCGGCGACCTTGTCGAGGATTTCTTGTTGTCTTCTTTGATTCTCACGGTTGAATTCGGGATTGCCGGCGGCGTCTTCGACGCGCACGCTGATCACGTTTCCGGTACGAGGGTCAGTCACTTCGCGATACTGGTAGATGGGAAACTGCTTTTCAATGAGTTGCACGATCATCTCCCGCGGCGTGGCGTCGAGTTCGGAGAGCTCAATTCCGTTGGCACGGGCATCTCTGACCTTGCGGTCCGTTTGGGCCTCGCCGGTATTGAAGAGGCTCAAGATTACAGAGCGTCCTTGAGTCAAATCCTTTTCGATTTCGGGAATCACATCGGGAAGTGTGTAGGCCATCATGAGTTGTAGGAAGAATCGTTGCTGGGCAGAGTAGAACTGTGCGTAACGATGAGCGTTTCGTTTCTGACAGGCGTTTTGCTCAGCGGATTCAAACGCCACCAGTAACTCCGACCAGAGGTCGGCTATGTCGTTGTATTGACGACGCTCGTTTTCGATCAGCCGATGCAGGAGCGGCTCGTATTCCACGGCGCTGTCGGGCACGATGGTTCCGTCGCACAAGCGCGTGGCGCCGTAACTGATAGTGCGAGAGAGATACATACCGACACTTTTCAAGTCGCGACAGAGCATCTCCATCGCAGCAACACCGCCTCGTTCCATGGCCAGAAGAAACGAGGAAAAATCTGGAAACGGGGCGCCTACGCCCCACAGCCCGAGTCGTTCATAGGGGGCCATGTGCCTCGCTTCCGTGGCCCCGGTGGCGCTGAAATAACGAACCCTGGCTTGAGGAAACATTCGCTGCAGGGCGATTCCCATGTTTCCGCGAAGCGTACCCTCGTCCACGGTCGCTTTACTACCATGCGGAGTGGCGGCGGCGTTCTTCATCAAATGGGCTTCGTCGAATGCAATGACCCCTTCGAAGTCCGGACCCAGCCATCCAACTAACTGTTTGAATCTTGGCTGCCCGCCGTCGAAATCAGTGCTAAGCATGGTGTAGGTGGTGAAGAAAACGCCGGCCTCTGCGGGGATCGTGTCGGTGGGTTTGAACCGTGCCTGATGAACGATGGGAAGGGGCAGACCCACGGCGTCACGATCGCGAGTGGCATCGGCGTGGAGTTGGTGCGAGGCGGAGATGTGCACGTGCTTGGTACGGCCCTGTTCCAGTTCGTTGTAAATGAAGGCATAAATCTCCCTTCCCTTCCCGATTCCCGTGCCGTCGCCATTCCAATGACCCTTGCGTGCGCCATCGGGCAGGGAAGAGCTCGTGGCTTGTCCGGCGTAGATCACATCTTCGAGCTGAAGATTTGAGATCCAGCCTTCGGCGATGATTTCGGGCGGAAGATGATGTCGGTAGGTGACATCAGGCGGCTCGACGGACGCCATTGCTGTGGATTCAACGACGTTTGCGGGATGAAGATTGGCGCCGCGAACAATGGCTTTCTGCACACGGTAGGCGGCGTAGACGGTTCCTTCTTCGATGCTTATTGCTTGCGACGATGCGCTGCTCTCAATTTCTCCTACCCCATCCCCAGACGGTCGAGCGTGCGAAGGAGAAGTTGCGCGGCCCAAGAGCGCATGGCTTCCAAGTCTTGCGGGAGCGGAATTTGTTCCTGTTCCAGATCCCGGGTGATGGTCTTGATGATCGCTGCAGGGCACTGGAGCGCGAGGCGGTTCCAGGTGAGCCATTGCTCCGTTGTCATCGTAATTTGGGACAGTGAGCAAACGCCCCCTGCCCCATCGTGGAGAAGCGCCGCCATCAATTCGAGTAACGGATCGGTTCCTTTGGGGACTTCCTGGAAATACAGGGTCCGCAGCACAGACGCAGCTTGCTGCCTGATGATTTTCGCGAATTCGCCCATACACGTCCTCCTGCGATAGATGTTTGAGTACTTCATACGCCTCGTGAATCGAAAGCTCGCTACCGACGATGATGTCGGCTTCGTTTTCCGTCGCTCCATCGTGGTCGATGACGATGAGCTGATGCTCGAATGTGGTCCCAAACTTCGCATACACGTTTCCGTTCATGCCGATGTTGGCCCGGACACGATAGCGCGTTTCGATGCCGGTCCACCAGTCACGGAACATGAAGCGATCCAGTGCCATCCCGCGACCTACGATCGCTACAAGCCGCCCACCGCGCTTGAGGCGAAGCAAGGCCTGTTCCAAATGCCTCGCGCCGAAGTATGAGCTGTGCCCTTTCACGCGACCGCCCGTCGCCGAAAACGGTGGGTTCATCACAATCACGTCGTAAAATTTCCCTGGACAGAGTAGATTGTCGAGCCGTTCAGCGTCGAAGGCCGTTGGAGCAAATTGCTGCAGGAGCAAGAGTCTTAGCCGCCGTTCGTCGATTTCGTTCGTGTCCAATTCGCCGCCGGCTAGCCTCGCGAGTACCGCTATATTGCCCGTGCCGGCACTGGGTTCGAGCACTGTCATCCTCGGTCGGATCGCTGCGGCTTTCACCACTAGAAACGCTTCGGCGGGTGGAGTGCTGAATTGCTGAAAATCAATCTGCTCCTGATCACGCCGGTTTTGAGTTGGCAGGCGTGCCTGCTCGGCAAGCAGCCTATCCAGTACACCCGGCACGTCGCTTACGTCCAAATTGATTTGATTCAGGTAGATATTGAACCCTGCCTCCGCAGCGTCGTAAATGTCACGAGCGTGGCCCGCGGAATTCCCAAAAATCTCATGCGCCAATTGGGCAAGAGACGGATTGTCGAATCTCGCGTCAGGGTCGGCTCCCAGGAGAGTGGCGAAACGGATCGCAAAAATCAATTCCGGACGATCTTCCGCCAGATTCGCGGATGTCAGCGCGGGCATGACCATGGACTTGAAATCGAATTGGAGCTGCGGCATATCTCGCGCGCTCGTTGAAGACGGGCGAACGTCGTCTGGGCACGGAAGACCCAGCGGGTAGTCGATCTTATCACGTTCAGTTCTGTTCATTGGGATCCGGGGGGCGATGTGTCCCGCAACGGGCAAACGACAGTCTAGGTGTCGGGTGGGACACCCTTGCCGATGGCTCGGACTGACGTCCAAGCGCCGCGACGGAAACGAGTAGTTCAGAAGCGACGCAAAGGGGCGCCATGTCGATGCTGCGAGGAACGGCCTAGGCGGCTCTCTTCGTTTCCTTCTCACCTTGGTCCCGAATGAACGACGCTGCCTGGCCGATGACGGCCACAAGAGCCCTCTCATTGTCCTCGTGAAAATTCAGCGCATAGCCGGCCTCCGTGTCACTCTTCTTGTAGGACCGACTCAACGTGAAGTCGTAGAATGAGCCGTTTCTGCCCGTGCGCTTCCAGATGGACACGCCGATCGCTCCCTCGCGGAAAGTCTGAATGGGTTTATGAGTTTCATGATCCATAAGCACCTCCTTGGTATGTTTCACGGGCCATAGTGCCACAACTTTGGCACTAAAGCAAACACTGTTTGGGGTGGTGTGAGACTTTGTTTGGGAACGAGCCAGCGATAGGGACGCGCAGGAGCGGGCGACCGGGCCGGCCTCAGTCCGCAAGAAAACGGCGGATACCGCTTTCCGCCTTCACGCCGCAAGCCTGGCACCAATCGCAAAACTCGGCCACGTCCACGCGGCGGAGGCCGGTTTCGGACTTGTGCACCCAGGATTGGGGCTGTCGCATCCTCTCAGCCAGTTGGCGTTGCGTAAGGCCTGCTTCCTCGCGCAAAGCGCGCAAAAAGCCGGGTATCTGGGCATATCGCTTGGCGTGCTGCGGCTTCGTTGGCATGGTCAAAGAATCTCCAAATTTCGCTTGATCCCAGTTTGGAATCAGGATACAATCCCGTGATCCCAAACTGGTTTCATGGGATTATCGCGAAAGGCCGCCGCCGTGGAAGTTGGCTGTTGGATGTTTGGTGGGAGACCTGTCCGCCCGAAACTTCGGGCTTCTGATTGCCTATTGGATTCCGGGATTCATCGCCCTCGCTGGGGTCGGAATGCTCTCACCGCCGGTGGCGGCGTGGCTTTCGGCCGAGCCGGGCCCTTCTCTGGGCGGCTTTCTTTATTCGACGATGGCGTCCTTGGCCGCAGGAATGACCGTCAGCGCCCTTCGCTGGGCAATGATCGACACATTCCATCACTGTACTGGGCTCATCCGACCGGAATGGGACGACTCCAGGCTCACGGAGCGGCTTCCAGCCCTCGAATACCTCGTCGAGACTCACTATCGCTATTACCAGTTCTACGGCAATTCGTTTGTGGCGATGGTGTTTGCGTATTCGGCTTGGCGATTTTCAGCGGTTGGCAAGGCGGTGTCGTGTGGACTCCCCGACGTCGGAGTGGCGGTTTTGGCAAGTGTGTTCCTCGCGGGGTCGCGTGATACCCTGCGAAAATATTACTGCCGAGCGACACTGTTGCTCGGCCAACAGAAAGGAAGGCGAGTCGTGACCAATGGCGGACATCATGTGAGTGAAGAAGTAAAGTCAACGATGACAGGCATTGTGAAGGCAGAGCGGAATACGGCCATGCAAGACGAATCTAAGGTTCGTGGCACAAAGAAAAAGCAATCGACGAAGCAGCGGGAATCGCGCGTCGAGCGCTGAGATGACTACCGGATGAACCGTTGGACATGTAAAACGGCCCGCCGTAGTTCATGGAACGCGGCGGGCTTTGCTTTGCACTCTGTTCTTATTCAGGCTACGGCTTCGGTGGTTCTGGGGCGAAATGGATACATAATTCTGCAATCGATGTCGCGTGAACTGTTGTGTGTCCCCTCACGAGCATGCTCGACTACTGCCGGGCATTAGACGTAAAAAACTTTCCAGTTACGCAGGGTCCACATTCAGGCATTTTTGTCAATCAGCCAATCGTCGTCATTGTCCATACTTTCACCGGGTCATGCCAAAAGTTTTCACGAGTTGGTGTGTGGACCACGATTGATTTCGCAATTGTAACTGCTTGCCGGACCTTCACGCCAAATCTCACCTGCACGGCACTCCGGGCGGAACGCTACAAGCGACACCATGCGTGGCGCCGCGGCTGCCGTCGCCATCGTCGCCTCCTCCGCAGTTGCTGGATCCGTGGCAAGAATGAGAATAAAGATCGTCAATATGGGCCCGGCTGCAGTCTTCAGTGCAATTCATGCAACTCGGCCACATACTCGGCTCGCAAACGCGATCGTCGGAACCCGGCTGGATGTGAAGACAGTCTTCCACGCCAAGTGAGCGATCCTCGCCTGCTTTACTCGCGACATTATCATCGCCGACACGTGGCACACACAATCCATTTTCGCAGACGGCGTCATTGCAGGTCGTCACCGAGGTCCTCACGCCGGCGCTATAGACCTCGCAGGTCTGTGGGCAGTTAAAACAGCAGGTCGTGCACAGATCGGTGCTCAAGAAAGTGAATCGACTTGCAATATGACTTCCATCGCCAGGCTGAATGATGTACTGATCATCTTTTACTTGGATTTTTCCCGTCTTTGGCAGGCCGGGCAGTGTGAGGCCAGTTGCCGGGTCGGTGTATTCGACCCCTCCCGCAGCCATCAGGCATGGTAACACGCAGTTTGCAAAGTTCACTGGATCGCAAATTCCGTTGCTGTTCGTGCATACTGCGTTGCCGGAAATTCCAGCCAGCGGAAGATTGCCTGCCGCCGGGATCCGCACCGTCCCCTTGACCATGTCAAATGCTTGCTCAAGACGGATCACGTCGCCCATTTCGTCCGTATACAGTGGCGTACCGATACACTTGATTGCTTCGCCGACACACTTTGTTCCGCAAAAAGCATCTGCACGTTCGTCGTGCTTGAACGTCGGGTCGCAATAGACTGCGCACCCCGTCGGGCATGTCCCAGCACTGGGACAGTTTGGCGCTGGAAATGTACATGCCTGCCCAAGTGCCGAACCTCTGCTGCCGAGCACGAGAGCCACGGCGGAAAATGCAGTGACCAGTTTCTGCCTCATCGCCAATTCGACGAGGTCATGGCATTTTTCCAGTTTCCGCATCGATGTTTTTGGTTTGTTCATCTTTGTTCTCCTTGATAAATGCCTCGGCCGTTTCCAAGCTCTAAAGCCTCCTCCATCGGAGGCCGGCTGCCTTGTCATTGAAGCAAGTTCGCCGCCAATGCGACTTTCAATTGAACACGCGAAGAACGGAAAGGCGTTGCCTCATGCTTTCGATTTTTTCTCTTCAGAATCAATCGAGATATGCAGTGGTGCGTCAGTGCCTGAAGGTGCGGGGTTCCCACAATTCATGAAACGGTGGCATGCACGTCGCTGTAATCGGTCGTGTGACTCTCGGAGTTTGATTTGGAAGTAGTTGGAATTTTCGCGAGGTCGCCTACGGGCACGCCGCCGGGCCGGCGAACAGATATTGAATGTTCTTGAACGCATCGACACAGTTGGCCACGTCCGAGATGTCCACCTTGAAGTTCGGAATGCCGGGATTCAGATCCGCACGAGCTACAATGACAGCCGTCGGTACAGCCTTGAATTTGTCAACGACGGCGGCAATGTCGCCAATGTTCGGTTGTGTGAGCGGAGCCGGCAACGGGCCTTGGAACGGTGTAGCCACGTCGCCCCAGCGAGCCGTGGTAATGGTCAGCGGCGCAGAGTAATTGAACGGCTGGTTGGTGTCGCAGGTGCTTTGGGCGATCGCTTCGACCTTGTACGTTGAGCTGGGCATGATCGCCGGTCCGGTGACGTGGAGCACCTGGCCACCGGTGGCCGCAGGCCAGTCGAGATACTGCGGTGTGCACTGCAAGCTCGCGCATTTGAACGTCGTGGGTGGGCTCTCGGTTTCCGTGCAATTGCCCGGCGTTCCCACCCAGCGAACTTGGCCTTCAATGGCCGAGAAATTGTGCGGTGGAAACTGCGGCAGATTCGGCGGATCTGGGTGTTGCAACGAAACCATCGTTACACGAAGCGCCGTTTGCATTCCTGAATTGCTCGGCAGAAACGAGATATAGCGGTTCTTGGCAATCGGATTCGGCTCCGGGCTGGCCGGCTGCGTGAACGGACAATTGACTTGTTGCAAGTCAGCGCAACCAAGCAGCGTGATGGTTGCGATTGGATCGCGAACAAGAGTCTGGAAATAGACATGGCAGTTGTCGAGCGTGATCGTCGAACCAGCGTCGAGAACGAGCGTGTCAAGGTAGAGTGCTTCCGTGCAAGCGCCTTGACCAGACGTGTCGTTATCGAAGGAATCTCTGAACGTGACGTCCGCGCCGCCCGCAATTTCAAGAGCACCTATGACGTACTGAGCCGTGCTCAAGTCCGGCAGCGTGCCCACGTCTGTGGCCGCAACTTCGAAGACCTGAGGCGTCGTTCCGTTCATCATGAACTTGCCCGTGGAACAGAAGAAGCAATCGGGTCGAGTGCTTTGATTGTTGAAATCACCACCAACGGTCACGGCGTTGGACGAATTCACGATCAAGTTCGCTGCAGCGAACATACCCATTGTTCCGGTGACAGATATTCCCCCTTGATTCCTTACCCGAATGATCGGCGGAGTATGACCGCCTCGAAGCGCGCCGCTGCACGATCCGGTGACACCGGTGCCGTCGATGGTTAAGTCGCCGGTCGCGATAACTGTCATCTGACCGGAAATATCGAACGATTCGGACGGATAACTCCCCGATGGGCTGCTGCGCACAGTGATGTTGTTCACCGCAAGTGAGGCCGCATTGGTTCCTGCGCCCGGAGAGGACTCATAGCGCCCACCGAACTCAACCGTCATGTCACCAGTCAGCGCGATTGTGGAATCGTCAACTTCCAGCGCACCGCTATTGCGAAGCGTGAGTGACGCACCGCTCGGTGATACAGGCTCGTGAATCGTGCGCCCTGGCCCCAAAGTCAGCGAGCTGTTGTCTTCGATCAGTAGCCCGCCGGGTTTAGCCAGCGTCAGGTCGCCTGTACAACTGCCCATCCCGCTCATATCCAGCGATGCCTGGTGAATGATTCGCAGAGTGTCGATGGTGACGGTCACATCGAGGCAGGCCGCGTCAGTCGTGCTGTCGAGCGTCACGCTGTATGTCGCCGCGGCATTGTTCGGAAATATGCCGCCGAGATCCCAGTTACCGGGGCAACTCCAGCGCGGGTCTGCCAAACAACCGGAAATGAAATCGACACACTCATCAGGAATGCCGTTGTGGTCGAGATCAAGAGAAGTGTTGTTTAAGATGTCGAGGTCGTCCGCAACGCCGTTGAGATTACAGTCTACAAATGGCGGCTGGAATTCGTATGCCCCCATATCAACAACCGGGAAGCCACCTGCTCCCGTGTCAACCACTGTGGGCACGTCGCGGATTCGGGGATTTCCATCCAAATCATAAGGCGTCAATTCGGATGTATTACCGTCACCATCCAGATCCGTCGCGTCCGCCGGCACCGCCGCCCGACTCCCCGCGTCAATGCAAGGCGAAGCAGATGTTAACCGCAAGTCGTCGTCCTCCGTGCCCGTAACGTTATCAGCGCCGTCTGCATCAACGAAGAGAGGGTTTTCATCAATATTTTGGGTGCCGGAAAATCCACCTTGGACGAGACTGTAGTTGACTGTAGCAGTTCCGTTGCCTTCAATCTGGCCGTTGACATTGCCATAAAGAATGCAATTTTCCAATAGTATACTGCTGCCTGCGGCATGCACTTGTACGCCTCCTCCTCGTGATGCGCTGCCGGCGATATTCGCCACAATTGTGCAATTCCGAAGAAAAGCACTGGCGCCGGAAGAGACAAGTATCCCGCCTCCATAATCTTGCGAGGAATTACCGCTGATTAGGCAATTTGCGAGTGCTGCGCTGGAGGTCCTCACGTTGACGGCGGCTCCGCCTGCAATCGGACCTATCCCTGTCGTCGAATTTCCATAAAATGAACAATTGGAAATGAAAATAGTACCGCCGGAGTAAATGCCGCCGCCGCCGTCCGCCTGGTTTCCAATGAAACGACAATCTACGATATGGGAGCTACTCGTGGCTACATAGATTGCGCCCCCATTATTTGTTGATCGATTTTGGAAGAACCAACATTGTCGAACGGTTGGAGAGCCACTTGAGATAAGCATCCCACCACCGTTGTTTGACCCGTCTGCATTACCGCCGGTAATAGTAAATCCGTCCAGGATGGCTGTGGAATTGGTGCTACTTCCCGTCACCACGTGAAAGCTGTTCTCACCGTAGTTCGCGAAATTCGGACCATCATTGCCAGAGAGGTCGCCGCTGAGGATCGTCTCGTTGAAAGTCACGTTGCGCTGACTGAGGACCGTTTCGCTACCAGCGAAACCGCCGTAGAGGGCCACGCCGCTTTTCAACTGGAACGTGGCCGTGCGATCGCCGAGTGTAATTCCCGTCCCCCGATCGGGCTTATATGTTCCCGCCGCAACCCAGATTTCGTCATCGGGCGTGGCCGCGGCAAGCGCGTCTTGCAGCCGCGTGAATGCGTTAGCCCAACTTAAACCGTTATTTGTTCCCGTTGCGTTGGCGTTAACGTAGATCGGACAAACCAACTTCCACTTGGCAATCCGATTGGAAGTCACACTCCCAGCAGCGGTGAAATCGCCTCCTGCGTTCAGGGCCGGCCCGCCACCGTCGTTGAAGACCGCCAGACCGTTCACATTCCCGTTCATTCCCGATCCTAGGGCGGACCAGCTTGCGCCGTCCCATTTGGCAATGCGGCTCGCGCTGATGCCCCCGGCGGTGGTGAATTCTCCCCCTGCGTACAAGGCTGACCCACTGCCGTCGTCGAAGACCGCCAAAGCGAGTACATTGCCGTTCATTCCCGATCCTAGGGCGGACCAACTTGCGCCGTTCCATTTGGCAGTGCGGCTCGCGCTGATGCCCCCGGCGGTGGTGAATTCTCCCCCCGCGCACAAGGCAAGTCCGCCACCGTCGTCGAAGACCGTAAGGGCGCGGACCTCGATGTTCACACCCGTACCCAGGGGCGACCAGCTAGCACCGCTCCATTTAGCGATGTAGTTGGCGGCAGCGCCGCCGGCGGTGGAGAAGTTACCTGCCGCGTATAAGGCCGAGCCGCTCCCGTCGTCGAATACCGCAAGGGCGTAGAGTCCTAGGTCCATCCCCGTCCCCAAGGCCGACCAGCTGGCTCCGTTCCATTTGGCGATTTCACGTGCGCTCACACCCCCAGCGACGTCAAATTGTCCCCCGGCGTAAAGGGCCGACCCGCCGCCGTCGTCGAACACAGTCAGGGCCCAGACAGTGCTGTTCACCCCAGTGCCAAGTGCCGACCAACTGGCCCCGTTCCATTTGGCGATGCGGATGGCGCTGCTGCCCCCGGCGGTGATGAAGCTCCCTCCGGCATACAGGGCCAGTCCGCCGCCGTCGTCGAAAACCGTCAGAGCCCGCACGGCACCGTTCGTTCCTGATCCTAGCGCAGACCAAGTCGAGCCGTTCCATTTGGCGATATAGTTCGCGCTGACACCGCCGGCGGTGGTAAAGTTCCCTCCAACGTACAGTGCCGGGCCGCTACCATCGTCGAAGACCGCAAAGGCGTACACCTCGTTGTCCATTCCGGTGACGCCAATGCCGCCAGTCCATTTGCCCGGACATTCCGCTCTAGCCACTGAATTCATCGCCGGGACTGTGACTGCAACGCCCATCATTGCTTGCGCAAACAAAAGCCTTGATGGAAAACGAACGAGATGATTCCTGAACAACATCGCGATTACACGTGTCGTTGAGAACTTTGCGCGCAGCCATCGATGAATAAGTTGTCCAGACAGGCTGACGCACTGGCCGTGCAGCAAGTGTGATTGCATTTTTCTCCCTCCCGATTTTGAGACACGGTGAGGCCGAAAACCGAATGGTTCCGATTGGCTTTTAGTGTACAGTTTCATCCTTTTTCAATCTACCTGTTCGAATGGATAGGTTTTGGGGAACTGCAACTTACCTCCCCCTACCCCTCCTTGGTAAGGAGGGGGGACAAACTCCGCTTGCTCACGCGCGCGGCTATGATGCAAACCGCGACACCGATCAACCCCTCAGCTTGCTCACGCGCGGCTCGGAAAGGCGACTACGGGTGGCCTAAAGCCTGCGGCTCGTTCGATCTACGCGGCGAATGGAAATCATTTGTGCGAATGCAAAATGCGATCGCACACCACCAGCACAACGGGTACGCCGATACGTTTTCCGATTCGCAGTCGCCGCAGGAGCGCCTGCACGTGCATCCTCACCGTGGGGAGCGAAGCGCCAATCGACTTGGCGATTTCCGGGTTCGAATGACCAAGGCAAATCAGCCGCGCGACAGCCGTCTGCCGATGCGTCATCGCCAGCGAAACCGCGAGCGCTTTCCACTCGGCAGTGGTGAATAACTCCAGAAGACTCCGTCGCGAATTTTTCTCGTGCTCTTTCATCGGCGTCACCCGCTAGTTCGCAGCTCCTGTCAGACCCCAGCCCGCAGCGGCCAATCATCTGACCGCCACGGGCTTTTTGGGACGAGATGGAGGCTCGGTCAAATTCACTAACAGCATCCACGCAGCCGCTTGCCGCCAACGACGGCAAATGAATTGCTCACAATGACACGCAGGACGTCGAGCGTGATTCCCTCATGCATTCGAATATTTTCTTGAATTGCGGCGCGACCAGATGCCGTCGCTTCGATTGTGCGCCGCAAGAGGATATGCAAATCGGGTCAGTCTGCGATTAAAGCTCAAACAGCGAGACATTTTCGGATGCCATGATGGCGCGTCGTCACGAACCATTCTTTGTGGGAACTTGAGTTGCAGGCTGAAGGAGCAGACTTTGAAGCTCTCCACGAAGCGCGATCAATTCGCGCCCCGTCTCAAACCACAAAATGCCCTTCGGCGCGTCGGGGATGTAGTCTTCCGGGTTCTGAAGCTCCCTTGGCCAGGAGGAAGTCGCGGCTTCATGTGCTTTCTTCGCGTCGTCCATCCGGCCAAGGTTCGCATTTGCGATCGCGATGATCAAATAGTCCGTCGTCGGCAACTTGTCTTGAAGCTCGATTGCTTTCTTAGCGTGTTCCACCGCTTCTTCAAAATGATGCAGACGCAAATGTGCTAAGGCAAGGTAGCGTGCGGAGATGGCGTGTTTGCCTTTCGCGAGCCGGTCGGCAAAAGTCGCGTCTTCCAAAGCCTTCTGATTATCAATGGCCGCCATCAAGGTCAGGTGAATGCGAGCTCGAATGGCATTCGCTAGTGGGTCTTTGTCACCCGCGCAACTGACTGCCCGTTCGGCGCTGGCCACAGCGCCCACATTGTTTTGCACAAGCTGCAACATTGCGAGATCGCGAATTGGATCACAAAAGTCTCCGCCCTTTTCAAACGGTCCCGCTAACTCCGCGGCTTTTTCGAGGCTTTCCTGACAGGCTCCAAGATCGCGGCGCAGGGCATGCGCTACCCCGAGATTATCCCATGCATAGGGGTAGGTCGGCTGCAAGTCCAGCGCTTTCTTGTAAGTGTCGCGAGCGTCGTCAAAACTGCCCTTCATCTTGTAAATGACACCGAGCGTGTTCCAAGTCCCAATTTGAGTCGGGTCCGCCGCAATTGCCTTATTAAGCAAATCAACCGCATTATCGAGTAGCAACGGATCGTGGATCGCGCGATTGTTGTATTGTTCCTTCTTGATGATCGCAAGGTTCGTGAGCGCGTCTACGTTTCGCGGCTCAATGTGGAGCAGGTTTGCATAAATTGGTTCGGCATCATCCCATTTTTCTGCAAGCATGAGTTGCTTGCCTTCCGCAAGAAGGCTGTCAACTTCGGCCGCATGACGCGCCCGTTCCTTGCGCACGTAGCCGGCCGACATCCCCGCAACCACGAGGACGGACACAACGCCGATCACCAGTGCCCGGTGGCGACGTGTGAACTTAATGACACGAGCGATCGGACCCGGCCGCTTCGCCACGATCGGAAGATCGTTCAGATAGTTCCGCAGGTCCTCAGCCAGTGCGCGAGCTGTCGGGTACCGCTGATCCACCGCCTTTTCCAGTGTTTTCAGGCAGATTGTTTCGAGTTCTTGGGGCACCGCATGCACAATTTTGCGTGGGGCGACGGGGTCTTTGGTAATAATCGCGGCGAGTACCTGTTTTTCATCGCTACCTGGGAACGCGGGAACCAGGCACAGAAGTTCATACATCGTCGTCCCGAGGGACCAAATGTCCGTGCGATGATCGACGGGCATACGTCTGGCCATCGCTTGTTCAGGACTGATGTGTCGAATCGTGCCAAGCAATGCTCCTGTCATGGTCACCGACTTTTCGTCGCTGCTTTTCGCGAGGCCGAAGTCCGTGATCATGATCCTTCCATCATTCGAGAGGATCAGATTTGCGGGCTTAATGTCACGATGAACGATGTTTTGGCTATGGGCGTAGTTCAGGGCGTCAGCGGCTTCGGCCATCCAGCGAGCCATTTGTTGAAAGTACACGCGACCTTTCCCTGACGACGATGGGCTTATGGAACCGGAGAATGAGGAGGAGTCGGCAGGAATTTCTTCGACATTCATGGGACCGCCGGATGTGGAACTGATGACGTTTGTGAGTCGAACGGGCGAGGCGCTGGCAATGTTTTGTTGCGTGAAGACATCAATCAGTTTGTCAAGCGGCTGCCCCTCGACCAGTTCCATCGCGTAATAGTATGCGTCTCGCGATTCCCCGAAGTCATAAATGGGAACGATGTTAGTGTGGTGTAGACGGGCGGCTGCGGTAGCCTCACGGCGGAACCGCGCAACGGCGTTCGGGCTGGCATTGCCCACCATCGCGGGTAATACCTTTAGCGCCACGGCGCGATTCAATTTGGTCTGCACGGCACGATAGACGATCCCCATGCCGCCCTGACCAAGGACGCCCGTAATGCGATAGCCGTCAATCTTTGGAAAGCTCTTCGCTGCTTTCGCGGTCGGCGATGTGTCCGCAGGCGATTGATCGGACGGCGATTCCCACCGTGGAAGAACCGTTGCATCGCTGTGGAGATTGACGGTTTCTGTTCCGGCGTTCTTCGGGACCTTGTTCTCCGCAACTTGTTTCCGCACGTCACAGGCTTGTCGTCCTAGCTCGTCGAGGCCGGCCGGTGACTCAATTTGCCTAAGCAACTGATTGACCTCAACTCTCACCGCTATGTCATCGCCGCAGGCGGCTTGAACATGGGCGATGCGTTCGCTCTCGGGCAGAGCCTTGGCTTCGTGAAAAACCCTTTCCGCGCGGCGGAATTGCTCAGGGGACAGCTCACTCACCGCGAAGTTCCTTTCCAAGCCACGCCCGTGCAAACTGCCAATCACGATCCACCGTGGCGTGTCCGACATTTAATGTCGTAGCTGCCTCTTCGATACTCAGGCCCCAGAGCATCCGAAGTTTCACGACTTCCGCTTTTCGGGCATCCAGCCGTTCGAGTTTTTCCAAGGCTGCGTCGAAGACGTCAACATCGATCGCTTCAACATCATTCACGGTTTCGCTTTTGCCCCGTGCCCGCTCCGGGTCCAGCGACACTCTTACCCATCCTCCGCCTCGCTTGGCGGCTCTGCGCCTCGTTTGATAGTCCTTGAGAACGCGAATGAGCACTTTGGTCGCGATGGCGAAGAAATGCCCGCGGTTGTCGTATTTGTTCCGCTGCTTAATGAGTTTCAGGTAGGCTTCGTTGACAACGGCTGTCGGTTGAAGCGTGACACCCAGCATCTTGGGTCCAAAGGCCCGCCGCATGTGCCGCTCGGCAACGCCGCGCAGGTCATCGTTCACGGCGCGCATGAGTTCGCTTAGCGCGTGGGCGTCTCCGGTGTTCGCAGCCTGAAGGAGCTTTGTGACGTCGCCAACGTTTGTGCCGCTCATAGCCGCATTCCGAAACAAAATGAGGTAGCAATCGACGGTTTCCGCGTGTCCTACGGCGAATGGCTATTGTAACGGCCTGTGCAGCCGTCCAGTAGGCCCAGAGTTGGCTCATCGAATGCCCGAATTTAGTGGCCCCGGAATCAAAAAAAACTGGGCCCCGGACCGTCAGGAGGATTGAAATGATCATTTTTGGCGTGCGTGGAGTCACATCAGGTCGGAAGAACGGAGAATTTTTCTGCCCAGGATGCAATGAGCATCGACGATTCGCACACAAGCGCGTGCGGCGATTCTTTACTTTGTACTTCATTCCCGTGATTCCGATGGATCTGCTTGCCGAATATGTTGAGTGCCAATCATGCAGGCGCAAATACAACAAGGATGTCCTTTCTTTTGATCCGGAGTCGCAAAGGAAAAAGATTGAGGCAGAGTTCTACCGCACCGTGAAGCGCGTCATGTTGGAAATGATGGTTGCTGACCTACAAATTCATGCCGCTGAAGTTGAGTCGATTCGGCAGACTTTTGCTCAGCTTACTACAATCGAGCTGAGCTCCGAGGAGATCCGCGCCGAAGCTGAGCACGTTCGGAACGAATCGTCGAGTCTTGAAGAGATTTTGTCTGAGCTGGCCCCATGTTTGAATGAAAGAGCAAAGGAAATAATGATCCGCGCCGCTCTGATCGTTGCCATGGCGGACCGTGCTATCGAGGAACGGGAGCAAGCTCTTCTTGGAAGAATAGGCCAGGCCCTGGGTATGTCGTCGGCGCACATTCGCGGAGTGCTGAGCGCACTTCTCCACTCTGAAAGCGAAAAAGAAAACGGCGAGCCGCGGGCAGGTTGAGGAACAAAGTTACAAGTCAAACCGCAGCCACGCGCGACTAAGCGCACCACGTCGTGAGCAACTTGAAAGTGCTTATGGGCACGCCGTGGGACCGGGGAACGGATATACAAGGTTCTTGAAGCCGTCCACGATGTTGGCGACATCGGCAATGTCAACCCGGTGATTGGGAATGGCTGGGTTCACATCAGCTCGGGCCGTAATAATCGCCGTTGGAACCGCTTTGAACTTGTCCACACACGCCGATACGTCAGTAATGTTCGGTTGGGTCAGCGGCGCCGGAGATGGCGCTTGAAATGCCGCGGCCACGTCACCCCAACGCGCCGTCGTGATGGTCAGCGGATCGGAGATCGCCGCACAGGTCGATTCATTTCCCTGACACAAAGCAGAAAGCTGGCGCAGGTCATACGTGGAACTCGGCACGATCGCCTGATCTGCGATGTGTAGTGTGGCCCCGCCAAGCGCTGCATTCCAATCCATGTAAAGCGGTGCGCATTGCAGGCTGGCGCATTTGAAAGTCGTTGGCGGAACTTCGGTCTCCGAACAATCGCCGGGAGCTCCAACGTAACGAACTGTGCCCTCTTGGGCCGCAAAATTGGGCGGCGGAAATTGGGGAAGGTTCGGCGGGTCGGGATGCATTAGGCTCACCAACATGACCTGGATCGCGGTATCGCTTGCTGCGACGCTCTGTGGCGGTGATTGAAACGAAATATAACGCGGCTTGTCGACGTCTGTCGGGTCGGCCAACGGAGAAGCCGGGGCGATCGGGACGAGAAGTCCCCACATGGAAAAGTGCGTGATGTGTTGAGTGCATGCAGCCGTGAACGTGCCCGGCGGCGCTTCCGTCACGGCGCAGCTATTCTGGGAACACGGCCATGTGTCGGCAGCGGAATCATAATATCCGAGGCATACGGCGCTACGCTGCGCTGATGTCAACGATGTGACGTCGGCTCCCAATGTGAGCGCCACAGGTTGTGTAAAGGAAAACCCGCTGGGCAACAGTTCCCATTGCCGAATCAACAAGCCCGGGCCGCCGTGCCCCCCTGAATTCAGGCTCACGGGCTGCCCGTTTGTGGGCATTCCCGTGATGGAGATCGTAATGTCCGCGCTGGGATCGCCGGGATCGACGATGACTTGTGCAAACCCATCGGGCGTAGTTACCGTGCCGCCATTTGTCGCAACGACTTCCGCGGCCGCCGAAGCTCCCGCAACGCATTGATTGGTCGCATTCGCCGGACACGGATCGCAGAGGTCGCCGACTCCGTCACTGTCGCCATCTGATTGAAAACGGTTCGCAACAGATGGACAATTGTCACCCACATTCAGAACACCATCGTGATCGACATCGCCGCTGACGAAACGAATAACCCACGAACCCACAACATGATTGTAGTTATTACCGTTAGTATCGAATCCTACAATTGTCTTTCCATCATCAGACACGCCTGTTGCGTAGTGGTATCCCGTGGTGCCTCCTGAAACAAACCAAGCTTCTGGCGAAACGCCATAACCACTCATCATACCACCAAGATCTCTGACACCGTTCGTCGCGTCCCACATGAACGCGTAGCGGAACGGAGTAAAACATTCAGGAAATTTTGTGCCAACCAAAACTTCTCCGTCCCCCGATATTGCTGCAATTCCTCCGGAAACACAGCCATCCTGCCATAAAAAACTCTCGCTTCCAGGAGCAGCCCATATGACAGCCTCGCTTGAGAAACCTAACGTCTCCCCTTGACCGCCCATGAGTGATCCATCTGCTGAAACGGCGTATAGATTGCTACTGGGCCACGCTGGAGGCGCGCCAACTCCGGTCATGACGCCGCCCTCGTACCGAAACCCTTCGGTCCATTGGCCGCTACACCCACTCAGTTCTGATGAATTACTATATCCCACAATCACGTTTCCGTTACCAGATACATCAAAGGCGACGCTACGTTCATTCCCGGCGCACATATTTGGGAGGTAGGACAGACGATTAGTGCTTCCTCCTTGCCACGCCACTGCTTCGCAGTCAAAGCAATCGCATGTTGGCTCACAACCGAAACTGCCCGCTGCATAGATTTCGTCGCAATGGTTTCCAACACCGCCCACTGCGGTCGTGCCGTCATTTGAAACGTTGAATACGAGTGCTGGCGCGGGCGACAGCGCGCTCGGCTCTTCGCTGCCCTGCCAGATCAACGGTTCCCATTGAGTTGTGTCAGGCAAACACAGATCGTTGAACGTGTCAACGACTAACCGATTCCCTACAATTGTTGAGCCGTTGTACGAAACTCCGCTTGCGTATGCCCAGTCATATGGCGTTGTCGGTGCAGATAGCTGCCGACCTACCCCGTTTGAGAGTGCTAAAGGTCTCAAGAACCATTGGCTTCCATTCCAGACACGAATTGCGCCGACAATTGTTTTGCCGTCGCCCGAAATGTTTTCAAACACAGGATAATAAGCGTTAGGGTAGTAAAATTCGTACACCTTGAGGCTAACTTGTCGCGGCCCGAACCATTCCATTGTGAATGCACCGGAAGAAACCGCATCATATCCGTCAACGATCAGATAATACTCTGCGCCTGCAACTAGCTCGGCATCAAATTTGGGAAGAGCCGGATTTGTAAAGCAATGTCCCTGGCTTATGTCGTCCGAGGCTAAGCAGTTTGTTCCAGGTGGAGCACTCCCCGTTCGAAGTTGCATGCTCGCGTAGAAATCCGTATCGGTACCCAGTCGAAATGTCCAGAACCCAGATTGTGGCACGGAGAATCGGAACAATCGGTCTGGGGCTTCGCCCCCGTAAAATCCGCAGGTGTCGGGACAAGTGTCATCGTATCCAAAACGGTTGTTGCAGCCTACTGTTGAGCCTGAAACACTCCCGCTTCCCGGCAAAATACCCAGATCAATGTCTGGACAGGTACTGCTGGGTTGTTGAAACTCATCGCGATGAGTTGCGCTGGTTGGGCCGCGATTGAGCGGTCTGATTAGGATAGACGGAAGCGGTGAGTGATCGGCGATGTCGCTTGGACGCTGTAATAATTGGCGTGTCGGAATTAGACGATGTTGCGCTTGCGAGTCTCTTACGGTCGTCGCCTGTCCGAAGGCCGAATTGGCAACGGCGATAACAGCTAAGACACAAATCGTTTTCGCAAGGTACATTGGAAGAGCTCCTCCTTGTCTTGACTTGGGACTGAAATCGATCGATGCGCCTCCCACCAAATGGTCCAAAGAGCCTCGTTTCCGTGGCTACTGAGTCTGACGAATTGAAACTTCAATGTCAATACGTTCATTCAAATAGGTTCCGATCCTTTTTTCCGCTTACGACTATTTCGATGTTCGATGATCAAGCAGACGGGAACTCCCACTCGGACATGGATGCCATGACTTTGGAACAATGCTTTAAGTGTGCATACCAGCGGTTTTCGGTGCCACGGCTAGCCGTTTTTGCAATTGCACTATTGAAATGTCCCAGGCAAATTCAACTGGCGATCCCTACTAATAGCCTCGAAAAACGGAATCGATTCGAAAGTCTCTTTCAATCCGCATCGGGGATCCAATCGTTGGACCAAAGTAAAGATTGGGACAGAGGCCGCTCAGTTACGGCTGCAACATCCCCAGTTCCACCAGCGTCGGCCCGAGTTCACTGAGAAGCTTCTGGGCATCGGGGACAAGTTCGCGCGTGCGACTGTCCGTTCGCCAGTCGTAGGCCTGCGGCCAACGCATTCGTATGGTGTCCCGCGGATCTTTGCCAATTGAATAGAGCGTGTCGCAGCCTGATCCGCTCGGCGCCAGCGCGCCGAGTTCGAGCAAATCCTTGAAGGAAATCGGCACGGGTTGCGAGCTGTCGTAATTGCCCTTGAAGGACACGGAGTTATACGTTCCGTCCGGTCGGAGATATCCCTTGCTCAAGAACGGGGCTAGCGTCTGTTGGACCTTGGGCTCATGGCAACGCTCCTTGAGTAATTTTTTCTCCGCGTCGCCTTGCATTCGTCCGGTTTTGACCTGAGTATCGATGTCTTTAGCGTGTCGTTCCGCGTCTGCGGTTTTTCGCAGGCGCTCTAGTTCCGCGAGGGTGTCTTGATAGCGAATGTCGGCCTGCGCCTGACGCTCCTTCTCCTGTAATACTTGTTGTTCAATACGCAGTTCGTAATCGACCCGCATACGCTCGGTCTCCGCGCGGGCTTCGCTTAGGAGCCGCTCGGCCTCCGCCCGCGCCCGGTCCAGTTCCGCAGCTTTAGCGGCATCGGTGATCACCTGCTGGGATTGCTCCTTGGCCTGCTCCTCGCCGACGATGCGACCGTCGCGCAGAAATTCAAACCACCTCGCCCGATAGTCGAGAATAGCTTGTTCCAAAGTCTTTGCTTTGGCCAATTCCACCGCAGTTGGCGCTTGCTTCACGAGCTTGTCGAAGAGGCTCTCCTGAACGGCGAGCTTGGCGGTTCGGTCTTTGGCCCAAAAGTATTGTTCATCAATCTGGTCGCGAACGGCTTCATCGGGAAGAAACCCTACGTCGACTTTGGCTGCTTCTTGGCGCAGGGCGGAGAGTAGGCCCGCTACAATTTCGCGCCGGGCGCGAAGATCATCGGCCCCCGCCACGGGAGACCTATCCAGTTCCATGTAGCTCATGAGTCCGGCAGGATCGTGAGCAACGCGTTTTCCTTCGTCGCTGGTCAGCAAGACTTTCTTGCGATTCTCAAAGGCATCGACGCGAAGGAGTAGACCGTCCAACGTTTCTGCGGTCTGTTCCACTTTCGCAGTGAACGTAGCCCGGGCTCGTCGGATCCTCTCTCGCTCAAGATCTTGCGTGCGGCGTTCGAGCTCTCGGGTTGCCGACTCCGCTTGGCGCTGTTCCGGAGTCGCTTGTTGCGCGGGAGCGAGGTTCGCGGCAATACACCAGACTGCACAACTCGTACCTACTATTCCCATTTTCATCTAATGGCTCCGTTGTTGTTTCTGGTTGAGTTCATTGAGTTGGCGACGGGCCAGCGTCTCACGGATCAACAAGAGATTCGGAGCTTGTCCCTCAAGCGCCGGTACCCATCGAGCGACATCCCGGGCAAGGTCTTCCATCTTGAGGGCGTCGGCTTCCGACAAGTGATGTTCCAAAAGATTTTGCTCAATGCGTGTCATGGAATTGCGGACTGAGGACACGTCGCAGGACGCAATATAAGCATTCAACACATCGTTCCAAGCCTGGCGAAATGGGGCCTCCTCGAGGATCGCCAAGTCAATTTCTCGCGGAGGCTTCAGCCTTCCCGAGGCTAGTGCGGGCAAGGGGTTGTGCGTGGCTTGGATGAAGTCGTGTTCCAAACGGTCTCGATCGCGTTCCGCCACCTGGAGTTGCCCTCGGCCGTGGTCGATGACTTCGGCGGTGCGAGACTCCATCTGGAGACGACGGGCGGAGTCCTCCTCGCGGCGGGCGCCAGAATCAACCTCTGTTGCGTGAATCCGTTGTCCCTTGGCGAGCAGATTAACAAGGTCGCTCAGTGGGTTCCGAGCGATGTACAAAGCGGTGAGAGTGAACGTCCCTCCAACCGCAATAACGGCGAGCAGGGGCCATGCATGGGAGATGGCCGCTCTGGAAACCCGAGGCCGTGGCGCTGAAGGCCCGAGTGGCATTTGAGAAGGGGCAGGCGGAGGCGGTGACTCGTCAAAGCCAACGCTGTCACTTCTTCCCCACCATTGGCCTCGTTCGTACTTGAATTCCGCTGTTTTTCCATCCGCTTCGAGTGTAACCACCTCCCCTGCACCGTTTGGCTTTTCAATGTGGACACCATTTACGTCGCAGTCTGTGATGCCTGCGGATTGGGGCATCTCAAGTCCGGCCATGTCGATGGTACCGTTCGAACAAAAGTGAAGCCCGCGAAACGAGAATTCTTGGAAAGGTCGCCATGTAGCCATCGCAGGGCACTCCTTGCGGATGATAATGGGTGCAGCGTTCACGGATCGTTTCCACTCGCACATCCACTAATCACACGCGACATCGAACAAGCTCTCGCCTCATATCGTTATGCGCGCAAATCCGTCCAAGGAGGCACCTCGCAGGTCTGCAGAGCGCAGGTCGGTCTTGAAAAAGTCTCCAAGGCGCGAGCGATCCGCGTCCGTCCAGGGTTGAAGCAGCTGTTCGCTTGGCGGTCGTGGGATAAAGTCGGGGATGCCTTGCGCGCGGCCCGCAATTCGTTTCGCAAACCACACCGCTCCGCCATAAGCACCGACGCCACGACTCGTAAAATACCCAAAGAACCGCCGCCGGTCCGCCGGCGGAAGGCTCATGAATTCTGAAGGCAAGACCGAGCTGCGTTGGGAGATGTTCTCGCTCCATCGAGTGTCTCCCGCTTTTGCGTCGCCAGACGTGCTGCGCATCCGCTCCAACCACTCCGTATCCCCGAGGGTCTCAGACTCGAATTTGGCGGTGACGGCATCGTCGGTCAGGAGAAGCGCCTTATTCGCACACATCCCCGTGATTTCGTTAGCCAGCTCCTGACCATAAACGGCGCGCATACCATTGATGTCCTGGAAGCCCATCACCACACGCGCACCCTTGGTGCGCCCTTCAGTAAGCAGAGTTGGCAAGGCCTTAAACCGTCCGGCCTCTTTGGTTTCATCGAGGAAGAGCCAAGTACGCTGGTCTTCACTGCCGTACTTGAGCACCAGTTCGGCGGCGCGTTGGAACAGAAGCCGATTGAGGGCGTCCATGGTGGCGCCGAGGCTCTTGTCCGAGGCCAACAACAGAACGTATTCACCCTGCGCCCAGTCCTCGAGACTGATCGACACGCGTGATTGACTCCACAGCGCGGCGATGGGACGAAGGGCGCCGATGCTGGCGGAGATGGTTTGTCGCACATTGGTCGCTGTGGTCTCCGTCTTGGCGACGAGATATTCGCGGGCCACATGTTGCGTGTAGGGAACGCTTTCCAAGAGATGTTTGAGAAATGACATGTCCGAAAGGCAAAGCAACGCGTCCCTCAACGTCCAACGGGAATTCGCGTGGGCGTCCAGCGCCAGAAGTAGCGCCGCAAAAAGATCTCGTGCCGCCGAGGTAAAGAAACTATCTTCCTTGTGTTGAGGGATGAGCGTGGCTGCGATTTGAGTGGCCAAGGCGGGCTCGCGATGCAGGTCCCGGGCCATGTCCCAGGATGCGCTGCGTCCATCAAAGGGGTTTAGAATCACCACCGGGCAAGTTAACCCCATTCCTCGAACCACGGAGTAAAGATCTCGCTTGTCGTCAAAAACGACAGCTCGCATCCCACGGCCTCGACGAATTTGGGGCAACACGCTCTGCATGAGAAGTCGCAGGCTCACAGTTTTGCCGCTTCCAGTCGTGCCGATAACGCAAAAATGCCCGCCGGAGACTGTTTCCGGAAGGCTCATTCCGCCCCAGTCCAGCCGATAGGAGGCTTCGTCGGTGAGCGATGCCGCGATCGTCTCTGCCTCCGCGAATGAAAGAAGCCGGCGTCCACGACGAAACGTCTGCATCGCCGGGCCGTCCATGAATCGAAACAGTTGAATCGCCAAGAAAATCGCAAAAGGGCCGGCGGCGGCGAGGCACCACACCGCCTCTACATAACCGGGGAAGCAGGTTCCCAGTAGACCAAGAACGAAAGATAGGACCGGGAGAAAAGACCAGAGCAGGAGGCCCTTGGCTTGAGCTTTCACTATGTCCTTAGACCGAACGTTTGCAGTGGTCAGACGCAAAGACGCGCGCATCGTTCGGCCAAAGAACCATAGACTTGGAGCGGCAATGATCGTCAATGCCGCAGCAGGCGGGATCTTCTTCGGGATGGGCGTTGTGGCCGCCAACTGCAGTGCGAGAAAATATCCGGTGGCCAGCACCGAGAGAAACGCCGCCACCGCAGATGAATTAGACGGCAGCACAGATGATTGATCGCCAGCGGGAGTCATGAGGTGCGTCTCTTCAGTTCCAGATCGTGGGCCAACTCCTTCATCCTCGATCGCTCCATCTGCTTGCCCAAGCCCTTGAGTTCTTCGCCAGCCTCATTCCAGTCGGTGTACAAGCGCGTCTCGCCTCGCGCTCGGGACGCCTGCACGTAGGAAATCTCACGGTCCTGCATAGCGTCGCCGCAGAGCACATAAGCACGCTCTACGGTCGAACCCTGTCCCTTGTGCGTGGTGACTGCGTACCCAAGTCTCATAGCGACTTCTCCCTTTCGCTCTCCGTCGGCTTCACGGTATCGTCCCAGTTTGATCACCACTGGTTTTTTCCTGCCGTCCACGGCAAGCTGGACCTTGCGCTCCAGTGCGTCAATCGTTTGGATCGTGGCCGTCTGCCCGTTGTTTACGCCGAGCTTGGCGGAATTTTTCAATAGGAGAACGCGATCGCCCACGTAGGCTTTGCCGTTTTGGAGGTCTACGGAACGCGAGAGGTTTAAGCTGGCTCGCTCCGCGCGTTCTGCCTGACAACGGCGATTGATCTCTGCGGCTTCGCGGTTCGTGCCGCAGAAAATCAGGCTTTCCGCTGGCTTGATGGCTTCGCGGTTCGCCCAATCCGAGACCAAGCGCCGCAGGGCGGCCGCACGCGTGTCTTCCACGCGTAAACGATCTCGCCCCGCAAAATTCGAGAGTGCCTTTTCGGCTTCGCCTTGCCGAATGTCCCGCACCGCCTGTCGGTCGCGCTCGTCACGTTGCCGAGTGATGGTTTCGAGCTTCGCCGTTGGCAAACGCTGGGTGAGAGATGCGAATGGACCACCAGCTTCGATGGGTTGGAGCTGCCGTGGATCCCCGACCAGCACCAATTTGCCGCCGCCACTCCGCACCGCTTCCATGAGCCTTGCCATTTGCTGCGTGCCGACCATCCCCGCTTCATCGATGACCAGAACCGTGCGCTTGTCGATGGCCAGCGGTTTCAGTGCGAACGTTGGTTTGCCCAGTGCCGCGCGGAGCAACTGCTTTACGTGATGCTTGCAATGCCATGAGAACGACGGGTCCATGCACAGTTCCAACGCTGCGATGGTGGTCGCTCGAATGCCGCTCCCTTTGTGTAGTTCCTCAGCCGCTTTGCCTGCCAGAGCAGCGCCAAGAACCCGATATCCCGCTCGTTCCCACACCACGCGACAAGCGGCGATTGTCGATGTCTTGCCCGATCCAGCCATGCCGGTGAGAAACTTGAGGCTCCCCTGGGCAGTGAGCTCACGGACCGCCTGGGCTTGTTCTTCGTTGAGCGTGATTCGCGCATTTCGCCGCATTGTCTCACGATCAATGCGCGGCGTTTTTTTATCTTGCGTGGCGCGAGCCAGTCCCGCAATATGGTATTTCAATTCCTCCACGATAGGCGAGCGACCTTCCGAAAAATGCTTGATCGTTTTTTCGACGATGCGCGAAGGAATGCCGTGTCGCTTCTCGCCGTGCAACGCTTCCGCTTGGGAGAGGAGTTTCTTTTCGGTCGCGTACATCTCGTGCGTCGTATATCGCTGCTGGACCTGACCCTGGCCGAGGGCGAGGATCCGCGGGTCTTGAGCGAGTGAGCGACGTGTGCCGTCGATAACGGATCTCGCGTCCAAACCGCGGCCCTGCGACGCGACAAGTACAGCACGCAGGATCTCCCGTTCGCTGAAATAGCTTTGTCTTGCCGTGAACTCCTGGAGCCCCTCTGTGAACGATTGAGCAAACGCTCGCGTGCGATCCTGCTCGCGCGACCGGCCCAAGAGGTCTTGGGTTTGCTCCTCCGAGAACCCATGTTCGCGGCCCACTGCGCGCCAGCGGTCGAAGAGTTCCGCCCGCGGGGCGACAAGTGTCTTTGCGTCGCGCGTTGCCAGGGTGGCGAATGCCGCTGCGCTCGCCGTTTCCAAGCCCATGGAATCCAGAGCCGCCTCTATGCTCTGACGGCGCTTTGAGAATTCTCGATTTAGCGAGTGCGGAACATCTCGAACCTCGAACCAGCTTCGTTTTCGCTCACAGACAAGTCCGAGTTCGCGCATGAGCAAAGCGGAGAGTTCGGCGCGGTAAACGGCACCGGCCACCATCTTATGTTGGTAGAGCGCAGGGCTGTGAAGGGCGCCGCTTTTGCCACCGGCGCGAACCACGGTGTTGAGAAACAAACAATGAGTGTGAAGTTGGGGGTCCCCCGCTCGGCTCGTTCCGTGCTCGAACGTTCCGACGACAAGTCCGCCAAGCTCCTGAAACCGGCCGCCCTTTCCGCGCCGGGTCCACCCGGCCTGCTCTTGAAGATATTCCAAGGCAACCTCAATCGCCTTTTGATGTACTTGTTGAATCCGTCTTCGAGTCAACGGGTCGGCTTGACTCCAAAAGGTACTTAGCGATTTGGGCACAGAAAAAGTCAGGTCCCAGCCCGGCTTACGATCTTCGCTTCCCGCGTTCTTTACTAGCGAAGCGCCATCCTTGCCGAAACCGCGGAACAAGGAAGAGAACGTCTCCCGCTCTACTGTCTTGGGGAGGCCGAGAATCTCGGCGCCCTTTCCCCACCACCGACCGAGTGGTTCACCGCCCTTAAGGTAGTAATCCTCGCACGCCAGGGAAAGGTAGTACTTCTCATTTCCCAATGACATAGCCGAGATAGAAAGCACGCTTCATCCTCCACGAAATCGGTCATACGGATAGAAGCTTCTCCCGGACCCACCGTTCGGCTTCTGCTTTGGATACTTTTCCCGCCCGGGCGAGGAGCGCTGCAGCAACTGTTGCAAGGTCCTCACGTAATCGTAGGACTGAAGCGCGTAGCTTGACCAATTCGTTAAGCCGCTCCGCATCGTTTTCTTGGCGCTCCAGTGAGTCGACAATGACTGTGCGTAGGCAATCGCTTCGGCTTAAGTGCTGCGCCGCGGCGCGTTCCTCCACACGTTTGCGCACACTCTGCGGTAGTCGAATGGTTACGTTTTCGAGCCGTTCCTGGGATACCACGTTGTTCTCCTGTTGGGCTCCAATTGAAGTTTCACGACGCACTCGAACGGCATACCGAGGCGTGATTTATGGCGAACTATCCACTCGGCTGCACGCATTTTGCACGCGGCCATAATTCATTTCAGATTCTTGACTTACGCGCCGATTGGACGGTCGTTCGCCCGCACCAGCGAGGTGCATCAGGTGTGAAACTTTTGTCAAGTACATTTCTCAATTCAACTCTTCAATAATGTCGTCGTACAACTTCTTCGCCCTCGAATTCTCAATGAGCCGGTCCAGGTGGAGACCTCGCTCAAAATCAAACAACGTTTCGCCCGGAGCAAATCCGCCGACGCCGCGGTCCTCCAATGTTTCGATTCTCAGTTTCGAAATCCGTCCGCCGCTGACTCCATGTTCCGAGTGCACGAAATAAAACTTCACGTCCGCACGAATCCAAGGGTCATTCGACCAAGCAATTCTTGGTGCACCGAGCTGCAGCCAGTGATTCGTCGCCGAATGGCAATGCACCTGGTAACCCCGGGCCGCCAGTGCCTCTATCTTGCATCGCTTGTAATCTTTCCATTGTCCGTCGGGGTCACCGGCTGCCGGCTTCTCTAGGCCAACCGGTAAACGTCCATCACCATACACGCTTGATTTGGCTTGCCGCTCCCTCATACGCACCCGCTTTTTTTATTTTGCAACCGACTCACCGGTGTCTCCTCAAAGTACAAATCACGTTCGATGCGTAGGCCGCCCGGTCCGCGGAGGCTTTCGAGTTCCCGGAGCGAAAAATAGCCGAGCTCGGATTCGAATCCGACGACCAATCCGAAAAACAAGTCCTGTCCATCAAACTCAACGCCGTACCAAGTCCAATCACTCCACGGCGTGAAGAATTTTACGAGTGCCACGGGGTCGTCTTCGTGCTCTGTGCTGTACAGCGGCGGAAGTTTCGACCGCATTTCATTGGTGATGAGTTTCATTTCACGACCTCATTTGTCGGTGGTTGTGCATTGCTGTCGGGGTCTGATAGCGGCTCTGTGACCCGCTTGACCTCCACGGAACGCTGAAAAATCACACAATACTCATGTTGAATTCTCACGTTCTCCATCGCGGAGTACTGCTTTGAATTCGACCTTACGTTGTGCTGGGCCTTGATGATGATTGAGCGAAGTTCGCCGAGTTCGCCTTCCCAATTCAAGAGGTCACGAACAATGGGCACATAGCGTCCGCCGCGGCGGACATCACCGACCAAGACTGCGAGGCGTCCACCGACCGTCAAGGCTCGAAAACAGTTCTTGAGTGCGGCATGAAGTCCGAACCGGAACTCATCGTAGTTTGCACAACTGCTCAAATCCGCGATAGAAGTACTGTAGCGAACGATGTTCCAATAAGGCGGATGGACCCACACCAGGTCAAACCGACCCGGCAATGATTGAGTGATGGCGTTGAATCCCTTTGCAAGGTCTGAGCCCCAATATTGGATACTCGTGCCGCTATGGCGATTTAGGCCGCTGATGACATCTTGTGTTGTGCCTGAGCCCATCATGGGGTCTGCGACGCTTTGCGGTTGGTAGCGAAGCACAAGGTCCTTGAATAGCGTGCCATCACAGTTTCCGTGAAATCTGGCGTCGCCCCACAGGTTGCACCGATTCGGGTACGAAACCACCGAGCTCATGTGCGGGTCGGGTCTATATGGCTCTTGCAGTCTTCGAACTTGCTCCTCAGAAACCACCTCGATGTACTTGTCCGCGCACTCTGCTGCTTTCTCGCGGCTGCTGTTCGGGTCCGCGCAGCCCCCTTCGGCGGATGATTTTGCGTTAGCAAAATCAGTAGGGGGAGGGGGCGAGCAGCGGAGCGGCGAAGGCCGCGACGCGGGGGAGGGGCGCGGGGATTTGTTGGCCTGCTTTCTGGTTTCTTCTCGATTGGCTCGTCGCTGCAAGCGATTGGCTAATGAGGTTGCCCCATTCATTGCGGCAAGCATGAACTGCACCTCCGTGCGAAACGACGAAGGAGGCTGGCGACCTTCCTCGCGTGGAATGCAGCGGACCGTCGTTACATAGCACGGTCCCCGCTCCCCGGTTATTGCCCAGACTTCAAATTCATACCTTCCGCAACCTATGTAGGTCTTAATCCATTTGCCGTTCATTTTCCCCTGGCCTTTTTATAGGGTTCATCATTTCCTAATAGTCGTGTACGCCGATGTGCCACCTCCATTGAAGCAGCTTCGCGATTCCGGCCATCTGCCACCGAGTCAACCAGGCTCGCACAGCTTCACCGTGAGAAGTTCCACACTCATCCCGCCAAGTCCGCTAGTTCCGGAGCGATGGCCCGACGGCTGGGAGTCGAATCGCTTCTCAGTCGCTTCTCTTCCCAAATCAAAACATCACTCAGCCGTGCGTAGCGGATGCGACCGCGTTGCTCGTAAGGCAGTTCCCCAGAGAGCATCGCCTCCAGCACCGTCTGACGTCGCATCCGCTGCATCTTCCGAATCTGTTCCAGCGACAGCCATCGATGGAACGGTCCGGCAGGCGGACCGCTGCTTCGCTCTTGGTGCTCGACAAAACTCGTGTCAAGCGGATTGCCAAGCACGTCTGAGCGGTTCGTATGTTGCGGAAGGCGAACACCTTCCGCTTGCATCATGTCCATCACGCCACGGCCCGATTGTTCGGCATTGGTTCATCACTGTTTGCCTCTTGCGTTGCCGGTTCCGCCTTCGTTCCCTCCAGCTTGCCGTTCTGTGCCGCTCGTTCGCGAATCCACGCCGCGGCCTCGCTGACCACGCGAATGACAGCTTCCGCGTTGTCTTCACGAAATGTCGACGCGTAAGCACTTCCGTTCTCGCCGCCCTTGTACGACCGGCTCAGCGTGAAGTCGTAGAACACTCCTTTCTTTCCTTGACGTTCCCAGACAGAAAGCCCGATGGCTCCGTCGCGGAACGTCTTGACTGGTTTGTTGCTCATAGTTTTCTTTCTCCTTTTTTCATTTTTCACAACAGGCATCATGATGCATCAGGTGTGAGTTTTCTTTTTGTTTCTCACTACAGGCATCACGGTGCATCAGGTGTGAACGGCTTCTGTCCACGCCCATGGACCCCGATGCAAAAGAGGCCAGGTGGTGGCCCAATTCCATTCCGTATGCGGTCGGTTGCCGTGAACGCCGCCCGTTAAACCTCGTCCTGCGCTCGTTGATGGATCCAAACCGCTGCCTGCCGCGCCGCTTCCGCTACAAGCAGAAGGTCGTCGCGGCCAAACGATTCGGATGTTTTCCATTCTCCTTTCTGGTCATCCCGGTACAGCCGTCGAATCTGCACGTTGTGCCGCGAGCTTCCGCCCTCGGTCTCGTTGTGCCAGATCGTGGCCTTGATGCGTCCGAGCTTGATCTCATGCGCCGGTCGCTGCTTTTCCGTGGTCATAAGCTGTTCTCCTTTCTTGAACCTATGGCCACTCACCTGACTTAAATTTGTTATGGGGACCTCAGCTTTGGATGTGACCCATGCAGTTCATCCCGCACTGGGAGCGACGCCCGTTCCACGGCGAATCGTCAAGTAGCGTCGTGAACCAAGTCACGTCGAAACATGGACGAAAAACGCTTTGACCTGCACTGCGCGGGTGAGTTATAATTGGTGAAACGAGGGGCCTTATGGAGCAGCAGCGGATGCACGGCAAAAACAAACTCTCATTGGACGCCGACCTTGAGCAGCGCATCGAATCGTACGCTCAGGCCAGCAAGAGCACACCGAATGACGTGGTGCGCAAGGCTTTCGAGGAATACGAGGCGGCTCACAACGGCGGGCATGATCCTGACCTACGCCAAGGCTGCCAAGAAACGCTTTATGACCGATGGAATCGGCTGCGATTCATCGGCTGCGTGAAGGGAGACGAGCAGTCACCCACTGACCTGAGCACGAACCTTGCGCTCATGGAAGGATTTGGCGTTGACTGAGCCGGTCCTCATCGATACCGGCCCTCTGGTTGCCATTCTTTACGAGAAAGATTCACATCATGAGAAGTGCGTGGTCCAGCTACGCACACTTACCCGCCCCCCGATCACGTGTTGGCCTGTCATCACCGAAGCCTCTCACTTGCTCGGCGCGTGGGCGCCGCCGTCGACGAACTCCTTCGCATGGTGGCCACCAAGGAGCTTCGCATCGCGGAACTTGGCGAAGAATCGGCGGAATGGCTGAGGCAATTTCTGAAACGATATGCTTCTGCGGGCGTCGACGTAGCGGACGCGGGGTTGGTCTACCTTGCGGAACGAAATGGCGCCGACGCTATTTTCACTTTGGACCGACGGGATTTTTCCATCTATCGGTTGAGTAACGGCAAGTCCCTGCGGCTCCTACCGGACTGAGCAAAGAATTCCCGTGCTTTCGCGGGGAACGGAAGAACCAGGTAAAACCGCGCAAGAGAGCCTGCTTTGTAAAATCTTCGCCCTTGGCCAGCCCATCGCACGGCCAACGCCGTCGTGCCGTGAAGAGAAAGATGTTGGAGCGGGGTATGAACATCAGCGTCATTCGCGAATATCTGCTCGACCGCGTCAGCTCCTTGGTTCTGCAGCGCGACCTTTGGGAGTGCCGCGAGCAATACTGGGTCGGTAATGTTCTTGGCACGCGATTCCACTCCGGAGACGGCGACCTTCTGGACTCGTGCAAGATCGCGGTGGAGGTGCGACATCTCATCAAACTGTGTGACGATGTGCTGAACCACGCCCTCCGGCCCTGCGAATTGGACACGCTTGGATTCGAGTTCGAGAGTTGGCCTAAGAAGCCGGGCGAAGAGCCGTTGATTGGCAAGATTCTTGCATGTTGGAACGCGCCGGAGATCAACGTTCCGCTCACCCGCGAGAACATCGCCAAATTTCGTGAGTGGCTCCTGACCGGCGTCATTCCTTTCACCAAGAGCGATTTCGAAGAAGAGTGGAGTCCCGATTCTTCAACCTGTCGAATCTGCCGGACTCCGTGGAGCAAGGCCAAAGGCGATTGGTGCGGCGGATGCGGCGTTGAAGTTCCGCCGCCAAGAGATGAGTCGAGCGGAATTCCATACGATCGTCCACCCCACGAAAGAGAGCGGGAACATACTGGTATCTGTGAGTCGCGATTTATTGACACGACAGTACCAATCGCAGCGGACCAGAGACTTCATGCACGAATCCGCCGCTGGCTGAAAGGTCTTTGGTAAAATGCGTGGTCTAAAGAAGATTCGTCGAACCCAATGAATGCGATCATGGTGATTTTTCCGTACCGCCACCAAGACACTTGGGTCTTCGACGATGAGTCGGTCGGACTGAGGCAGGAGCCGTTCGTGTGGGGCGCGGACGAGATCATTGATCGAATGGTCGCGGAGATTCCCGCCGCCGGGAACGGGTTTCGCTTGCTCTTTTCACCAACGCCGTTTCCGGGACACCAGTACAGCCTTCGCCGGCTTAGCGAGGAATTCGGCGGC
Organism: Planctomycetota bacterium; assembly: GCA_016200265.1. Lineage (GTDB taxonomy): Bacteria > Planctomycetota > Phycisphaerae > UBA1845 > UBA1845 > JACQFE01. Next base: position 143,625 of record JACQFE010000012.1, on the reverse strand, counting down.
AACTGGTACGTCTGCGAGGAGCTCAACATGCAAGGCTGGCTCTGCCCAGCGCTTTTTCGTTATTTTGATCACGCTCCGGAACGAATTTACATCAGCGTCGAAGCGAAGCAGGCGTGAGCATCTCGATTAGCAGCTGCGCGCAATCCGGGCAAGAGACGTGCCACACGACGTTTGCGTGGCACGGACCTTGCCCCTACTCGGCACTCCGCATCAGTTGTCTTTCCATGCCGTGCAAATACGTATCAAAGTGCCATGGACCAGATTTGCCGGTGATCGATGGTTTGCGATACCGCTTGCAGACTTTGCAGTTTGGCGAACGGCGGCGCAGGCGGATCGCCTACTTCTCGCAATCGACTTCTTGAAGGTCGACGACTTGGCCATTGTCGCTTACGTAGATCGGAAACCCCTCATGGCGGAGTGCCTCGACTTCCTTATCGATGGCCTCACGTAAATCCTCGCAGATATCGTCAAGTCGTTTTTCGAGGAGGGCGTCGTTGGTTGGTTCCGGCTGCATGGATGGTTCTCTGATATCGACGCTGGTCATAGACGGCGGGTTCGATTCGTCGGCGACCACGAGCCACTACAACGAGCTTCTTTCCCGAATTATCGCACAAAATCCAGGTGTCCGCCAGGTCACGATATGTGCTATAATTCGTTGTGTGGCCAGAGTGTATCTTGAGACGAGTTTCTTCAGTGCATGCGTTTCCATGCGACGGGACGCGAAGAGCGTTGCCCGCCGTGATGAAAGTCGGCGGTGGTGGGTGCAGCAACGTGCCTTGCACCAGGTGTTCGTGTCCAGCGAAGTGATGCAAGAGCTTTCTGCTCCCACCTATCCACAGTGCGATGAAGCCCTCGCCCTTACGGTGGAGACGGAGTCGTTACCCCTCGACGAGGACGTGAGGGGACTGGCGAGGATTCTGGTCCGCGAAAAAGCGATGCCCGGACCGGAGGGGTCGGGCGACGCCATGCACGTGGCCATCGCGACTGTGCATCGGATGGATGCCGTGCTTTCCTGGAACGTGAAGCATCTGGCGAATCGCAACAAAGTCGTTCATCTGCGTGAGGTTTGTCGCCGCGTCGGCTTTGTCGCACCGGAAATCGTAACCCCGAATGCGTATTGGATCCTGGAGGACGAGTAGGACAATGGGAACAATGGAGCAACGAGATTCAGCCGCGAACGTGGATCCGCTAATCGACGAAATCCGTGGCATTCGGCGTGAAATCTGCGCCCAATTCGGGAATGACGTGGACCGACTGTTTGATCATTTGAAGGGCGTGGAGCGAGATTACGCGGAACGTCGCGGGGTTTTCGCGTGCGTCAGCAAAGAGGCTGCCGCGAAGGTGGTCGAAAGCTGGGGTGACGACGCCTATCGCACGGACGATCCGCTGGTAGACGAAGTTCGAGAAATTCGCCGAAAGCTCGCCGACGGACGGTAGAGCACGCAGCTACAGAATCCCCGCTTACGGTGTCTCGTTTGCTGTTGAGCGCTACTTGCGTCCATGCTATCTCCCCTCATCAGCGGCGCAGCACTCAACCCACTCACGAATGCATCCGCAACGCACCGACACGCAAAGTCATTTCTCGGAGTCATCGTGGGTTTTGGGAACCTGGCTAGCCGCACGCGAGCGATCAGCCGCTTCACGCTATCCGTGCAAGGGGCGTGCCACGCGCCGTTTGCGTGGCGCGGCCCTTGCTTTCCCTCAAACGTCTCCGCGTCCCTCGCGAACTTTTTCCCAGCCGTATAAGGCCGTCTCGCCGTCGGGTTCCACCCAGTGCCGGACCCGACGCGGACGGCCTGTGGCGAAAGCCTTCCCCCTCCCCTGCCGGTTAGGTTCGTTGAGCCGGAGGGCTCCCACCAGTGCGGCATTGATCGCTCTGCACTCCACGAACGTGAATCGAAGCGCAATTCATCGCTTCGTGGCCCGCCCACGAACAAATAGCTCCGCGTTCCGGTCTTCATCCCCCACGGTTGTCGCGGCACACATTCCACTCAAGAACAAATGGGCGATGCGCTCTTCAAACCGATCCCGTTCCCCCTCTCTTCCTCGTGCATTCGACGGAAGTTTCATCGCTCCTATGTTCCCGGCCTCCCGCTGAAGTTGCTCCATGCAATGCGACACGGCCTTCAGCATCGCCCGCGCCACGTGGCTGGTGGTGAGTCGTGTCGCGGTGGCTTGGCGATAAACATTGACAAGCCGCGTCAACGTTTCGTCCGCCGATCGCGTCAGCACCAACTCGCGCTTGATGCACGGGGTCTCCCCCGTGAGAGCAATTCCGATGCCTTCGACCGGCGACGGCGCAACGAGTCGATGAGCTTCCGCCGCCGATTCATTGTGCAACGGATGCGGCGCCACCGCCCGCGCCGCGGCGCCGGCGTCCAGAAGCCGGGCGACGGATGAGGTAGGCTGAGAATCGTGAAGCGCTTTGGCCATGCGTTCCTATTGGTTCACCGAAAGGAGTTCACAACGCAAAGCGCCAAATTCATCGTGCAGGCCCAGCGCGGCGTAATCAATAGTGCCGAGTGTCCCCGCCAGAAATGCTTCGCGATTCCTCACTCGCCATTCCAATTCCACGGAGAGTCTGAGGTACTGTTGAGCCGTTGGGATGGAGTGCCAATTGGAAAGCTGAAAAAGGGTCTTCCCCACTCCCGACACATCGGGCAGAATCACCGCCTGGGAGATGGAGTTCTCAAACCGCCTTCCCGGCAACGCGGCACTCACGGCGGCGTCAAGCTGGGAGTGCAGACGCGTCGCCCGCCGATCGACGCTGGTGAACACGACCCCCAGGATCTCCAAGTCCGGATTGCGATAGCGGCGCACGTCGGCAATGTCGCTGAACACTTCGCTGAGCCCGCTCAAGGAAAGCGGATGCGGGAACGCCGAGAGCAGGAACCACTCCGCCGTTGAATACGCGGCCACGGTGGTGGTAAACGCCGCCGAAGGCCCCGTGTCCAGAAATATGAAATCATACTTACGGCGTGCTTCGGCGATCGGTCGTTCAAGAATCCGCGTGCGGTCCACGTATTTGGAAAGTCGAACATCGATCTCGCTAAGTTGCGGGCGTGACGGCACGAGGTGCACGCCTTCCGGCATGGACTCTGTAACGGCGAGATTCTCGATGGAATCGTTCGTGGTGAGAAGTTCAAGCGTTCCGGCGAAGCGATCGACGGGAATGCCCAAATGCTTGGTCGCCCCCGCCGCCGGATCAAGGTCGATGATCAGACAGTGAAACCCTCGCGTTCCGAGCGCCGCGGCAATGTGGATGCAGTTCGACGTTTTTCCAACGCCGCCCTTCTGATTGCCCACGCCGATGACGACGGCGGATTTTTCATTCATGACCGTCCATTGCGAACATAAGTAAATGTGTGCGGCTGCGGCCGTGCCCGCATTCCTGCGTGCGCGAATGCGAGCAATCGCGCATGCCCGCTTCTTCTTGCATAGATCGCTTAAGGAGACCTCGCAATCCTATTTTTCGGATTGCCACAAGCTCGTGCGAGCTATGCCGGAAGAACGCACTCGTGAGGGGATTCCCGCACGCCGGCCTGCGGGCGCGCTCACGCTGCGTGAAGAAAGCCTCTTGTCGGTTCGGCGCAACCGTGCGATGCATCGAATGGAATGGGACGCCGTGCATGTGGCATGCGCGTTCAGAAGTAACAAATCAATCGAGGAGCTGCGATGTGATGGGCTGAACGGAAACAACTGGTGCACGAAGCGACCTGAACCGTCGCTCCGTGCCTGAAATTCGCAAACCCTGCGGAGATCTGCGCAAGACAAACCCAACATGTTCGTCGTAGCGCACTTCACGCTTGTCGTCAAGCATTTTGTTGCGAACGGTGCTTTCTTGTTCGAGGCCATCAATGCGCGCTCTTCAGGAGCGGACCACGAGTGTCCGCAGAAGGAACGTGTGCATGACGACAAGAACCAAACCCGATGGCGGGTACCGGCTCATCGGAGCCTATGAACTTCTATGGGTCTATTTTGCGTTTAAAGCGAAGATCGTCCGCTGGTACGACGTTCGCGTATGGTTCGCCTGCCAGGAGGCCGTGGCGAGGCGCTGCGGCGCTACAAGTGGCGTCCCGCCGCGGTACTTGGAAGCTGAAATTCGCGTCTTGGTCGGTGGGACAGGCGAGAAGTGCCTGCGTGCGGCACTCAAACGGCTGGACGCAGCCGGCCTTCTTCATTGGTCCGAAAAGGAAATCAATTTCGCGAAGTCGCCGCGGGATATCCGATGCGATGACCTTTCCGGATTCTGGGTGATGGTCGAGGATCTCGGACAAGTGAATCGGAAAGTACCGGTACCGCGACGCACGATTCGATCGGTCGCCGGAGGCGCACGAAAAGTACAGACTGCGACCATGCTCGGGCACCTGCTTCGCTGTTGCTATCTTCGCCGAGGCGGCGAATATTCCTCAGAAGGTTCATGTTCGGCGGCATGGGTCGCAAGGCTTTTCGATCTGGATGAGCGTAACGTCAAGATCGCCAGAAAGCAGTTGATGTCCATCGGATGGCTGGCGCCGCTGAAGGCCGATGCGTGGCACCGCCAGCGATACGGCGGACGATGCGCGGTCAATCCGGTTTGGTCGCAGGCCAACTCGATGAGGCGTCCTGCAAACTCTGGCGTCCTGCAAGGGAGGAAATCCGGCAAGGAACGATCACGTCGTATCGCGGTTTCTGCATGCAAACGATCACCCCTCTTGATTCTTAAAGAGAACTCCTACGGATCCAAAAACCAGAAACCCGCCTTGCCAGCGGGCCGGGCGTCTGGTTTTTGCAAAATGGAATCAGCAAGAGCCGGAAGGCCATCGCTGAGTAACGTGGTTGTGGATGACTTGCGCGATACGGCGCGGATGCTCGCGTTGTTCGAGGCAGCGGCGAAGCGCGGATTCGTAAAGCGAACCGAGGCCGATCGATTGAAGTTCGTGGGTGCTGCGGAACGCGCCATGCGGCTCGGCAAGCAGAATCCCTGCGGATTCTTTTTTCAAATCACACGTGCCAAGCTCTGGCACCACATCAACCAAGGCGAGGAGGAACGAGCTCGTGTAAGGCTTCAGCGACATTTCTTCGAGAAGTTGGTGCCACGAGACTTGCAGGTCGACGGATCGCGTTTCATTGCGGCTAAATTCTCCAGAGACGCGAAGATAGTCGTTGGACTGAAACGTCTAATGGCACAACATCGCTTTGATATCCAGCCGCTAATCCTTCTTCGTCGTGAGGAGCCGGATTGGACCGAGGAGCGCTGGCTTCGCGCAGAGGCTGAGGTCGAGAACTCGAAACTCAAGGGACGTCGTCGCGAGATGATGGGAATCGTGGCTGAAATTGATTCCGCAAAATGCGCTCAGCAAGATCGCCTTTTCGGCACAGCAATGCGGCAAGACAGTTTTCGTTGTTGATGCAAACACAGACGCTAACTGAAGTTGCGAATTGAACGCTGCGGTGTTGCAAACCGCTGCCTACTTTGCACGCGGCGTGGCTGAGGTGATCAGGGGTACACTTAGGCGATGTATAGGCACCGAATGGTCCCAGATGGTCTACGGCACGGTGGACACGACGATGGCACTGTCGGTTTCGCCCAGACCGGCCCAGTAAACAACTTGCGCCGGGCAAGTATTCGAAAGAGGCTTGTAAATGGACAAGTCTTCGATGGGGCCCAAGTCTTCACCTTCGCTGCCAATCAGTTCATCCAATTTTTTCACGACAATGCCTGGATTCCCAACGTCTATGGGGTCGTTGACCAGGTTGAGATAATTGGTGTACAAGCCCTTTAGGTTTTCAGTGCTAATCGCTAGAAACACCACCTTCCCTCGGTCATTTACGCCTAACCGCTCGTCCATGAGAAACGACGCAACTAGGCCTTGGTCAATGTCCGAATGAGCCGGATCGTTTGGATTCAGATCGCACACGTTGTTGTCGTTGTTTCTTTCGATGCATGTTTCACCGGGATCAAGATATTGGTTGCCAGATTTCCCTGCCAATCGATGATACTCCCAATGATTCGTTCGATCGATGGCCGCGAAAACTCCCTCTCCAGGCGTAATTCCGTATGCAATCGCATGTGTTGCGTCCAAGACGCCGGCGAACGCCACAATCGTTCCATTGGGACTGATCGCAGGGCTAAGACCGAGGCTTGTAAAACCATCTGCAGGTCCCGCGACACGCCGAACAGTGGCAGATGGATCCGCATAGATGACTATGCTCCCTAGTTTACTTCGGATGACAATACCATTCGTATCCGAAATCGACGGCTTGATATTTCCGAGGTTCACCCCGGCCCCGGGGGTTAAGTTCGTTGGCGGCTGCAGGGCTCCCGCAAAAAGTTCGGTTCCTCCGTCCTTCACAGCAGGAAAAGCCACGACGCCCGAGCTATTGATGTCAACATTGTTCGCGACGATCGTTCCGGCCGTCGAGTCGAAATCGCCCGGGGATTCGCCGATTAACGTGTAGGAACGCGACCCGTCGGCAGCCCACCTTCGTACCGCGTAATAGGGCAGCCCGCCGCAGTTCGATAAGGGATCGCATTGTTCTTGGGTCGCCAGTTCAGACGTGCCCGCTGTCGTCCCAGTGATAGATGCACCGCTGAATGTCCGCACGGGACTGAAAAACGTCACCCGCTTTGGTAGGTCATCTGCGGGATCAGCAACGAAAGCGCCGCTGCCGTTCGTGTCGCGTCCCGTGAACGCCACCATCCCGTAGTCGTTGATGGACGGGTACCGGTCAATTGCCAGAATACCAGGGTCGCCTGTAGAGGCCGCAATCCTCCCAATGGCGCGCGGCGTTGAAGGCTGCGCCGATGTCGATACCCGCGTCGCTCCGCAAGGGGATATGCCCGCGGACGAGCGCGACGGGAGTGGACACGTGTCTCCGCACGGGCCAGAGCCAGTATCTGCGATTGCCGCGGCAATGCCACGCTCACTTCCGATCATGCCGTCGAATACGATGACCGTCCGCAGATCACACCTCATATGTGAGCCATCGTCCAACGCCGCCGACGACGGATATTCTGCAGTCAATGAAACCTCTTCTCCTGGTGCAAGTGTATCGTTGCTCTGGACGGTGATGACCAATGGTCCGAATCGCGTGCCGTCGGCGCGTTCCGCGAAAAGCCTCAAAAGAGCGCAGTTCTCGCAGGATGTGTTCAGATGAAGGGTGACGGCGTCCTTGTACATCGTTGCGTCCGCGCCTTGGGGCGCCGGAGCAGAAACGTTGGTAATGTGATACGTCACCGCCAGGTAGCCGCCCGGCAACGGTGGCGGGACACCGTGAGTATCAATTGTAACGCTTAAGCGAGCGCGAAAGAAGTAATCAAGCAGACCTGCCGAGGCTAACACTGCTCTCGGAAAGAGCGCGGTCCCATTGCTCATCAATACGGCGTGATCACCGTCCGGCCTTGCGCTGTCAAGAGCTAGCTCGTATGGCGAGCTTCCTCTGAGCGCACGTTCGATCCTGGCGACGTTACCTGCGCTCGAATCACTGACGTTGACGTTCTTGACATACCACGAAGACGTGGACTGGGACCGTGCCAACGCCAATGGCGGAGAGAAGGTCGGCGGATAGTCGGCCGACCAACAGAAGTTGCTTGACACATCGCATTCGTCATCGCAGCAGGTCAAGCCCAGACAACAGGAACGACATACTGCAGGATGGCATGCATTGTCCGCGCAGCAACAGCGACAGTCGCGAATCGTATCTTCGCTAAAGAAATTCACCGCTGTATAGATCGCATTCTTGTAGAAGAACTCCTTTGGCGTTGACAACCAAGGAACATTGCTGACAACCAAGCCGGGGCCATAGGTGGCCAGAATGCCCCGGACCAGGTCAGAATGTTCCTGGAAATAGACTTCAAATGGTGATGTATCCCTAATGCCCACGAATGGATTATAGCCATGAAGACCTATCCAACCATGCGCATTGTTGCGGACGTGCCCAGGCTGCGTCATGTCTTGAAGCAAGTGAATAATATGGCCGAGATCATAAAACGCACGCGCAAGTGATCTGAGCCGATCTTCGGGGCAGCGGTTAGTCAAACCATCGTACAGATCCGAAAGGGCCGTGTTCCAACCATAGGTGTTGCCCAGATCATCAAATGCCCAATTAACTGCATCGGTGTTGAAGAGAGGACCAATCATGCGCCGCGGTGGAGCTGACAACGTAGGCCTTAGAGGCATCCCATGGGAATCGTCGATCGGTAGGTAAAAATGGTTGAGTGGCCGTTCGTCCTTGTCCTCTGTGATAGCCCCTGCGAGCACTAGACCTCGATAGTCTGTGTTTAGGTCGAGTAAACCCGCAGCTGTGAGTTGGCTGTAGTACGGTTCGCCCATCTCGTGGCCAACGAAATGAGGGAGTGAGTAGTCGCCGGCCTCGGACAGCTTCAGGGCCTTTAGGTCGTGGAGCTTAACGTCGTCTTGTTTTATATCACTTAGGAAATCTTGCATGCGCGCGGCTAGTTGAAGAGCTCTATCGGAAACAATGGCGTGAGCCGCAACTTCGTGTGCTGAGGCGACTTGAACGATGCAAAGAAGCAGAGGAATCGCTGAAACGCTCGCCAATCGATTACGAGAACTCATTTTTCTGATCTCCGCACCCGCGCGGCCTTTAGATGCCTGCAAGTTGCCATTGCCCGGATAGTGCGACCCGAGCGAATACGACGGAAACTGTGTCCTGGATTGCCCCAATCGTCGCATCGTAGTACGCGGTCCTTTCATTGCGAATGTATAGGTGAAAATCATGGTACTGTTTCAGCCAGTCCACAACGCTCTCTCTCTGGTTGGAGTCAGAGAGATCGCCGAGGCGTTGTTGCAGGGTAGGCGTTATCAGTAGTTTGGCCTGCTGAACGTCTTGTGCGCGCCCGGCCTGGAGAAGATTCAACAGTTGCTGCCAAACGTCCAAAGGAGATGTTCCGGATCGGTCCGATGTGACATCGACTCGAATGATACTTCCGGAGGCATGATCAATCAGCACAGCAGACGTGCCGTCGGTATTTGGAAGGAACAATCCTGCAGTTGCCTTAACTCCGGGTTGGTTCGGAAAATGGGTAATGAAGTCGCCAATAGTGTCCCGTGCGTCTACGCCGGTTGGTGAAACTGCAAGCAGATTGGAGCCTGCCGAAATTGATTCAAGGCTTTGGCCTGCGATGACAAGAGCGTCAATCTGCGCCAAATTCTTGTCATACACAAATATGTGGTCCTGGCCGTCAACCGAATAGAGGCGCGCCGCACTTTGCGCGATGCTCGTCGGGGAAGGTGTAATCCCCACGCTTTTCATCCACCTGCCGTTCTTGTTAAGCTTGACGAGGCGTGAGTTACCCGAATCTGCCACATAGATATTGCCGTCTGAGTCGGTGGCCACGTCCATTGGTGACTCGAACTGGCCAAGCCCGGCGCCTTCGCGCCCTGCAAATCCAGCGATTCCGAAATCAGTTGTCGGCGTGCCGTCAGGATTGAACTTGGCGATGCGGTGGCTCCCCGAATCGGCAACAAAGAACTCTCCTTTGCTTGATATCGCTAGGCCGGCCGGTGTCGTTAAGCCAGCGAGCGTGACGGTTGTAAAAACGTTCAGTGAAGCGTCTAGTTTGGTCAGAACCGAATCCGCTCCAATCACGAAGAGCTCGCCAGTGGGCGCGGAGGCGATATCGACGGGTTGGTCGATTTTCGCGGTCGCGGTGGTTTGCGGCTGAGCGCCGATGACAACAATCGAGGAATAAACATAATTCGTTGGCAGAAGATTTGAGAAGTACAAACCGTCTATAGTCTTCGCAACTGCAAAAACGGCGAATCGTCCAGGATTGTCAAAACTCAACGAGGCATGGCTCGAATTCGTTGTTAAGTCCGTGACTCCATCTCCAGTGAAATCGAATCGCAATTCTTGGATGGCCAAGGAAGTCTCAACAGTCGCAGTTACTTGAGTACCGGGAGGCCCGGACTGAGGAGACAAAAGCAGAGTTAAGGGTCCCGCGTCGCCGGTTCGATTGACTTGGACAAGGCGTGAGCAAATGACATTTTCCGAGGCGTCAACACCATCAACGCGCAGAACATTGGGCCCGGAGACGAGACCAACATTCGGCGCGAAATACTTGCTGTCGCCCTGCGGAAAGCCGAGAACCGCGGCCTGAACCGAGACGTTTGAAGCGCCTGGTGGTACTTGGCCGAAGACCGTAACCAGCGAAGCAGGAATGTTAGAGCCTGCAGCCGGAGAAATGACAACATTGCTTGGGCACGGTGAAAAAGCGCCGTAAAATGTCGCGCTGAATGCTATCCAATCTGTTAGATTAACGTTGCCGTCTGCGTCGCTGTCAAACATCGTACACGCTGGACTAACCACGGTGCCGAAGCAGTTTGCGAATGCGGCTACGTCGTGGAGATCAACGTCGCCATCACCGTCGGAATCGGGAAGAGTTGCGAAGACGTTGGTTGGCAGCAAAATGAAAGCCAACGCCACGGCCGAGAAAAGGAAACATCTGTTAAGACGCATTGCACACACTCCGATTCAACCAATATGGTCAACGAATAATTGCTTCCTCCTGCTTTTCGTCATCTCTCACGGTCCCAACGGGCAGACAGGCAGCGAACTGCCCAGCCAAGGGTGATAATGAAAGTTGCCGTAGAACAGATCTTCTAAACGAGTTACGTCAGCGTCATTGCACACTCCATCGCGGTTGATGTCGCACAAGTCAGTTGGACACGACGCACCTGTCAGGCAACTTCGTAGAAGCGCCTCGTCTGCAACAGCTACGATTCCGTTTCGATCAACGTCACCCGGCAGAAACCCAATGCAGGCCTTGGTGTTGCTCGCAGTGTGCGTGAAGCACGCCCAGCTTCCGGGAGGTATCGGCCCACTCAGTGCCAATGTCACGTCACGGCCTGACGGTGTGGCGGTCAGAATTGTCGGCGCCGAATTTTGTGGGACAGTGCTGATGGCAAACTCTGACGGCGCCAGACCTGTGGTCGGACATCGCATATTCAGTGTGATCGAGGTAAAGCCTTTTGGATTCTGGCCAGTGGGTCCAAATGGTTGGCTTGCGTCGATGACGCAGTTGTGCGGCGACGCGGCCGACATAATCTGCTGCGACATACAAGGGGCCGGCCGATAGTCGATCATCAGCTGGGCAACATCTTGCATATCGACGTCGCCGTCGTTGTCTTCGTCAAAGGCGCCAAGACAAGTCGGTGCGTCGACAAAGGTTGGATCCGGCGTGGGTTCAACGCCCGGCCCGCTTAAGCATTCCGTTACCAGGAAGAAATCGAATTCTTCCGGATGCGTGCAACGATCTTCGCCAACCTCCACAATCAGGCCATTGAAAACATCCACCACGGTCGGTCGAATACGCCAGAATGGATTTCCGGTTGCATCGCTCGCAACGGCATTGGCCCGGGCGCCTTCAACCCAAACATGGTACCGCCCCGGAGCCGTTGGCGCGACCAGGCTTCCTTCGGCAATCACCGCCGGTCCGCAGCCGCTAGGTAGAGCGACGCCCGGAAGAAAATCGCCCGCAAAAGAGACTTGGAAATCTATCTGCGCTCGCGCGAAGTCAAACAAATCGACGTCGCCGTCGTGGTCTTCATCGGCATCGGTGAGACAGCTCGCCGTCGTCAAGGGTGGTGGCGGTGTCGGATTCGCGCCGGGACCCGCGAAGCACGCTTGAAAGTGTCCGAGCGAATCCTGTCGGGCCGCCTTGCAAAAGGAATTTTGAATACCGCCGACACGTTTCAAGCCTGCGGGTCTCCCGCTTGGGAAACCGCATTGCGGTCCTTCAGCAGGAACGGGTTGCCCGCCGAAACCTGCCGACTCGGTGAAACCCGCCGGGGCAACGAAGTTCACCATCGGATTGTTGCACGACGGTGTGCCGTTGGGCACCCTCACGGGCGAAAGGACGCCGCCTTCGTATCGCAAATCAAAGACGCTTAGTGCCAGCCCCCGGTTGTTCTTGTCGCTCAACGTCCCCAGAACCTGGTAATCGACTGTCTCTCCGCATCGAGCATAGACGACCGACGCACCGGCTTGCGATTGCACTTCCAGGCGAAGTTCGGGATGGTTGAGCACAGTTGAGGCACGTGAAATCGCCTCCGTCGGTACAGCCTTCTGTGTCGTGGCGTTATTTACTGTGTATGAGCGGGAAATCGCTTCCGTGAACGTAATTTTCTGCGTGGCACCGTTTTCCACCGTAAGCCCGCGTGAAATGGCTTCTTGAATGGGTACTTTCACAGTCGTGCGGTTCTCGACAGTCATCGACGCTGAATTGGCCTCCGTATAGGGAAATGTGTCCTCAATGAACGCATTGCTTACTGTCAATGACCTGGAGATTGATTGGGTGAACGGGAAACTCTCCACGACGAACGCATTGTTCACCGTGAATGCCCTGGAGATAGATTGGATCCAAGTGAAATCCGCGACGGGTTCCGGCGCCGCGGCCAGAGATGGCGCGTCGCCAGCCCCCAGCAAGATAATACCCGCCGCAAGCGTGATCATGCCACAGCATCTCACATTCAGGTGCATTGTCGGCATCGTAAAGTTCCCTTGCTCGCCATCCTGATGATCTCAACTTTAGAAAACGATGAAGTTGTTTTCGTGTTCCGATGGTCGCCCTATGGATTCGTCCAATCGACGCGGAGCTGAATCTCGGAGCGCCCAGGTGGGAACGCAATGTTGGCCGTAGCCCGGAGCGTGCCATCCGGTTGGGCCTGTAAGGCCGTCGATGTTGCGATGATTTCGTTCCCAAGCAAAGGGACGACGCGCACCGTGATCTTGGTTGGGCCAGCAGCAGTAGTTGTGGGGATGTTTCGCGCCCGAATCACGACCTGTGAGGCCTGGTCCGTATCCAACGGGATTTCAACCGTGCCCGGGCCTGCTATAGGATCAGCGGGCGCGGCAACGGGAACGTTGTTGTTGGTGGTGATGCTGACGACTTCGAGTGTCGGGGCATTGCTCCCAGGGAATACCTCCCCGGGTATTGGGCTGGTTGTGTAGGCATACGCGGGCTGTGCGAGATTGGTCGGGGTCATGACCGGGGCCTCGAGCCTAATGCGGCCATACCCACCGTATCCCCGCCCACAAGATGAATAACCCCCAGCGTTGTTGACTAGGCCGTTCATGGTCATGCTTGATCGGGCAATCAAGCGAATCGCACCGCCGCTACCAGCGAAATTTATTTGATAGCCGCTAGCGCAAAGGTCTGCGCCGCCGGTTGCATTGATGTACGCAGTGTTCGACAAACTCATTTCGGTGTTTGTCGCAATGAGGATGGCTCCGCCGCCTGCCCCCCCTGTTACCCCCTTTATGCTGCTGGAGTTGGGAGAAGCCACTCCGCCGCCCGACCCGCCGATCAGCGGGAAGATATCGGCATTGCCATAGCCTCTGGCGATCGCATAGCAGAGAATGCCAGAATAACACCCATGCGCGTTCGGATTGTTGTTGCCATGGCCAGCATTTTCGGAAGAACCCGGACCAAAGCCGACCGAACCGACAAGGGTCGTCAGGTCAGCTGGTGCTCCACCGGCGAAACCGCCCGGTCCGGGTTCGGAAAACACGGGCCACGATTCTGCGACCGCTCCATCCGAGCCCTTGAGTTCAATCCTGCCATCAATGTTTACATCGCCTTGCGCCAACCATACGACCGGCGCGCCGCTGGGATGGTTCTTGAAAGTCACGATCACGTTCGCAGGGATGTCAATGGTAGAAAACTTATAGACAACCGCCCATTGCTTTGCGTCGTACACGCCATCGCCGAAACCATCGCCATCTCGGTCCCCGCCGGGCGTTAGATAAGTTGTCCCTGGTGTCGAGTTGGCTTTTGAGAGGTCGACAATGAACGTGCACGGGCCGTTGCCCGGGTTGTCTGGGTCAACGGCGAGACAGTTTGCCTCGCAGTCGAATGCAGGGTCTTTAGCCAGCCAGGCGCAATTGAGAGCTCCGTCCGAGCCATCGGAGCCGCTGTTGAATTCAGCTCGCACATCCCGAACGCCGAGCATGGCAACGAATGTTATAAACAACGTTGTTCCATACGATGCTTGTTTTCGTAACACGATTCGCTCTCCCTCTTTTTCGCCTATTGTCCGAAGAACACTTGAAATGCCGCAAGGTCATCGAAATCCACATCGCCGTCACCGTCGAGGTCTGCGAAGGGGAATCCATCCGCGTCACTGCAGCCGTCTGGCAGCACACTGACCCCCTCTCCACGAAAACAACGGATCAATAATTGCAAATCGGCCCCATCGATGTGACCGTCGCCGTTGAAATCTCCCTTCGTCGGATCACACGCGTCGCCGGTGCCGTCCGCGTCCACGTCGACTTGCCCGGAGTTTTTCACTGTCGGACAGTTGTCCGCACAATTGAGGACGCCGTCAGCGTCGCTGTCGCCAGTGGGGTCTGGCACGGCTTTGAGTGTCTTCGGGGTGGCACTGCTACATTGGCTCTCAGCGCTTGAATCTCCCGGCTTGAGCCATGCTTCAACTTGGAATCGCGCTGCGTCTGGTTGAGGCCAAGAGATGGGAATCGTAACGCCCCATCGCCCTGCGACTGCACAAGGAACGTCCCCCTCGCCCACAAGTCCTCGGTTCGTTCCACTGGAATCGTACTTATACACGCGAATCGAGCGAGACGCGGAATATAGTTCTCCGTTGCAGTTGATCGGGTTGACCAGAACTTCCACGCCAATTGCGCAGCCATCGTTGAGAAAGCGCACTTTGAAGTAGTCAAGGTTTAGGTTGTTGATCGGGCAGAACCCGCAAGATTGCGCTGTTACCGTTGGCACTTGGACAAACACGACGGCAACCAAGCAGATCCAAGCGACAGCGTGTCGCGGCAAGCATGCACCCACCCAGGAACCGATACTTGATTTCATCGTCCACGCTCCTCAAGTCACGGTCTGAATTCCTGCCTCAAACCGCTCATTCAATCTTTAAGCTCGACTGTCGCCTACACATCGAATTAAAGGCTTCTGTAATCCGACAAAGTCACCATTCTCGCGGAAATCAAACGTCAAATTCAAGATGGATGATCATCTAGGTTACCTTTCCCCTTACTTTGACACGTGCCATCGCTCGATCAGCCAGAACCAGTTGAACGATCGTCCCGACCCGGCTATGCACGCCCAACCTCTTGAATAATGCATCCACATGCAACCGCACCGTACCCAATGACACCCGAAGTTCGGCAGAGATGTGGGCGTTCGTGAAGCTCCGACAAATCAACTTGGCGACCTCACGCTGCCGCGGTGTTAGACCAATCCTCTCCGCGAGTTCGGCCCACCGAGCAGCTGTAAATAACTCGGGGATAACGACTTCCGGTTTTGTCGGCCTGCTCGCGTTCAATCGCTACTCCATACCCTTGATCCAACGACGCCGATCACGTCTAAGCGTCCGGGGGCCGCTTCACGGAATACAAGGCGTAAATGGTTGCTCAACGGGGCGATCGGCGGTTAAATAATTTTCTGCGACTTGACTGCACCTTCTCGTCGGTCGAGTTATCGCGCTGGGGGGTTCGTTGTTGTCTGCGTTCGTTTCCGAGACCACCAGGCTCACCATCCGGCTCGGCTCAGGGGATGGCGAGGCCGCGAAGCTGCTCCTTCCCCGCGTATACGACGAACTACGGGTCCTGGCCGAATCGTACCTGCGAAATGAGCGACCCGGTCACACGCTCCAGCCGACGGCCCTGGTGCATGAGGTGTTCCTACGACTTGTTGACGCCGATCAAATCGAGTGGCATGGTCGAGCGCAGTTTCTTGCTCTCGCGGCCGAGCAGATAAGACGAGTGCTGATTGATCACGCTCGGCGGCGCAAAGCAGAAAAAAGGGGGGGCGAACGCCGCAAGTTACCGATTCAAGTTGCAAAAGAGATTGCTGCCCCCGAGGAAGTTGACCTTCTTCAACTTGACGAGGCCTTGAAGGCTCTGGCTGCGCGATCGATGCGGCAGGCGAAGGTCGTCGAGCTACGATTCTTTGGCGGGCTGTCGGTTCCGGAGGTATCCCACGTTCTTGAAGTCTCCGAGCGAACCGTAAAGGAGGATTGGCGAGTCGCGAGTGCCTGGCTCCGGCAGTCGCTTGAGCCATGAATTCGCCCCGTCTTTTTTTTCGTTGCCCCCGGTTGCTGTCGTTCACGCTTCAAATCAGGTGCATTGCGCGCAACGTTCGAGATGACGAATGAGCCTCACCGACCGACATGGCAAGGTTACGGCGATCTTCCTGGCGGCATGTGACCTGCCGCCGGAGCATCGATCGGAGTTTCTCGAGGAACGCTGCGGAGGAGACGCGTCGCTCCGTGCTGAAGTCGCCGCAATGTTGCGTGCGGACGTTGCTGCGCCCAACTTCCTGGAGCAACCGGCGATCAAAGATGGCATGGCAGTCATTGCTGCCCACATTCACGGAGACAAGCTGCCACCAAACGGCGGTGAGGACAAAGCCATCGGACAAATCCCAGAACGCATTGGGCACTTTACGCCGCTGCGCACTCTTGGCCAGGGCGGAACAGCGGTCGTGTACTTGGTCGAGCAGGATAACCCACGACGCAGGGTTGCGCTAAAGGTCCTTCGCCCAGGCATGGCCTCACAATCGGCTTTTCGTCGGCTCGAACACGAAGCTCACTTGTTAGCCCGGCTTCAGCATCCCGGCATTGCGCAGATTTTCGAAGCTGGAATCGCAGACCTGCAAGGAGAACCACAACCATTCTTCGCCATGGAGTACGTAGATGGCAAGGTGCTGACGAAGTACGCCGACGATCGCAAGCTGAGTACGCGAGAACGCCTGGAGCTGCTGGTCCGCGTCTGTGACGCGGTCGCCCACGCACATCAGAACTGCATCCTTCACCGTGATCTGAAACCAAACAACATTCTTATAGACGCCACTGGAAACCCGAAAGTGCTCGATTTCGGAATCGCTCGCGCGACAGACGCAGATGTGCGCGCGACTACGTTGAAAACCGACATCGGCCAATTGATTGGCACGATACCGTACATGAGCCCCGAACAAACGACGGGCGACTCCGAGGCACTCGATATCCGCTCTGACGTGTACGCGCTTGGCGTCGTGTGCTACGAGCTGCTTGCCGGGCGCTTGCCGTACAACCTCGACAGGAAGCTCATTCACGAGGCCGTGCGGATCATCCGCGAGGACGATCCGGAACCGCCGAGCGCGGTTTCCGCGGTGCTGCGTGGCGATCTCGAAACCATCATCCTCAAGGCAATCGAAAAAGATCGTGACAGACGATACCAAAGCGTCGCCGAATTTGCGTCGGACATTCGGCGGTATCTTTCCGATGAGCCAATTCTCGCGCGGCCTGCATCGGCAGCATACCAGTTACGCAAGTTTGCCCGGCGCAATAGAACTCTCGTCTGGGGTGCGATAGCGACGCTCGGCGCGCTGCTCATCGGCATTGCTGGTACGACGGTGCAAGCAGTCCGTGCGTCGCGCGAACGGGACCGTGCCAAGGAGTTGCAGATTCGGGCGACGGCGCAGAGTCAGTTGTGGATCGAATTTCTCAAAGGCGCCAACACTTGGAACGTTGGCACCGGTGCCGAGGCTGTGGACAAGTTGCTAGACCGCGCCGAATCGCGTGTTGCCCAGCTTGAGACAGACCCACTCGGCGAGGCAAGCATGCGTTTTGCGATCGGTGAAGCATACCGGGCCTTTGGTGCGGCCGTCCCCGCCTTGCCCCAAATCCGAAAAGCCCTTCCCCAGTTGCAGCGCGCGTACGAGTTGCGCCGGGCAACCCTAGGGAACAACGCAAGGGATACGCTGGAAGCTCAATTGAGCTATGCAATAGTTCTTAGTGAGCTTGCGCAACTTGAAGAAGCGTACACGAATGATCAGAAAGCGCTCCGCGACACGCGTCTCAAAGAATGCGATCTTCTACTGGGCGCGGCAATTGAATCTGCCAACAACTCGCTTGGGCGGCGAGACGCCCTGCGGCTTTTGATCTCTCATTCTTGGGCATCGAGACTACTTGATCGCGGTGAGTCAGCCAAAGGAGAAGCCCTCTTACGGGAAGTGCTGGAGGAGAGGCGCAAGGCGTTCGGCGACGACCATCTTGATGCGCTCGAATCGTTGAGTGACCTCGCGAACCTCATTGAGTCCAAAGGTGAGCTTGACGAGGCTGAACAACTTCGTCGCATGTTGCTTAATATCCGAGAGAGAAGCCAAGGGCCGGATGATGCGGAAACGAATAACACCAGATTCAATCTGGCGGCACTGCTTTGGAAGTGGGGCAAAGTAGATCGGCCTGAAAAACTGCAAGAGGCGGTCCCGCTCTTTCGAAGGGCCGTCGAGGTTCAAGAACGATCGCTTGGACGAGAGGATGTTTCGACGCTGATGTCATACAACAACCTTGCCATGCTGCTAACGGACAATGGAAACCTGAGCGAGGCTGAATCAATCCTCAAACAGAATCTTGAAATACGTGTTCGTATATTGGGTTCCGATCATCGGAACACTATTCGCTCTCGAGTGAATCTCGCGGGGATAATTCAGAAGCAGGGCCGCGCTGCAGAAGCGGAGGCTATGCTGAAGGAAGTTCTTGAAACTGCGCGGCAGGTGCTGCCGCCGGAACACGGGGACATCGGCTGGATCGAACGCAACTATGGCGATTCGTTGCGAGCTCTCGGGCGGTTCGAGGAGGCCGAGTCATATCTGCTTTCGGGCTATTCGAAACTTACAACCGTGCTAGGAAAGGATCACGCCTGGACGCGTGGGGCAGTGGATCGAATAATTGATCTCTATGACGCATGGGGCAAACCGGACAAGGCTGAGGAATTTCGCAAAGCGCGAGAGGAATTGAGTGTGTCTCATAAGAACACCATCGGCAGCTAACACTCCTGGCAATGGAAACCTGATGGCGATGCGTGTTCGGATTAAGTGCCCTACTATGGCACTCAAGAAATCAGGGCGAAGAGGAACAAATTCCCGCGAGCTTCTTGGCGATATTTTATTCGAAAGCGACGGGCCGCGAATTGGTGGAATCGTTTCATCGATGCCGACTATTGCGGTTTCATTGTTCGCGGTTTCTTACGCAGGCTAGGGAATGCAAATCCCTGCCCTTTATAAGGATAGTGCCCGCAAACATACAGCGCCATCGCACACAGTTTCCCACACTTTCCGGATTCACGATTGCAGTCCTTGCGGCAGCACTAGCGGCAGCAGGTTGCATGATAGCACGGCGCGGCGCGCAGCAACGTTCTCTTTCCTGATTTTGAATAATGAAAACGGCCGGAGGAGATTTCCATGCACCGGTTTTGGACTTTTCACGGGTTCTTGGACTCCTTCCCGCGAATTTGCTGATTCACTTCTGTTGACCCGACGGATCGTGCGATTTTTGCATAAGCAATACAAGCACGTTCCTGTTGTTTTGCATCCCAAGCAGCGTTGCCGAGCTGTTCCCAAAGCAGTGGATCACTAGGCTTCGAAAGCAAAATTGCTTGTTCCATTAGATCAAGCCCGCGATTGATGTCGCGTCGATCGAGTGATTCCATCTGAGTGAGAATTCGGCCATAGTCCATCAGAAACTCAGGCGTTGCACGGTCCGAGCTGACGGCGCGTTCGGCGATGTCGATCGTGTCATTGATACTTCTTTTTGCCTCGGTTTCGCGGTGAAGCTGGTACAGGTTAGAGGCAACGCTGTGCCGTGCCAAGAACGCCCCATGCAACACTTGCGGTTTGTCTGGCGCAAGGCCTAGCGCGTCGTTGTATAACTCTGCTTGAGCCTCGGCGTGAGACAGGGCCTTCACAAAATCGCGGTCACGCTCTGCCTGCGTCTTCACTGGTCCGTGAAGGTCGGCCAAGAGAGTGATATTTTCGACGACATTGCGGTCTTTTTGAACGAGACTTGTCGCAATCGTGAGGGCGCGCTCGATCGCAGCGTCTGCTTCATTCGTCAACCCCGCTTGTTCCGCGTAATAGGCGTAGGTGCGAAGCGCATCGGCGACCTGGCGCATATTTTTGGGGTCTTCGGAACCAAGCGATTGCATGCGTTCCGCGAGGGGGAGTAGCGGCCTGAGGGCAGTTTCTATGTTCGCACTCTCAGTACGGGTGTTGTCCATGCAACATTGCGTGTCCGCTAAGGCTACCTGAGCGGCTGGGTCGTCCGGGGTGCAAGCGAGGCGACCTTGCGCGGCTTTCAGCCGAATCTCGGCGTTGCCGAGAGATGATTCCGCTGTGCCGTATTGAGGTATCTGCCTGGGCGCAGCATCAAGAAGTGCTTGTAACGATGCGGGTTTGTCGGGGGCCAATTCAATCAGTCGCGAGGCGCATGTGAGTTCTTCGTGAAAATAGGATCTCGCAGCATCAATTTCGCCGCGTGCCCGGGCGAGAATGCCAAGTCTTTGATAGCTCCACAACAGATTATTGAGAAATTGCGCGCTACCAGGCGCGGATTGGACGAGTAGGAGATCGATGTCCAACGCTTTTTCGTAAAGGGTTCTCGCGGTGGAAACATCGCGAGTCTCTTCGTGAATATTTCCGGCGCGAACCCAATCAATGGCCAAAGCGGCTTGCAAGTCCAGATCGACGGGATTATTCCGCACCAAGGCCTCATGCACATGAGCGGCCTCAGTGAAGTGCTCCAGTGCTTCGCCATTGCGACCGAGTTCTGACGCGAAATCTCCCATCATGTACAGAATGTCCGCCATGGCAGCCGAAACTGGGGCGTCATCGGACCGTTCGGACAAAAGTTGGCCGAGGCCACGATACGCTACGGTCACGAGTTTGCGGCGACTACTCGCCGTGCCGCTCGTATGCTCCATTTCGCCGATTTCTTTCGCGAGCACCCGAAAAATCTGCTTGGCACTTTCATATTGTGCGTTCTTCTGTCGCTCGGACGTGGTGGCTTTTTGGAACAATACCGTGATGCTTACAGCGTAGATAATTGTAACAACTGTCATCACTCCAAGGACCGCAACGGCCCATCGATGGCGGCGAATTTTCTTCGCAAGAACGTACCAGGCGGTGTCGCGACGGGCCTTAATTGGTTTGTCGGCTAAAAAGTCCCGGAGGTCAGCTGCCAACTCCACTGCGCTTGCATAGCGCCTTGCAGGTTCCTTTGCCAAGCATTGGAGGACGATGCAATCAAGGTCCGGGGGAATGCCGCGTCGGAAGAGACTTGGCGGCATCGGTTTAGCATGTTGAATGGCGTCGAGCACATCCGACGGAGGACCCATGACCTTATAAGGAAATGCGTCGGTGAGAATATGAAAAAGAACTAAGCCCAGTGCATAGACATCAATCGGCTTGTCAATGGCCCCGTGATCCGCAGCTGCTTGCTCGGGCGTAGCCCATTGCAAAGTTCCTATGAATTGTCCCGTGATGGTCAAAGATCCATCCATTTGATTTCGACCGACTTCAGTGGCGAGACCAAAATCCAGGACGCGTGGTTCTCCAGATTCATCGATCTGAATATTGCCGGGCTTCAAATCGCGGTGAAGGATATCGATGCGGTGAGCAGAGGCCACGGCATCACAAACTTTGAGGAAAAGCAGAACGATTTGCTTCACCGAGGGCTTGGCGTGCGCGACGTGCTTGTCGATGGTCTCGCCGGCAACGTAGTCCATAACGAAATAGGGATTACCGGAGACAACTCCGGTTTCGTGAATTGAAACGATGTTCGGATGCCGGAGCCGTGCAAGCACGTTCGCTTCCCGTCGAAATCGTGCGTTGTCGATGGCGGTGGCCGCCGGACCGTATCGAAGAATCTTGATTGCCACGCGGCGATTTGGAAACGCCTGAATTGCTTCGTATACGACACCCTGCCCGCCACGGAGGATCTCTCGCACTATTTCATAACCGGCAATAGCCGGGAAGCTTGATGCTACGGACTCGTGGTATTGTCCAAGCTCGCACGTCTCGACTTGTTCGCGCGCAATCGCCACGATGTAGTGCACCGACTTGGGCTGAGCAAAATCCAGAGCCTTATTCACCATTTGTAATTCGCCAATGTACTAGCGTCATGGGTGGGCCCCATCTAACGCGCCTATCGAAAGAATTTTGTGCTGTCGCCAAGCAGCTTGGCCAAGTGCTCGTGGGCGCGTGCGTGAAGCATGTACACGGCGGCGCTTGATTTTCCGAGTACCTCTGCAGCCTCCTGCGCCGTGCGTTCTTCGAGGTCGATCATGCGAACCACCTTTTGATAATCCTGTGGAAGCTTGGCGATGGCATCGTCCATCAAAGTCTTGAGTTCCAACCCCATTGCGCGGGCAATGGGCGTCGTTCCACTGCCCTTTAGCTCAGCGAGCAACCCTATATAGGAATCTGTGGCGTGGGCTCGAGGGGCTTTTTTTCGCGGGGACATGCGCTTCTTACGGTTAAGCCATCGAATGGCATCGCGGACATTGTTTTGTGCGATGTGCGTAAGCCAACCGACGAAGGCGTGAGAGCCCTCGGGACGGAATTCGCGGATTTTGAGGAACGCTTCGATGCACGTGACTTGGTACACGTCATCGGCATCGATGAGCGATCGGTAACTCGGCCCGATTGTCGGCGCCAGGCGCTCGACAACTGCCGAATAGCTTCTTTCAAGAAGCTGGGCCAATGCGGTGTTGTCACCCGCAATCGCGGCTGTTGTCAAACTTTCTTCGCAAATGTCCACACAAGTCCTCCAATTAGCCCCGTTACCAATACGACTGCATTATTTCCGCATCATACCAGGAAGATTTTCCAGATTTTGCGTTAGATCGATGCCGGTGGCAACGCTTGAGGGGAGGCGGTTTGGAGTCCATGTTGGCAGCCGAACAAGCCAAGGGAGTGGATATGTGTTTTCTTTCGACGAAGGACTTCAAGACGGTGATCCGCTTCCGGAACTGTTTTCCTCCGAGCGATGGCGGGAGTTACGTGCAATTTTGGTCCTCACGAAGCGGCAAACGGAGGTTGCCAGGCGGATTTGTCTGGGGATGACCAACTCCGAAATCGCCGGTGAGCTTCGAGTCTCGGAAAGTGTTGTGCGTTCGCACACCGATGCGCTCTACAAGCGGCTGAATGTTAATCGAAGAGTTGGCGTCGTAGTTCGCATTGTCGTTGCCGGTCGGTGCAAGCGATGTGCGGCCGCCGCAGGCGAGTGAACCTGGAAGAACTTCCAGATTGTTTTGGAACCGTCGACGTTGATACGTTGGATGACTTTCATCATTCAACAAGATTTAGCGAAAGGGAAACAACTATGAGGCGTGCAATTCTCGCAATGGTGGCCGGCGGGTTCTTGCTAGGAAATGTACCGGCGCATTCCGACGATGTTGTGCTTCCCCGAGCCGTGATCGCTGGCGGAGGAGGTGTTTCAGATGGCGGTCATTTTGAAGTTCATGGCACGATAGCCCAATCGACAGTTGGCCGGACCTCGAGAAACAGCTTCACCTTGACCAGTGGATTTTGGTTTGAGGAGCCGCCGGGTGATTGCGATGAAGACGGAACAACCTCGATCTTGGACTATAGCGCGCTTAACGATTGTCTGGACGGACCGGCGAGTGATCTACTCGCCGGTTGCGAATGCATCGATTTCGACAGCGATGGGCACGTGGATCTCTTCGACTTCGCAAGGTTTCAAAACAGTTTCGCCGGGAAATAGGACCGGTAGCGCGTGAGACGAATACTAAAGCCGGCGCCGGTGTTACGGAACAATTGTGTTGTGTAAGCGCGGAATTATGCCGCGCAACAGAATTCTAACGAGAAATGGAGAAAAGAGATGAGCAACCGAATGGAAATGACAACAAGCAGCCGTATCCATGCAACGATTCTTGCATCTGCAATCAGTATCGCCGCCGTCGTGCCAGGTGGCGCACATCGCGCTGCGGCTGACGACACCTATTGGCAGTCGTTGGATTCCAATTACTGTGATCCCACGCAAGTGCCCATTGCTTCGTTCTTCGAATGCGAATATTGGACAAACAATCCACCTTGCTGTTGCGCCACCTGCAATGGCTCCGCTGACCCGCCCTGCGGTGCGGGTTGCAGTGACGGGTGCGTGGACCAAGCGATTTTTGGCTCCGGCTTGTATGTGGGGCCAGGAGAGTCGGCACCCCATGAAATCCATTTCGGAAGCTTCTGCCGGTATTGGGGCGGCGTGTGCATATCACATGAATCGCAGACCGCTGCCGGTGATGCCGTGAGTCAGGTTCTTCGGATCGAGAACGAAGACTGGGTGTTTGATCTCGGTCCCGGAAGTGATGGCTGTGCACCATCCGACTCGAAGTCAGGTAGTTATCGCTTGTCTTCAGGTTGCCTTATCGGGACGACCCGGTCGGACAACAGTACTCCTGGTAACGCCTCCCTCACAGTTCGTAATGGAACAATGACTGTCGATGGGTGCTGCGCAACGCTTGGGGAACCTTTAGACAACACTGGCAAGCTTACGTTAGTCGGTCCGTCTGCGGTTTTGGACATGTCAGCCCTTCCAGGTTCCGTTTGGATCGGGAATGGAGGAGGAGTAGGACACTTGGAAGTGCTTAACGGAGCATCTGTGGTTGCCAATGATGTCAGCAATGGACCATATGGCGGTCCAGCAAATGAACTCTCTTCCGGGTCGGTTGTTGTCTCAGGTCAAGGTTCGAAGATCCGCGCTGGATGTAACGTCAACAGCGGAACGCTGATTATTGCCGACGGCGGACAATGTGTCGCCCAGAATTTAGCGACAGGCGATCCAACCTTCGCATTCATTGGTACTAGCGACGGAGCGACGGGGAGTGCGACCGTCACAGGAAAAGGTTCCACTTGGACAGGCATCGACAGGCTGACTGTTGGTGGCGTCTACCACACTGACACCACGGGTCACGGTGTTTTGTCGATCCTGAGCGGCGGCGGCGTGTCAAGTATTTGGGGAGTCATTGGGAATCGTAGCCTGTCACGAGGCGAAGTGATCGTGCAGGATGTTGGTTCGCAGTGGATTATGACGGGACCGCTTTTTGCCGGGGACGATGGCCACGGAACGTTGCTTATTGATGGTGGCGGAAGTGCAAAATGCGACAGTGCCGAAATCGGAAACACTTCCAACGGCGTCGGGGCGGTCACGGTCAGCGGCGTAGGTTCAATCTTGCAAGTAGCGTCCGCACTGCGCGTCGGCGAGCAGGGACAAGGCACGCTGGCCGTCACCAACAGTGGAGTCGTCAGTGACGACAACTGTGTAATCGGCGAAGTCGCGGGTTCAAACGGGGAGGTCGACGTAACCGGACGTGGATCGCATTTGGACAACGTCACGAACCTAAAGGTTGGCGGCGATGGAATCGGAGTGCTGGACGTGTCGCAGGGCGGTCAAGTAAGCGTCGGTTCGACATTCGAAATTGCGCCCAGCGGAACCGTCACAGTCGCAAGCGGCGGGACAATTATGGTCGGCCAATGCAAGGCGCATGGGCAACAGAGACCAAACGCAATTGTTGTGTGTCCTGGCGGGACGCTGATCGCAAATGGGACAGTCAATGCAAGGGTCGTCGATCTGACGCATCGTCATCAGAGATGATTATCGCCGGAGAGTCCGCTGCAGGAACATGTGGCCGGAACAGTCTCCCTTGTGTCGTGACGACGAGACGAAAGAACGGATACGAGAATTTGAATGGGCTAACAAGCAAGGCTCATTGGACTGGAGAACGATCATGGAAATAACGAGAATTGGAATCATCGGAGTCGCCCTTTTGCTAGCGGCGTCCACAAGCGGGCTTGCCGCGCCGATGTCAACGGCCTTTACCTTTCAGGGACAGCTCAAGCAGGACGGTCATCCATTCGATGGAAACGCCAACCTGACGTTTCAACTATTCGATGCGGTAAGCGGGGGCAATATTTTAGGCACCATCAACTTGCCAGCCACGGTCGTGACGAAAGGCTTGTTCTCCGCCGACTTGGACTTCGGACCTGGTCCATTTACGAATGCGGAGGCTCGTTGGCTGGAGATTCAAGTGGACGGCACATCGCTCTCGCCACGCGAATTGCTCACTGCGACGCCGTTCAGCTTGGCCACTCGGGGTATCAACGTGGACGACAGCGGGAATGTCGGCATCGGAATGGCAAGCCCTCTGGAGAACTTGGACGTGAATGGAAATATCAGAGCTGCGCGAGAGGACGGCGCTGAGACGCAGCTCATCGTTGAGTCCCGAAGCGCGACAGGCCCACCTCACCTGACGATGCGGAAAGAACGCGGTTCGTTGGCTGCACCGACCCCAGTCCCGGCAGGCGATCAATTGGGCGAGATCAACTTTAACGGCTGGGATGGAAACAGGTGGTTTGCCGCGGCGGGCATTAGTGCAAGCGCAGTGCAGGATTTTACGTCGACTTGGCATCCTTCATCGCTTGAGTTCGCTACGACGTCCGGAAGCGGCGGTGGGCGCCAAACACAAATGGTGATCAACGAGGATGGAGACGTCGGCATCGGGACGACATCGCCCGCAGGACATCTGCACATTTTTGGTGGACCACACTGGACCTCCCACGGTTGGAACAAGTGCCTCGCACTTTCTGGCAATGGTTCAATCGAGCTTGGCCAAGATAATCCGAACACGAGGTTTGGCATCGCGAGCTCCAATGACCAGCTCTACGTTTTTTCATCAACGACGGATGGCACGGAACAGCCACCGTCCTATCGAATGATCATCGACGAGAATGGCGACGTCGGCATTGGAACAACCGGCCCTCAGGCCAAGCTTGAAGTCGCGAGTGGCGAGGTGCGATTTCCCGGTGGGACCAATCCAGGCGGGTCGTACACAAACTTCAACGACTCACAGGACGGGAAGAACCACATTCGGGGCACAACCATCATGGCCGACAACGGCGGCAACGTCGGCATCGGTACAACGAATCCGCAGGCGAAGCTCGATGTAGGCGGCGGGATTCTTGCAAGCGGCGAAATCCGCTCGACATCAGGAGGCTTTCGCTTTCCGAATGGAACCGTTCAATCTACTGCAGGCGTAACTTCTGCGATATCATCCATCAATGGGCAGAGCGGGCCGAATATTACGCTTAAGGGGTCGGCTGGAACAACCGTATCTCAAGCGGATAACGTAATCACAATCGCCGCGCCGCCGCCCATGAACGGAGGAATCACTTCAATTAATGGCCAATCCGGCCCTGCTGTGACGCTGGTTGCGGGTAACAACGTGAGCATTACGCCGCTCAATAATCAAATTACCATTAGCGCCACGGGTTCAGGTGCACCAAGCGGAATTCAACGACTGAAAACCCCCGCTAATCCCGCAGGGACCACAGGGCCAGATGTCGTAATTCAAGGGAGCGGGAATATCCATGTGGACCTCACCGGCAACATATTCACAATCAGCGCTCCAGTCGTTGTATGCACCTGGAATGGACGAACTTATACGACAGGTGCCGAATGCCTGGCTCAAAACACATGCCAAGTAAATGACACTGGTTTGCACCTCAGGATCGCAACCTGTGGTTCAAACGGTTCTTGGTCTTATAGCGACCGTGTATGCGGTCAGCCGCCGGCTGCCTGTGGCCCATAAGGGAGGATCCCAAACGATTTGAATTTCGGTTAGGTGAGCAATTCAAGCAATACGCAAAAACGCAAATGAATCTTCACCAAAGGTTCTACAAGTGAGTGAATTGAGAAATCGACATAATTTCACTTGATACGGGAGTATGATCGTGAACAAAGCAAGACTCAGCATCATTGGACTAGCCTTTTTGCTTGGGACAGAGTCAGATGGGATTGGAGCGACACCTGCCGCGCCATTCACCTATCAAGGCCAACTGAAGCAAGATGGTCTGCCAGCAAAGCAGACATGCGATTTCCAGTTTGCTCTATTTGATTCGAAAACTGATGGTAACGAGATTGGGCTGTCGCTTCTCAAGAATGGCATCGGCGTCGTCAACGGCCTGTTTGACGTCGAGGTTGACTTCGGCGCAGACGTTTTTAGCGGCGGATTGCCGTGGATGGAAGTGTCCGTTCGTTGTCCGGCCGGCAGTGGTGCCTTCACAACGCTGGGCCCACGTCAGCACATCACTGGCACGCCGTTCTCAATCGCAACCCGCGGATTGTTCGTGGATGATAACGAAAACGTCGGCATTGGAACGACGAGCCCTGCGGAAAGCTTGGAGGTAAGAGGAAATATCAGAGCTGCGCGAGATGACGGAGCTGAGACGCAGCTTATAGTTGAGTCTCAAAGCGCGACAGGCCCACCTCACCTAACGATGCAGAAAGCACGCGGTTCGTTGGTTGCCCCGACTCCGGTCTCGGCAGACGATCAATTGGGTGAGATCAACTTCAACGGCTGGGACGGAAACAGGTGGTTTGTTGCAGCGGGCATTAGCGCGAGCGCGGTTGAAGGTTTTACGCCGACCTGGCATCCATCGTCACTTGAGTTCGCTACGACGCCCGCAGGCGGCGGTGGACGCCTTCAGCGGATGTCAATCGACGAGAATGGCAACGTCGGCATAGGAACTACCGCCCCCCAGGCCAAGCTCGAAGTCGCGGGTGGCGAGGTGCGATTTCCGGGTGGGACCAATCCAGGCGGCGCGTATACCAACTTCAACGACTCACAGGACGGAAAGAACCACATTCGGGGCACAACCATCATGGCCGACAACGGCGGCAACGTCGGCATCGGTATGACGAATCCGACGCAAAAACTGGATGTCGCTGGCATCGTCAAAGTTCAAGGCCTTCAGTTTCCCGATGGCACTATTCAAAGTAGCGCGGCGTCGAGTCTAAATCCTGGAATTCGCGGTTCGCAACTTTTTGACACGCCAGGTTCCTTCAATTGGACTTGCCCTGCCGGAGTAACCGCAGTGCTTGTGGAGGCTGTATCCGGTGCTGGTGGAAGCGGTGGCGGTGGATCGCGCGCTTCTTCGCATGATGGTGGTGGTGGAGGAGGAGGGGGCTCAGGTGGATATTGGCGCGGTGTTGTAGCCACCAATCCAGGACAGACTTACAACATTGTTGTAGGCGGGGGCGGAGCGGCAGGGCTAGGCGGCGTTCAGCCCGCAAATGGAACACCCGGCGGTGACGGCGGAGTCACTAGGCTTCTTGGGCCGGGAGGGGCAATCTTGGTGGAAATCACAGGTGGACTAAGCGGAGCCGCAGGAATTTCAGGCGCTTCCGGTGGAATCGGAGGCGCAGGTGGCGCAGGGGGAATGTCTACGCCAATAAATGCCCTGCGCGTTTCTGGGCAAAGTGGCGAGCCCGGATATTCAGGCTCTGACGGAGGATACGGCGGTGAGACTTCTATTGCGGTAGCATCCTATTCGTTGGGTGGTGATGGTGGTGATGGAGGAATGGTTTTTGACCCCAATTATTGTGAGACAACTGCCGAATGCGTTAACGGATGCGATGGTGATAATGGCGATGACGGATTCTTACTATTGCAATGGTAAATCGCGCGATCTTGGCCATAATTCGGTAAGTGGCCAAGGCTTTGGATTGGGGCGGAAGCAGTCGTTTGTATGTTCAGTGCCTAATTGGGAGATTGGCGATGAATCTGGAAATTCTGCATGGGAAAACACCGGTGTCTATCAGTCTCGGAATTGCGCTGGCGGCTAGTCGTCGTCGTCAATTGTGGATTCTGGGTAGGCGTAAAAGAATGGTACCCGCATTTACAGTTAACATGTTGGTCGCAGGCTTCGTAGTGGTTTCGGTTTGCCACGGAACCGTACTTGCTGATGAGCAACACGAATACGCAACGCTGACTTCATTGAACGTGGCCGCTGCCGATTTATTCGGCCAATCCGTTTCTATCGATGGGGACACGCTGGTCGTTGGAGCAGAGACTGCCGATTGTGTAGCCGGTCTTGATTGCGGTGCCGCCTACGTCTTCAAATTCAACGGAAACGCTTGGATTCAAATGGCCAAGTTGACCGCGTCGGACGCAGCAGCAAACGACAATTTCGGCGACATTGTCTCAATCAGCGGAGACACCATTGTTATGGGGGCGTACAGCCATGATTGTGGCGCTGGAGTTGATTGTGGAGCTGCTTACGTGTTCGTGAAGCCTGTCAGTGGTTGGACCAACATGACTCAGACAGCCAAGCTCACGGTTTCGGACGCAGCAGCTTTCGACTTCTTCGGGATTGGAGCATGCATCAGCGGGGACACTGTCGTCGTAGGAGCCCATAGCCGAGATTGCGTAGCTGGAGTTGATTGCGGAGCGGGTTACGTTTTTGTGAAGCCTGGGGGCGGGTGGAGTGACATGACTCAAACCGCAAAATTGACCGCCTCTGACGCAGCCGTTGATGACGAGTTGGGCCAATCTGTGTCCATTAGCGGGGACACGATCGTCGTGGGTGCTCACCACAAAGATTGCGGCGCTGGAGGAGATTGCGGAGCTGCTTATGTCTTTGTGAAGCCTGGAGGCGGCTGGAGCAATATGACCCAGACCGCGAAGCTAACCGCCTCGGATGTGCAGGCTGGCGATGGCCTTGGCTACTCAGTTGCCGTAAGCGGAGACACGATCGTCGCGGGCGCTCGGTACGACGATTGCGGTGTAGGAGGTGATTGCGGGTCCGCATACGTGTTTGTGAAGCCTGGCGGAGGATGGAGCAACATGACGCAGACTGCCAAACTGACTGCGTCTGACCAGGAAGGCGGGTCGAACATGGGTGATGCGGTGTCAATAAGCGGGGACACTGTCGTCGTAGGAGCCTTCGGCAAGGATTGTGCAGCTGGAATCGATTGTGGTGCGGCCTATGTGTTCGCAAAGCCGGTTGGTGGTTGGGGCAACATGACCGAGACTACGAAGTTGACGGCGTCGGACGCAGCCGCAAATGATATTCTGGGTGGTGCGGTCTCAGTCGTCGGGGGCACAATCGTCGTGGGCGCGATCCACCGTGATTGTGCGGCCGGTGCCGATTGCGGGGCCGCGTACGTGTTTGGTGCTCTTCCAATCCTCGGTGTCCCTTCGGTGTCGGCTTGGGGTGCCGCGGTGATGGTGCTCCTGATGGCTTGTGCAGGAACCTGCATCCTGATTCGCCGTCGCGAACGTCCCGCCGTGTGAAGCATCAAGGCGCTTTTGTCGGTTCGGATGATCACTGCGCGACAACTACATCAGTGGCGTTTGATGCGCCAACATCGCACCGAGACACTCAGCTTTCGGTTTGTAAAACCGGAAATGGAATTAGCTGACGCAATCGTGTTTGCGTTCTTGTAAAATGCAGATCAATCCGGTGCATTCGCTAGTCTTCGCCGCGTTGGATTCTTGGGGACCCAATTGTAGACGTCACGAAATTCGGGGTTGCCTGGCCGCACGTTGAGCTTGAGCGTTGGACCTAGAGATCTGGAGTCAGCGGCGCCTCAGGCATCCAATTTCTTGGAAGCGAGCCGAGCGCGAACCCATTCGATGATTTCACGATACTCCGGGCGCACCGGTTTCATGTAAACGTCAGCCATGTGCGAGCTTGCCGAATGACCCAGCCACCGTTTCACATCGCTAATCGACGCACCTCGGCGCGATCCGAATTCCGTTGCGCCGAGGTGACGAAGCGTATAGAAACCGGGGATCGTCTCTCCCTTTTTTCGGGCGCGCGCCCGCAGCTTGTCCCACCATTGCGTGACCGCGTTGGATGGTCCGTGGACCAGCGGTCGTCCGGTTCTAGTCAGAAACAGAAGCTCTCCAACAGCCCGCTTTTCGGCCCGTTGGTACGCCGCGATCATTGCCCAGACCAATGATGGAGTTTCACCGTAGCGCTCTATTCCAGTCTTCCCACGACGGAGGTCGTACGCCTCCTTTGTGATTTGGCCGACACGGATCTTTGAAAGGTCCTTCGCTCCGAATCCGAGTCCGATCCCCAGCCAGATCATCGTCCGGCCGCGCAGGTCCGCAGCCTGAAGCAGTCTCTCAAGCTGTTTCGTTTTCGGAAGCAGCCGCTCCTCGGTGGTCTTACCATGTGCCTTGTCACGTGCATTCCAATTCCATGTTAGTAACTGGAGGCCATGTTCCGGGCGGCCGGCTCGGTCGATGATCGCGCGAACGACTTGCATGCGCTTCGTCACCTGCGACGCCGAATAACCGCTGTCTGCGATGTGGCGGTTGTATGCCTCGATGTCGTCCATGG
Organism: Planctomycetota bacterium; assembly: GCA_016200265.1. Lineage (GTDB taxonomy): Bacteria > Planctomycetota > Phycisphaerae > UBA1845 > UBA1845 > JACQFE01. The sequence continues at coordinate 111,686 of JACQFE010000012.1, read as the reverse complement.
TGACGTCAAGTAGACGCAACTTGGCGACCGCACCGTCACCGTGTCGTCTGTTTAGAAACTCGAAAAAATCGTGAATCTGCTTCTTCCTGTCGCTGAACACGCGAGGGTCGATTGTGCCACGTCGTTGCGGGTCGCCCTCATGACGAATTCGAGCGCGCTCGGAATTGATAAGCGAGCTTCCAATTTCGATGAGACTTCCAGATAGCGGAATGGGTCCACGGATCTTAGGTGTCCACGGTCGTTCGTGCTTCGTAGGATGGGAAGTATCAATTCCCAGTTGTTTGGCCACCCAGGCGTGATACAGCGCACGCGCTCGCTCTTCACCGTCGCGTTCCACGATGCCGAATCTGTGCCGTCGCGGCGCGCCCGTCGTAGCGTCACGATACGAGACGTGCCAGCCAACCCCCTGGCTCTCCATAAAGGAAAGCTTCGGGACGCGTTTGCGGCGGTTTGGCCCTCGTCGGGGCATGGGTTATTATCCGGGCGGTTCAGTGCTTAGGCCGAACGGCCACCTTGAATTGTAGTATAAGATTTCGGAGAAATGTAGTATAAAACCGCGTTTGCGGGCGTAGCTCAATGGTAGAGCATCAGCCTTCCAAAATGCGGCCTCATCAGATTACCATCAGAAAAGCCTTGTTTTCGAGCCATAAACGCGGTTTTTTGCAAAGCCCCAGGTCAATGAATCGCCCTAAGTAGTGCTGATTCGCCCCGTTAAGTAGAGCGAACCAGTTTTGCGAACAATTCCCGAACTTCCTTCCCCGTACGATGATGGTTCGTCATGCTATCGTCCGCGTTGGACCTTCCCATTCAGTCTAGTTTCGTGAAAACAGTAATGCAAGCAATCATGGGGCTTTGAATTTCGGCGATAGCGCGAGTGGCTGCGTACCTTCGAAACGCGCGACTACGTTCGAGCGCGGGGCCAGAGGACGCGAGCCTCGCTCTGATAAGACTCGTTTTCGTGATAGCGAAATCAACGCGATTGCGTCGCCGTCCGCTCGGACGGAAAGCAATGCGGCAAGACACTTTTGCCGTTGACGCTAACGCGGACATCAACTGAAGTTGCGCATCATCGCCAGCGGTGTTGCAAACCGCTGTTCGATCGTCTGGAGTGGCGCTGTTCTTAACTGAGCCAATGAGTTGGGGCCTTGAGCCGAGAGTCAATAGCTTTGGGTCGATTGCGATTCAGGACATGCTCTGGCGTGGGCAGACGTAATAGACTTCAATCGACCTCAGGAGGAGGAGCAAACCGAGAATGAATTTGAGACACAGGTTACGCAAGCCAGGCGTGCTAGCCGTTTTGGGTGCGGCGATTCTGTTCGGCAGCGGCACGCCGCTTGCCAAGTGGCTGCTGTCGAGTGTGAATCCGTGGCTGTTGGCTGGTTTGTTGTACTCCGGGTCCGGAGCCGGTCTTTCACTTTACCGTTACGTGCGGAATGCACCCACGCGGAAGTTGCTGCCCGGTGAGTGGATTTGGCTGTCAGGTGCGATTTTCGCGGGCGGAGTGGTCGGTCCGGTCCTGCTGATGTTCGGGCTTACCCAGACACCCGCATCCGGCGCATCGCTACTGCTCAACGCCGAAGGTATGTTCACCGCGTTGCTGGCGTGGTTCGCCTTCCGTGAAAACTTTGATAGACGTATAGCTCTTGGGATGGGTGCCATCGTCGCCGGCACGGTAGTGCTCAGTTGGCCGGGAGAAGCCCGGTTCGCTAGCGCTTGGCCCGCTTTGGCCATTCTTGGAGCGTGTTTGGCATGGGGCATCGACAACAATCTGACCCGAAAGGTCTCGCTAGCCGATGCGACTTGGATTGCTGCAACCAAAGGGTTGGCGGCCGGTGGCGTGAACCTAACGCTTGCCTTTTTGCTGGGTGCGAAATGGCCATCATTGTTCAACGTCGCAGGTGCGATGCTGGTGGGCTGGCTCTCGTACGGGGCTAGTCTGGCTCTGTTCGTCGTGGGACTGCGTCATCTCGGGACGGCCAGAACCGGCGCGTACTTCTCCGTTGCGCCATTCTTTGGGGCGATATTGGCGATTCCACTTTTGGGAGAACAGGTCAGCCAGCGGCTATTGATCGCCGGCCCGCTGATGGGATTGGGTGTCTGGCTGCACCTGACCGAACATCATCGCCATGAACACACACACGAAGCGATGGAGCACGAACATGAACATGTTCACGACGCGCACCATCAGCACAAGCACGACGCGTCGGTGCCAGTCGGAACGAAGCACAGTCACTCGCATCGCCATGAAGTGCTAACGCACAGCCATGAACATTTCCCGGATGTGCATCATCGGCACGGCCATTTAGACCAAAAGCCAATTTGATTTGATAGTGGACTCGCTGGCCTCGCGCGGAATCGAATGGATCGGTGCTCTGGCCACCACCGCTTCGCCCAAGCCTCTGCGTATGACAACGTTCATTGAGGGACGACGAATACGCTCCATGAAGTGATTTCCTACGCACCCAATTCATTCTCGACGGAGTGGGCAATCCTATCGGATGCGGTGAAAATTCGATACAGAGCAGGTAGCACAAGAAGCGTAAGCAGGGTGCTCGTAATCAGGCCACCAATTACGACCGTAGCAAGAGGACGCTGAACCTCCGCGCCGGTCCCGCGCGCGATAGCCATCGGAATGAATCCGAGCGAAGCCACGAGCGCCGTCATCAAGACGGGACGCAGGCGCGTGAGCGACCCGCGTATCATCGCCTCGTCGCGGGACAGACCCTCGCGGCGCAATTGGTTAATGAAGCTCACCATTACGAGTCCGTTCAAAACAGCCACCCCGGAAAGGGCGATGAACCCCACGCCGGCCGAAATCGAGAACGGCAGGCTGCGCAGCCACAATGCGAGAATGCCCCCTGATAACCCGAGCGGCACGCCGCTAAACACCATCAGGGCGTACTTGATGCTCTTGAACGTTGAGAATAAGAGAAGGAAGATCAGAAAGAAGCAGATCGGGACCACGACCATGAGTCGCTCCCGGGCCGCTACAAGGTTCTCGTATTGGCCACCCCATTCCAACCAGCCGCCGGGCGGAAGCGTGATGTTGCTGACAGCCCGCTCAGCCTCGGCGACGAACGAGCCGAGGTCGCGGCCGCGAACATTTGCTTGAACCGTAATCATCCGTTTTCCGTTGTAGCGGCTGATTTGATTTGGACCCTCGCTCACTTCAATGCTAGCTATGGCCCCCAATGGAACAAAGCCAATTGTGGTCGCGCTGGCGGCTCCATTGTTTCCGCCAGATCGACGGCGATTGCTAGCGAATGAGGTAAGCTCCATAGCTGGTGCGGATGCGTCCTCGCGGGGTAAAGGAACCGGAAGTTTTTCGAGCGTCTCGATGTCGGCGCGAAGCTGTTCCGGTAGGCGAACGACGATGTCAACCCGGCGGTCACCCTCGAACACCAGCCCCGCCTCACGGCCGCCGATGGCCACGGCCACCGCATCCTGCACATGGGCCATGTCAATGCCCAGGCGCGCGGCCTTCTCACGATCCGCGGTCACATTCACTAGCGGCATTCCCTCCGTCTGTTCGACCTTGATGTCCGCCGCGCCGAATATGCCGCTCAGCACACGCGCGATTTGTTGAGCCGTATCCCGCATGCGTTCAAAGTCATCACCGTACACCTTGACGGCGATATCGGATCGCACGCCGGCGACCAGCTCGTTGAAGCGCATCTGGATCGGCTGGGTGAATTCATAGGCGTTCCCCGGAACTGTACTGATACGCTTTTCGATTTGAGCGATCAACGTTTCTTTGGGTAGTGAGGGGTCGGGCCACTCAGGGCGCGGTTTGAGCATGATGAATGTGTCGGTGAGATTGGGCGTCATGGGATCTGTGGCCATTTCCGCGGTACCGGTGCGACCCCAGACAAATTGCACTTGCGGAAACTCTTCGATTGCCTGTTCGAGCTCCAACTGCATTTGAGTGGATTGTTCGATGCCAGTGGAGATGGGACGCGTGGCCATGACGACAACATCCTGCTCGTCCAGGTTCGGCGCAAACTCAGAGCCAAGGGTTGCAAACAGAGCAAGTGAACCGGCGAAACCCAAAACTGCGGAGCCGACAACAACCCATCGGAGTCGAACCGCCCATCGGAGGATAGGCTCGTACAGCATTTTGGCCCATCGGATGAGAAAGACGTCTTGCTCCTTGACCCTTCCACGGATCAAGATGGCCACCAGCGCCGGCACCAGCGTGAGGGAGAGGATAAACGCGCTGACCAGTGCAAAAATGACTGTCATCGCCATTGGGTGAAACATTTTTCCCTCGACGCCGGTCAAGGCGAGGATGGGCAGGTACACAGTGACGATGATCGCCTGGCCGTAGACGGATGGCTGGATCATTTCCTTGGCGGCGGTCATCACTTCGTGCAGGCGCTCCTGAAGGCTGAGTGTGCGGTCGAGCTCGTGCTGACGATGCGCAAGACGGCGGAGACAGTTCTCCACAATGATCACCGCACCATCGACGATCAGGCCGAAATCGATGGCCCCGAGCGACATGAGATTGCCGCTGATCTTGGCCTGCACCATGCCGATGGCTGTCATGAGCATGGACATGGGGATCGCAATGGCGGTGATGAGTGCCGCACGCAGATTTCCCAACAGAAGGAAGAGGATCACGATGACCAGCGCGGCGCCCTCTCCCAGATTCTTCGTCACCGTCTCAATGGTCGCATCGACGAGCTTCTTGCGGTTGAGGACCGTGCGAGCACGAATGTCCGGCGGCAACGAGCGCCGAATTTCAACCAACTTCGCATCGACGGCATCAGCCACGGTGCGGCTGTTGGCTCGCATCAGCATTAAAGCCATTCCGAGAACGCCTTCGTGCCCGTTCTCCGTAGCGCTGCCAGTGCGAAGCTGCCGTCCAATTCCCACGGTGGCGACATCACGGATACAGATGGGAACGCCACTGCGGGTTCCGACCGGAATTCCCGCGATCTGCTCGACATTCTGCAGCCTGGCCGCCGCGCGCACGGTGTAGGCCTCGCCTTTGTGCTCGATGAACCCGGCGCCGGTGGCGACATTATTCTTTTCCAACGCCTCGATTACATCCGTGAACGTCAAGCCATACGAAACGAGTTTCATCGGATCGGGTTGCACGTGGTACTGTTTTTCATATCCGCCGTTGGAGTCGACGCCGGCGACGTCTTTCACGTTGCGAAGTTGGGGGCGGATCACCCAATCTTGAATGGTGCGAAGATACGCCGCCAATTCTAGATCACTGCGGAAGCGGTCACCTTCCGGCGTGAGATAGGAGCCGTCGGATTGCCAGCCCGGCTTGCCATCCACAACCGGCGCATCTGTTCCGTGCGGGTGCTCGAAATCGACCATATACATGTAGATTTCGCCAAGTCCGGTGGAGATCGGTCCCATCAATGGGGACGCTCCAGGCGGCAGGCTTTGTCGCGAGGAGGCAAGGCGCTCGTTAATCTGGTTGCGCGCAAAATAGATATTCACGTCGTCGTCGAATACCGCCGTGACCTGTGAGAATCCATTGCGGGAAAACGAGCGCGTGTATTGCAAACCTGGGATTCCCGCCAGTGCAGTCTCAACGGGAAAGGTGATTTGTTTTTCAATTTCCGCCGGCGAGAGGGCGGGGAACATGGTATTGATTTGCACCTGGTTGTTCGTAATGTCCGGGACGGCATCAATGGGAAGCCGCTTGAGCGACAAGAATCCCATAGCTCCGAGTAGTATGGCGAACAACACCATTACCCAACGGTTGCGGATCGAAAAGTGCAATAGCTCTTCAAGCATGTCGATTACCTCTCTGGACCTGAATGAAGTTATTCATCGCTCTGCGCCGAGCCTTTGAGCAGCTCCGCCTTTAGAATAAAGCTTCCACTGGCCACGAACGCCTCACCGGCGACCAATCCGGAATAAATCGGAATCTGTCCGGCTACAGGCTTGCCGGCTACAACCGTGCGCTTTGTAAAGGTATTGTCTTCGTGGGGGACCGGTACAAAGAGCACGGTGACTCCGTCAATCGTCTGGATCGCCTCATCGGGGATGGCGATAACCGCAGGCGGGTCAGGATTTGTGGGGTCATTTGAGGTTATCTCCGCTTGGACAAACATGCCTGGACGAAGGGTATGGTCCTCGCAGACCACGGCGATGCGGACGGACGCGGTTCGAGTTCGTGGATCGATCATGGGTGCGATGTAAGAAACGTTTCCCTCATGTTTGTGCGGGTCAACGCTCCCGGCTTGAATCAAAGCCTTGGCGCCAATCGCGACTTCTTTCACGCGGGCTTCGGGTACATCAGCAAGGACCCAAAGCGTATGCGTGTCGGCGAGAACGAGCAGCGCCTCGCGCTCAGGCTGCACGAGTTCACCGAGCGTCACCTCTCGTTCCAAGACCTCACCGGCCACGGGAGCCACTATGGAAAAACGCGGATGCACTTCACTCGTTGTCCGAAGCTCGTTGACGGATATCTGATTCATGCCGAGTAGATGGAGCTTGTTTTCGGCCGCCGTAGCTGCGGCTTGAGAGGTCAGAAGCGCCGCCTGGGCCGACTTGTATTCCACCTCGCGCTTCTGCACGTCGTCCAGCGCAATGCCGCGGTTCTCATCATAGAGCCGAGTGGCCCGGTCCAAGGAATTCTTGGCCAGGTCGACTGCGGCAACCGCGGTCTTCGCCGCAATTTGTTTTTGTAGAAAGTCGCTTTGAGTCTCGCCTAGTTGCGGGCTCTCCACTACGAGGACCACGTCGCCTTTTTTGACGGCGTCACCAAGACGAACCGATAGCTCGACGATGCGTCCGGGAAGGGGCGACCCGACGTGGGCCATTCCTTCAGCGTTAAACGTGATGCGGGCCGGAGCGGTGATGGTCGGTTGGAGTTTCCGCAGCGAAGCCGACTCGATTTTTACGCCGTAACGAGCGATGGCATCGCTGGTGAGCTTGACCTCGGCGGACCGTTCAGCACGGCCATTCTCATGCTCATCCAGCTTGTCGCCGTGAGCGCGAGCTTCGGCCGGCTTTTCTCCAGCAGTGGTTGCGGTGTCCTTCTCCTTGCAGCCGAACGCGAGAACAATGGCGGCAATAGCGAGAAGTGAAACCGCGACTCTGCTGCTCTGTGCGATGCAGCGGAGAACCGCGGAGCATGACTCATGTTCGATCACTGGCATTCGAAATCTCCGAGACTCCATCATTTGGCCAATACGCCGCGATACGTCAGTTCGTATTACAGGATCCATGCGGCGAGCCCCTCTCTGGCAAAGTCAACGGCATATCCGACAATAGCGGATGCTGATATGGGCGTTCCCGTGTTCGAGCAGCCGCCGACAAGAACAAGCATTCCCAAGGCGAATGCGACCACTGTTCGGACACGTTTACGTCGACTGATGACGGCACTCATGGTTGACCTCCTTGAGGATTCCCTTTGCTTGACGGGTTGGGCGTTGCGTCGTTGGGCGGCACCGGTGGAGCAAGAATCACGTCGATCGGTCTGGCCACCACGCGTTCCAATTCAACAAAAGCGTTGGCCGCAGCCTGAAGCGCCGTGATGTACCCTCGTCTCGATTCCAGAAGGGAACGTTGGGCATCGATGACGTTGAGAATCGGAGTGTTGCCGGCCTGATAAGCCGATTGGGAAATACTCAGCGTATTGCGCGCTTGAGGTAAAAGCTCGCGGTCATAGAGGGACGCGACGTTCCATGCAGTTGACGCCCGGTCAACAGCTTCCCGAGTCTCTTGCACAATGGAGCGGTCGAGGGCTTCGAGGATTCCCGAGGCCTCGTCGTAAGAGAACCGCGCCTTGGCGATTTGTGCCTGGTTCTGATCGAAGATGGGGAGCGTCAGATTAAAGCTGGGCCCGACGATCGAGTCGATCTCTGCTCGTCTAGCGGCCTGCCGTTGGCCGCGCGATTGGATATCCGGCGCAGTAAGACCTCCATTGGCGATGGATGAGCGGGCGGTATCAGCGAGGATGCTTCGACCCGGCTGCGCGCGGCGTTCGCTTCGCTCCAGATCAAGTCCCATGTCCAGCCTGGGAAACACGCGGGCGTATTCCGCTTTGATACGAGCTTCCGCGGCGAGAACGTTGTCATTCGCGGCCCGAAGATCGAGACGAGATTCGCGGGCCATCTGCACAAGCCGCTCGGCGTCGATACCCGATTGCTGGGCGGGTGGAAGCGGGTCCGTGAGTACGAGGTCGTCAGCCTGCATCATGAGTGCGAGGGTCTTGGCAAGCGCTCGTCGAGCGGAGGCGGCTTCGAGCCTGGCTGTGCGCGAATCCACCTCGGCACGCAGTACCAGACCTTGGGCGAGATTCACGTCCAGAGCGCCGACCGCCCCCGCTTCGAGCCGCGCCTTAGTTACGTCAAGGAGTTTCTTTGTCAGTGTTACGCTATCCTGAAAGATGCTTAGAGCTTGATCGGCCGCAAGCGCATTGTAGTAAGCGGTTTTCGTGTCATTCGTGATGGTGACGATCTCCTGCGCTACGGTGAGGATCGTACGATCGAGATCTCTCTCGGCGGCTCTCTTGCGCGGAGGGATGAGCCAAAGATCAGCGATATTCTGGGCGACGCTGGTTTCCAAGTTGGCTCGACCGCCTCCCTCGGGGAAACGGACCGTGAGTCCAAACGTCGGGTTGCTCAATAGTCCCGCCTGCACTGCGTCGGCCCGGGCCATGCCGATTCGAGCGAGTGCAGCGCCGATGTTCGTATTGTTCAAGAGCGCGACCTTGACGGCTTCGTCAACCGTCAGCCCGTTTGCAAGAAGCTCCGCAATGATCGCCTCGCGTTGCGCGGCATCGTCATTGAGTTCAGGCAATACCTGCCCCGTCGCCCGTTCAATACTTGATGAGGCGCGATCGAAGTCGGGATGCGGATTTACGGTTGCACAACCCGCAAACACGAACATCGCTAATGAGGCGGTTTTGATTGTCGGGAAACTATGGTGCATTTCGTTTCTCCCTAGCCCGACGCGTCCCGCAGGGGACGCGCAAGCGAATATGCCTTCGTGCGAGATCATCAACGAAGGTGAGCTACAAAACGAGATGAGGTAGAGGAATCAGATGAGGAGAGGAAAAGCGCTCTCTGGATAAGGCAAATTCGGAAGTGTTAGGACCGCGAAATATACCGCTCGAAAGAAATAGCTGGGCTGTGCAGATTCCACTGCGACAAGTGGTGCAAAAAGAAATGCGCTAGCAGAATTCAATATGTGCGCGTACGAATCCTTCTGCTGTGGACAAGCCGTCAGACCATGACATGGGTCCTGGGCACAATCGGATTCGTGAGGACAGCCGCGCTCATTTTGCTCATGTGAGCGATGAACGGGCTGATCGCAGTCGTCGCCCGAGCATGGATGGTTCAAAATGCCCGCCGTGCATAAGGCAGGGAGCACCACCATCGCCCAGGCCGGAAAAAGGATTATCCACGCACGTCGGTTCATTTGCGTTAAACTCTATCTTGCCAAACTTCAACCTGCAAGAACGGACTTTGCGCTATCGACTGAAAGATCGCTTGTCATGATGATGGTGGCTTGGGTGACTTCCATGTCTCTTGTCCTGCCAAATAATTGAGGATTCGCTCAGCCTATGTTGGAACATGTGGCTTTAGCCTTCACCCTTCGGCTTCATCGCTTCGACGGAGGCCCGCGATCGTTTGGAGTTGCCGGTACCGAGAACTATTTGCAGAAAAGCCTGCATGGACGGTGTGGCTCGCTTGTCGATATGGCGAACCGCCCAAATCGTCCGCTGCAAGTTCAGACCCTTCACGGACAATATCGCAAGCTGACGTTGGCGGACGCTCGCATGCAAGGCATGCACTGACATGTATGAAATTCCTACACCGGCCTCAACCAAAGCGCGAATGCCCTCCGGTGAATCGATCTCGATGGTTCGTCGCAGCATGCATCGTTTTGTGGTCATCCAATCGTCAAACAACGTGCGCGTGGCCGACCCCTTTGGGCGGACAATCCACGTCTCGTTGGAGAGCGAACGGATATCGATGTTTCTTCGTTTCACAGCTGGGTGTTTGGAACGGGCAAAGCAAACGATTTCGTCGTCGGCGATCGGTTCAGTGAGGAGTTCGCGTTCGTTCAGTGCGCTGCCGACGAAACCGATGTCGATCTCGTTTCGCAGCACCTGTTGGGCCACATGCGCGGACTGACCGATGGAAATGTGAATTTCGACATTGGGGTACCGCTTCTGAAACTCGCCAAGTATCGGCGGGAGGATGTAGAGGCCCGGCGTGGTCCCAGCTCCAATTCGCAGGCGACCGGTGCCCGGCAAAGCGTGGCTCCGAACTGCCTCTACCGCACGATCGAGGCCGCCAAGTAGTCGCTCCGCCTCGGCGGCCAGCGTTTCCCCGGCTTCGGTGGGGTGCAGCGATTTTCCCAAGCGATCGAACAAGCTGACGCCTAGTTCACGCTCCAGTTGCTGAATCTGCCTCGAAACCGCCGGTTGCGACAAGAACAATTCTTCCGCGGCCCGCGTGAAGTTGCGGTGCTTTCGGACAACCAGGAACGCACTTAGCAAGCCCGGGTTCATAACCATTGTGCATAGTAACGATGACATCAATTCATTTCCATCATAAACGAAACCTGTCTATCGTTGCGGAAGTCTCGTCGGGGAAGAGTTTTTAGCGCGTAGGCCCTTGCGGAGCTCCTTCGAATAGGCGCCTTCGCACGGCGGTCAAGAAGAGACTCGCGCAGCGCGATGAGAAGAAATACGAGGTCATTCAAAGGGTGCTCAAATCGCCATGATTACGGAATCCCAAGCCTGTCGTCTTCGCGACGGCGTTCGCGCCGCCTACTCGTCGGCAGCGGATTCGCCGACGAGCAAGCATCCATTCCCGGTGGGACGAGGATTTGCAGAGAGTCTAGGCTACCCGGCTGAGCTTCTGAACTCGCTTCCAGATTTAGCAGTAGAAGCCTTCGCCGGTGTGTCGAACGTTTCGATCTTCGCCGACGTACCGGAGGGTGTCTCGGTCCTTGATTTGGGTTGCGGCGCAGGACTGGACACGATGATTGCCGCACGGCGCGTCGGGGCAAAGGGAAGGGTCACAGGAGTTGACTTCAGCCAGAGCATGTTGACTCGCGCCCGATCGGCCGCTGCGGAACTCGGTGTCACCAACGCCGTCTTTCTGGAGGGCACTGCTGAGAACATTCCATGTCCCGCAGCCTCCTTCGACATTGCGATCATCAACGGCATATTCAATCTCAATCCGGCGCGAGAAGCCATCTTCCGAGAACTCTCCCGAGTACTAAAATCCGGTGCGTCGGCTTCCATCGCCGAGTTGATTCTGAAGGAACCGCTCCTAGCCGACGTCTGCATTTCCGAAACCAACTGGTTTGCCTGAATCGCGGGAGCCAAGGAAGGCGGTGCCTTTCTCGAAGAGTTCCGAACCGCCGGGTTTCGCGAGGCGACGATTCTGCGCACACTGCGCAACGCGCGTACCAAGAATCCGTTGGTCCTCGCAGCAGAGGTTCTCGCGCGACGTTGATCGCAGAAACGATTGGTGACCGTGCCTCAAACGCGCTGCGAGATCATTGAAACCGCTCTGACAGCGACCTTCGACCAGAGACAGAGTGCTCGGTCGTTCCTGACCGTTTGACGTGGTTTTTCCTCGGGTTCGATTGAAGCGTCGGAGGGTACCATCGTCCTCCTGGCCAAGAGTGGCGCAGTACCGCGTCAAGACGGGGTGGCGATGCGCGTGACGGTTCTGGGCCAAACGGGTTACATAGAGTCGATGGCGGCCTGTTACTCCGCTGTGCAACTGGCAGGATTTAGCTTAAGAGCGTGAACGGCCAGGATGATGTCAAGATAGACGGTTTCGATGCGGATGATTTCAAACCCCGCAGCGCGGGCGGTTGCGAGCGTATCTCGGTTCATTTCGGTTCCGGAGAGCCGCGTCCAAAGGGTCATCAAATCGAGAGCGATGGCAAGCAAAGGATTTCGGCTTCGTACGTGCTCGAACATCAATAGCCGACCGCCTGGACGCAGGATACGGTGGAACTCGCGGAACGCGCGGAAAGGGTCCGGGACGGAGCACATCGTGCAGGATGTCACGACGGTGTCGAAGCTCGCGCTTGGGAATTTGAGGTTCTGGGCGTCGGCGCGACAAAGCACGAGGTTTCCGCAATACTGAGCCGCTCGTTTTTCGGCTTTGCGGAGCATCTTATCGCTTATGTCGATGGCCGCGATGGAATGACCGGGAGGAAAGTGCTTGATATCGATGCCGGTTCCAACGCCGACGAACAGTACGCGGCCACGCATCTCGCGAAACAGCCGCGTCTTCTGAGGACCGCGGCGAAAATCGGACGCTTCGCACACGTCGTAGAGGCTTGCGCGTAAATCCCAGATGGTCGCCACGTTCAGCCTCCGCTAAGCGTGCGGTTCGTCATCAACGTTTTTCGATAGGCGAGCCCGTAAGCCTGAATGAACACAAACATGCCCAGCGCGAACACGCTGCCGATAGCAGCCGCCATAGGCCAAGTGGACTCGCACCCGAATAGATGAAGGACGCAAATCGTCATCGGGCTCATCATTGCGACGATCATGGATGGAACCATGCTCTCGATCGAGCCAAACAACGGGGCCGCCGCGAAGGCCATGAGGGTCTGAACCAGCATGGCCGCAACCATGCCCACGAAGCATGTCGGTACGAAGGGCCACCGAAGTTGATGAACCAGGTGCATCGTCAAAGTAGTCGCCATACCCGCGGATGCGAGGAACATTAAATCGCCAACAAAAAAGAAGATGCTTCGGCCACGGTGGGTTACCGGAGCGAATTGATTGCGAATGTGATCGTTGAATGATTCCGGCACCTTCCCACTTGAGATTGCCTGGGTCAAGACTTGCGGCATTGGGCGCTCCATTTTTCAGGGAAGCAGCGGTCGGACGAAACGGATCGGCACGCCAAAATTGGAACCCTGAAAGTCGCGGAGTATGGCATAGTTCACGCCGATCACCTCCCCGTCGGGACCGAACACTGGGCCGCCGGACCCGCCCGATGTCGTAACCGCGTCGTAAATGAGCTTGTGGGTCGTTGCATCGTTCAATGTGCCGTGGGTGATCACTGCGGTGATTGCCTTACGCTTACTCAATGCGTCGATCAAGGTCGTAGCGTCGGTTGCCTCCGCCAACGCTTCAGCGACAATGTCGGGTTCAGCGCGAGCAATCAAAGCGGAAAGCCCGGTCGGGTAGCCCATTAACATGAGTCTCTGCCCACGGAATTCTGTCGGGTCGCGATCGGACAAAGGAAGCACCGGGATGTCTCGAACCGACGCAGTGAACACAGCGAGATCGACCTCATTGCTGACGTGAATGGTCGCCGGGTCGACGGTGATCGGCGCGTGCGAGGGAAACGTAGCCGTCAGTTGCATGAACGCTGGTTCCAGGCCTCGTTGCAGGAGCGGCGTAACCGTTTCGTTGTTCCACCACGGTTCTGCGACGTGGCGGTTGGTCACGATGTGCCCGGACTCGCTGACGAGGAATCCCGATCCGAGGTATTCCAAGCGGAGCGGGTTTCCTTCCGCGTCCGTGGCAGGGACAAGTTGCTCGTCGCGCCGCTCGTTCAACGTGAATATGCCATGAATGAGGCAGACTCCTTGCGAATAGACGTCCATCGCCCGCTGCATGTCCGCCTGGCGACTCGCGTCCTGGTCCGCGAGTCCGGCGTATCGCCGCAGCTCTGCGCGTAGAGTCTGAACCTCGGCACTGGACACCTGACGCTCATGCTCCTTGCGACAGGCTTCGAGTTGGAAGCTCAGATCATTGACCGAACCGCGAGAGGTCGCCGGGGCTCGTTCGCCGGTACGATGGCACGCAGTTAGCATCAAAAGCAGGGCCGAGACGAAGACAAGAATTGGTCGCATTCCGGTTGCCACAATTTCACCAGACCTTTGGTCCCGCGGCACGGAGCCCGAACGCGGGGAAGCGACAGTCAGATCCCGTCGCTCCCCACGCGAGGCGTTCGTTACCGGGCACGAATGCCGAACGGCATGAAGCTCATGCCACCAAAGAACATCATCCACATCGCAAACATCGCCATCATGACACCACCCATCATTCCCATGTGCAGTTCCTCCTTTGCGGGCGACCGGCCCGCTTCGTTATTCGTCCGGGTCGAGACGAAAGCTCGTCCAAATTCTTCATTCACATTACTCTCAAGCGCGTTCAATCGGCCCGCGATGACGCGACTGTCGAGTCACACGATTACAAGTATCCTCATGGCTGCCCCATGTGCGATCCCATCATGCCCTGGCCATTGCCGTGCATGTGACCTGTTGGGCCGCCGTCGAGTGAATGCATTCGCATGGCGTCGCTTTGCACGATCAATTCTTTCGTGTCGCCATCATTGTCGAGGTCATTCGTGTCAGGCGTGAGCATGAATTGGTACATCTGCCCGCACTGGTAGTCGAGGCCAAGAAAAGCGGGGACCGACATCACGTTGTCAACGGTTTGCCCATTGGCAAGTTGGCATGCGACGGCACCGGGCGTTTCGAGTGAACCCATGCCGACCATCTCGGCACAGGGGATTTCGATTGTGGTTTGCCCGCCGGCGGGCACAATGGCATCTTCAGTTTGGTCGTCGAGCCCCATGTGACTGGCGAGGTAGGCGACGTGGAACGTGCATGTCTGCGTCGAATTGTTTCGCATTGCGATGGTCATGTGGGCATTCGAATCAGCCAGGTCGTTGGCGCTGTCGAAATGGATTTGCTGCTCGGCATGGTTGAAGTACCCGTCCATCATCGTGCCGCCAAATCCGGCGACACCGCCGACCTGCTCCGCGACGGCCACTGCCTTGGCATCCACGAGTGGAGCGAGATTGCCTGTCGCATTAGGCGAGCCGGAAACGATACATCCTGTTGGCGCGGTAGCGACACAAGCAAGGGCCAAGCAGGACAATAATCGAAGTAACATGCAAATCCTCCTTATCAAGCAAAACTGTTTCGTGCGTGCTCTCAAGGAACGCAACTACCGGAATCTCCTGCAAGTTTCGTGCCACTGGATGCTCGAAATTTAGCCAATTACTCGTTTTGCATAAGTAGCGTCAGGGCTCATGGGAGCCATGACCGCTCTGGGACGCAGATGCGTCTGGTTGCGCAGGTGACGGGGATTTTGGCGCTGCGTCATGACCCATAAGTCCGCATCCTCCGCACGGCATCCAGTGACGTGCTTGCCCCTCTGGTGCGTGGCACGCGGTGAGCACAACCAGCGAGACAGTCAACAAGGCTACGCCGAACCAAACACGCCAACGATATTGGGCAGACATTGTTGATTTTCCTTTCTGTTAGACCCATTTCGGTGCTGTTGCTCGCCAGCGCAGAATCAAATTCAAGTACACTTGCATTCCCGTGGATTGCACGAACAACCGGAAGTGCCTGGAGAAGCACCAGTAACTCCCGTGATCGGATATTCGGCAATGTCGCAGCACGAGGCCGCTTGCGAAGTTACATTATTCCCTGCGTCGTCAGCTTTCCTTGCGTCGATCAATCTTGAGCAGTCGTACGATTTCATTCCGAGGTCGATGGTGTTGGATACCTCTGTGAGGATTGCGGATGGTGCCGTGGCTGGCAATCCAGGAAGCGTGAGAATTGCAGGCAGCAGTGATTGGGCAACCGGTGCTTCACAGATGACGAATGAGGTCGAATCATCGTTGCATGAACTGGGGCCGACGGCGTGCAGATATTGACCGCTAGTCCGATCTGTCGCTGCGGCGAAAAAAGCCGACGAACCATTCCAAATTACAATTGCAAACAAGAAGAGCATTGCGAAAACTCCGACGACCGGCACCGTTCGTTCCAATCGCGTGATCATTCAACCTCTCCCGTTCACCGACCCTCATGCATTGCAGATCAGGAGGACAGCCCGCGTGCATGAGATTGGGGCGTTTTCTGGTTTTAGGCCGCTGCACGTCGCGCTACCGCAGCCTTTGTAGATTAGATGCAGATGCGGATAGTTTTCTTCCGGGAGTGTGCGGAATTCTTCGCGCACAATGGCGAGGAATGAACTACGGGGGAAGATTTCCCCCGGTTCGTGCATCTAATCATCTGACGGCACGATTCAGGGGAGCTCCTGGTGGAGCGGCGAACATCACCGACCCAATGGAAAAAAAGGCTTGGAGCACAAACGTGAAGCGAATTCATTGGATTGACCGTCGTAGCCGTCGAATCGGCACGATTTTCACTGGGATCCGCGTCGCAAGCGTCGTTTTAATGTTACTGGGTTTGGTCGGGTGTCTGGTCACGACCACACCAACGTCGGCAACATTAACACTGCAGCTCGCTTCCAGCCTGGACGGCGATGGTGACATTAAGGTGACCTCATTCACACAGGCCGTTTTGATTGACACTTCCGGCAAGATGGTGAAAACCGGAACGGTAGCCGGCAATCTCGTGTCAATCGACCTGAGTGGTCTTGCCGCCGGTGACTTTTCCATAGAATTGAACGGCGATGGAGATGATCTTCTGCCGACGCGTATCGACGACCCCACGCAAAGCAACACACAGTTTGTCGGCCAAAAGCTCCGCGCATCGGCAATCGGCAGCCTGGAGGATCCGAGCTACCGAATTGCAACGCATCCGAAAGGGCAGGGCGAACATGCCGTTGTGAAGTACTCGGATGGTTCGAATGTAACGCCGGAACGTTATGCATACGCGATTGTAGCCGCCCGGGCTGACCGTCCGATCACAGAGATTCGCGTGCTCGGCACGGATGAACTGCTCAGTTCATTCACCGCGAGCAGGGCGTTTCACCCGGCCTTCCAGATTGCGCAGCCCATGTCGACGTGGGTTCTGAATACGCCGCCCAATAGCTTTCACTGCGACGTGTACGGCGGCGATGAAACGCGCTGCACGCTTTGCCATCCCAATCTCAATTCGAAGCCGCAGCAGCACTCGGAAGTAAGTCCGACTAACGGCTTATGCTTCCAGTGCCACTACGGCAAGGGCGGCAGTGAGATGGGCTTCGTTGATCCGAATCAATAGGAGATTACGCTTGGATACGCCATGTCGTGTCGGATAGCCGCGCTCATTCTAGCCGTGAGCGTCGCACACGACACCAAGTGACGCCGACCCGACTATGAGGCCGGTTTCCGGGCCAGGACGCGTTCGACGATGCCCCACTTTGAGCGTTGGTGCCATTCAATCTCAAATCCCTCCTCCCGTACCAGCTTGAGCGGGTGTCGGAGCAAGGACTCTGAGTGAAAAAGAACCCAGAGAGGTTCTAGCAGGTGCTGCACTGCGCGAATGAGAATCATGTCGCTCGCGACGTGATCGAGCAACACAAGCCGCCCGCCGGGCCGCAGCACGCGTTTCATCTCTGCCACGGCCCTGCGATCGTCTGGGATGCAACAAAGCGAAAGGGTGCAGACCACCGTGTCGAAGCTCGCATCGGCGAAGCTCAGAGCCTGGGCGTCGCCAACCTGCAGCCCGACCTGTCGACCCCAATGAAGGGCACGCTGGCGAGCAATTTCGATCATCTTCGGACTAATGTCGATACCGGTCACTCGCGTCTCCTTTGGGTAGAATTCGAGGTTCCGCCCAGTACCGATGGCGACTTCCAGCACGTCTCCTTCTGCTTGCGAGGCCGCCCAATGACGACCATCGCCAAAGAACAGCTTTTCGGAGAGGTGAATGTGCCGGTCGTAACGCGCTGCCTCCTTCTCATAGTAAGCCCGAACTTTTTCCGTCGGATTCATGTACCGTTCTCCGGCTCGGTCGGGATTACAACCTGCCAACAAGGCTCCCCAAGGAATCAGACGCGCGATCGCAATCAACCGCATTGCGGACATCCTTCCTTGCCCACCCGACTCATTGTGTGCCGTCACGTCATTTGAGCACCGGAGCTAATAATTCGGACAACGCCACACGTCTTATCGTTGACTATGTAGTTCCATCCGCGCTACCAAGATGTTCGGCGTGCAAGCGCTGCCACCGGCGCGTCTGATACCAGTTGAAGATTACGGGAAGAAGCAAGTCGATCACTTCGTCTGCTACGAGCAACCCGCCGAGTACGGGTGCGGCCATGGGTTTCATCACTTCGGCGCCCACGCCGGTGGCCCAAAGCATCGGCATCAGACCCACGATGGCGACGCCTTCGGTCATGAGTTTGGGACGCAAGCGGTGCACGGCGCCGGCGATGATGGCCTCAGTGAGTTCCGCAACAGACCCAATCTTTTCCAAGCCTCCGCGATTATTGATCGCATCGTGCAGATAAACGAGCATGATGACGCCGGTCTGCGTAGCCATTCCGAAGCAGGCGATGTAGCCCACCCAAACGGCCACGCTGAAGTTAAAGCCAAACAAGCTTTGAAAAATCACGCCGCCGACGAGCGCTCCGGGAACGGCTAGAATAATAAGCAAGGCGTCGCGAAAATCGTTGAACGTCATGAACAGGATGACGAAGATGAGCAGAACGACCATCGGGAAGATGACCTGGAGCGTTTTCTTGGCCCGCACCTGGGCCTCAAACTGTCCGCTCCATTCAATGAAGAAACCCGTGGGAAGCTTCACTTTTTCGGCAATGGCCTGCTGGGCCTCTTCGACGAACCCGACGATGTCGCGATCGCGCACATTGAGTTGCACGTAAGCCCGCAACATGCCGTTTTCGCTCTTGATGACGCTTGGCCCTTCCACGACCTTGATGTCCGCGACTTCGGTGATGGGAATCTGGAAGATCTCGCCCGCAGGCATTTCGGCTCCGGTGGCGTTCATTCCGGCGGCCGCTCCCATCGGGGCGAGCCCACCGCTCGTAGAAGGGGCCGTACCGCGACGGCCAGTAACGAGAATACGGCGCAATGCTTCCTCGGTCTGCCAGAAATCACGGGCATAACGAACACGAACCGGAAAGCGGCGGCGGCCTTCGACGGTGACGGTAATGGTCTTACCGCCCATCGCGACTTCGATGGCTTCCTGAATGTCGGAGACGTTGACGCCATAGCGAGCGGCCTTCTCCCGGTCGATGTCGATCTGCAAATAGCTGCGGCCGACAATCTGGTCGGGGAAGACGTCAACGGCGCCGCGAATCCCGCGAAGCGTGCCAGCCACTTGGTTGGAGATTCCCTGGATACCCGGTTCTTTGACGACGACTTTCTTGATTCCGCCCTCGACGATCTCCTCGGTCTTGTCCTCCTGTCGCGGTCCGAAGACCTTCACGCCGATCATGGTGCGCACGCCGGTGGCGAGCATGTCCACGCGATTGATGATCGGTTGCGTCCAGATGTTGCCCCAGCCCGGCATTTGAAGTTCGCTGTCCATCTCCTTGACAATATCGCTCTTGAGTTTGTGCCACAGGAAAACTTCTTTTCGGAAGTCGCCTTCGTACCTGTTGCGAAGCGGCTGGAGTTCCGTGTCGTCTGGCTTTTTTGAGAGCAGGCGTCCGATCTCGCCTTGATTCCGTAACGATTCGAGCAAGGACCAGACCATCGCTCCGCCGGCCTGATCCTCCAGTTCCCAATTCAGCACCTTCGCCCGCTGAACCCATTCGTCATTCAACCGTTGCTCGAATCGCTCGAACATTTCCTTTCCAAGGGTCATCTTTTCGGCCCCAAGCGCAGTAGAGACGGCGTCTCGCAATTCCGTCCAGAGGTTGGACGGCAGAATCAGAAGCTCGGGTTTTCGCTCGACCGCGCCGATGGCCGCAAGGCTGTCCGTCGCCGCTTCCATGAGCTTCGTGAACTCCTCTCGGCGCGGGACTTCGACGAGCAACAGGCCATGCGCTTTCACAAGCGGATCGGCCAGTTGATCAATCTGTGCCGCCGTCGGTTCTGTCTTGAGTTCACCCTTGCGACGGAAGAGCTGCACCAAATCGTTGACCGTAGCGACAAGAAGCTTCTTTGCTACGACGGGTTGAAACTCCTTCAGTCGGCCGTTGGCGAATTCCCGCATCGTCCGATCGAATTGTGTCATTCCGTCCATTGTGGCGTTGTTGGCGAGGCCCTCCACTTCGTCCGGCTTGAGATCGGTGCGGAGATAACCGGACGACTGCATCGCGGCGAGGAGCTTTTTCGCTTCGGCCAGAGCATCGTTGAACTGAACTTTTCGCTTGGGCCACCATTCCTTGGGCCGCAGGCTCACAACGGTTTCGACCATGTCAATTCCGGAAGGATCGGTGGGCGTGTCGGCGCGGCCCACCTTGCCAACGACCTGATCCACTTCCGGGAAACCGCGCATGATCTCGTCGCGCACGCGGATGTCGTCGCTGGCCTGGGTGATCGAGACCCGCGGAACGGTGACGGGCATGTCGAGGATGCTGCCTTCGTCGAGCGGCGGCATGAATTCGCGACCGAGTTTGGGGAAGTGCCATGACCAATAGGCGGTCGTCAGAAGTAACGCGAATGCAATCGTCTTGCTCAGACCCCGGCGGAAGAAGATGCAGCCGAAGAACAGGCCGACGGCGAGCACGCCCAGGAATAAGCCAGAGCTGCCCACTAGGCCGGCGCCGATGATAAACAAGAACGCCACGAACCAAAGGCCGGCGGCCGGCACTTGCATCAACCACGTTAGAACCGGCTTGTAGATGTTGATGAAGCTGCGGACGATCCAGTTGTCTTCTTCACTGCGAAGGCGGCCTTTGATCAGGATGGGGATGATCGCGGGTACGAAGGTGATCGCCAGAATCGCGACGCCGACCATCGCAAAGCTCTTGGTGAAGGCGAGGGGATGAAACATCTTTCCTTCCTGCCCCCCGAGCGAAAAGACAGGTAGAAAGGAGATTAGCATGATGATGACGGCGAAGAAGATCGGCTTTCCGACCAGTCGGCAGGCCTTCACGACGATCTCGGTCGTGTCGCCGTGGACTTTTTCGTGTCCGAAATGTTTCGTGAGTTCGTGCGTCGCGTTTTCGACCATCACGACCGCGGCATCGACGAGGATTCCGATGGAGATCGCAATCCCCGAAAGGGACATGATGTTGCTGGGGATGCCCAGATAATACATGAGAATGAAGGCGATGAGCACGGCGAGCGGAAGCGTTGTGCATACCACGATTGCGCTGCGGATGTGGGTGAGGATCAGCAGGATGGCAATGCTGGCGATGATGAGTTCTTCTCGCAGCGTTCCTACGAGCGTGTGGATCGCTCCTTCGATCAATCGAGTGCGGTCGTAAAACGGTACGATCCGTACGCCGGGCGGCAAGCCTGCTTGAAGTTGTTCGATACGTTGCTTGATGGACTGGGTCACGGCGAGCGGGTTTTCACCGAAACGCATCATCACCACGCCGCCAACGGCCTCCTGGTTGTTCTTTTCCAACATGCTTCGGCGGTATTCGGGTCCGAGTTGCACTGCGGCGAGGTTGCGAGTGTAGATGGGTACGCCGTTGCGTTCGGCCACAACCACGTTTTCCAAATCTCGCACCCCGCGAATCCAGCCCACCCCTCGAATCAGGTACTCGGCGTTGGCCTCGAAATAGACCTTTCCTCCAACGGCGATGTTGCTGCCGGCGACGGCATTAAACACCGATCCGAGCGAGATGTCGTAAGCACGAAGCTTGTCGGGATCGACGTCGATCTGATACTCCCGTACGAAGCCGCCGACGCTTGCGACCTCGGCAACACCCGCGACGTAAAGCTGATAGCGCACGTACCAATCCTGGATGGAGCGAAGCTCATCGACGCTGTAGCCGTCACCTTCCAGCGTGTACCAGAAAATTTGTCCCAGCGCTGTTGCGTCCGGTGCAAGGTAGGGGACGACGCCCGGTGGAAGAAACGTGCTGGCGATGTTCAGGCGTTCGAGAATCCGCGTGCGGGCAAAGTAGAAGTCGGTCTTGTCGTCGAAGATGATGTTGATCATCGAGAAGTTGAATTCGCTGGAGGAGCGAATGGCTTTGATTCCGGCAAGACCCTGGAGGTTTACCGAAAGGGGATAAGTGATCTGGTCGTCGATCTCTTTCGGGGAACGACCCATCCAGTCCGTGAATACGATGACCTGGTTCTCAGAGAGGTCGGGGATGGCGTCGATGGGCGTCTTCAAGACGCAGTAAACGCCCAATACCGCCACCGCAGCGATGATCATCAGAACGATGAAGCGGTTGCGGACGCAGTACTCGATAATCCGTGGTACCATTCAACTTCCTCGCTTTGCGAACTGAATACAATTCAATGCTTGTGCGCGCCACCGGATGGAGCCTGTTGCGGTCCGCCCGACGCGCCGAAAAACTGGGCACTTGCGGCGGGATTGAGCCGGTTCTCCGCGTCGACCAGAAACGCTCCCGCGGTCGCGACGTGATCGCCGGGCTTCAATCCGGCAAGAACCGGATAGAATTCACCCGCCCGCTTGCCGATTTGCACCTCCAGCATGTCGAACGTTCCGGGGTCGGTTTCCCGGTAGACGACCTTCCGGGTGCCGGTGTTGATGACGGCGGAGAGTGGCACAGAAAGCGTTTTTTCAACTTTCGCCAACCTCAGAGGGAATTTATCGATCGGGCAAAGTTCCGGCTTATTGAAGAGACGGTCCGGATAGACCGGGCAGTAGTAACCGGTGGCGAACTGCTCCGAGTCCGTCACGGCGCTCGCTTCAATCGTGCCCGTGATTTCACCGCAACTGGGCATCTCCTTGCCTAGAAATGGGTTGCCGATTTTCGGAGATTCCTGGAGCCAGTCAGCGTTCACCATCGGACAATGAGCGACAAAAAGCTTCAAACCAGACGGTGCGGACGCGCGGACCAACTCAATTAGCTGTTCGCTGATCTTTTTTAGGATGTCTCGTTGCTCGGCAAGGTTCTTGCCTGCTAACTGCTTGGCCGTGTCCGCAATGGCGCGTGCCCGGTCAAATGGCGTGCCTTGTCCACCCGAGGCCAGCTTCTGCGCTTCGTCGACAAGCGACTGAATTGCAACCGGTTCGCTCTCATTGTTTACAAATGGAGCGATCGCTGCCGAGTAGGCATGCACCAAAGCACTGGTGTCCAATGGCGTTGTTCCGACTGGCGCCTCACCCTCCTGCGCCGTGGGAGCCGATGCGAGTTCGGTCACTGTCCCAACGGGTACACGAATCACCGCCTGGGCGTACATGCCTGGCTTGAGCTTCAGATCAGGGTTTGCGATTTCCACGCGCGCCGAGACCGTTCGCGTCGCCGGATCGACAACATACGCGATGAACGTGATCTTGCCGGCGAAAACTTCGTTGGGATAGGCCGAGCTGATGACCTCAACAGCCGTGCCGACTGCAACTCCGCCGGCTTCGTCCTCAAAAACCTTAGCCTCCATCCACACGTTGCTCAGGTTGGCGATGGTGTACAGATCGTCGCCCTCCATGACGTAATGGCCTTCCAATGTTTTTTTCTCGGTTACGAAGCCAGCGATCGGCGAATAGATGTCAAGATGTGTCTGCGGCGTCCCACGCTGTAGGATTTCCTGGATTTGCTCTTCGGTGATTCCCCACAAGAGGAGCTTCTGCCGCGATGCTTCAATCAGCGATTGTTTGGTCTGGCGTTCGAAATCGTCCGCCTTTTCGGTGGCCCCGGATCGCCGGGCCGCAACGATAAGTTCCTGCTGAGCCGTGAGAAGTTCGGGGCTGTATATCGATAGGAGCGGATCTCCCTGGTGGACGTACTGTCCGACATAGTTAACCAAAAGCTTGTCGACGCGACCTTTGATCCGCGAAGCAATGAATGCTCGCTTGGTCTCGTCGTAGGCCACGATCCCTACCGTTCGGATTTCGCGGGCGAGCAGTCGATACTCCGCCGGTGTGGTCGAAATCCGGCCCATTCGTACTTTTAATGGCGTAAGCTGTTGGCGAGCGAGCACGCCCTCGGGTAGCTCACCGTGTGAGGTTTTGGCGCGCTTCACCAGCGGCATCCCGCAGATCGGACACTTGCCCGGCTCCGAGCGGATGATGTTGGGGTGCATGGCGCAGTAGTATTCGATCTCCTGTGCGGCTACGACGTCCGGTGCGGTCTCTGGTCTTCGCCATCGGTCAATGTGGTTGGTGATGTCTTCCCAATAGCCCACCACAAAACCGACCAGGACCATCAAAAAAATGAACCGCAACCGAACGTTGAGTATCTCGATGAACCACCACAGACGTCCCAAAACCGTCACGTGCTTTTGGGGTGTGGGCTGTTTGGTATCGACTGTCATCATTCGCTCCCGAAATACGTGGCCGCAGTCATATTCGAATCATTAGAGTTGTTTGACATATCGCTGTGGGTCGTCAAGGAATGATCGACGACATTCTTCGACACAAAAGTAGTATGTTTGGCCTTTGTACTGAGCTTCACCGGCGACTGAAGTTTTATTGATTCGCATTCCACAGACCGGGTCGGTGACGAGATTCTCCTGCTGATAGGGATCGATTTCCTGTAGTTTCAAATAAGAGTCAACGAATTGGAGGATCTTTCTTTCGACCCACGAATTTACGATCTGCTCATCAACAACGTCTGCGGACAGCACCAATTCGTCTTCGCGTTCAAAGTCAAAGAAGATGGGCAGGATTTCAACACGGTATGTGACACAGATTTTATTTTGTTCAGCGTCCGGATGGACGGTGAACTCGAGCTTACTCGTTGCAGGAAAACGCTCCGTGTGGCGGAACGAACCGACGCGGCACTCGTCGCCGGTTTGTGAAGCGGGAAGCATTTCGGCATTGTCGAAGTAGCTAATAAGGCGGTCGATGCGCGGCCAGATTACGGATTCAGCGAGTTCATGTGCGCGCGATGCAACCTGTTCGCGTTTGCGCTGCTCGTGGTGGATCTCCTCCATCCGCTCGCCAAGGTGTCCCTGGTTCAGCACATGCTTGGCCTTCGCCACCGCGAGGCGTTGTTCGATCTGTCTTTCAAGATCGGAAGAGTCGGGCACCGTCGTTCTCCTTCCCGTCTGCGGTCCGCAAGGAATGGCCGCGTTGGAATCACTTCATTGCACGAGCAACACTCGATTCATCGTGCCAAAGGGATTGGCAACGCGATCGTCTGTCGGGTGACCGTCGTTGCATAGGTGCGGTTCGCAGCACCACACTCCGTCCACGTGAAATTTATATTCGTAGCGGCCCGGAGGCAGACACAGCTCCGCCGCCCAATCACCGTCCGGGCCTTTCGTCATCGCCTGCGCGGCAGGATTCCAATCGTTGAAGGTACCGGCGACGAAAACCCGTTGCGCATCTGGCGCAAGGCACGTGAGGCGTGTAGCGGTTGGCGTTGTTGTGCTCTTGGACGGTGACTTTAACATGTCTCATTCTCCTGGAGGCGAGCCACATCACATAAGCCGAATCGGCGGCGTCCTCTTGGCCGCACGTTCTGGGTGTGCTCGACACCTCACCTATTAGATGCGTGAGCCTCGTCGTTTCTTCCGTACGATGATGAAAAAGTTGAGATTTGAGCTTCCGGGGTTCCGGCTGCGGTCTGCGATACCACCGGCGCAGCTTGAGACGCAACCGTTTCGGCGAGGGGGAGCCAGGGCAACGCGCCCGGTGGAGCGCGCGGTGGCATATCGGCGCATATGGGATGTACGTCGTATGGCCGTGGGGTTAAGGGTCGTCGTGATGTTGATTGTTCGGCTCGCTGCTCGTTGCAGCAGAGCGCGGGGCCACTGCCGTCATTACAGCCGGTAACTCCGTCGTCTCGTTCAGCCTGCTCAAGACGCAATGACAGGTCGTCGCGTCAGTCAGGTGGACAAGCGTCCAATCGCCAACTGACACGGAGTGACCACGATGCGGCCCCATGATGCAGTCGCGGTCCTTGTGCGTGCCAAAGTGTTCTTTCAGCACAGGTGCATGAAAAATGACCCCAAGGAATTCGCCGTCTCGATTGTATCTGGCGGCAGCACCCGGCGCATCGCCGAAGCGAAGAATGTACACGGTCTGCAACTCGAATCCACCGGGGAGTGTCTGGGGAAGGTCGAAGCTCAATCCTTGCGCGTATCGTTTCGCCTCGTCGGGCTTCGCAGCAACCGCCTTGTATTGAGTCATGAATTTTTCAAATGCGGTGACAGCGTCGTGCTGCAAGCCATCGAGGAGGATCGTGAAGTCGATCGTTGCGGCGCGAGCCTGACTGTGGTCGCCGCCCCACGGCAAACCGAAAAGACCGAGCCCAATGACAATAACGACGCTTGCGGCGACGGCAATGGCCACCCGCGAGCGGAGCACACTCAAAAAAAAGGGCCGAATAATCGACCGAGAGTCCAAACGCTCTTCAATCGCGGTCCACATCGACGCCGGGACCGCCACGCGCGTCGCTATTGCGAGTGATGCCGCCAGTTGACGGATTTCATCGAGTTCCTGCGAGCAAGAAGAGCAGACCGCGACGTGCGTCTCGATTTCCGTGCGCAAACTCGGCGAAGCCTCGTCGTCGACGTAGCGTCCTAAAACATCCCTGATTTCTTCGCACGTCATCACGTTTCGGCTCCCGGTCGAGCACTGGGCGACGAGGCGGGAATGCTTGGGTGCGCCGAATCACTCGTCATCCGATGTATTGGATGCTTAGAGAGGGTTGTTTCTTCCACACGTCCGTAGCTTTTTTTCAAAAATTGGCGAAGCCGGTCCCGGGCGCGATTCAGTCTGGAGGCCACCGTGCCGGGTGGGTTATCTGTCACTTCTGCGATGGCCTTGTAGTCCAAGCCTTCCTGATACCGAAGGAGCAGCAGCGCTCGCTCCTTAGGAGCGAGCCGGGCCAGTGCCGCGTCGATGTCGAGCTTCGTGTCGGACTCCTCGGTGCCGCAATTCAGGCGGATCTGGGACGCTGATGCTTCGCGGTTCGCCCTGGCTGCGACATCCCGCCTGACGAATTGGAGCGCTTCATTGACGGCGATTCGACATAGCCAAGTGAAGAACGACGATTCGCCATTGAATTGATGAATCCGCGTAAACGCTCGGAAGTAGGACTCTTGTGCCAAATCGAGTGCGTCCTCCGATCGGCCAGTAATCCGCAATAGTATCCGATACACTCGTTCCGACGTTTGCGCATAAACTTCATGTTGGGCTTTACGGTCCCCACGACGGCAGCGCTCGACCAAATCTCGATGAACCATAAACAGTCCCGATGGCCCCAAAGGGACCGAACGAAGCATAACTCCAAGATGTCGGAATCGGAAGCTCGTGCACCGCCGTTTGCGGCACCGTACCCGCCCCGGAACCCTGTTTCGGACTGGTTCCATCAATTTTTTGATTGCGTCGGGAAGATTCTTCGGGGTTCACGCATCTAATCCTAAACAACTTGGAGCGCCGGTGATTCCCTTTCTTGGACGGTCGAGTGGACCACGGGCCGATTGCAACCGGAGGTTGATCGATGTTGCGCAAACGACGGACTTTCGTTTTCGGAGTGCTCTTTTCGGCCGGATTGCTACGTCTGGCTGCTTTTGCCCACGAAGGGCACGGTAAAAGCGAGGTCGGACCATACGATCTGGATACACCTCGGCAAGTGTCGCCTGAGACTGCGGCGCATATAGGGCTGAAAACCGCGGAGGTCGACTTCGGGCCGGTCGAAGATGTCTTGCCGCTGTCAGGTATCGTTCGCGCGGCGCCGGATCGGCATTGGGCCGTCGCCACGCGTACGCCGGGCAAGGTTCTCTCGGTGCGCGTACAGGTAGGCGACCGGGTCAAAGAAGGCGACCTGCTGATCGAAATCGACTCGCCTGAGCTCGCCCGAAACATTTACGAAGTCCGCAAACTGGAGGCCGACTACCAGAAATTGCTAGTGGACATCGCACGCGCTGAGGGTCGAGTGAAACAACTACAGGTCGAGATCGAGAATTCGCAAGCGGCCGCAGGCCTCGCCGAGGCGGAACTTCAACGCTCCGAAGACGCAGGGGCGAACGCCGTTCCTCTCAATGTGTTGGGTGAGCGGCGTGCGGCAGCCCTGAAGGCGCGCGGCGAGGCAAAGCTAAAGGCGGTAGATTTAGAGATCGCGAACAAGGAAGCTGAAGCACTTAAGAATCAGGCCGTTGCCCTGCGTCTCTCGCGGGACGCACTGGTGGCCATCGCCAACGTCGAACCAGCGCAGAAAGGGTCGGTCTCGCGTCCCGCCGACGATCAAACCATCAACCTGGTTCGTCTGTTGGCCCCTGCGGATGGGGTGGTCATCGCGCGGTCGGCGCGATCGGGCCACTGGGCCGCTCCGGGAGAAACTCTGCTTGAGATTGCGGATTATTCGGTTGTGCAGGTTGAGGGCGAGCTGCCAGAGTCGCTGATTGCCCGGGTCGTGAGCCGTTCGTCCGACAAGGTGCG
The DNA here is from genome assembly GCA_016200265.1 of Planctomycetota bacterium. Taxonomy (GTDB): domain Bacteria; phylum Planctomycetota; class Phycisphaerae; order UBA1845; family UBA1845; genus JACQFE01. The sequence goes on along the minus strand of JACQFE010000012.1, from coordinate 83,588 downwards.
CATTCGAATCGCAGCCGATGAGTTGTTCCTGGGCGAAGGTCGCGTGAAGTTCATCAGCCCGGTATTGGATGAGGTCAAACGGACGGCTCATGTTCTGATTGAGGCCCCGAATTCCGCCGGGACATTGCGAGGGGGCATGTACGCCGACTTGGTGATCGTGCTGCGAGAGGCGAAGACCGCCGTGGTCGTTCCCGCCTCCGCCGTAATTCAGGACGGGCCGGTGCATTTCGTTTTTACGAAGAATGGCGACGTTTATCAGAAGCAGGATATCACGCCTGGTCTTTCGAACGATCAGTTTGTTGAGGTGCTCGCCGGGTTGGCCCCTGGTGATGTAGTCGTGTCACAGGGTGCGTATTCGCTGACACAGCTTCGTCCCAAAGCAGCTTCCGTTGCGTCCGCGGCGGCCCCAGGTGGAGCGGCGTCGCCGAAATAGAAAGCCAATATTCGTTCACGAAGCAATTATTAGGTGCGCCATGGAGCACGTTTACACCATCAAAGGAATGCACTGCGAAAGTTGCGTGGAAAAGATTGCGTGTGCGCTCCGAAACGTCAATGGTGTTACGTCGGTGCGAGTGAGTTTGAATCCCCCCGAGGCGCGCGTGGTGGTGGAGAACCATGTGCCGTTCGCAGAGTTGCAGAACGCGGTGCATAACGCAGGGAAGTACACACTGCACGCTGCAGACGAACGCACGGCGATGACGGCTACAGGAGATCAAGCGAAGGGCGACGTTTCAAAAGAAAGCCTTTACCCGCTCGTGCTGATCTTGGGCTACCTGGTCGGGATCGTGTTCCTATTCGCTTGGTTGCATCGGGACTTTTCGCACGCATTTTTGATGACGCGGTTCATGGGCGGATTCTTCGTCGTGTTCTCATTCTTCAAGCTTCTCGATCTGCTCGGCTTTGCGGATGCGTTTCGTTCATACGACGTAGTCGCCGGTGCCGTGCCTACCTGGGGCTTCGTGTATCCATTCGTCGAATTGGGGTTGGGCGTTGCCTACCTGGCAAGTTGGAATCTCGTGGTGACGAACATGATTACGTTGGTCGTCATGCTTGTGGGTTCCGTGGGAGTCTTCCATGCACTCCTTCGCAAAAGGGCTATCCGGTGTGCATGTCTAGGCACGGTGCTGAATCTGCCAATGACCAAAATCACACTCGTGGAAGATGTCGGAATGGCTGCGATGGCGGCGCTCGGGCTTTTGATGTCGTAGGGGCAAGCGCCTGATTCGAAACATGTATCCAACAACCCGTTACAAGGAAACGGCTTCAAGTGCTTAACGCCATCATACGATTCTCGCTACACAATCGCGTGCTGGTGCTCGCTGCGGCGGTGCTCCTCGCCGCGTATGGTCTCTTCACGGCCATGCGGCTGCCGACGGACGTATTGCCCGATCTCAATCGCCCAACGGTCAGCGTGCTGACTGAAGCGCCAGGGTTAGCCCCAGAAGAAGTCGAAACACAAGTCACGTTCCATCTGGAAACGGCGCTCAACGGGGCGGTCGGAGTCGAGCGCGTTCGTAGCACTTCGGGCCTTGGTCTGTCTGTCGTCTATGTGGAGTTCGCTTGGGGCACGGACATTCGCTACGACCGCCAGGTCGTCCAGGAACGTCTCAATCAAGTCGCTGAAAAGTTGCCGCCCGGAGTCATCCCCTTGATGGGGCCGGTCAGCTCCATCATGGGCGAAATCATGCTCGTCGGTCTGCGCAGCGAAGTGCTCTCACCGATGGACGTTCGCTCGCTGGCCGACTGGACCCTTCGCCCGGCGTTTTTGTCCGTTGCCGGAATCGCGCAAGTCACCGTGATGGGAGGCCAGGTTCGTCAGTTCCAGGTCCTGGCCGATCCGGAGAAGCTTCGGCGCTTCGAACTGACACTCAGCGACCTGGAAGAGGCCCTGAAAAATGCGAACGAGAACTCGGGCGGCGGATTCATCATCGGCGGAAGTCAGGAATTCGTCGTTCGCAATCTCGGCCGCGTCGCATCCGTTACTGACATTGAAACGTCGTTGGTTGCCACGCGCACCAATGAAGGGGTCACTCGTCCGATCCTGGTCCGCGACGTGGCCATTGTGCGGGAGGGTGGGGCGCCGATCAAACGTGGTGACGGATCAATGAACGCCATACCCGCGGTCATCATGGCAATTCAAAAGCAGCCCGGCGCCGATACCCGTGACCTCACGGGGCGGATCGACGCGGCGATCGAACAGATGCGCCCTACGCTACCGAAAGACTTGGTCATCAACGCCGACTTGTTCCGGCAATCACATTTCATCGAAGCCGCCATCGGCAATGTCGAGGAAGCCCTTCGCGACGGTTCGATCCTTGTGGTTATCGTACTGATTCTGTTTCTGATGAACGTGCGAACCACGCTGATCACCTTGACGGCGCTGCCCATTTCACTGCTCTTGACCGCCCTCACCTTCAAGCTCCTCGGTCAGTCGATCAACACCATGACCCTCGGCGGCATCGCAGTAGCGATCGGCGAGCTCGTCGATGACGCTGTCGTGGACGTGGAAAACGTGTTTCGCCGTTTGCGCGAGAACCGCCATTTGACGAATCCCCGTCCGGCTATGGATGTTGTCTTCGACGCATCGAGCGAGATTCGAAACTCCATCGTCTATGGAACGGCCGTCGTTCTGCTGGTTTTCCTGCCCCTTTTTGCTCTGTCTGGAATCGAAGGCAGACTATTTCAGCCCCTGGCCATCGCCTACATCATCAGCATCCTCATGTCGCTGGTGGTTTCGTTGACCATCACGCCGGCCTTGGCGTTCTACCTGCTGCCCAACATGAAGCGCATGGAACACGAGAAGGATGGTCCCGTTCTGCGGGCGTGCAAGCACTTTGCGCGCCGGATGTACGACGTGACGATGCCTCGGCCGTGGACGGTGATCGGCGTCGCGCTGGGTTTTGTCGCCCTGGGTGTCTTTCTGGTCACGCGGCTGGGAAGCGAGTTCCTGCCCGCGTTTAACGAAGGCACTGCAACTATCAACGTCATCGCTGACCCGGGTATCTCACTTGCTGAATCCGATCGCCTAGGGGCCAAAGCGGAAGAACTCATCCTTTCCGTTCCAGAAGTCAAATCAACCGGTCGGCGTACGGGGCGCGCCGAGCAGGACGAGCACGCCGAGGGCGTTCATTATTCCGAGCTTGACGTGGATTTTTGGACGGAGCAAGAGGCCCGAGAATCGGACAAGCATGTCACTGTCGACGGGCGAATGGCGCCATCTGCGGTGCGTCTCAAGCAAGTTGTGCTTGCCGAGATTCGCCAGAAACTGGAGACATTGTCTGGCGTGGCGATTGACGTCGGGCAGCCCATCAGCCACCGCATCGACCACTTGTTGTCCGGCGTGCGAGCGCAGATTGCAGTTAAGATCACCGGCCAAAACCTGAATGCGTTGCGAAGCCTCGCGGATCAGGTCCGGGCCGCAATGAACGGCATCAAGGGCGTGGTGGATCTCCAAGTTGAGAAACAAGTCCTTATTCCCCAAGTTCGAATTCGCGTGAAGCGCGAAGCCGCCGCTCGTGTCGGTTTCAAACCGGCGGATCTCGTGCGCACCCTTGAAACTGCTTTGAAGGGCAAGGTCGTATCGCAAGTGCTGGATGGTCTGAAGTCTTATGACCTTGTCCTCCTGCTAGATGAATCGATCCGCAACAATATCCGGAAGCTCAACGACGTTCGAATCATCTCACCAACGGGCGCTGTGGTGCTCCTGTCAGACGTTGCCGGCATCACAGAAACACCCGGCCCGAATCAGATTAGCCGGGAGAATGTTCAGCGTCGCATGGTTGTTTCGGCGAATGTTCAGGGCCGGGACTTGGGAAGTACGGTCGCGGAGATTCAGAAATCGCTGGCGATGGACCTGCCGGCCGAGAAAATGCCGCCCGGCTATTTTCTGTCGATCGGCGGACAGTTTGAGGCCCAGCGCTCCGCGACGCGGTTGCTCCTACTGCTCGGGGCCCTGTCGCTCGTCGCGATGTTCGCCTTGCTGTATTCCCACTTCCGCTCTGTCCAGATGGTCGTGCAGGTCATGTTGAACATTCCCTTCGCCTTCATCGGAAGCACGATGGCTTTGTGGCTTGCGCGTGAGAACTTCAGCGTCGCGAGCTTGGTGGGATTCATCAGCCTGACCGGCATCGCCAGTCGAAACGGAATCCTCATGATCACGCACTACATTCACTTAATGACGCACGAGGGAATGGAGTTCGGACGGGAGATGGTTGTTCGCGGCAGCCAGGAGCGGGTCGCGCCGGTGCTGATGACGGCCCTCACTGCTGGATTGGCGCTAATCCCCCTCGTACTCGCTGCCGGTCAGCCGGGGAAGGAGATTCTCTATCCAGTTGCTCTGGTCGTGCTTGGAGGTCTGCTAACCAGCACGTTTCTTGACTTTTGCATTACGCCCACGGTGTTCCTGCACTTTGGACGGAAATCATCGCAGCGAGTGGTTGATGAGTTTCGGGCTGCACAAGGGTACATGCTGACGCCTGGTGGTTCGGACGGACGCGTCCTACCGCCAGCCACGAGTCGTGACAAGATGGAAGCAATTGCAGCGCCTGTGTTGGGCGCAGGTGCGCTGGGCTAGCGAATTGTAAAACCGGGCGCGTTGCCCGAAAAGATCTTAATAAAAGGAGGATTCGTGATGTCAACGAAGTTCCAAGTCGTTCTGACATTGGTGCTGATTTCCTTGGGTGGATCAGTTGCGCGTGCGCAACATGGACATGATGACAAGAAGGGGGAAGAGCATGGGAAACCCGTCGCTTTCGCCATGCCCACGACTTACAGGCTCGCCGTTAGGGAGATCGGGCACCGCCTTCATGAGATTTCCGAGCTGATCGAGGACAAAAAGCTCGACAAGGTCCATGTGGAGGCGGACGTGATTCAGAAGGTGGCGAAACAAGTCGGCCAACTCGCCCTGAAGGAAGGCTCCGGGGTGCCGAAAGATGCCGCAAAGGATGTGAACATCGCCGGGAAGGACCTGGCCGCGAAGTTCGATGCGATCGACAAGGCAGGCGATTCCGGCGACCTGGCCGGAACAAAGAAGATTTACGAGGACATGGTCAAGATCGCGGCCACGCTGCAGAAGTATGCCGCACCCGTGACCTACGGCGAAGCCGTTGAAGAGATCGATCACCACCTCCAAGAGATCGGAGAACTCATCGAAGCCAAGAAACTCCAAGACGTTCATGAACATGCCGACGACCTGCAAAAGACGGCGAAGATGGTCGGTCCGCTTGCATCCAAGGACGGCTCGGGAGTGCCGAAGGAGGCCGTGAAGGATGTGACCAACGCCGGGGACGCTCTTGCCGAGAAATCTGAAGGGATCGAGAAGGCGGGTGAATCGGGCGATCTGGCCGGGGCGAAAAAAAACTACGAGGAATTGGTTCGTGTGACGGTGACTCTCCAGAAGTTTGTTGCCACCGTCTATCAATGTCCCATGAAGTGCGAGGGCGAGAAAACCTACGACAAGCCCGGCAAGTGCCCCAAGTGCGGCATGGAGCTAAAGGCACGTAAGTAAGAGTAGGCGGAGGGAGCCAGGAGGTGCCGGCACAAATACAATTTCATGCTCTCCACGGGGAGATTCTCCAAGGACGACGGACGTCATGCACAGGTTTTGCGTTTCATCGGGCGGTTGTTCGTCACGTTGGCATTTTTCTATCCGCGGAGCGCATGGGTTACCGACGGGTTCCAGGGACGCAAGAAACTGCGAAAGGAAAGAAATTCATGAGTCGGACATTGCAGTTGTTTGCCGTGTTGATTTTCTTTACTGCTGCCCGTTCACCGGTGCGGGTGCAACATCAACATGAGCATGGGAAACCTGTTGAGTTCAAGATGCCCACGACGTACGCGGATGCCGTGGGCGAGATCAAGAACCGTTTGCACGAAATCACTGATTTGATGCAAACCAAGGAGCTCGCCAAGGTGCATGCCGAGGCGGATGTAATCCAGAAGGTCGCCAAAGTGATCGGACAACTCGCCCTGAAAGAAGGTTCGGGCGTTCCCAAGGAAGCGGTGAAGGAGATCAACCTTGCGGGGAAGGAACTCGCCGCGAAGTTCGACCCGATGGACAAGGCCGCCGACTCCGGGAACGCCGCCGAAACCAAAACAGTTTACGACGAAATGGTCAAGCTTGCGGACTCGTTGGCAAAGTATGCTCCGATAGTCTACCAATGTCCGATGAAGTGCGAAGGGGAGAAGACCTACGACAAGCCGGGAAAATGTCCGAAGTGCGGGATGGAAGTCCAGGATGTAAGGGCCCATCTCGACCACAATGCAAAGCACGGCGGTGTTTTCTTCATGACCTCGGATCAAAACCATCATCTGGAAGGGACACTTTCGGTGAGCGGCGAGTTTCGAGTGTATTTCTACGATGAGTATACCAAGCCGATATCCGCGGAGGGTTTCATCACTGACGGGAATGCGTGGACTCAAAAGAGCACTCTGTGGATGGATGGCGCAGACCAAGCCAAGCCATTCACGATGAAAATCGAGCCCGGTAAGGCGTATCTTGCAGCGCAAATCGATGCGTCGGTCAAATTCCCGGTTGGAATCAAGGCCACGATCGATTTCAAGAACGGAGAGAAGCCGCAGGCGTTCAATTTCGAGTTTCATGAACCAAGCAAAGAGCCGAGTGGAAATGATCATTAGGCCGATTTGATGCGACAGGATGAACGGCAATGAGATTTGAATCAATTCATCGGTTGAAACGCGGATTCGGACTGCTGTTACTGCCGCTTGCATCGTGCGCGACGGTCGATCATCGGCCGGAGCTTACGGCGGCGGATGATGCCATGTCGCGTGCGTCCGGAATGAAGACAACCTGGGCGGCGCGACCCGACACCCGCGAACTGGTCGTGGATGATAACGGCCGAGTGCCGCTTGAGTCTGTCATTGAGCTTACCCTATCGAACAACCGGTCGCTACGCGCCGATCTGGAAGTGCTAGGGCAGGCCAAAGCGGACCTGGTGCAGGCGGTCTTGTTGTCCAATCCGGTTTTGTCCCTGATGTCTCAGTTCCCTGAGGGTGGAGGGCGGGCGGACGTCGTCTTTGGCCTATCGAGGGACATCGCCGATTTATGGCTGAGACCCGTACGCAAGCGCGCCGCGCAGGCGATGGTGCAACAGCGGGTGCTCTCTTTCGCGGACACCGCGATTGCCCTTTTGAATGAGACGAGGACTGCGTATTTTGGGCTGCAATATCAAGTGATGGCAAGTGAGTTGCAGGACCAGAACCTGAAAATCTTGCAGGAGTCGATGGAGGTTGCGCAGGCGCGATTGCGTGCCGGCGATACGACGCAGCTCGACGTGAACCTGGTGCGGGCGCGCTACTTGGAGGCGCAAAACCAGCTTCTACAACTGCATACTGACGCCGGCATGAGTCGTCGAACCTTGCTCAGGCTCATGGGGGTCTCAAGGGCTTCCGCTGAATGGAATCCGGAAACTCTGGTCATGGATCAGCGCGACACAGGGCTTTCGATGGACGAATCGGAGTTGGTCGAAGGCGCCCTCCTGCAACGCCTCGACGTACAGGCGGCCAACTGGGAACTGGAGGCGGCGATCGCCGAGTATGATCAACAACGTCGCCGCGTCATCCCCAGTTTGAACCTTGGTCTTGCGGGCGAGCGCTTCGAACGACGCCCGGAGCCGGGGCGAAGCGTGGCCGCGGACACGGCGCGGGCTTCGATCGCTTCCGGAAGACTGACAGCGCCTGGAATTCAATCCCGCGCCCAGCGACGCCAGGAGCGCAGTCGCGAAATCGACATGGTCCTCGGCCCCTCAATCGAAATGCCGCTGCCGATTTTCGACCAGAATCAAGCGCAAATCGCCAAGGCGCAATTCCGCGCCAAAGAATTGCAACAGCGCTACGAAGAAATCGAACAGCGCGTCGCCGAGGGAGTGCGTAACGCATTCGTGCAGCGGCGCTTGGCGGAGGATCGAGTCAAGCTTTTTCGTGACTCGCTGGTGCCATTGCAGGAGGCGAATCTCTCATTGGCGCAGACGGCGTATCAATCGGGAAGGGAGTCTATCCTGACAGTGTTGCTGGCACAAGAATCGTTGATCCGGACGAGGTTGGATCACGCAGCGGCCGTGCGGGACCTTGAGGTGAGCACCGCGAATATCGAGCGCCAGCTTGCCGGCCCGGTGCCGAAGTTATTGCCACCGCCATAAGGGAACTACGAAACACTTTGGAGAACATCCGTGAGAAAACGAATTCGACGAATACGTCCATTGAGCCTGCTGTTGAGTCTTGGAATCATTGCAACTACGTCCGGTTGCTCAGCCGCCGGGCAAGGCGCGATTACAACCGGCAACGTCTCGGGTTTTATCGTTGATTTCATCCGCCAGGCCGTCGCCGCGTTTCTGTTCTGAAAGCTCACAATGGAATGTGAGCCGTGGAAACCAAGGAATCCAAAGGGTAGAATTTGCGCCTCGTCATCGGAATCTGAACAAATCGACGACAGATCAGTCTATGCTGGAATTGGAGAAACGAAATGAGAATCGCACGATTCACTAATTTGTTGTTGGTTGGGGGGCTTGTTCTTGTGGCCGGCGGCTGCGCTTCGCGAGACGGAGGATTCGATCGGTCTCAGGCTGCATCGGAGAACGCAAATGCGGCGGGGAACAGCAAGAAACTCGCCAAATGCCCGGTCATGGAGAACGAGCCGATCGACACGAAGGTATACATAAAGACGGACGACGGGCGCGTGTATTTCTGCTGCAAGGACTGCATCGCGAAATACAAGGCAAACCCAGCCAAGTATGCTGAAAACGTTGCGGCTCAAAGGCGGGTGCTAGCCGATCGGAATTAGTTGCAGTTAAATAGCTAAGGAAGTAAATGCTTGAGACCGCCATGAGGAATTGGAGCATTAACTGCAAGTTGTCTGCGGTGTGCGTGGCCGCAATTCTCGGAAGCCCATCGTTTACCGATGCTGCAACCGTAACCGGAGAAGTTCGTCGGTCGACGCCTCCGAACGACCCGATTGCAAATGCGCGCGTAACCGTCTTCGACGCTGGGCTTGCGTTTTTTCGGGAAGCACGAACTGATCTCGCGGGCGCATATTCAATCCCTAATGTGCCGAGCGGAAACTATCAGGTCGGCTGTGCAGCGTTGCACTTCGCATACCTCGAATCACCGGCAAGTGTCAGCTCGGGCGCGCTGCAACGTGACTTCTCGTTAGGACTGGAGACGCAACAAGGACGCTGGGACATCATTGGCACAACGGAGCCCGAAGTCCTCGATGGGACGGACATTGGTGTTCTGCTGTCGAATGGGAGTATTTTCTATTGCCACGACACTGTCGATCCAATTCTCTTTAACCCGGTTAATGGATCGAAAACTTTTCCGTCAGGTTCTGGACTTCCTTCCGGCTGCATGAATGGAAGTATGTTGGAAGACGGAAAAGTGATCTTCGTCGGCGGGCAGAACGGCGAGGATCCTGGTAATTTTGTGGATGCGGTTCCGTGGGTAAAGACATATTCGCAGCCCAATGACACGTGGCAACGACTCGCAGATTTGCAACTGTCCGTCGGTCGCTGGTATCCCGGTCTTGCGCGGCTCGCGGATGGTTCATTATTGGTAATGGGCGGCGGCACGTGTTGCCAAGCAGTCAGAACGAACACCTGCGAACGTTTTGACCTCAACACTCAGACATGGAGCTTTACAGGGTCGATGCTCGATCCCGTCGAATTTCCGCCATCGGCGCTGCTCTACACGGGCGAAGTGCTGGCGACATGGTCCAGGCCGCAGCTATACAATCCGGGCACAGGTCTGTGGCGGGCGACCGGGGCTTTCAATCAGCCGACTCGCGGATGGCCCAACCACTGCGATCATTCCATCGTCGTTCTTGAAGACGGTCGCGTGCTGGCCATCGGAATCCGACAGGAATCACCTAGCAACATGAACATGGGTGAGATTTACGACCCTTCCACGGGAACATGGACTCTAACGTCGAATCCAGGCCTACTGCGCTTTCAAAGCGAAGTCGTTCAGCTTCCTGACGGGAGAATTCTGGTCGCTGCGGGCGAAACACAGGCCATTCCGCCGCCGGTTCCGACTTCGTTGGGTATAGTGAAGTGGACCGATCTCTACGACCCGGGAACCGATTTCTGGCGGCGCGTCGCGGACATGAACTGGTTCCGCGAATATCATGCGGTCACGCTTCTTATCCCTGACGGACGCGTACTCACCACCGGCGGCACGCGCATCAAGTTCCAAGTTGGTCCGACTTCAAATGACATCGAGGCATTCTCGCCGCCGTATCTGTTCCGCGGGGTGCGTCCACAAATAACTTCGGTCTCGACGAATACACTGGGGCGAGGCGCTTCGTTGACTTTGAACATTACTCCAGAGACGCAAATCACCAGCATCGCCTTGATGGGCACACAAACTACGACCCACTGGGTTGATGGCGGAGTGCCAAGAAGATTGGTTCTGCCTATGTCTCAGACCGGCGCGCAAGTAGTGGCGACTTTGCCGGCAGATCCCAATGTCCTCCCGCTCGGACATTACATGGTCTTCGCCATGGTGGACGACATTCCCTCGAACGGCATCATCGTGCAGATTGTCGAAGCAACCCAGGCAATCCCCGCGCTGTCATCCAAGGGAATCGTGACGACCGCTGTGATCGTGATCGTTTCAGCGACGTGGATTCTGTGCCGACGCTCTCGGAACGCGTGGTTGGAGTAAACAAGATCTTATTGCCAGCACTTTCTGGCCGCCTGCTCGATCCATTTGGTCATGTTCGGATGCGGACAAAAGCCTCGTTCGTCGGCCACATAGTTCAACCCGGCAAGAACGTCCTTGTAGGGTCCGAAACCTGATACGCGGAAGGGTACAACCAGACATCGACCCCCGCTGTGATCGGCTTTTTCGACGAAGTCGCGGATGCGTCGCTCTGCTTCTTGGCGCCGCTGTGGCCAATCTTCGCGGAGCGTCTCGCAGCGAATTTCTCGAAAGGGACCGATCTTGCCGAGCTGTTGCAGGCGGTGGTTCATGTTCGCGAGCCAGCGTTCGTTTTCGGCGTCGTCGCCGGGTCCGTGTGCAAGAATCAAAACTGACTCTTGCGCCGGGTCGGTGCTCAGTGACTTGACGCGATCATGGAGTATTTCGTCAATCAAAGGTGACTCCCCGACGCCTTCATCGCTCAGAAAAAACCTGGAGTTCGATCGAATTGGCTCGGGAGTCTCCATGCAGTGACCGGCATGGTGATCCACGCCGCTTTGTTCATCGTGCGTCGCGTCGTCGATAGCGTGGTCAGTACCTGCGGTCCCAGGGTGAGCCTTTGCAACGGGTGGCTTGCCCGCGAGGCTAGCGGACTCAGCTTCGCGCGAGGCAAGCGGATGGGGCGGCGGCGTATCGCGGAGACCAAGAATGTATTCCGTCGCGGGAACAAAACTGTCTCCCGAAATAAACAGCCGCACCACCGCAATCTCCTTGACGCCTTTTTCTTCAAGTTTGCTTACGGCCTCACGTATGGACGAAGTTTGAGCCATCCCAAACGCGATCTCAGTGGGGAACTTGCTACGTATGGGCTCCACCACGGCCTCAACGTCCGCGTTCCATTTGGGATCACCGCCATGCGCCATGATTAAGATGCCGCGTTTCGGCGCAAAGCAACCCGCAAACAGGACCAAGAGTAGCGATGCAGCACGCGTCCATGCGTGCGGGGCAAAAACACCAAACTGCAGATGATCAAGCATTCAAGAAGCCTCCAAGTACGAATACAAGCTGTTGTTCGGCAAACGAATCAATTTCGCTCGTGAGGAACGCGTCCAAGCGTGAGGGCAGCCACAGCCTGGCACGCGCCAAGCGATTCACAGTCGATGCAAGTCGCTTTGTTCCGGGCTGAACTCGCGCGAGACATTGCCCGAACGTCAATCCGGCCCGAATGAACAAGCCGAAGGAGATATTCCATCCGGTTGATCGTGGCAGGGCTGACGGCATGTTCCATCGTGCATGCGTCAACTTCAGCGGTCTCGGGGTCGAGTCCTAGCACTTCGGTAAGCAGCAACCTGATCGTGTCGAATTTCCGAATGACGCACTCCGCAACCCGCTCGCCAGCGGGGGTCAGCTTGATGGCCCCATACCGGTCGTGCAGAAGTAAGCCGGCGCGTTCCAGCTTCTTGAGCACCGCCGATACTGTTCCTGGCGTGACGCCGAGCCCCTTTGCCATGTCGCGGACGCGAGCGATTTCGTTTTCCTGCCTAAGGCGGTAGATCACTTTCAGGTACATTTCATGTGTCGGCGATAAACCCTCGTGTTCATGCATTTTCGACGACTCCTCAATTACAACTACTGCATTCGCCTGGCGCAGCGAGAGCCTTGCTCAGGCCCGTGACTCACATGCTCCCCGCTGTCCGTGCGGGCACGACGACAGACACGGTATGCTTGCGCCATCGGTGTGAGCGCTCAGCGAGGACGTACGACCCAATCACCAGCGCCGCAGCGAACGCCTGCGATGCCAGACCCTCGACGTTTGGGAAGACGGCGAACCACATGCCAAGCCAACCTGGTAGCGGCAGCGCAACGGGCGTCGTCGTGATCCACCCGGCCTGCTGGAGTTCCTGCACGCTTTCGCCCACCATGACCAGAAGCACGCTTCCAAGCATGATGCCCGTCGCCACCAGCATCTTCCTGTATGGGAGTTTCTGTTGCGCTATAAAAGCCAAACCCCCAACGGTGGCTGTCAGCCCTAGCCCGATAGCCGTTCCCACTAGCACCAAGTGCTCCCCGACCCGCAGCCGAAGGCTCTGGAGGAACAGCACTACCTCGAACCCCTCACGGTACACCGCCGTCAGGCCGAGCAGCACCAAACCCCAGAACACCGCCCGCCCGCTCGCGGTCGGAGCATCTATGATCGCGCGCTTGCGTCGCTCGTGCAGGCAGATCCACCCCGCCCAGTAGAGCTTATGGAAGAACCAGTTCATGATGAACATCAAAACCACAATGGCTAAGAGTCCAGTCGCCGCCTGGACGTGTAGGGCTGGAGCGTTGATGCGGTCGATGATCGCCACGACGATGAACCAGGTGATCACCGTGGCTAGTACCGAAAACATGGCGCCGATAGCGATGGGTTTCCACAGGCCCTCGCGGGTGCGAACAAGGCTGGCCGTGAGCGCCGCCAGCACTAGCACGGCTTCCAAGCCCTCACGGAAAACAAGGATGCCCGTGTTCATTACCGCGGCGGCAGGGCTGATGTTCTCCGCACTTGGGTCCGGATTGCCGCCGGAGGTGACGCCGTGCCAGACCAGTACGCCCAACACAACCAGCGCCATACTCAAGACGATAAGCGTTCGGACGATCCCAGTGCGCTGGCACAAGCCCGGCGCGCACGCGCCGGGACAGCCGTTCTCCTCTGCGGGTTGGCTGCAATCGTCGTCGTGCATGAAAAACTCCGGTCTAGGCGGCAAAACGTCGGACAAAGCCGACGTCCTTGACAATCTGACTGCCGAAGGTTGCGCAATCCTTGGAGGCATCCCTTGAGACTACCAAACAAATTCTAACCGGAAAGTTTTACATGTCAAACAAATTGTTTGTCATCAAACTATTTGGCGGAGGGATAGGAGAATCGGGATTGTGGAAAGCGGAATTGAATCCGGGACAAATGCCCTTGCCCGTTAGGCGTGATCGGAAAATTTTCGATTAAGAGAAAGGTGATGATATCGCCACCAAGGCCTCGCGGATAGGCCGCGATATTCGCGGCCAAGTCTTTGCAAGCCTGAGGAGTTGTACCAGAGGCTCCTGAGAATGCGCAAGCGCCGCCCTAAGACACTCGGAGGGTTGTTCATAAAACTCGAATAGCCATTGGTTTACGTCGTGCGATTTTCGGTTTTGTAAACCGCGATTCGAGGATTCACTGGGTTTCCCCCGCCTAAACCATCCATTGCCCTTGGTTGCTTGAGTGCAACGCTCTGACTCAGGCCGCTCGTCGCAAAATCCACATTCCTTGACTTTTGGCCTGCTTTGCGTACCGCAGTACCCTCAATCGGAAGTTGCGACCAGTTTTTCCCAAGTGCGCGGAGACACGGGATGAATCCAGACGTTGAAATCTGGGCACCGGCGAAGCCCTGTGGCCGAATCAAACTGCATGCCGACGGATCCTACTCCATCGGCTCGGAATCGTTCGACCAATCGAGAGAGTTTGAGCGAAAGTCTTTTCGCGACATGGTGGTCGACAAACTGGCGGGCGAAGGACAGCCGCTCGTGCTCCGAGCGACTGAAGCCACCTACACTTACAAGTACGAAAACGCCCAATGGTTGATGAAGGACCACGCCGCGCAATCGCAAGTCGCGACCACGCCCCACTCATCGTCGCGTTCAGGGTTACTAATTTGGTTGCTTGCCGGCATATCTGCCCTGGCATTTCTTGGTCTGGTCGGATACGTGCTGCTCATGCGGAGCCGCGATGTACCGCCCGAACTCGCGATTTCCGTACCACAGCAGTCGCCGCCGACCGACCCGGCGTTGGAAGAGCAAGCTCGACACGCCGCAGAAGAAGAGAAACGCCGCGAACTTGCGGAAAGCGAACGGCGACTGAAAGAACAAACCACACTCGCCCGTGCCGACCTTCAAGCAGTGGCCGATGAGGGCGCGAAGGTCCTGCGACTCCTTGCGGACTTCCAAGATGAGTTCAACGCTTGGAACGGTGTTGAGACGCTTTTGTCGGATGATCGCGGAAAGTTCCTCGCGGCCGATGAGACATACCTTCGATCGTTTCGCGCCATCTACGAGAAGCCCCGCCCGTCCAAACAAGATGCGGAAGCGATTCGCCGCAATGTGGAATCGCTCCTCGAACCCATCAACACCGCACTGGTGAAGGATCAAACCCCCTTCTCGCCAAATCCGGGAGTACGTCGAAAGCTCGGAGAGGAAGCGACGAGCGCAGCGGCCTTGGTCACCGCTTATCGCGAGCCGAGACTCCAAATAGAAACGACGCTTCGCCAAGCCCAGGCCGTCGGACGGTCCGCCAACATGACGCTCAGGGAAGCGCTGGATCAACTTGCGGAACGTGAAGCCGAGGAGCAGACCGGAAAGATAGCGCAGGCCGAAGATGCGGCGCGCAAGGAAAAAATTGCGCGCATCGCCGCCGAAAAGGGAGAAGCCATTCGCCAGCAAGGTGAAAACGAAGTCGGTCAAATCCGCGCCGATGAAGAAGCTCAAAAGAAACAGGCCGAGGCCAAGGCCACGAAGACGGTGGGCGACGCCGAGGCGGCCCGACGGATAGCCCTTGCTCAAAGCACGGAAATCCGAAGGGTTTTGGCTCCGTTCACCACGTCCGGCGTTTGGCAGCCCGGCCAGCGCACGCCGAATCTTGAGAAGACGCCCGTCTCCCTCAATGCACTTCGTGCTTTCGGAGCCCTCCAGCTCAACGACTCGGGCCTCAAGAAACTCTGGTATTGCGGAAATGCCAAGGCACGCTTCGGGACCATGCGTGTGAGCGAGGACACCATGCGTCCGCGCTGGGGTTATGGCCCCGTGTTCGAAAAGCTCTCCCCCGCCGAACTCCGCGAGCTTCGACAGGCCCAACAGTACCTTATTGACCTCGGCGACGTGTTGGTCGAGCTTAAGATGCTCGCACCGTAGACGAACAGAACTCGAGCGAACCGGCCAACAATCCGACCCTCGTAGTCCAGTTTTACAAGTACGGCTCCCTATTCCCCCGACGAAGCCATCGCCCGGTCAGCCTCTCGAACCTCAGCCGTCAACGTCTCCGGCCAAGCCACGAACCTCGGACTGAGAGTCCCCTGCGTTGCCAAGGCCTGGATAATCTCCAAGCTTCGCACATAGTAAGCCTTTGCTTCGCGTCGACGCGATGAGTGAGCCCCTTCAGCTTCACAGCCTTCGTTGCCCATCGTCTTCAGAAGGTCCGCCAAGCTCTTACAACTCGCGGCGAGCGCCTCTTGGACGTGGGCGGAAGCTGGATCTTCCCCAACGAGCGCGTCCCGAATTTCCACGCACCGCCGGAAATTGATGAGTGCTTCCTCGAAATCACCAGCCTCCCACTTCACTCTTCCAAGGCTCTCGTAAGCGTGTGCTAGGATGTGCCGGCCCGATTTTTGCCCCGGCCGTCGCTCCAGAAGCTCAGAAGCCACTTCGACGCCCTTGTGGAACTGTACGAGCGCTTCCGAAAGCCGACCAAGATCTTCGTAGGCCATCCCCAGGTAATGGTTCGCATACCATTGGTTGACCGCCGCCTGCACGTTGTCGGGGTCAGCGATCGAGAGTTCCTCCGCCGTGCGCACGCTCACCTGGGCGCGACCCCGCGCCGCTGAGGGATTGCCTATCGCAAGTTGCGTTTCGGCGATCTTGTTTGACAACAGCAGGCGAGTCTCTTTCAGGTCATTGGTCTCCGACCCGGCCGCCGCCGCCTCGTCCACGATGCTGATCGCGGTCTCCAGATACGAAAGTGCATCAAGCTGTCGTTCCAAAGCTGCATAAGCATTACCGATTCGGCGATAGCCCAACGCCAAGCTGAGCCGCGCTTCCAGATTCTCGGGTTCCCGCTCGGACAAGAGTTTTCGCATGGCGAGATTTCGTTCGTATGTCGCCAAGGCTTCGTCGAAGCGTCCCATTTCCAGCTCCGCGTTGCCGATGCGATTTAGAACCGAAGCGAGTTCACGAATCGAGAGCAACTCGTCCGGTGATTTCCTCGCAATCCGTTCTCGGATTTCAAGGCACAGCCGGAACGTCTCCAATGCTGCTTCGGAGTGGGACCCGCTCATGTACGTCTGCATATCCCCGATCCGTTCGTAAACTGTGGCAAGTTGCCGTTCCAATCCCCGATCATCAGGGCGACGGTTCATGGCTTCCTTGGCAATCGAAAACGCCGTCTCGAAAGTCGCCATTGCCGCTTTCGCGTCTCCGCGATTCGCGTACGTTGCATTGCCTTGAACGTCGCCAATTTTGATGTACGCCGCCACGATGTCTTCGAGAAGCCGCGGATCGCTTAAGCCCTCTCCAGCAAGATGATTGAGGTACTCGAATGCCGTTTTTACGTAGAACTCACGGGCCGACATCGGCCCCTTTTGAAGCTTCTCATCCAAGTCGAAGATAAAGGCATGGGCAAGTTGTTGGGCCTGTTCTAATCGGCGCTTAGCGTTTCGCTCCGCCGAGACCGATCGAATGTAAAGCGTCGAAGTGACCACTAGACCGACGCCGAGGAGAAACACCAAGGCAATTCCCGCGACGAACACGCCACGATGACGGTTTACGGTCTTTCGTAGTACGTACCATGTACTATCGCGCTTGGCTTCGATCGGCTCCCCGTCAAGATAGCGTTCAACGTCGCGACCGAGTTCGCCGGCGCTTTGGTAACGCCGCTCGCGCTCCTTGCTTAAACATCGAAGGACCATCGTATCCAAGTCGTCGTCGATCTCTTCGTGAAACGAGCTTGGCCTGACGGCCACCGCCCGCTGGATTGTTTCCAGAATTGTTTGCATCGGCCCCACGACTTCGTACGGGAACCGTCGGGTGAGCATGAAAAACAGAATCAGACCCAATCCATACACGTCGGTGCGAATGTCGATCTTGTCCGAAACGCCTTCGGCTTGTTCCGGGCTGGCCCACGGGAGCGACCCCACGAATTGCCCCGTGATCGTGAGCGACCGGCCATCCGATGAAGACGATTCCTCATCGCCAAGCAGACGCCCCAGGCCGAAGTCGAGCACATGCGGTTCGCCTTGGGCGTCAATTCGGATGTTGCTCGGTTTAAGATCGCGATGAACCACTCCGCGAAGATGTGCCGCATTCAGCGCTTCACAAATTTTCAGAAACAACCGAAGCAAAAGTGCGGTCCTGTCTCTCGACCCTGAGTTACTCAGGCCGCCGACAAGGTATTCATCGAGCGCCGTACCCTCTACAAACTCCATCACTAGGTAACGGTGCTCAGCGGTCACACCGGCATCCAGGACCGCAACAATGTTCGGATGTTTGAGACGGACCAGTATCTCCGTCTCGCGCTCAAAACGTGCTTGTTCGATGCGTCCTGCGAACGGGCCTTCGCGCAGAACCTTGATCGCCACCTTGCGTCGGGTCGATTGTTGCTTCGCCTCGTAAACGACCCCCTGCCCACCCCGGTGAATCTCTTTCAACAAGTCGTAGCCGGGAATTGAATCGGGTAGAGGACCGGGCGCCGCCGCCTGTTCGCATGTCAGTGCCGAACAATCCGCCTGACGCCGCGCGTAGTCGACAAGCTCCTGCGCATCGGTCGGCAATCCTCGTTCGTTGGAATTTGACGAATCGTCCATCGGTGCAGATACACCACCAACACTAGCCGGTTTGAAACCCGCCGCTGAAGAACTGCGAGCCTCTTCCCAACAAGGTCACCAAGTGTTCGTGAGCGCGGGCCTTGAGCATATACACCGCCGGAACTGACCGCTGCATTTGTTGGGCAACGTCCGCCGCCGAGAGCCCTTGCAAGTCGCTCAGCCGGACTACTCTTTCGTAATCTGGAGGCAGCTTCCCAATCGCTGATTCAAGGGCTTGCTTGGCTTCGTCACATGAAACGCAGTGACTGGGGGTCGAAGCTGACTCGGCCAGACTTGCCAAGAGCACCACGTATGAATCATCGCTCAAGGAAGAAGCGACCTGTTTTCGCCGGGGCGGACGCTTGTCACGGTCGAGCGCCCGAAGGGCGTCGCGGAGGTTGTTCTCTGCGCTTGTCGTCAACCACGCGATGAATGAGCCATTCCCATTGGGCTGGAATTGGCCGATCCGAAGAAACGCTTCGAGATAGGTCACTTGCAACACGTCGGCGACATCAAGCGCCGGGCGGTACGCACGCGGAATGCCGTCGGCGATTCGATTGCGGAGGTTGCCGTCGCACCGGACGAGGAGTTCGCCCAAGGCCTCACGGTCGCCTGCAAGGGCGGCGGTTGTCAACGATTCTTCCGCAACTGACATCCGTTTTTCGTTCCCGACCCCTTGGACTCGTATACCGCCAAACGATTGTACCAAGAAAGCGCGGATTTTCTGAAATCATTTCGTTAGGGCCCATCCATCTGCGGCGCTAACGCTTCCGAGGACCGAGCGCGCTTTGCAAACCGCCGCCGGACTTGGAGAACACGATTGTCGGAAAATGAGGCGAGCTCAAGCCCGGAAAGGCTACTCCCGGAGCTATTCACCGCTTCGCGCTGGAGCGAATTGGCCGCAGCCCTTCGCCTAACGCCCCGGCACAAACAAATCGCCCGTTTGATTTGCCGCGGTTGCAATAAGGACGACATCGGAAAAGCCCTGTCGATTTCCGGCGCAACCGTGCGGATGCACACGCACGGGCTGTTCCGACGGCTCAACGTCCACGTGCGAATTGGCGTCGTGGTGCAGTTGGTTCTCCTGGACCGAAAGCTGATGCGAACCGAACGTAAGCCGACCAAAAAGTAGACGATCTTCCGTATGGCATTTAGGGATCGCCTTCCGATATGCTCCAGTGTTCCGTGCGACGCACTCATAGTAATTGATTCGCGATAGAGAGCGAGCGTATGTTGAATTTCAAGCTTGGCCGTCTAATGGCATCATGCTTGGTCCTTGCTCTCCTGCCTCCTACTCCCGCTTCAACACTTGCCGAAGTGACCGTCTCCGCGAATCCAGACGATGCGGCGGCCCTCATGGACGCCCCGAGCCTGCGTCACTCCCTTGGCCGCAAGACAGGCGACCCGGGATTCAACCCCGCGGCCGATCTCAACAACGACGGAGTGGTAAACGTCCTCGACGCCGCCATCTTCCAAAAAAATAACCTACATGGCGAGGACACGTCCGACCCTGCCCACCCCAACGCAGTCGAGCACACTGCCGCCACGCAAGGGTCGGAGCAGATCGTGGTGCAACTACAAACGACCGTGGTAACGCCTGGAACAACTCCATCGATCCTCTTCCTCATACGAAACAATTCAACGCCCCTTCTTGGCTACTCACTCGATGTGGATTTCGCGCCATTCGGCAGCGTACAGGGTTCGGTAACTGCAAACATTGCGAGCACCAATTTCTACGACGTGCGTAACCTCTTCACCGCCGGAGGAAAAACACGAGATCCGCTTTTTAGCGTCATTCTCGACGGCAGCGATGGGGGCGTCTTCGTGAACACGATTACCAGCGACGATTCCACTGTTTTAGCCGTCGACGGCGTCAACGATGCCCTTGCCCAAGTCGTGTTGAATACGTCGGCGGACGCATGCGGGATTTGGGAAATCAAACTGGGACAAGCCACCGCCCTAAGTGATGCGAATGGGTCCCCAGTGACATACAACTTTGCCTCCGGCTTCGTCATAGTGACCGATGGAGTTACCTGTACCGCCCCAACGTCAATCCCCGCAGTATCAGAATGGGGCGAGGCCATCCTAATCCTTTTGCTACTTGCAGCCGGAACCATTGTCGTACGCTCAAGGACGTCCCCATCGGCGGAAGGCGTTTCTGCAACATGTCAATTCGACGAAGGATTCGGCCAATGACCCGGCAACGTTTGATATGGCTTACAACAGCATCTCTAGCGCTCGTCATCGGCGCTAGACATTCGGCCACAGTTTGGGCCCAGCGGCCACCGAACACTTCCGAGACGCGACTCACCGTCGCCAACAAAACGCAGCGCAATGCCGACATCACGCCGCCTCGAATTATTAGCATTACACCATCACCTGCGAACTGGGTGGTTGACAATATCGGTGTCCGAGAAATCCGTGTTGGCTTTAGCGAAACGGTGATCATCCCACCTGTCGGCGCGGTCTTAAGTTGGACTCTTTGGCATGGCGGGGTCACGGTATACGGCACGTCCTATGACAGCGCTACGAACACGCTCATCATAACGCCGGCTACACCTGTGCGGGACGACAGATTGACCCTGATCGTTACTGACGCGATCACCGATGCCGCAGGCAACCCACTGGATGGCGAGATTGACGACCCCGCCAACCCGACCCTGCCTTCCGGGAACGGTAGCCCCGGCGGGCGTGCCGTTTTTCGAATCAACATTCTTCAAGGCGACGTCAACCGCGACGGAGTTGTAAACGACGCGGACGGTACGGTCCTTCTGAACTCTCTTGGCAAATGCACGGGAATGCCCGGCTTCAACGTGAATGCGGATCTCAACATAGATGGATGCGTCAACGCACTTGATGTTGCGATCTATAAGCTGGCGAAAGGACGTTCACTCCCACCAACGGACTTGATTTCCCGCGAGGTGAGCGTCTTCAATCGGACGTTTGAAAATGCGATCACTGACACTGTCGCCAGGGAAATCAGTGTGTTCAATTCGGCCTTCGATAACGAAATCTCGGATTCGATATCGCGGGAAGTCAGCGTTGAGAACCAAACTCCATAACCACTATCAGACCATCGCCAGATAGGCGATCTTCTTGCGAAAGGAGTTCAAACAATGTCCCGAATGAATTACCGGATGCTTGGAATTCTGTATGCGGCGATCGCGGCTGCTTCACAACCGGCCGCCGGTCAACTGACAATTCCGGGAGCCAACGGCTCTGATGGTGCGTTTTCACCAATCGCCAACATCGCTATTGACTTGGCGCAAGCAGCTACAGGTGTCTGGGACGCTTCCAGTCCGGTTTCCGGCAAAGGTATCTACGATCCGGATAAGTGGGCGGTAGTCTTCAAGTACACTTCCGTAAGCATCCCTACGAATGTCACCGTGACCTTCCTGAATCATCCATCGGGAGCGCCTGTGCTCTGGCTTGTTAACGGGAACGTCACCATAAACGGAACAATCAGCTTAGATGGCGAGGAAGGGGCTCTCACTAAGCAGCGTGCCCTTCGGCCCGGACCAGGCGGCTTTTACGGCGGCATTGGATCATTCGGGTCAATTGCGCCAGCGGCGGATGGATTTGGACCCGGTGGCGGAAATTCTGTACGCATTCCTGGTTCTGGTTCAACTCTAGGCGCTGGAAGCTATGGCAGTCTTGGTTCAGGCGGCTCAACTGCTGGCAGTACGTATGGAAACGACCAACTCCTCCCGATCATCGGTGGATCCGGAGGGGCCGGAAGATACTATGAAACCCAGGATCTTCGATTCTATGCTGGCGGCGGAGGGGGTGGTGCCATCCTAATCGCAGCCCGTGATACTATAATGGTTTCTGGAAAAATACATGCCGATGGAGGTCGCTCATATTGTACTGCCGGGAACGGCAGCGGAGGTGCCATCCGCTTAGTCGCCAACCGGTTAGCCGGGGCCACGACAGCAACATTCGGCGTCATCGAGACTGCTGGCGGCATTGGCAGCATTGGAAACAATTGCAGTGGCTTTGAGGGAGGACTGGGTCGGATCAGGCTTGAGGCCGTTACCGTTGATGGCAACCTTGCAATTTTTCCCAACACAGTGAACGTTCCTCCTCCCAACCCACCGCTGATCTGGCCGCCGAGTTCAGCACCCCAGGCTCGTGTCGTCTCCGTCGCCGGTGTAACCGCGCCGGACGACCCGGTTGGAATCTTTGACACGGCACAGGCCGACGTGGTCTTTGACAGCACCGACCCCACATCCATCGTTGTCGAAACGACAAACGTAGACCCAACATTCGCTGTGGTTCATATCAACATCGAACCAGAGTTCGGAGCGCGTTTCTCCGTCGTCGCTTCTCATGTTTCGGGTGACTACTCGCTCTCAACGTGGAGCGCCGACGTATCTCTGACGAAAGGACTGTACGCGGTCCAAGTGCGTGTCGCTCTCCCATAATGACTTCGACCTGCACCGCGAGCGTTGGGTTCCAACATGGCGATTGACCTGTCTTGGCCGGTTGAATTCCGTACGCGGCCCGGCCAACCGAGCACCTGTACAAGCACGCCGCGCTCACCACTGATCGTTTTTCAAGCTGGTTCCTTCTGTCTTTCGCATTCACCGGCCCCCAAGCTTTTTCAACGACGCCTCTGACCGATTTCGCATCCCGCGCTTTCATAGTTCCGTGCTTCGGCCCTCCCGACCCCCATCGAGGTGAAAGGCGATCGGTCGAAGCGGCAACGGTCGTGCCGCACCCGTCGCTACGCTGCCTTCGGCGGGGTGCGTCACGCCCCTTGCAGGCGCTTCGCCCTTGGGCCGTCCGGTCCTGCGCACTCGATTCTCCCCATCGGGGGGTTTGGGCCCCTCAGCCTTTGGCGAAGGAACCCAAACCCTTATTTATAGGAGAAATGATTATGAAAGCCGAAGAAGCGAAAAAAATTGTAGACCAAGGCCTTGAAACCCTCGCCGCCGCCCTGGAGTGCGGCCAAAGCGAGTCGATGAAGACGTATTTGACCGCGATGGGCCGATTCCATGACTACTCGTGGGGCAACGTGCTCCTCATCGTCTCGCAGAAACCCGATGCCACCCGAGTGGCGGGCTTCAATGCGTGGAAGAAACTCAATCGCTTCGTGAAGAAAGGCGAGAAGGGAATCGCCATCATCGCCCCGATGATGATTAAGCCCAAGGAAGACCAACCACCTCCAACCAACGGCGACGAGCGCTCGATTCTCCGCTTCAAGGCCGTGTATGTTTTTGACGTCAACCAAACCGACGGAGACCCGCTTCCGGAGTTCGCTCAAGTTGGCGGCACGCCCAATGGGCACACCGATCGGTTGAAGGCCTTGGTTGCCGCCCACGGCATTACGCTCGAATACGCCGAGTCCCTTGGCGGCGCCAACGGTTGCTCGCGCGGCGGTCACATCCAACTTCTTTCGGCGCTCTCACCCGCCGAGGAGTTTTCCGTTCTTACCCACGAGCTTGCCCATGAGATTCTTCACTGGGGCGAGGATCGATCGCAATCGTCCAAGAAACTTCGCGAAACCGAAGCTGAGGCCGTTGCCTACGTTGTCTGCCAAGCCATCGGGCTGGAGACCGGCAGCGCCGCAGCCGACTACATCCAACTCTATCAGGGTGACAAGGAAACACTGGCCGAGTCGCTGGGACGGATTCAACGTACATCCGCAGCCATCCTCGAAGCCGTCTTGGGGGAGCCGGAGCCGGCGACCGAGATCACTGAGTACGCAACTCACTCCGCGGTTTGACGCCGAGTAGTTGGGTAAAACCACCGCGTACCGTCCGTCCGTGGGGGTGCAAATCCAAAAAAAGGGGGAGGCCGCGAATAAGAAAAGAGCACAACTTCCATCGATCCCACCATAACACCAATAGACAGACTCGTTCATTTGCAACTGACCAGGGAAGAGGAACTCCACCGACTCCGTTCAGCGCCGATAGGTGCGACGCGGAACGGAGAAGCCGGTGGTGCATTCAGGTTTTCATTTACGAAAGGAGGTTCGCGCCATGCAAACGCTAACGCGAGCAAGCAAGGAGTTGTTTCGACGAGGGCCCGACCAGTGTTTCCCATCGCTTCAAGCGCTGTGGGAGCACACCAACAAACGGAAGGAGCTTTCGGTTGATCATTGGCATCCGCCGCAGAGTGTGCGGCCCCAAGTTCACGAAGGACGATTCGCGCTGGCCTTTGGCGGCGACCAGCCGTTCGAGATGAACGACTGGTCCTTTGCCCAGCTTTGCCGCCTTGCAGGGGTTTCCAAGGACACGATCAATCGACTGACGCCGCAGACCGCGTGTCGCGTGTTCGACGAAACGCTTCCCATCGCTGACAAGCCCGTGCAAATCTTGACGGCTGGCGAATCGGTTCGGTCCATCCACGGCGTCGCCTATACGCGCCTCTGGAACGTGGACCTACTTACCATGCTCCGCGAATTTGCGACGGACTTTCAGCCGCCGCAGCAAGCGGGACTCGCCCGAGGACAGGGCAAAGCGACGGATGAAGACATCCCCTTCGTTCCCGACCCCGAGCCCCCGCGCGGAACGGGGCTTTATGCCGGCGAACAAGACATGTTCGTGTTTATGATCGACCCGCTCGGCTGGACGGAGATCGACGGCGAGGCCTTTGCACCGGGGTTTTTTCTCTGGAACAGCGAGGTCGGGCGGCGCTCCGTCGGCGTGCAGACCTTTTGGTTTCAGGCCGTTTGTGGAAATCATGTCGTCTGGGATGCGGTGAACGTCGTTGAGTTTTCGCGCAAGCACACGGCCAACGTGCATGAATCGGTGTACGCCATTCGCACGATCATCGAGCGCCTGGTCGAGCAGCGTGATGAACGTCGCGATGGATTTTCCGCGGTCATCAAGAAGGCGATGGAGACTACGCTCGGCCCCGATTCGGAGTCCGTGTTGAAGGTTTTGCAGGAACGCGGAATCACCCGCACCCTAGCGAAAGACGCGGTCGAGTTGGCGAGACGGAAGGGGCGCTTCACCATCTTCGCCGTCGTCGATGCCCTGACGCGGCTTTCGGCGAAGCTGCCTCACGCAGGTGAGCGGGCCGAAGCCGATGAAAAAGCAGGGCGGTTGTTGACGCTCGCCGTGTAATCATCACTTGCGAGAGAGAGGTTTTTCGGCACCACCGGGCCTCTCTTTCTTGGCGTCTGCTGTCGATCAATCTGGAATCTGTCCGAACCACCCCGATCGAAACCCCATCGAACACATGCCTGCACGGTTGATCATCAACAACGCTCGCCCCGGCAGGGACCCGGCCTACCTGTGCTCGCTTGAGCTTAACGATTGCTATCCGTTCAGCAGGGGAGTAAGAGCTTGACGCGGAACCCCCGCACTCCGCCGGTTCCGCACCTCCCCCGCCCCCTTCTTCCCCTCCGACGGAGAGGCAACGAGGAAACAAACGGTGTTTGCTTAAGTGCCAAGAATGTGGCACTATCGGGAAGACAATCAAATCATGGAGGTGTTTATGGAAAATGAAACGAAAAAGCCGGTGCAAACGTTTCGCGAGGGAGCCGTGGGCGTGTCGGTGTGGAAACGTAACGGGAAGAACGGCGAATTCTTCGAATATACGTTGAGCCGGTCCTACAAGAAGAGTGAGGAGGAGGCCGGGTACGCACAGAGCTTCCGCGAGGACAACGAGCAAGCTCTGGTGAGCGTTGTTGGCCAAGCGGCGGCGTTCATTCGTGAGCAAAATGAGAAGGAAAAAGAGCAAGCCGCATAAGCCGTTTCCACTCGGGCTTCTCGGTTCTTCTGAACATCACTTCTTTGTAGTTTTTTCTGATACCTACGGATGGGGAGGACAGCGCATGACAAAATTGGCCAATCAACCGGCGTTCACACCAAGGCGAACGAGGCGGGGATGGCCCCGTGCGGGACGCGAAGCGGGTCCCAGATGCATTTCGAATTCGAGACGCTTGTCGCGCCAACTGGCTCTGCGTTATCGCCACATGATAACCGTCCGGAGTCGCGTCTGGCGACGCGCCTTGCCGCCCTATTGGAAACCGACCCGCAAGTAACGTTTGATAATCCCGAGCTCTTCAGATTAGCACGGGAGTTCTTTGACCGCACGGCCGGCCACGGCCGTGATGTATATGACGCCGCGGAAGCGGGGTTCAACATCTATCTGAGCCGAATGGGTCTAGATGTTCACGACCCAGGAAGCGCATTCAAAAAACTTCTCGCCGAGCAGGCACGTCTACCGACGCAAACGCGGCGTGATCAGGATCAAATTGATTTCCAACAATTCAGCACCCCACCGGTGGAGGCGCTGCTGGTAGTAACCACCGCCGCGCTTCGGTCGGGAATGACGGTGCTCGAACCCAGCGCCGGCACAGGAAACATCGCGGTTCTCGCACGCCTGGCCGGAGCCGACGTGGACACCAACGAGATCAACCCGCGACGAATCAAGCTTCTCCTCCTGCAGGACTTCGCCCCGACGGCATTCGACGCCGAGCGGCTGGACAATCTTCTCTGGCCGGGAAAGTTGTACGACGCCGTGGTCATGAACCCACCGTTCTCCGCGACCGGCGGCCGAGTGAAGGGGCACGACACGCGCTTCGGCGCAAGGCATGTGGAACAGGCGCTCCTGCGGCTCAATCCTGGTGGAAGGCTCGTGGCCATTGTGGGCCGTGGCATGGCCCTCGACCGGCCCGCGTTTCGTGCCTGGTGGGCGGGGATCGAGCAACGCTATCGCGTTCGGGCGAACATCGGGATGGACGGAAGCGGGTATTCCCAATTCGGCACGACCTTCGACCACCAGATCATCGTCATCGACAACGACGGGCCCACATCCAGTAAACTGAACATCATCACCGGGACTGGGCTTTCGGTTCATCCCGCTTACGAGCTACTTTCAAATCTATCACAGGAGGACGTATATGGGCGGATTCGCGAACATCATCAGAGAGCGGGCCACACAAGCCATGCGGGTGATCTACCAACAGGAAGTTTCCCACGGGAAGGACGCGGTGCTCGAATTGATTGCGTTCCTTCTGGAAGACGAGGCAGGGGGCATCATCTCGGTGCCGGACTCGCCGGTGACGACGGAGCAGTGGCTCATCTGGAATCGACTGGCGTTGGAGCACCAGGCGGCGCTGGTGCGCACGGTGACACGGGAACTGGAAGCGGAGGGCATCGAACTTCCCACGGAAATGGACGCCATGAGAACGTGGGCGGCCCAATTGCTGCTGGCGACGCTCGACCGGCTGGGGATGCTGTAGGTCAGGTCGAATCCGTCGTCACCCCGTACGCCCTCACCATCGAAGAGGGCACGGTCTTCGCTGCGTACCGGGTGCAAAAGGCGGTCGTCCGTGGAGCCCACGCACATCCGGCAAACATCGTCGAGTCCACTGCAATGGCGTCGGTCGAGCCGCCGGACGTCACCTACCATCATTATCTTCGTTCCGAAATCATAGTGGAGGGTCGCATATCAAATCTGCAACTCGAAGACGTGATCTACGCCGGCCAGGCGACGAGCATGCTTCTGCCCGATGGTTCGCGAAAGGGCCATTGGAATGGCGACGGCACCGGCATCGGCAAGGGCAGGGAGATCTACGCCTTCATTTACAATGAGCTTGAGCAGGGTCGCCAGAAGCACGTGCACCTGTCCGCATCCCACCAGCTCCACGCCGATGCGGAGCGCGACCGCGACGCGGTCGGCGTGCCGCTTCCCATCGTTCATCAAGCCCGATTCAAGCCCACCGATGCCATATTCGTGGAATCGGGGATTCTCTTCACCACGTACACCATGATGAGCAAAGATTTCGATGGCGAGCGAGCACGATTCAAGCAGCTAACCGATTGGCTTGGCCCAGACTTTGACGGAGTCATCGCCTTTGACGAAGCGCACTTGATGAAGAACGCGGCCGCGGCACCTCATGGTGGAAAGGCCACCGTGGACGAGGGAACCCTTCGCGGAAACATGGGCATCGCCCTTCAACGCCTATTCCCGCGGGCCCGCGTCCGCTACTTCAGCGCCACCGGAGCTACCGAAGCCCGGCACATGGCGCCCTACGAACGGTTAGGCCTTTGGGGCGCAGGAGCGCCGTTTCCAGATTTTTCGGCGTTCCTCATGGCCATGGAACGCGGAGGGGTCGCGGCCATGGAAATGCTCTGCCGCGACCTGAAGAGCGTGGGCACTTATTTATCCCGCACCATCAGCTACGGCCCGACACGCTTGCCGGATGGAAGCGTCGTGCCCGAGAGCGCCGTCGAATATGAACCGCTTCTACACCGTGTGTCCGATGCGGAGCGGCGACAGTATGACGAAATCGCGGACCTCTGGTCGGAGCTTCTGGTGGCCTTCGAATCGGCTGAGCACGACGCGGGGCAGAAGCGAAACGCCCATCGGTACGCCCAGTTTTACTCCGCCCAACAGCGATTCTTTCTGCAACTCATGATGGCCTACACACTGCCGGACGTCATTCCTGAAATTCAAAGGGATCTTTCCCAGGGACGGTCAGTGGTCTTGAGCCTGTTCAACACCGGCGAGGCCCAGGCCGACCGCAAGGTGCGCGACGCACGAGCACAAGGCATCGAGCTCTCCGAACTCGACGCCACGCCGCGAGAAATGATCGTGCAACTCATCGAGACGCAATTTCCGTTATATCAGTATCGCGAACAGACCGACCCGGTGACCGGGAACGTCATCACCGTTCGCGTCGAAGACGCCGCCGGCAACCCGGAAATCAATCGCGAGAACCAACGTCGGCAGCAAAAACTCCTCAGCAGAGTCGCCGACCTGGACTTTCCGCAAAACCCGATGGATGCGCTGATTGCCCGCTTCGGTATTTGGAGTGTGGCCGAAATCAGCGGCCGCACGCACCGTTTCGAGAACGGCAAGTATGTTCGTCGCAAGATTCGAGGCGTGCCGCGTCGTCAACTCAATGAGTACGAGACGCGGCAGTTTCAGGCGGGTAGGAAACGGCTGGCGATTATCTCCGGGGCGGGCTCCATGGGAATCAGCGTTCACGCTGACGTGGACGCACAGAATCAGCAGCGCCGCGTCTTCTACGCCTTTCAGCTTTCCTGGTCGGCCGACCAGCAGATGCAGGCCTTTGGCCGCGTGCATCGTTCCAATCAGACTTCGGCCCCGGTGATCCGGCTGGTGCTGCTCGACGTGGCCGGCCAGAAGCGGCTCGTGAACGCCGTCTCCAGACGACTCGCAGCACTGGGCGCGCTGACCAAAGGAGAGCGGCATTCGCTCTCCAGCGACCTCTTTCGACCGGAAGACGTGACCGACTATTACGGAAAAGCAGCGCTAGCCAAGCTCTACCGGCAGGTCGAGGCGGGCCAACGCGCGGACGCAGGAATCGGCCTTCGTGACTTGGACCGGATGGGGGTGCTGAACAAAGAAAAAACCGCCGTGCGAGAAAACTACGCCAGCAACGTCGAACAGTTCCTCAATCGCATCATGGTGCTGCATGTCGAGAAGCAGAATCGCGTCTTCGAGATCTTCTATGAGCTTTATCTGGAGGTCGTCGAGGCGGCCAAGCAAAACGGGGCCTTCGATTTCGGCGTGGAGGAAATTCGCGCCCGCAATCTGCGAAGAATTACCGAACCGCAAACGCTATTCGTGGATTCGGCCTCCGGCGCGCGCACCATGATCCATGAACTGGAAGGCGAGGTCGATGTCGTCAGACACACTTTCGACGCGGCGGCCGCATCCGCAACCCACGGCTTTCATCGCAATCAACGCAGCGAACGAATCTACGCTGTCTCGGATCACTGGGAAGCAAATCGCAACGAAGTGTTTTTGACGGGAGTCAAAGGCCCGCGTAGAGCGCTGGAGCGTCACGAACTGGACGGTAAGTACGAGCGCGTCGATGTCGTGCAAGCCCGAAAGTGGTGGGAAGCCGAGTACGCCAACACGCCCCCGACCGAGCCGCGTCGCTTTCACATCCTCAGCGGAGCGATCTTTCCGATCTACGACAAAGTCATGGGATCCTCCGGCATCCAAACCGTAAAAATCGCACGGGCGGTTCTCTCTGGCGGACAGGCCCTGGTCGGCTTGAATCTGAGTCCGTCCGACGTGCCGAACGTCAAGCAGCGCCTCGGCATAGGTACGCCGCTTGGCGAAGCGACTCCAGCGGAGATCCTCGACCTCTTGAGCGGCGGCGCGGTGATCGAATTGGACAACGGCTGGCGACTTACAGCCGCACGCATTGCGGGCGACGACGTGGCGGAACTCATTCTCAATGGCGTTCCGGCCAATCGCGAAGAACTTCGCGGTTGCGGAATTTGCGAGGAGATCATTAGCCACAAGCGACGTTGGTTCGTCGTGCTGGAGGATGCGACCGCCGTGCTGCCGCTTCTATTGGCCCACCGGAAGCCAGTCCGAGATTTGACGGTGACGGAAGCGCCCGGCAGCTCGGAGTACACCCGTTAGGCGAGGCGAGAGCGCGCTGGGTGATGACTGTGCTCGCACCGGCGGAATTGAATTCATTCGTCCAACTTGTCATCCCTTGGAACTACATATTGCGGAAGCCGCATCGGCCGCGGCCAGGCCACGCCTTTCGGCTCGGCTAACGCCGGGCCTGTCACGTCCGCTGCCTTGGCTTCGGTTGGTTTCCACCATCGTTTTGCCGTCCTCCACCGCGGGTTTTTGGTTCCCCACGCTTTCGCGAAGAAACGCAAAA
This sequence comes from Planctomycetota bacterium, assembly GCA_016200265.1. GTDB lineage: Bacteria > Planctomycetota > Phycisphaerae > UBA1845 > UBA1845 > JACQFE01. Next base: position 52,739 of record JACQFE010000012.1, on the reverse strand, counting down.
ACCCTTTTTCATGGAGGACGAACATGAACGAGAAAAACATCAACAATCCAGCCGAAGGCAAGGCCCAGACAAAGTTCCCGCTCGGCCAAACGCTCATCACCCCGAACGCCATGAAGCACCTCGTGCCCGAAGACGTTCGGCACGCCCTGGGGCGTCATGCGCGGGGCGACTGGGGCGATTGTTGCACGGAGGACAAGGCCGAAAACGACTTCTCGGTGGACAAATACCTTCGGCTATTCTCGGTGTACCACGATTCCACCGGAACGAAGTTCTGGATTATCACCGAGGCCGACCGCGCCGCCACCACCGTCCTCCTCCCCGAGGACTACTGAGTGGGCGCCGCCCGCGGTCCCGTTTCAACCTCGCACGTCTCAGGCTTGATTTGAGAACACCATATGTGCCATAATCATGGCACACTTCGTTCTTTTTCTCATCACGTTGAGCAGACGATTCGGTATGGCCGCGTGAAGGCCCGCAGGGTCCTCTATGCCGCCATGTCGTAGGTGATGAAGGTTTTCTTGCTTAAACGCCACCAACCGCGAACACGGAGTCCATTCCATACAAGCCTCGTCAGTCGGAACTTCGCCATCTCGGCCGTGTGGCTGAGCGAGGTTTCGCTGTTCCCTCGTGTTAGGAGTCAATCCAATGCCACGCACACAGAGAAGAAAGAAGGAAAAAGCGGCGACCAAGGACCGTATTCAAATGTTGCCAGTCGACAAAATCATACCGACGCCTGACAACCGCCGCAGGGGTATCAGCGATACGTCGCTCCGATCCCTTTCCCATTCCATCAAGAAAGACGGGCTTTTGCAGCCCATCGTCGTCCGCGTCCATGCAACCGAGCCTGGACACTGGGAAATCAGGGCAGGCGAGCGGCGCTGGCGCGCCGCGAAGCTTGCCGGACTGACCGCCATTCCCGCGATCGTCCGTCGCCTTGATGACGAGGAAGCGCTGAGTGTGACTATTGCCGAGAACATACAGCGAAGGAACCTTCATCCGCTGGAGGAAGCGGAAACGATTCAACTTGCCTTCGAGCGTGACTTTGACTTGAACACCATCGCGGCGAAGCTCGGGAAAAGCATACCCTATCTTGCAAGGCGGGCGTCGCTAACTCGTCTTACTCCCGCTTGGAAGAGCGAAATCCGTAAGCCCGATTCCGAGGTCAGCCGTTTTTCGGCGGCACATCTTGAACTCATCGCCCGGTTGCCGGAACCAACCCAGACCGCTCTATCCGAGGACAACTTCATGGCCGTGTTTGGCAGAGGGTTTCCCACGGTCGACGAACTGCGCCGCATCATCGACGATGGTCTTCGGTCGCTCGGGGCCATGCCCTGGGATCCCAAAGACGAAACCATCGTCCCAAAAGCTGGCGCTTGCCTCAACTGCGAGAAGCGGTCGTCCAAACAGCCGATGCTGTTCGCAGAGGCGGAGTCGGCGGGGAACGGAAAGCTCTCAAAAAACGACCGTTGCCTTGACCCGCAGTGCTTCGACCGAAAGCACGTGGCTTTCGTTCAGCGTTGCGAGTGCGCGCTTCGAGCAGAGCATCCAACGCTTCGGCTCGTTCATCTCGGAGTCGGCAGCCTCAGTTCCGCCGTCAGTGAAGTATTCGGGAATCGCCTGGACCGTCTTTACGGCGCCAAGCCCGTGAAGCCGCACAAACCGGGAAGCGAACCGGCCATGCAGGTCGATGGGCCCAAGGCCGGGAAGCTCATTTACGTGGCCTCTGAAGATTCCACCGTTTCGCATAATGGGAGTGGGAAAGGCAGGCCGCGCGACGAGGGCGGCAACGTTGTCCCGATGACGCTGATCGAACGGCGCGCCCGCCTCCAGAAGCGGCGCGACGCTTATGTTGTGAAGCACGTGCAGACGTACTTGCGTGAGCTTACCCCTGAAAAGGCCCAGGAAATCGTCTCTCCGTGGATTCAGCGTCGCAATAACAAGGCCGAGGGAACTGTGGTTTTCGACCTCGTCGCCTTGCTTGTCACGTTCGGCGCCATGCACCGGGCTGATTTTCTGGATAACGGTGAAGCGTGGACTCAGTACGATTCGCTGCGTAACTCGGCATCAGGAGAGCCGGCCGCCGCTGCCTTGTTCGCAGTCGCGCAAGTCTGGATCAAGCGGCTGAACGCCATAACCAACGAACAGGCACCGGCTCAGGCCACGGACGCCAAGCGTATGTGTGAAATCCTCGGCGTTGATTACGCCACGATCGAGGCCGATGCGAAGAACGCGATTCCCGAACCGAAGTCTTGGGCATCTTTACGCGATGACGCTTCGACCACGGACCGGCCCCATCCAGAAACGGCCGACATGGAACCGCCTTTGGTGGAGGACGAGGAGGAGGTTTCGACCGCTGCTGCTTCGATAGGGTAGGGAAAGTGCGTCCCGCGCCGAATCTGCGGAACCGTTTCTCCCGCGTCGCCGCCGTGGTTTTGCGAAGGTTTTTGAAACCTACGACCGGCGGCTTCTCGGTTCCAATACCGCACCCGAACCCCACGTCCCGCCTAAGACCGCAAAACCACGTGCTTTCTCGCTTCCGTTGTGGTATGATTAGAGAAAAGGTCGCCGATTCCCGTTGGGGTTATCGGCCCGTGCTTGGAGACAAAACGACCATGAGCATCAGCGTACCGCTCTCGCCCGATGCCGAAGCGAAACTTCGCGAACGAGCGCAAGCCGCCGGTGAGGACATCACGTCCTACGCCGCACGGGTTCTCGACGACGCACTCACAACTCCCAGCGTGGACGAACTACTTGCCCCCTTCCGTAAGCAGGTAGACGACAGCGGCATGATGGACGACAAGCTCGACGACTTCTACGAAGGCCTTCGCGATAAGGTTTGGGACGAACACCAGGCCAAGCGGGCCAAGTCCGCGTGAGCACGCTCGCCGTCTTCGATTGCATGCTATTTTTTCGAGCAGCCGCTCGCCCGCAACGTACGTACGCTACGTTTCGCCTGGTTGAAGAAGCTCGCGTCACGCTCTGCATGAGTCCCGACGTGCTCGCCGAGATCCACGACGTACTCAACCGCCCGGAGCACCACACGAAGTTCCCCGCCCTCACGCCCAAGGCCGTGGATGCCTTCCTCGCTCGCTATCTGCGCGCCGTGAAATGGTTCCCGAATGTCGCCGAGGTCTACACGCTCCAACGCGACCCGAAGGACAGCAAATACGTGAACCTCGCTCTAGCAGCGGAAGCACCTTACTTGGTCACTACGGACCGCGACCTTCTCGACCTCATGAAACCCGAAACTCCCGAAGGACGCGAATTCATCCAGCGATTCCCGAAACTCAAGATACTCGACCCGGTTGCATTCTTGCACGAACTCTTCCGACCAAAACCGTTGTAGCCCCCATGCCGCCCACACCACGACAGCCACCAGCGAGAACGGGACCACCGCAGCCAACTCCGGCCGCATCGCCAAAAACACGCCGCAAATAATTCACCATACCGCAATCCTCGCTCCACAATTCTCATCTCATCGCGGTCACTGTCTAAACTCGTCCGCCTTTTCGTTTCGATATTGCATTCCTCCTACTATTAGGTTTGTGTCCGACTCTACCCAAGCCGCTTCGTGCATCAAGGACTACTCGCCACAAACGTGGCTGCGTTCCTCCTTGACCCACTTCGCTGGGCTCGGGTTCCTGTCCCACAAAACCTTTAATTTTGGAGGAACTATTTATGAATGAACGAAAAGAGGAACTTGCAAAGCTTAAGACCATTCTCAAGCAGGCAATTGAAAGCGAACAGCGGCGTACAGCCAGTGTTGGGACTGAGACCTTGGAAACCGGCGACACTCCCGTCGCGGAGCGACGAACTGAGGATGTGCCCAGAGTATTCATTGACACTGGCCATGTGCTTATCAACCGACAGGTCCTCGACTTCCTCCCTCTTGAAGTCATCGACCGCTACCTAACTGATCATGTGATTGGACGTTGGGGAGATTGCGAGTCAGAGATGTCAGTTCTAAATGAGGATTGTTATTATGATGGTGGTCCCATTGTCTCAGAAGTCAGCGTGACGGAGGACGACTCGCTCCACATTATCACGGATACCAATCGTTACAGCACCGTCATCACGATGAAAAAAGTTCCGCTTAAAGGCTGACCCCAGATGATCAGCCGGAGCACACCTTCGGTTGGTCTTTTCCAGACCCCTATTCCCGAATGGCAAGCAAGCTGAATGGAAATCCGCTCGTGGTCCACCGCCACCTAGACCCTAAGAATCGCCTCCGCACACATGTGTTCCGCACAAGCGAAAACAAGCCAAACGATGTTTGACTTGCCTTCGCGAAACATGCTACCTTCAATTTTGAACGCAAGTAGCCCGGGACCGAGAGCCGCCGGTTAGGACGCAGGCTTTCGCACAAACGATTAGTAAAGAAGCGTCGCCGACGACCCGCAATCCCGAGCTACTTGCACTTTTTCCGCGATCGGTGGCCGATCACCTTATCTGCGGGTCGCACCACCGTCACGAACCGTTGCAACTTGCGGCGGCTGCTCACGTCTTTCGCCGCCCTTACCGGCCTTGGTACTCGCGCCCGCGTCCTTTTTTCCGGCGACCTTTTTGCCGTCCTCCGCCACATCCACTTTCACATGCCCGTTTGTCATGATTCGCTTCCTTTCTATCACCCAACAAAACCGTGGCCCGCGTGTAGTAACGCCGAAGCGTATCCCGCGAACCAGCCCAAAAAATCACGAAAATCCCAACAATCACTCCGTCGAATCCATCGAACCCAATCAGCGCGACTCCGCCGCCCACGCGGCGGGCCGCGAACAGAAAGGCCAACGCCACGCATGAATTGCCGTAGAACTGGTAGTACCGATAGTGGTTCTCCACCAACGCCTCGAAGGCCCCGAGTTTTTCCTGAAGCCTGGCGTCGTCCCAGTTCGGCCGCGGAACGCCCGTGTGATGATGCAACCAGTCCATCACGACCCATCGAACCGTGCTCGCGGTGAGCCCCGCCCCCACTGATGACAGGGACAGATACAAGAAGCTCGCCACCGTCGGCCCGCCGGCACCGGCTCCCGGCGAAGCCAAAAGCCACGTCCAAACCCCAGGCACGAGATATCCGACCGCCAGAAGCGACACGAACCCAGGAAGCACATAGGCGATGAACAGCCCGAAGTTCGCATTTGACACCTCCGTCAAACGCACTCCTCGAACAGCCCTTGAACTGAGCCCGCATCAGCTTTCGCCCTCCAACGCCTATATCTTCCAAAGACCGTCCGATTGTAAGATGTTATTATCATAAAGCAAGATATACAGCCGAAAAAAATCACCGCCGACCGACCGGCGGAGGCCCTGGGAGCAACCAGATACGGCCCTTTTCCTTGGCCTTGCTATCCTCGAAATAGAGCCGTATCCCATTTTCGCGAGCTTTCAGGAGCGAGCGGTATACATCCAACGCGTCTCGCACCACTTCCGCGAGCGACTCCTTGCCAAGCTCACGCTGCAATTCTTCGACCTCCTCCAATTGGTCTTCGCGCAGCCACAATGTGAATCGCGTTTTCTTATCGCCGGCCCGACGTGGACTCATGCACATTCCCTTCGAATCGTCTCGTTAACATCATCAATGTCCCCAATGTACTCGCCGCCAACACGCAGGGCCACAGCTCCTCCATCGCCTTCCGGGCAGCTAAACGGCTTCACCACCCGCCGGCGAAACCGTAACGCCGACACCGGCACCAATTCAAACCCCGCCGCGTGCCGCACCCGATTCACCGCTCGAAGAATGTTAAGAAGCTGCCGGCGGACCGGTGCGTACGGCTCGAATGGCACCTCGCCGAATTCAACCGCGAGTTTCTCAACCGAACGACGGGCAGCAAGTCCCACCATATACGCTTTGAGTCGAAGGTATTCGTTCGCCGCAATCCGAACTGAAACATGCCACTTCCGGTCCACTCCTCGCCGATATGAGATGCTGTATCCCGCGTAGTAAATCGGATGGCGGCGAATGTCGCGGATGCCCGGCTCACGTTCGTAAAACACATGCCGCCCCTTCGTCGCGATAAGCACGAAGAACACGCCGTGACGAATGTACCGAACGCTCGCCCACCCCGCTCCCTTGCTCCGTGCTCTCGCCCACTTGGAAAGGCCTAGGCCGTACAGCTCGATGAGTTTCGCATCGACTGCACGCGGGTCCTTCCGTTTAGGCACTTCGCCGGTTACGTAGAACCAATGGCCGTGCTGAACATACGCCACCGCAAGTTGCTGCACGAAGCCTTCGACCGATACCGCCTCACATCGAACCATCTCCCCTCCAAATGATGGGATTGTTTCTCGGCACAATCCCCAAAGCCATCATCAAAACCTTGTTGGTGCACGACCAACCTCTAACAATACGCTCACCGGTCGAACGCGAGGAGTTCCAAGAGTTCCTCGTCCGTTGGCTTACGGCCGATGCCGCCCAGGTAGTACGTCTCCAGCTTTTCCCGCACATGCCAAGGAAAGTCCGCTGGCGTCACGAACACCTGGCCCATGCGTTCGAGATCCGCGATGTACTCCACCGCGGCCTCGCAGATCATGCGGCCATCGACACCATTCCACCAAACCACACGCCATCACCTCCTTCGTGCACGCACGAACCTCCGCATCACCCAACCATTCCCTTCACCCATTACCTTCGTCCGCAACGCCGCACGCGTGCTGCTTTCTCTTGGAATAGCCGCACGCCAATTCATGGCCGTTGCGAACCCCAAACCTCCGACGGACGCGAGGTACACCTCGACTGTCCGTCGTCATTCCACCGACAAAAGACGCCTCGCCTCCCGGCGAGACCTCTTTCGCCCGCTGAATCAATTCCTTCCCAGGAAACAAGCGAGGGGAGGGAATCCCGAAAAGTCGGGATCCCTCCCCAGCCAGCACGTCATCATCACGGGTCAAGAAAAATGCCCGTCAGCCCTTTCGTCGGTGTTCTCGTGCCCGGCACCACCCGTCAGCACCACACGGAACCGCTACTGCCTTGCAGCGGTTCCGCTCCGCTCCCGCGAACTCCTACTTGGGCCCCGCTCCCGGACTACGGCATTTGAAGCACCTGAGTGACACACTCAGGCACCGGCTATCACCCCGGCCGCCGCAGTCTTTCCCCGGTTATCGTTAGTCGTCATCCAATCGGTCACGTCGCTTGACCAAGAGTCCCTTGACTCGCATCGCCGTGTCGCTCCGCCTTCCGGCGGAGCGCACTCTCCATCCCGACGCATCGGGACGATTTCTGCCTACGAAAACAGAAGCTCGGCTTACCGCTCGGCGAAGGTCTTTCTAACGCGTTTCGGCACCGTCTCCGATTGAACTGACCAGCAAGCCCTTGACGGGCCTTTCATGGTTGAGCTTTTCATCGTTTCCGCGTTTCACGGAAATCGCCGCATGTTGTCTTCATGCGGTCGTTCCCCTCACGAGGGACGAACTCCCCACGCTGGCCGGTGTTGAACGAGGCTTCCGAGACTTACACCCGAATTGCCCGAAGGCTTTGCCCCGAACCCCACGGAGGGATTACGTCCGACAACGTCGGACTTCACCCGTTCGACTACCGCGGCCCGCCCCATGGGCGGGTCTTTCCCGGTCGCCCAGACTCAAAGAAAGGTGTCACGATGTGGCACAACACATGGGATAGAACCAGAGGATTACTCCGAATACGGGATTACTCTCTGGAGCCTCCCTCGCACCGGACGAGCCGCTCTCGCGGCATCCGGCGCTACGGGCCTTCGGCATGGCAGCTGATAAGACCGCCCTCTTAGTCCAGGTGGTGAACCTGGATTTACCGAGCACCGAAGCCCGTGATGATGAACGTCAAACGATTCGCGTTTACGAATCTGACGACCGTGAAACAATGTTTCACGAGGCTAGGATAGCGCAACTCGACCCCAAAAATCAACTGTTGTTTGAATAAAAACGTAACGGCGTTTGACACTTGCGAAGCGTTCCTGAATAGAGCGGCCCATCGGTTCATGCCGCAAGGAGCGAAAGCGACGTGTCACCTGTGAGGGAAGGTTCGCTCTCGTCGTCGGGACCCCGACCCGTCGACGCTCGCTCGAAAGGATTTCTTGGGGGAACCGGCCACCCGCCTGGGGCGGCTGGCCGGGCATGGCTTGGAACCCCGCACGCCCGGTTCCAAACCTCCCCTCCCCTAGCTTTCCCCTCCCGCGGCGTTGCCGCGACGCAGGCACAGCAGCGTACTGGAGGTAAGCGTCAACAGTGTCACGAAGACCATTCCCCATTCCGACATGGCCGGAATCCGTTCGGTTGGACAGGCGACCGGTTTGGTCGCAAGGTCCATGTACCCGTTGCATTCGTTTTCGATTCCGTCGGTGCAGTTTGAGTCTGCAATTACTTTGCACACCGGCAATCTGTCTTCGTCCGCCAATTTCCAATCAGAATGAGCCCGTGTCTGAGTTGGTCTACACCCGAAACGTTGCGTCCTCCGACTGTCGCATACGTCAACCCATCGAATCACGCCGGAGCTTCCGCCGTCAAGGATTTGCCGCTTCGCGTTCCTCCTTGACCGCTCGCTCACGGCGTGACCTTGTGGTCGGCGTTTATTACGACTTACGGAGGACGCTATGACATCATTCGAACGAATCACGCCACGCAACAGTCTGACGTTGGCTGCGGACCAACCCATCGGAACGGACAACTCCCTGGACATAGTTTTCTTTGACGGACACGAGCACCTTCCCATCAGGCCCCACGCTCCGCCGGAACCGGCTTTCGCACGCTGGCTTTCAGTCGACCAAATTCGAAAGATGCAACGAATGCGGAAGGAAACCGTCATTGCGGCGATGGAATCCGGCGAGCTACCCCACGAACGCCGAGGACGAATTCGATACGCTCGCCTTTCGGACGTGCTCCTTTGGGAAGAGAAGCGGCTCACGCAACCCTCCGCTCCCAGCAAGCGGAGTGTTGACCCCGACCTTGCCGACCTCGCTGGTTGAGGCCCAGCTCCCACGATTCCACGCCCTGCACCGACCGTTCCACTCCGTGTCCGGTCTCTCGGTCAACGCTCTGAATCGACTGAACCTCTGCCGCCAACGCCAACGACCGTGCAATCAACTCGCGAACAACCTCCAGCTCCCCACCCACTCGTCGCTGCTCATCAGGATGTCCAGCATCGCGGCAAGCGTGCGCTAATTCGTCGCTCCACGGCGGTCCAATCGACCCTCGACATCGTTCCACGGTCCGGCCATCCTCTTCCGCAACTCGCCGAAGCCGCCGCCGAGCCGCGTCTTCCTGCTCCAGCGTGATGTAGTGCCACAGTTTGGCACGAACCAACCGCACGAAGAACCCGCCCGGGTTTCGCGTCGCTTCGCGGACAGCCCGTTCCGCCGCGGCCACAAACTTGAGCCGGTCGGCCTCACAACGGTTGACGAGCCCTCGCCGCACGGCGTCATCAAACAACCCACCCGCTCCGACCAACCGCCGCGTGTCCCGGATATCATCCGTGGTCACATGCCGCATCGTCGGCGATTCGGCGCTCGCACCCCTTTGCGTGCAAACACCAGTTGGCCGGTCCGCGGCCAATGCGGGTTTCTGGTTTCCAATTCCGAAGGAGTTCTCTTTAAGAATCAAGAGGGGTGGCCGTTTGTTTGTGGAAAGCTCACTTCGAGGTGGCCGTTTGACGATTCGCTCTCGCGGTTGCTCGACCGAATCGGACCACGTCGGAGAGACCGCGAACCTCGCCCCATATTTTTTGCGGTGCCACGAATCGGACTCTACCGCCGAGAGTAAACCGATTTCGGCAAGATGCTTTCTCGCTCGCTTGACGTGCCGCTCATCGAGGTCAAAGACACGAGCGACCCAGGACGCCGAGCACGAGCCTTCCGACAAATACTCCGCCCCGTTCAAATAGCAGCACCGAAGCACGTGCCCAAGTAAGGTGCCCGCGAGCGTCTTTCGCATTCCGCCCGCGATGTACCGGACGATTCGCCGAGGAATCGGAACTTTTCGGTTCTTCTGCCCAATGGCGTGGACCATTGACCAGAAGCCGGACAAGTCTCCGATTCGAAGCTCATCGGGTGAAGTTGCGAAACGAATCGCAGTCTCCCCAAACCGAAAAAGCCCCGTGGCTTCCAGGCGTCGCAGGGCCGCGCGGACACATCCGCCGTTCACCCCGCCGACCAAGCTGCAAATCTCCTCCACGCGGTACTTTGCGGAGCGGCCGTTGCGGAGCCCGCAACGTCTCGCCGCCGCCTCTTTGCACGCAAACCATACCCGGACATCGTACCAGCGAATGAACCCCGCTTTGTACGTACATAAAATCCACGCGACCTCGAACGCCGCAACAATGCAATACCCGCCTTCCGGCTTGTTTCGTATCTCCCTCACCCCTCTCTCCTTTTCCGGGCATCGCGGGCCCGTTCCGGAAAGACCAATCGCCACGTGGTGTTGAGATGACAAAGCCCCCGCCGCTCAAAACGAGCTTGACGACATGCTCGGAATTACGCTAGAAGGAAACTACGGGATTCATTCATCGCGAATCCGAGAGGGCTTACTCATTCACGACATGGAGCGACCTGAACCGTCGCTCTATGTCCAGCTCAACAATTCTAAATCATGGCAACATGACCCTTCTCAAGTTTTTGACAGCAGCCGCAACGAATCCATTCTGACGTCGCGTCGATTCTAGTCATCGCACGCGGCTTTCGGTCGGACAAGTCCTGTTTTTTCAGGCGACGCGGCATGCGGGCATGCCGGAATGCCATAGTCATGGCACTCACAGGCACCGTCGTTCTCCTCCGACCGCATCGCTACGCTTGTTCGGTTCGATGCCGCCCGCAAGAAACCTGTTGCCAGTTTTCGTCGGGTGTCGTATCCAAGAGTCGTAGGGGTTGCGGCATCGCCGGCATCCACGCCGGCGAGCCTCCCCGACAACGGGCACGCGGGCATGCATTAGATTTTTAACGGAGCGAATGGAAGAGAACGAACTTGGTACGGTCATCGCGGTTGGTAATCAGAAGGGCGGCGTGGGGAAGACAACCAACTGCGTTCATATCGCGGCCGCACTTGGACAACGCGGAAGTCGGTGCCTCGTCATGGACCTTGACCCCGCCGCCGGGGCTACCAAACACCTCGGCGTACCGACCAAGAGCTACGCGGGCACGTTGGAGCTTCTTACCACCGATGAGGCAATCGAAAACCTCACCATCGTCGACGACATGCCGCCCGGCGTACACCTCATCCCGTCAAGACCGCAGCTCGGCGAAATCGACGTTCTGTTATCAAAGTACCTCGACCGCACGCGTGTCCTTGAGCGGCCGGTTGCGGAAGCTCGATTAAGATACGATTTCGTGTTTCTTGATACCGGACCGTCTGCCGGTTTCATCACCACAGTCGCCGCCTATTCGACGGCCGAGTGGTTTCTTCTTTCCGCGTTCCCGCATCCCCTTTCTCTGGGTGGCTTGACCGAAGCCTTCAATGACATTGCCGACGTTCGAAGACACCGCAACCCAGCGTTGGAAATCCTCGGCGTGGTGTTCACCAATGTAGACGGCCGTGCAACCCGGCTCCGGGGCCAACTTGAGACCGTTGTCAACCAAGCATTGCCCGGTCGGCGGTTTGAAAACACAATCTCGCAGGCAGTGGTTCTTCCGGAGGCATCGGGGAAGGGGAGAACCCTGTTCCAATTTCCTCGGTTCCAGACCATTCCGGTCGCCCAACAGTATCTCCGGCTCTCGCTCGAACTTGAACACCGAGTTCGCAATCGAGGGGCATTCTTGGCTGGCGTACTGGAACCGACGAACTACGCCATACTTGAACAGGTCGGTGACTCGCACATCGTCGAGCCGGTTACGATGACTGCTAACGGATGAATCAAAATGCCAAAGCCCCTTCGTCAACCACAGCCTTCATCATCCATCGCCCGACTGCTCGACATTCACGCGGCGGCCCGAGCCGTGGCACCGCGACCGCTTCCCGTCGAACCGAGGAACCCGCCGTACTCCGCCTCGCAGGGCGGTCAAGCGGATGCCGCCTGCCCAGGAACCGGTACTGGGGAGACGCCGCGAATCAAACGCGAACTCATTTTGACACCTTCCACCGACGCAGCTCTTTCTCGATTGGTCGCACTCTTCCGCGAGACGAGCGGAGCGAAGCTCACCACCAGTCACGTCGCCCGTGCAGTTCTCCAGAGCGTAACCCACAATATGTCCCACCTCGAAACACACGCGAAAAAGCTGGGGCCTCTCAAACTCCCCTCCAACGCCCGTGGGCGAGAACCCGAACGCGAACGTCTTGAAGCCCGTATTGCGGACACCCTCATCGCTGCGATTCGTGCTTCCACCGGCAGTGTCGATGGACTCGATTGACGTGTCTACCATCCAATTTCGTTTCAGCGTCGCTGCTCGAAATGTCGCCTCTCCAATTCCTAGTGTTCAACTTCGTGAAAGACGGCACCGTCTTTCAAACCTATGACAGGCAGTGGCACTCATCCCCGGCCCTCTCATCCCTGACGCAACAATCACATCCATAGGGTCTCGTAGAAGTCGGAATAGCCCTTATTTTCGCCCTTTGAGCGAGGAGGCACCCCTAGGGCACCCTTGGTCATAATTCCCCCCGTTCTTGGCCGAGCTTGGAGTGACCGACCGGCTCGCGAGGGACAAGGCGACCACTTGTTCGAACAAGACCAGCGACTTCCCTACGAAGCGCGTGGAGCGAGCAGTTCGAGCACCTTTATGCCGGCAAAACGACGGCCTTCGGAATCAATGCGATTTCTGCTGCTCCTTTCATAGGACACCAGCTCCCCTAGGAATCCCGCGTTCTCATTCGTGATTTTCTTTTCGCCCTAGATATTGGTGGTCGGTTTGTTGTTTTCCATCACGCCCGTCACGGTCGACTTCGCTTGCTTCGCGGCAAGTGTCCCGCCACGCCTGCGGCGCGTCATGCCCCTCGCCCTTTGCTCCGCCGCGCTTCGCTGATGACCGCTTCGGGGCTTTTCATCCTCCCAGCGGTTTTTGCTGTCCAACATCCGTTGGTGATTGAACAGACAAAAACCTTTATTAGGAGGATTAAATAGATGGAAAACAACAAGAAACCTATACACCAAATCAGAGAGGGGCTCATCGTAGCTTCGGTCTTCGAGAACGCGACAAGCAAGGGAAGCTTCCGCACCGTGGCGGTGTCCAGGCTCTACCGGAAGGGAGATGCTTGGAAACGAAGTGCTTCCTTCGGCCGAAATGACGTTCCCACTCTCTGTAAGGTGCTCGAACAAATCCACGCTTGGTTGCTCGAAACTTCGAGCAGCAAGCCGAATGCCGCTGGTCCAACCGACCAAGAGGCCACCGTTTAACTCGCGAGCCGGTCGGGTCAACGCTCGGCCGGCTCCTTTTATCATGGAGGAAATTATGCAACTCACTCAAAAGCAAACATTCTTGAAGCCCGCCGATGTCCCAGCGGTGAAGCAGCCGCTGCCGGACCGCGAGATGACCTCGCTTGTTTCTTATCCCGTTCGCGGCCCGTGGGGCGACGCAAGTTATCGCGGGAACTGCGACGGAACCTTGTTTCGCGACCTCATCCGCCGTTACCGACCCCGGCGAGTCGCCGACCCGATGATGGGTTCCGGCACTACAAAGGATGTGATAGCGGAATTGAATCGGTGTGAGAACTCATGCATCGAGTACTGGGGAAGCGACCTACGCATGGGCTTCGACGTTGTTGCCGAACCACTTCCCGGCCCATTTGACTTGGTCTGGGTTCATCCGCCGTACTGGAACATCATTCGATACAGCGACGATGCCGCAGACTTGAGCACTTGCGAAACCTTCGACGAGTTTATTGGCACGCTCTTTCTTGCACTCCGCCAATGCTACGACGCAGTGTTTCCAGGCGGGCGGATGGCCGTGCTCATGGGCGACGTTCGACGAAACCGGTGTTACTATCCCATCGCCCGTGAGGTCATGAACATGGCGGGACCGCTGGGCGAACTTCGCTCGGTCATCATCAAGGCCCAGCACAACTGCCGGTCTGACCACGTCACTTACGCTTCAATGGAAGACGTTCCCATCCAGCACGAGTATTGCCTCATCTTCAAGAAAAACATCATGCTCCGCCAGGCGGCATGACGGACGTTCCGTCGGGGCTTCGCTCCCCGGCGGGGTCCGCTCACTTTGATGCTACATCCTCTCTTGAACCAACCATAACCAAAGTAAGCCAGGTGGCCCCCGTATAAAGGTTCAGAAAGGAGAACACTCAAATGGCAAACGAGAAAAACAAGCCAGCCCATGAGATTCGCCTGGGGCGAATCAAGGCGACGATTTGGCACAACGAGACGGAGGGCGGAAGCTCCCGACACAACGTGCAGATTCGTCGAATCTATAAAGACGAAAAAAACGGCGGCGATTGGAAGGTCTCGGATTCCTTTGGAAGAGATGACCTTTTGCTCGTCGCCGAAGTCGCAAGGCAGGCCGCCTGCTGGATTCACCAGCGGGCTCAAGATGAGGTTTGAGATACTAGCGGCGTAAACGCAGGTCACGGACTTAGGGCCCCACCTGGCCCATTCTTGTGCTTTTCTGGATGTTTTTGGATGGCTTCGGGGAGAGCACACCTGATGCACCTAGCGATGCAAACAAAGCGCTCGCATTTTGGCAGAAAACCGCTACGCTTTCGCTTGTTTCAGATGTCTGCAATGTGTAGACAGAAGCCCGTGGATCTCTCCCTAACTGCACGATTTACAGCGACTTATGTTGTCCGCGTACTGAGGATGGTTTGAGATTATGCCCGAACGCAGCCCGACGATCAGTTTCCGGCTTCCGGCGAGCTTCGTTGCCCAGCTCGACGAACAAACCGAGAAATACAACGCGGCCCACGGGCGCGACAAGTTGAGCCGAAACGACTTCGCCCGGAAGGCGCTCATTGACGCCCTGGGCGGAGCCGAGAAGCACGAACAACTCCGTGACGACGTGGTCACGCTCCGAGCCGAGGTCACCAAGATTCGCGCCGACCTCGCCACCGCGACCGCCGGCATCCTGGCTGTGATCAATGAGGCGGTGCCCAAAGAAAAGCGGTCCAGTCCCGAGCAAATCAAATCGTGGATTAAAGCGAACCTCTTGGCGTGAAAGGCCCCGGCGATGCTCTCTATTGCTGCGATGGGGCATGGGCAGGTTCGCTACTACCTGGAACTCGCCCAAGCGGACTATTACCTCAACGGCGGCGAGCCTCCCGGACAGTGGTGGGGGAAGGGGGCTGAGGCTCTTGGCCTGAGCGGAAGGGTTGAGCGGTCAGCCCTGGAGCAGATCTTTTCGGGATTCTCCCCTGATGGAGCGCTGCTCATTCAGAACGCCGGGAGCCTAAGGCATCAGCCCGGTTGGGATCTCACGTTCTCCGCGCCCAAGTCCGTGAGCACCGTTTGGAGTCAAAGCGACGAGAACACCCGCCGTGCGATACAAGTCGCGCACTTCGCCGCGGTAAAGGAAGCGCTCGCTTATCTTGAAGACGAGGTGGCTTTTTCCCGACGTGGCAAAGATGGGGTGAGGCGGGAACACGCAAAGCTCATCGTGGCCACATTTGAACACGCAACGAGCCGCGCCCTCGACCCGCAACCGCACACTCACTGTTTGGTCATGAACGCGGCCGTTCGCCCCGACGGGACCACCGGAACCATCCTGAGCAAACCAATCTACAAGCACAAGATGGTGGCGGGGGCTTTGTATCGCGTGGGACTCGCCACACGCTTAACCGTGCTCGGATTGGAATGCGAACCGAAGCGAACTTGGTTCGAAGTCAAAGGCGTTTCCCAATCGCTGATCGACGAGTTTTCCAAGCGCCGAAAAACGATCGAAGCCCTGCTTGGAAGTCACGGCATGGAGAGCGCCAGTGCCGCGGCCTTCGCCGCCCTTGCCACGAGAGAACCGAAGACGCTGGTTCCACCGCGTAGTGAACTGTTTGCAAAGTGGCGGGAGGTCGGCATCGCCCACGGCTACTCTCCCCAGCAGCTAACCCCAACGCCTCCGAACACTGCCGCCCCATCCTGCTTGAAGGATCTTGTGCAACGCGCGGCAAACGAAATCACTGAACAAGAAAGCCATTTCTCCAGAGGTGAACTCCTGCGCCGCACAGCCGAGCTCTCGCAAACTCTCGGGGCCTCCGTCTCCGACCTGCGCACTGCCGTCTCGGACGCACTTGCCTCACCGCGCTTTGTTCACGTCGGCGAAAAGAACGACGAGGCCCGCTACACGACGCACGAGATGCTGACTCTGGAAAAGAGTCTGTTGGATTCGGCCAACAAGCTGTCCCACAAACGCAGTCATGCCATCAGTGCACGTTCGATAGAAGGCGTGCTAAAGCGCTACGAAGCCTCGCGCTCGCCGCTCATGGAGGAGCTGAAGCACCACGGGCGACAATTCGTTCGCGCCGCCCGAGGACTCCGAACGAGCCCCGTCGACCGAACACGCATCGGCCGCGACGCGAACATCGTTCTCTCCGCCGAACAAGCCCAAACCGTCCGCCATATCACCCGGCGAGGCAGTCTAGCCATTCTCGCCGGTGTGGCCGGTTCCGGAAAAACAGCCGCCTTGACCGCCTGTCGCGAAATCTTCGAGAAGGCGGGATATCATGTGATCGGCGGCGCCTTGGCGGCGAAGGCCGCCCGAGAACTTCAGAAGGGCTCAGGAATCCGCTCTGGCACCCTTCGGACGATCGAACTACTCATGAAGCCAACGTTCGCGTGGAAACTTCGTCACCACCTACTTCAACTGCTCCGCGCCGGGGTGGGTAAACCCACCTATCGTTTCAAGCAACTCAAGATTGACAAGAAGACGGTGCTGATCATCGATGAGGCCAACATGGTCGGCACACGGCAGATGGCACGGTTCGTTGACGCGACTAGGAGAGGAGGTGGGAAGCTTGTCCTTGTCGGCGACCGACAACAACTCCAAGCCATTGAAGCTGGAGCGCCTTTTGCGGCTTTGGCCGACCGGCATGAACCCGCCAAGCTCACCAAGATCATTCGCCAACGCGAGGAAAAGGACCGTAAGCTGGTGCAGGAACTTGCGAAAGGTAACGCCAAGGGTGCCCTGAAGGATCTGGCAGAGCGCGGGTTGCTCACCGTGGCGAAAGACCGCAGCGAAGCGATGGATCGACTGGTCACTGACTGGGCTGACGCGCACGGACATCACTCAGAGCGCGCTCTTATTTTCTGCGGGACCAATGTCGAAACCGAGGCACTCAACCTTCAATGTCAGGACGCGCGGCTGCGTGCCGGTCGACTCAGCCCCGCCCACTGCGTCCGCCTGCGCGATGGATACATTTTCGAGGGCGACCGCGTCCTTTTAGACAAGAACTCACGGCCGCTAGGAGTTCACAACGGCGACCTGGGAACCGTCGTTAGCAAGGGCCGATTGAGAAACACGATTACCGTCGCCCTTGACGACGGTCGCGACGTAGTCATTCCCCTCAACAGTTATCCCCACGTCAAGCTCGGCTACGCGGTTACGACCCACAAGGGGCAGGGGACGACCGTTGAAGACGCCTTTGTGCTTCTTGGTGGATTCATGCAACACCGCGAGTTATCCTACACCCAGGCCTCCCGGGCGAGGGGCCAAACCCGCTTCTATACTGATGAACATGAGGCCGGTCCCGGCCTTGCAAATCTTGCTCGCCAAATGAGCGAGTCGCGGGCAAAAGAACTCGCGGTCGACCTCGCGAGGCAAAAGAACGAGGCGGAGATCGCCCTGGAGCGCTGAGCATGCCGACGTCCCGCTGGCTTCGACCGCAGTTAAGACCGATCATTCGGTTCACTCTCCTAGCCGGCGCAGGCCTCCTGCACCTCGCTCTTACCGTCATCGTCATGTACTTTGGTGCGAGGCGATATTTCCAATGGAATCCTTTCTGGGTGAACGGCGCCACAGCCATCGGCGCCACAGTGGTATTTTTCGTTGTCATTCGCCGCACCGCCTCGCAAAACGCCGGGACACTTGTCTGGGGCCGTCTTGGTGAGTTTCCATATTTCCAACTCATCGACACGGGGCTTCTTCCGCGGGCCAACATCACGGACACAACACCAGTTGGCTCCATGGTCCTTTTGCTGGTGCTGCGGATGCTCGTCCTTCCCGCCGGCCTCTTGTTGGGTGGCCTGATCGCACCGCGATACACCCATCAAATCGTTCTCGGTTGGGCGGCTGGAGGCTTCATAACAATAGGCATCGAGTCGGCCGCATTGTGGTTCTTCGCAACGCCCGTTTCTCGAGTCGACCACGTCCTTCGCGGTACGACCCTCTTGGATTCCCAGACCGCGCTCGGCTTCGCACGGACACTCCCGCCTGATCCGAATGGCTCCATCTATTGGGGATCGATCCATCTTCCGGAGCGATATTCAGAAGGGCATTTCTGCGCCGTCGGTGCAACGGGAAGCGGAAAGACGGTAACGCTTCGCCTACTCATGCAGAGCGTGATCCCGCGAATAATCCCAGGCAGCGACTGGCGAGCGCTCGTCTATGATGCCAAGCGCGACATGCTTTCACTTCTCAGCGGTATGAAGCTCGGATGCGAGGTCGTCATCCTCAATCCCTTCGACGTCAGGTCTTCCGCCTGGAACATGGCGGACGATATAACTGACCCTGCGACCGCGCTCCAGATTGCCTCGATCTTCATTCCCGAAGAGCACAGCCACAACCGATACTTCACCGACGCCGCTCGCGACATTCTGACCGGAGTACTCAAAGCCTTCATCATTCACAGTCCCCGCGTTTGGACTCTGCGAGACATCCTCTTCGTCATCCGAAGTGAAGACCGGCTCCGCAACCTTCTCGAATCCACTACTGAGACGCGCGATGTTCTCGACCAACACTTCAAGGAAGAGAGGACACTCGCCAGCGTCAAGTCCACGCTTGCCAGCCGAATGTCCGTGTTCGAACCGATCGCCGCATTGTGGTCGCGCACTGCGAACACGTTTAGCCTCGCCCAGTGGCGTCGGCAGGAATCCATTCTTGTCCTCGGAAGCGACGAAACCATCCGTGCGCCGCTTGACGCAATCAACCGACTGCTCATTGAGCGATTGACGGAATTGCTTCTCAGCGACAGCGAATCAGCTACCCGTCGAACGTGGATCTTTTTTGACGAGGCCAAGGAAGCCGGGAAACTCGAAACCCTTCCCAGGCTCCTTAGTAAAGGTCGTTCCAAAGGGGCCAGAGTAGCAATCGGCTTTCAAGACATTGAGGGGCTGCGGCATGTATATGGAGACCACAGCGCCAACGAACTGGTAGGGATGTGTGCAAACAAGGCGATTCTTCGCGTTGACAGCGAACCGACCGCCCGCTGGGGTTCACAAACCATCAGTGACGGCCAAATCCGCCGATTCACAAGAAGCGAAGGTTTCACGTCAGGTCCCCAAGGGGGCAGCAGCACTACCACGGTAACTGAACACATTCTGAAAGAAGAAACCGTTTTCTCCTCGGAAATCATGCGCCTTCCGCTTCCTGACAAGGCTCTAGGCGTTTTCCACGGTTACTACATTACACCCGCTATCGGTGTGTACACGGCGGCATGTCGGTTCAAAACAAACCTCTGGAATCCGGGCACGGGGGAAAACTTCATTCCAGGCGAGACACAGCACCAATACCTTCGTGCATGGGACGACGAAGATCACCGCCGACTAGGCTTGGCCGCACCAACTGCACAGACCGCGCAGCTTCCTTTTCCTCCAACCGGCTCGCCGCTCGATGCTATTCCTCGGATGACTCCGACGACGGACATTTAATGGCCTCGCTCCCCGCCCCCAAACTTCGTGTTGAGCTTGCGACGTACCCACTCAACAAGTTCGCGATACTCCGGCCGCACCGGCCGCATGTACACATCCGCCATGCGCGAACTCGCGGAGTGGCCGAGCCAACGCTTCACATCACTGATCGATGTATTCGGGCGGCAACCGAATTCCGTTGCGCCGAGATGTCTCAATGTGTAAAAGCTGCAAATCGCTTCGTTCTTTTTCGCAACCCGCTCGCGAAGCTTCTCCCACCATTGCGTTACTGCGTTTGATGCACCGTGAACAACTGGTAAGCCGTTCCGAGTGACGAACAAGAGCTCACCGGCTGCACGCCTGCGCTCCGCCTGAAGCCTCGAAACGTAAAGCCATACCAACTGCGGAGTTCCGCCATACCGTTCCACGCCTGTCTTGCCCCTTCGCAAGTCGTATGATTCTCTCGCGATCTGCCCGACACGAATAGCAGCAATATCGCGCGCACCTAGACCAAGTCCAATCCCCAGCCAGATCATGGTGCGTCCGCGATTATCCGTTGCTCGCAGAAGCCGCCGAAGTTGCTTTACACTGGGTAGCGCCCGTTCCTCGGTCGGAACTCCGTGGGCAACATCACGAGAGTCCCAATTCCACCCAAGAACCTGCCCGCCATGCTCGGGCCTGCCGGCACGGTCGATGATCGCTTTGATAACTCCGATGCGTTTCGCCACCTGCGAGGCGGAGTATCCCTTTCCAGCGATGAATTGGTTGTACGCCTCGACATCATCCATCGCCAGGTCGGCCAACTGCATCTTGGAGACAGCTCCTGCACCGTGACGCTCGTTCAGAAACCCGAGGAAGTCCCGGATTTGTTTCTTCCGATCCGAAAACACACGCCGGTCAATCGTGCCACGTCTCCGCGATTCACCGTCTTTACGTGCTCTTCCGCGCTCGACAGCGATGAGCCCGCTTGCGATTTCCAGGAGGCTCCCCGAAAGTAGATTGTTTGAGGGTTTTCGTCGCCCTATCGCTTTGGCCTGGGTCGGATGGGCCGGATTGCCGTTACCGCCAATGTGTTCAAGCACCCACGCATGGTAGAGAACCCGGGCCTCCGCTTCACGCTCGCGACCGCGAATTTTGAATACGTGTTTGCGGGGCGAACCCGTCGTCGCATCTCGAAAAGCAACATGCCAGCCGAGCTTTCGCCACGACGTGAATCTGAGCTTTGGAATGCGTTGTCGGGCCTTGGCCATGCCGAAAATCCGCGTACAATGCCGGGGTGTCTCTCCCGGCATTATAGCGGTTGTCCGGGCTTAAGTAGAGCAAATCTCTTTGCTTAAGTAGAGCAAAACCGCGTTTGCGGGCGTAGCTCAATGGTAGAGCATCAGCCTTCCAAGCTGAACGTTGCGCGTTCGAGTCGCGTCGCCCGCTGTTTCGTCGTGAGCCGCATCGCATCGCAATGCGTCGTTAACTTCCGCAGCTGCAAAGACTTGCGCATGAGGCGATTGGCGCTGGCGAGATGACTCCTCTTCGCACCCTTTCGCACTCTTTGGCTGTGAAACGCACTCTGATTGCTGGGTAAGTTGCTGGGGATCAAGATTGTACCTGCCAAATGCCCCCGCTTCTTCTGATCGCATTCAGCATTCACTCACAAATATCCTGCTCATCGCTCGGACGACGTTGCGCTTGCTCCTAACCCCGCAAGCGATTCAATCACGTCCTTCTGGACTTCCGGCTTGGTCATGACCCCAAAATGACCGCCGCTCGAATACAGCGTGACGTTATCTTTGCCCAATGTTTGCACCAACCACGAGATATCATCCGGAGTCAACAGAAAATCGTTTTCACTGGTCAATACGCGGATTTTGCGACCGCCCGGCAAAGAGTCGCCAAGCGAACGAAGGTCGTTCCTGGAGAGAATCGTCTCGGCCACCTCCGTTGCGTCTCGTTTCGCATAGTAGGGCAGGACGAATCCATAAAAATATTCCATGAATGAATATTGAAGAATTTCCCTGTAGGCCGCGTTCCGATGGAACCAATCTTGCCGTGTTTCGAGAATCCCCAAGTCCTGACGTTGCTGGCTCGCATAGATGATGTCACGCAGCGTCAAGCGGTAATACATCCCGATCACGAAGCGTGCCTCCAAATCCGAAAGGCGAGTTTCCGCACCGCCATCCTGCACATCGCGAAATGAGTCGACGGCCTTTCGCATGATTCGCTCAACCATGGCGCGTCGCTGGTCCTCGGGAAATTGCAGCGGCGCATTGTAATAACGATCCAGCGCCTCCACGCCATGCAGCAACGTTACAGGCGGATTTAAAGCGACGTACCGGTCAAACGTAACCAGCTTGCCTTCGTTCTCCCGTTCGGCCGCCGCGATGAAAATCGAATGGAACGCGCCCATCGAATACCCCATCAGCGCCTTTTGGCCGATGCGATCGGGATACGATTGATTCAATTCCCGATCAATCGCATCCAGTGCAAGATGCACGTCGTGGGCGTCGACCGGAGTGTATCCCGGAAGCGCCACACTCGAGGCACGTTCCATGAACTCTTCGTGATATGCGCTGCTGAGAGCGACGACGGAATATCCATTTCGGTATGCCAGCTCGGCAAGTGCCATCACCAGACGGCTCTCACGATGCGCGGCGAATCCGGGCAATATAAAAACGATCGGCGCTTTGCCGGGCTGCATCCGACAGTTGTATGGAAGATTTCGACCCGTCGAGGAAACCCGCGCCCACCGTTTTCGCATCGAGTTGGGAAACTCCGGGTCTTTGCAGGTGAACTTGATTTCGTCGAGCGTTTGCGTCGCGCCGGTGTCATCCGTGCTGCGCTCAAATTTTTCGGGCGTGACTTGGAGGTCGCGATCCAGAGTCCACACCAAACGAAAGTCGTCGTAAGGATCGAAGCTGCCATGAACGAATCGACGGTAATTGGAGAGCTGATCGCTATGTGCGTTGAACCAAAGGTACGGATCCAATGGAAAAAAATAGTACGCCGGATCGGTCAGCATTTCTGGGACGATTGCAACCGCATCGCGCCCCGTACTTGGTCCAAGCAAAGGAACGACCAAATGATTCGAAGGTTTCCATCCCCAGGCCGCGAATGTCAGCCCGAAGTCCTGATTGGTTGAAGGCAGCCCCTTTTGCGTCGCCGGATCGCGAAAACCGAGAATGCCGACCGTCGTATTGACCGCAAATCGTTTCGTTTCCACCCATGCATCATGGAAACGGGCGCGAAACAGATTCGCCAAAGCGCGGCGCGGATAGAGCAGGTTTTGTCCAAAGCGAGCGATCGCCTCACGCGCCTTACCCGGAACCAGATACCGATACCCCTGACTCAATGGTTCCAGCACATTGTTGGTGACGGCATTGTTGGCGGCCGTCATACCGCGGTTCCATCCTTCCACGGGGTCGGAAAAAACTGGTGCTTCGACTTCCGTCTTTTGAAAATACTCCGCGCCTGGCCCGCGATACGCCGACCAATCGTGTGTTAGAGTGGCCGGCGCGCATGCGGCAATCAATGCGACTCCTGCCCAGGGAATGAGCCGAATGCTTCTCTTCCTTATTTCGCACACATTCGTAGTCATTGTCATTTCCGTATTGACCCTCCTCCTTGGGTTCCGAACTGTAACCCGAATTTTTTGTGCGCGAAGCAGACGCCTTCGGCAATTTCTGCACGCTGATTCGTGATTAGAGTAAGCAATTGGATCACGAAAACCGCCGGACACGGTCGTCAGTGACCACCATGCGGACACGCTGATCGAGCGGGCCCATGGGAATGTTGGAAGTCATCTGCGCTTCAAAGACCAGGCCGCATGAGATGCCGCGGAATTCAGGGTTTGCGAGGAAGCGATCGTAAAATCCCTGCCCTCGCCCCAACCGACCGCCGAATTCATCAAACCCCAACCCCGGCACAATGACAAGATCAATCAATGGAATGGGAAACGGCAGGCCCGATACGGGCTCACGAATTCCCAGACTGGACGTGATCAAGTCGTCCGTGAGCGACCGGATTTCAACGGGGAGCATCCGACGCTGATTCCAGCTGACTTTCGGGGCCAGCACGCGTTTCCGCTCCTGCCAGCACCGAAGCACGATTGGCGTCGTGTCAACTTCTTGGGCAAGCGACAAGAACACCATGACCACCTCGGCCTTGCGAAATTCCGGCTGCTCACACAAGAGTTTCACAGCCTGCGAAGAACGCACGGAGATTTCCGATTCCGGAATTTCCGCGATCGCCTTTCGCAGTCGCTGACGAAGTTCGTTCTTAATGTGCAAGCCGTCTCACCTTTACATCGTCCCACATTCGCCGCCGGGCGAGATCGTCATTCTCAGCGTCGGTTCACCAAGGCAAAGAATCTCAACGCTGGATGCTTCGCTTAACATGACAACATAGGCACACTACGAAGCAGAAACATGCTCAATCGTGCGCTCGCGATCTCAATTCTCGAATACGTTGAAGCATTTCCCTGAATCGCGCTTCATCGCCCCGATCCGTCGGCTCGTAGTACGTCTTGTCCACGCCAAGATAATCCTGATCCAATATACCACCAGGTGCGTCATGCGGGTATTGATACCCTTTGCCGGAACCCAACTGCTTCGCACCGGAATATCCAGAGGCGCGAAGATGCATCGGCACCGGCAGCGTTCGGTTGTTCTTCACATCATCCGTTGCCGACCAGATTGCCATCGCCGACGCGTTCGATTTCGGGGCGCACGCCAGATAGATCGCCGCCTGCGCCAGAATCAATTGACACTCCGGCATGCCGATGAAGTGCGTCGCGTCGGCCGCCGCCTGCGCTACAATCAACCCTCTTGGATCCGCGTTGCCGACATCCTCCGCAGCGGCGATCACGATTCGCCGAGCGACAAAACGCGGATCTTCGCCGCCTTCAAGCATTCGTGCGATCCAATAGACCGTCGCGTCGGGATCGCTTCCGCGAATCGACTTGATCATCGCACTGATGGCATCGTAATGTGCATCCCCAGTAGCATCATACTCCAACGCCTTTCGTTGGATGGAATCTTCCGCGACCTTGAGATCCACAACAATCTCTAACGGTGCGGCCTTTGCATTCTTTTGGGAGTCTGATGGCTGCCCTGGCACCGCGTTTCCTGCACCCGCCATCTGCGATCGAACGGCCACGTCCAGCGCCGTCAATGCTCGTCGGCCATCGCCGTCGGAAGTGACCGCCAAGTGATGCGCTGCCTCGGTCGTGAGCTTCACGTTGAAATTGCCGTACCCTCGTTCGCGATCGGCCACCGCCCGGTAAAGAAGTGCGGTAATCTCGTCCACGGTCAGCGGCTCGAATCGAAAAATTTGACTTCGCGATATCAGCGGCGAATTCACCGCGAAAAATGGATTCTCCGTCGTGGCCCCGATCAGAATCACCGTCCCGTTTTCGACGTCGTTGAGAAGCACGTCCTGTTGCGCGCGATTGAAACGATGAAGTTCATCCACGAAGAGAATCGTGCGACGCCCTTCGACCCCGAGTCGCTGCCGCGCGGCCGCAAGCTCATCACGAACTTCTTTCACGCTCGATCCGGCCGCATTCAGCGAAACAAAGTGAGCGTTCGTCCGCACGGCGATCAAGTGAGCGAGAGTGGTCTTTCCGGTGCCGGGCGGTCCGTAGAAGACCGCGCTTGTGACGCGATCGGCCTCCAGCATCCGCCGCAACAACTTGCCCTCGCCAAGAAAATGCGATTGCCCGAGAAATTCTTCGATGGTTTTGGGGCGCATCCGAGCCGCCAGCGGCTCGGCCCGCTTGAAATTCTGCTCACGCTGTTCGACAAAGAGGTCCATGCGAAAAGAATTGTACCGCGAATAACCGTTGGATACCCACCCCGCGAAGAGAAGGATGGCGATTTGCTCACACCCGGGGAAGGAACGGGATCAATACTCCTGCTCGATTCGCAGGTGGCTGATTCGTCAACGAGCGACCTGAGTCTTCACAACCGTGCCGAACCCATTATTCGAGGGACCCGACATGTTTCCACCGGAACTGTTGGCCGCCTCATTCACTGCGGAATGGAATAATCCGTTTGACGTGATGCCGAGTATGGACACGGCACCGAGAACTCCCAACACCAACAGAGCGAGCAGAATCGCGTATTCCGAGGCTGCTGACGCATCACATTCCGTAGTCAAACGCCGAATCGAATTCCACAGGACGTTAGAGATATGATTCATCTTCCACTGCCCTTTGTATCACACCTCTAATGACCAATTGGGTAGCTACATTCGCCAAACACATGATTGTTCGCCTTATCGATGGCTAAATCAACCAAACAGCGCTCTTCAAAATCCAACGGTCTCATAAACTTGCATGTTCTTTGCTTCATTGAATCGCACGGTTACGATTCGTAAATATGTTCGGACCTCGGTGCAAGAAAATAGATCGCATGAGCCGTTGGTGCGCCCTCGTGTGCATCGGTGTGTGCTTCCCTGCTCTTGCGATTGATCCGTCGTCGAATCACTCAGGGTCCGTTGCGGAAAATTCACGCGCAACGCCGAAGCGGATCATCACCCTTGCACCCAATACGGCAGAAATCGTCTGCGAGTTAGGAGCTTGCGATCGCATCATTGGAGTCAGTCGCTATTGCATCTACCCTTCGGAAATTCGATCCCGCCCCCGCATCGGCGGATTTTCCGACCCTGACATCGAACGAATCATCGCCCTTCAGCCGGATCTGCTCGTGCTGCGCGGACGAATTGAGTCGCTCGAACGGCTCGCAGATGAGCAACACATTGCCCTGTATCACGATGAAACCGATACACTTGCCGGCATCGAAAAATGCGTGCATGAAGTCGGCGATCTTCTTGGCTGCTCGAAGCAAGCAGCAACAGTCAACTCGGCTTTTCGTCAAAGGTTGGATGAGATTCGCAAGCGTGTGAAGGATCTCGGGCGGACACGAGTGCTGTTGACCGTGTCGCGCGAACCCGGACGAATCGCCAATCTCCTGACCACCGGCCGCGGCACATTTCTAGATGAAGCCATTGAAGTCGCCGGCGGCATCAACGTGTTCGGACACCTCGACATGCTCTATCCGCAGGTCAGCCCGGAAGCGATCATCGCCGCGCAACCCGAAGTAATCATCGAGCTAATGCCGGATACCATGCTTTCACCAAGCATCGAGCGAGAACTGAAAACGCAGTGGAGCCACATGGACTCGTTGCCGGCGGTCGTGAATGATCGCATTTACTTTCTCAATGATGAAAATTGCCTGATCCCTTCGCCACGCTATACGGCCATCATCGACAAAATTTCTCGCCTATTGCACCCCGAGGCAAGGCTGCGACGATAACCGCGTGACACTTCTTGTTGACGATGTTCGATTCGGCTACCCCGGTGGTCCGACGTTCCTTGGGCCGATCTCGCTCTCCATTGAAGCGGGGCAATGTTGGGCAATCGTCGGTCCCAACGGCGCCGGCAAGAGCACGTTGATTCGACTTCTCGCAGGCCTCCTTTCGCCAACTGCGGGAACAATCAATTGCGCTGGCTGCGATCTTGCCGACTTGAGCGGGCGCGAGCGAGCTCGCAGAATCTCCTATGTTCCGCAGGGCTTCTCTGCCGAACTTGATCTCCGCGTCGCGGATTTCGTGCTCATGGGTCGATTTCCACATCGATCGTTTGGATTGTTTGAATCCGCCAACGATCATTCTCGCGCGGAAATTGCCATGCGCATCACGCAGACGTTGGAATTCGCGGATCGTCGCCTCGACACTCTTTCCGGCGGGGAGCGTCAGCGGGCGTGCCTCGCCGCGGCACTCGCGCAATCCGCCCCGATCATGCTGCTGGACGAACCGACAGCGGCCCTGGATATCCCCCATCAACTTCGCATCTTCGAGCTGCTTCGAAGCGCTTCGCAGCGCGATGGGCTCGCAATTGTGGTTGTCACTCATGACGTAAACCTCGCCGCCATGTTTTGTTCGCATGTCCTCCTGCTATCCGAGGGCCGCGCGGTCGCAAACGGCACTCCCGATGAAATTTTGACGCCATCGCATTTGAATCCTGTGTATTGCGCTTCCCTGACATTCGCGACGACGCCGGACGTTCCGGGCTTGCGCTGGATTGTTCCTCTTGGCCGACCATCGGAGTTGCAATCTTGAACGCAACTCGCATTGGATCGTTAGTGCCGCGCCGATTCATCGCGAGCTTGGTGGGTGCCGCGCTATTCGTCGCGATTCTGCTCATTCTGAGTCCGGGCATTGGAACGGAATCAGCTTCGTTTTCATGGTTCGACGCTTGGCGGGCGGAATTTGGCTTGCCGATCGACCGCGCGGAACTTTCCGGGCGGCCACTCGCCGATCTCGACCGCGACGGAAACATCTCCGATGCCGAATTGGCCGCTTTCACGCGCCTCGCGAAGATCATCGGCTTCCAACAGCGCTTCGCGCGATCGCTGTTGGCGCTGCAAGTGGGAATCACGTTGGGCATCTGCGGTGCCGCTTTCCAAATTATGTTCCGCAATCCGTTGGCCACTCCATACACGCTCGGCATCGCCAGCGGCGGATCGCTTGGCGCACTGATTGCGATTCGCGCGGGTTGGATGATCGCGATTCTTGGAATCTCATCAGTGGCCGTCAGCGCATTCACCGGGGCGATGCTGGTGGTGGCCGCAGTGTGGTTGTTCGCGGGCGGAGCGAGGCGGCTGTCGTCGAATGAGCTGCTGCTGGCCGGTGTGACGATGGGCTTGTTTTGTTCCGCCATGATGACGTTTGTCACCGCGGTGTCGAGCGAGCGGGAGACGTTTTTTATGGTGCGATGGATGATGGGTTCGCTCGATCCGATCCGCGCAATCGAAGGCGCGATGCTATTGCCGCTGATGGCGCCGGCGTGGATCGTGCTCACGTTGCTCTCGCGGGCGCTCAATCAATATCGTCTCGGCGACGAGCTTGCGGCCTCTCGCGGAGTGAATGTCAAAGCGCTTCAGGCGATTTGCATTCTGGTGTGCACGTTGGCGACGGCGGGCGTGGTCGCGTACTGCGGGCCCATCGGGTTTGTTGGTTTGATGGTGCCACATATTGTCACTCTGCTCTTCGGTTCGGATTGCCGCATTCTCATTCCGGTTTCAGGGCTGCTTGGAGGCGCGATGCTGATCATCTGCGACTGGGCATCGCAGCTCTCGATGCGTTTGGCCGGTTGGCTCACCGGTCGACAGCTCGGCAGCGCCACATTGCCTATCGGCGTCGTGACGGCCATCGTCGGCGTGCCGGTGTTTCTGATTCTTCTTCGCACGCGAAAAGCAAGAACATAATTCGTATGCAATTCACGCGTCCTCCTCCAGAGAACCGCAATGCCGCACCCTAGTATTGCCGTGATTAGGAGCATGCATAAAAGCTCCGAAGTTACAGGAATGGGTGGAGGGCGCGTGTCGTATGCCCAGAGCTCAGCGCCAGTCTGATCGTCTCCAGCAAGAATAAACACGATTCCGTTGACATTGATCATCTCGTCTGTGCCGCTCATCGGTCCAGGATATATATCCGCAATCATGCGCGTTCCAGCCTCGGTCCCATCCGTAGCCCAAAACTCCTCGCCGTGGACGCCATCGTCGGCAGCGAAGTACATTAGGCCGCTCGCTTCCGTAAAAAAGCGCGGCGAAGAATCGCACGAACCGGGGCAAATGTCCTTTACTAATGTCGTGCCTTGCGGCGTGCCGTCCGAGCGCCACAGTTCGCGGCCAGTGTCCGCGGTAGTGGCGGCCAATAAGAAAAAGCCATTGTACGGCGTGAAGCCGCACGGATCGCTGCTGTTATTCCCGGGATCGATATCCGCGACAAGAACGGTGCCCTCCTCCGTACCGTCGCTGGTCCACAGCTCCTCGCCGTGATCGAATTCGAACGCTCTGAAGTAGAGTCTCCCATTCACATTCGCTAGACAATCCGGCCATGATTGGCCGTTGATCAGAATGTCTTTAACGAGGTGTGTGCCAGCGCCTGTTCCGTCAGAAACCCAGAGTTCACGGTCGTTGTTGGGCGAGTTGTCGCTACCATTGTAAAAGACGAGTCCGTTGACATTCGTGAGCCAAAGCGGATTGTTCGCATAAACCATCACCGTGCCCTGATTGGTCCCATTGCTTTTCCAAAGTGCGTCGCCACTCGGCGAACCGGCTTCAAAGAAAAGTGTGCCATTAACATCCGTCAGCTGGCTAGGCCATGAATTGTCTGGTCCAACTTCGTGCGTGCCGCCTGGGGTGCCGTCCGTTACGTACAAACTTTGGTGGGGGGGAGAACTTCCCGTTTCGCCAACGTAGAATACTTTTCCGCCGCTTGCAACCATGTCGAAAAAGAAATACGAGCAGTAGGTTTCCGGATCGAGCACGCCGGGGGCGAGATCGGCGACGCGGACCGTGCCCGCAGTCGTGCCGTCGGTTGCATATACATCGAGGGTCGAGCCGATCCGGTCGTCGGCCTGGAACAAAAGCTTGTTGCCGAGCACCGCGAAAGTGTTGGGAAGCGAGCGGTATGGCCCGGCTGCAATGTCCTTGACCATGTATGTGCCTGCGTTGGTTCCGTCGCTGACCCACAGCTCGCAGCCGTGTACCCCATCGTTAGCGCCAAAGAACAGCCGCCCCTGGAACGCAACCATGGATACGATCCCTGAGTTGTCGTTGGGGCCGCCGGGGAATATGTCCTTAACAAGGTAAGGCTGAGCTGCGAACGCGGAAGCGGAGAGGCATAGAATCGCTGCGGCGGAAAACCGGCGACGAATCGAAACGATCACAAGCATTCGTCCTTTTTCATCCAAGGCGCAAGAACGGAACCATGCTTGAAGCAATAACGAATAATTTACCTAACATTCAGTGTCGTTGCAAGAAAAAATCCACGTGATTTGCGCCGGGCAGGAAAATAGCCACGCAGCGTCGCTAATCGATCGCTATAACATGTGTCGCCACCAACAAGTGGTGACGCCACAACACCTTGTCTCGCTACGCCGACGCGGCAAGCGGCACGGGAGCCAAGACCGCTGGTGGCACAGGGGTAGCTGCAGCGGGCATGGGAGTAGGTGTCGCGGGAGCAGCAACCTGTTCGGTTGTGAATGGAATGGCCGCGATTCCGAGCAATTCCTGAGCGAGCGAGGAATAATCGAGCGCGCCATTGCTCTTGGGGGCGTATTCGAAGATGGTCTGACCGAAGCTGCACGCCTCGGCCAGCTTGATGTTGCGACGGATCGCGGTGCGATGGATTTTCGCGTCGGCCCAGACCGTATCGGTGCCACGCGCTGACACCAAAAACTTGGCGAGATCGTCGGTGACTTCCGTCGCCAGCTTCGTGCCGGCCTCATTCATGCAGATCACCACGCCTTCGACGCGAAGCTTGGAGTTGATCCGCTGCCGCACGAGCGTGATGGTCTCCAACAACTTTCCCAATCCCTGAAGCGCCAGAAAATGCGGCTGCAAGGGGATCAGCACTTCATCGCACGCGGAGAGCGCGTTGATCGTCAACACGCCGAGCGACGGCGGGCAATCAACTAGCATGATATCGTATTCGCCTTCGACGGCGGCCAATGCCTCGCGAAGGATCACTTCGCGGCCGGTCACGCTGATGAGTTCGGCCTCGGCGGCGGCAAGATCGACATTGGTCGGAATGACGCCGATGTTTTTCCGCGCTTTGACGATCGTCTCGCGGACGGGCGTGCCGGAAGTCAGAATATCGTAGACCGGAGGGCTACGCCGAGATTGGCCGTCGTGGTGGTTTTTCCCACGCCGCCTTTCTGATTTATGATCGCGATCTTCCGCATCGGACGCCCCCCGGCCTTCGCCGCCGTTTTCACCCGTACCGGTTTCATTTTTTGATTCGCCATGCCTTCAGTATCGACTTCCCAGTCCTGAAAACCACAGTCGAGAGGCGCAAGACAGCCTCCTTAGCCGGGAACAACAGGCCTTGCGGCATGCCACCCGGCTTTCGCCTGCACCATTTCCAAACAATTCACAGGCGGAAACGGTTTGGCGTCCAAAGCTATTCGTCTTGGACGCTTCCTCTTCTTGTAAAGTGAATCTTTGAGATGGGTTCGTTTGGTAAGTATTTTTTTGCTTGTGTCATGGATTGGCACTGCCAAAATGCGGAATTTTGAATGCTGAATGCTGAAAAACAAGAGCGAAGAGCAACACAAGAGCTCGAATGGGGCGAGTGGATCGAGAGTTGAAAAATGCAAAATGGTGAATAACGCAAGGTCGAAGCGCGAATGGAGAGGATCGAAGCGCAACACGGAAGACAGTGCGAAAGGCGTGAAACGGTCGAAAGATTGAAGCGTGCAAATTGCCCGCGAGAGGTTAACTAACGATGGGCGTGGCGGCGGCGCGGTCATTCGTTCACGGCTCCTATTGGAATATCTTCGGGAGTGGTCGGCGAATTCTTGGTAAATGCTGAGCGCGAGTAGAATGGCTAGGACTAGTAGTCAACACTACATTCGCCCAGTTTGAGAAAACTGCGCCACCTTGGCCATCGTACGAAATATGACGCTGGCATTGGGTTCATCCTCGTGATAGCTTGTGATTTGGTAGACGCGTCATTGATCGCGAGTCCTCTTAGGAGGCACGGCCCACCCTACTGGTCTCGACGGGCTTGCCTATACGCTTTACGCAAAGAGAATCTTTGCGCTCCCCGTTTCGATTTTTCGATGTTCCGACTTTTCGACGTTTCCCCTACTGCTGATTGTTGTTGTTCTCTTCGAGCATTTTGCGGAGCTGCTGGTTTTCGCGGCGAGTGGCCTCGAGATCGAAGAGCATGTACTTGATCGCGAGACGCACGAAGTCGATGCTCTCCTGCAGGCCGTTCACCGTTTCCTTGAGCTGACGATGTCGCTCGCGAGTTTGCTCCGCAAGGATTTCGAGCTTGTCTCGTTCGCCCGCGGGTAGTGTGGCGATTTCTGCGATGAGTTCCGTGAGTTTCCGTTGAAATGTTTCTTCGTTCATTGCCCTCCCCCTTTGAGGCCTCCACCGGGCCTCGATATCGCATCATAGCCTCGCGAGTGTCAACAGTCATCGTCCATCACGAAAAAGATTGGGGTGGAAACGCGCGCCAATAAGATACCAGAGAGCGAGGTGCATTCGCGCGTTTGGACATTTGGGTCGCATACAATTGGCGACGAATCGCGACGCGAGAATTGGAAGTAGATTTGGATCCGCGGAGGAATTGTAAAGCGCGGTAAGCCGTAAGGGATTTAACGCGCGAGCAAGTTTTGCGCGGCTATAATATTGGTAGGCATGTCCGTGCTTTGAGTGGGCCGATAACGTCAGCCGCAGTCAGGATTCGTTCTGGCGGCGGATGTTCGCGCCGACTTTCTGCAACTTTTCTTCGATGGATTCGTAGCCGCGATCAATGTGATAGGCCCGCTGCACGCGCGTCGTGCCTTTGGCGATGAGGCCGGCGAGGATTAGCGCGGCCGATGCGCGTAAATCTGAGGCCATCACCGGCGCACCGACCAACCGTTTGACGCCGGAGATGATGACCGTTGGCCCTTCCTTGTGAAGCTGCGCACCCATGCGGTTCAGCTCGCCCACGTGGAGGAAACGGTCGGGATAAATTTTCTCTGTGATGATGCTGTTGCCGTCGGCAAGGCAAAGGAGCGCCATGGCCTGCGCCTGAAGGTCGGTCGGGAAGCCGGGATATGGTTGCGTGGTGATGGTCACTGGTTCGAGTCGTCGCGAGGATGAGACGGTGATGCCCTTTTCGCCGCGCTCGACGATAATGCCGACACGGCGGAGGCGATCAACGACGGCCCGCATGTGATCCATTCTTGCACCGACCAGATCGAGGTCGCCATTGGTGATTGCGGCGGCCATCATGAAGGTGCCGGCTTCGATGCGATCGGCAATCACGCGGTGTTCGGTACCCTTGAGGCGATCGACGCCTTCGACGGTGATTTCGGGTGTCCCGTGCCCGGTGATCCGCGCGCCGCAGGCGATCAGGAAATTTGCGAGGTCGGTGACTTCGGGCTCGCATGCGGCGGAGGCGATGATGGTTCGCCCTTCGGCCAGAGTCGCGGCCATCATGACGTTGGCGGTTGCGGTGACGGATGATCCGAACGGGCCTCCGAGGAAGATCTCGGCGGCTTTGAGTTTTTTCGCTTTCAGTAACACATCGCCGTTGGCAAGCTCAAAATCAGCCCCAAGCGTTTGCAAACCCAGGATGTGCAGGTCGATGGGTCGATCACCGATGGCGCAGCCGCCGGGCATGGAGACCTGGGCTCGGCGGCGCTTGGCCAATAGAGGGCCCATGACGCAGACGCTGGCTCGCATTTTGCTGACCAGCTCGTATTCGGCGTGGACGTTCATTTCGTCCTCGACGCGAAGATGCAATGCTCCATCGGCATCGCGATGGGACTTGACGCCGAGTCGCAGTAGCAGAGTCAACATCTGCCGGACGTCGGCCAGGTCGGGGACGTTGCGAAGGATGGTTTCACCGTCGCAGAGGATTGACGCAGCGATGATGGGGAGTGCGGCGTTCTTGGAGCCACTGATTTCCACGCTCCCTTTGAGTCTGCTGCCGCCGATGATGTCGAAGTATTGCACGATATTCCCTCCGCCAGGACCAAAATCTTGGATTGCGATAGTTGTTTTATCGTCAGGCGGCGTTTCGATCCAATAGCAGCGGAATTCGAACTTGGCCGGTTACCGACCCAGGAGCTGAAACCCCTTCGTTTGGAATGATCACTCCTTCAGGCCGAATACGATCACTCGTTCCAGCCCGGTGACCCGATCCCTGATTGACTTCCGATGGACGAGCTTTGGGCAGGTTGAGCTAACGGTTTCGATGACAGCGGCGGCGCGGCCGTCGGCGACCTCGACAAAGAGGTGTCCATTTGGTGTTAGTACGTCAGGCGCGTCGGTCGCGAGGTGTCGATAGAAGGACAATCCATCGCTGCCGTCGGTCAGTGCGATGGGAGGTTCGAATTCACGAACTTCGGGCTTTAGTGAAGCGACCTCGGCTGCGGGGATGTATGGCGGGTTGCTCACGATCACATCGAATTTGGCTGATGGCGGCCCCCCACCGTCCTTTGCTCCAAAGCTCAAGCCGTCGGCCTCGATGAGCTGCAAGCGACCCACAACTTGGTGCCGGTGGGCATTTTTTCGGGCGATTTCCAAGGCCGCGGCTGAAATGTCCGAGGCGACGCCGGTTGCGGCCGGAAGCCCCTTTAGTATTGCAATGATGATGCACCCGCTTCCGGTGCCGACGTCGAGAATTCGCGGGCGTTCAAATTTCGCTTGTTGGCAATAGTCGGCAACGGCCTCGACAAGGGCTTCGGTTTCCGGCCGTGGGATCAGCACGTCTCGCGACACATGAAACGGTAGGGAGAAAAACTCCTTCTCCCCCACCAGATATGCGATCGGTTCATGCTGGGCCGCCCGGCGAACCCAGTCGCGATACTGTTTGAGTACGCCGTCGCCGGGAACCTCATCGAAGCGCGTGTAAAGGTCGATGCGTCGACATTGCATGGCGGCGGCCAAGAGCACCTCTGCCGACAGGCGGGCGTCTTCGATCTCGCATTGCTTCAGGTAATCTGAGGTCCATGAAAGCAATCGCCCGATTGTCCAGCGGGATTCATCGGTCTGTGGAATTTGGGCCATCCAAGGCGAATATATCGCGATCGAGCGAAGTCTCGAAGCGGCCGAAGCGAAATTCGTCTGAGTCGCTTGGCTCTATTCGCCAATGCTTCTACAATCAGGGGTTGCTGAATGGCACGGTCGGGATACTCATCGGTCGAGAACACTGACCCCCCTTTATCCCCCTTTGTTACTGGGGGAGGCTCATGAACACAAACGAACGAATCGTCATCACAGGCGTCGGACTGACGTCCCCCAATGGGGATACGTTGGAGGCGTTTCGCGCGAATTTGTTGGCCGGAGTTTCCGGGGTCAGCGTGATTGAAACGCGGTTCATGGGCAAAGTGCTGGCCGGTGTCTGTCGATTTGACGAGCATAAGTATCAGTCGAAGAAGGATCGGCGGCGCGGGACGCGAGCGGGGTCGATCGCGATCCATTGCGCCAACGAGGCGTTGCGGCGGGCGTCGGTTGACGCGACGCAAATTGACCGATCTCGCGTCGGCACGTTTCTTGGCATTACCGAGCACGGCACCGTGGAGACGGAAAACGAGATCCATCTGATTCGCCAATACGGCGACGACGTGAAGTTTTGGTCGCATCACCACAATCCGCGGACGGTCGCGAATAATCCGGCTGGCGAAGTGACGGTCAACCTTGGTTTGACGGGCCCGCACTACACGATTGGTGCGGCGTGCGCGGCGGGTAATGCGGGCATCATTCAGGGCGTGCAGATGCTCCGACTAGGCGAAGTCGATGTCGCTCTGGCGGGCGGCGTTTCGGAAGCCATTCATTCGTTCGGCATTTTCGCGAGTTTTGCGGCCGAACATGCGCTTGCGTGGCATGATGATCCGACGAAAGCGTGCCGACCGTTCGACAAGGCTCGCAACGGGATTGTAGTATCCGAAGGTGGATGTGTCTTTGTGCTGGAGCGGTTGGCGGATGCACGACGCCGAGGAGCGCCGATCCTGGCCGAAATCGCCGGTCATGCGATGAATTCTGACGGTACTGATCCGGTGCTTCCAAATCCAGAGCGCGTGGCCGATTGCATGTCGATGGCCGTTCAGCGTGCGGGGATCGAGCCGGGCGAAGTGGACATTGTCAGTACGCACGCGACGGCCACGGAAACCGGCGACATCCAAGAGGCCACGGCCATTCGGCAGGTTTTTGGCGATTTTCCACGAGCTCATGTGAATAATACGAAGAGTTACATCGGTCATGCGATGGGCGCGGCGGGTGCTCTGGAACTGGCCGGCAACTTAGGCTCGTTTGACGATGGGCTGATTCACCCTACCATCAATCTTGAGGAACTTGATCCACGATGTGCGGTGCGCAATCTCGTGGCGGGCGTGCCGAAGCGGATCGAGCGAGTCGAGACGATCCTGAACAATTCGTTCGGCATGTTGGGGATCAACTCGGCGGTGGTTGTGAAGCGGTTTGTTCCGTAAGTATGTCGCTTTGATTAATTGGCAATGGCGGACAAGCTGCCAGAGGCACCCGTGGCGAAAAACCGCTTCCTTACGGGCGCGGCTCGGAAAAGCACGCAAAGGCATGAGTTCCACATAGAAAGGCGAAAGCAGCGGAATGTCAGATCTGGAAGTAAAGAACATCGTATTGGGAATCGTGGCCGTCGTTTCGCCGGATGCCGATTTGTCAAACATCAAGGGCGATGTTCGGCTGCGCGATCAACTCGAGCTCGACTCGATGGACTTTCTCGACATCGTGATGGAACTCCGCAAGCGGTACAAGGTTGAAGTTCCCAAGGAAGACTATCCGCGACTTGCCACGCTCGACGGCTGCGTCGAATATCTCACGCCGAAACTCGTGGCCATTGCCGCAAAATGATCCTTTCACCCGCTCGCGTTAATGTTGCATTTCCATGATTTTCGGCACCCATGTTCTTCTTTATAGTGACGACCCAGCGGCCGATCGGGCATTTTTTCGCGATGTGCTCGGGCTTCGCAGCGTCGATGTCGGTCATGGTTGGTTGATCTTCGGCCTGCCGCCGTCGGAAATAGCCGTCCATCCAAACAGTGAAGAAAGTGAAAATAACGACCGGCCAGTCGTCCGTAAGCATGCCGGTCATGAGATGCTTGGCGCGCACGTCTATTTCATGTGCGACGATTTGCAGGTTGAAGTGCGTGCGATGAAGGCGAAAGGCGTGAACTGCTCAGAAATTGAACAGGCGACCTGGGGCAACAAGATGACGATCCGCCTGCCCAGCGGCGGCGAGATCGGCCTGTACGAGCCGAAGCATGAAACAGCCTTGAATCTTAGATGATTTTCAGTCAGTACGTCATTCTGAGGTCGCTTCGGTGACCGAAGAATCTCCCGGCCGAGATGCTTCGCTAGCGCTCCGCATGACAGTCACGATTCGAGGTGCCGTGATTTCACAGCCTTCTCGTGACCTGTTTCTTACAAAAAAATAACGATTTTGGGGGATGACAAGGGATTGCGGAGCGTGTATACTGGAGTATGTGTGATGGGGTTTCGGCCTGGTCGCACCCTGCCGGTCCTTTTGTTTAGCCCCAAGTGCTACACGTGGAAGTAGGCGGGATTCAAAGCGAATTTCTATTGATCAGATCGTGCAGGCCTTCGGGCCGATCCCAGTTGATCCCAACGGATCGTGGAGCTTTTGTTGGTGAGAAGTCTTGTACTTCTCAGGCAACAAGACTGCGATAGGTTTGATGGATTTCGTC
Organism: Planctomycetota bacterium; assembly: GCA_016200265.1. Classification (GTDB taxonomy): domain Bacteria; phylum Planctomycetota; class Phycisphaerae; order UBA1845; family UBA1845; genus JACQFE01. The sequence goes on along the minus strand of JACQFE010000012.1, from coordinate 14,838 downwards.
TAAGAAGTACGGGCAATTTGCGCTTTCGCGGCGCTGTGTCGACAGAATGATTTTGCAGCTCGTGGAAAATAGCCAATCCTGATTTGTGACCTAGATTCTTGTCGGTCTATTTGCTCAAGAATTGGCGATGCTGGCCGACTGGAAAGTCGGTCCCACAGCAAGCATGCGGAATGAATCCGCTAGCATGATCGTGTGAAAAATCCGTTACCGATCATCGGAATCACGGGCGGGATTGGGGCCGGTAAATCGACGGTCGCAAAAGTTCTTCAATCGCTTGGCGCCTTGGTGATCGACTCGGATCGACTGGCTCATGTGGAGCTCGACGCGCCAGAAGTGATTCAGGCCCTTCGCGAGTCGCACGGCGATCGAATTCTCGATGCGAATGGACGGATCGATCGACGGGCACTTGGCGGTGTTGTCTTTGATGATCCGATGTCGTTGAAGGGGCTCGAGGATTTACTGTATCCGCGGCTGAAACTGCGGCGGGCGGCGATCGTCGCCGCGGCGAATGAAGATCCGGAGGTGCGGGCGATCGTGCTCGATGCTCCGAAGCTTTATGAGGCCGGCGTCGATCGGGAATGCGACGCGGTCATTTTTGTGGAAGCCGATGCGGCGACGCGTGGCGCGAGAGTGGCATCGGCAAGAGGATGGGGTGCGGAGGAGTTGACGCGGCGAGAAAGTTGCCAAATTCCTCTGGACACGAAGCGGGAAAAAGCCGATTATGTAGTGACGAACCATTCCACAATCGACGAGTTACGTCCCGAGTTAGAACGGATTTTGTTCTCGGTGCTGATCAAGTCTACTGGACGGTCGAATCGTTAGACGGAAGAACCTCCAAAAGTCAGATCAGCAACGAGTTGAATAGCGAGCAAGTAAGCGGGTTCGGCGACCGGCCAATGGAAGATCGGCGCTCAACCACATGTCACCTTTCAGGAGGATGTTTCAATGGCGAAAGCCACCACAGGCACGAGCAAACCAAGAGCCCCAAGACGCCGTCTCAGCGATGAAGCACCGGACGAAGCTCCGGAGATGCCCGTCGCAAGCGAACCCGAATCATTCGGCGCAGGAGTCGAGTCTCCTGCTCCGGCATCGATGCCGGAGCCGCAGCAGAGCTTCGACGCGGATGAAGACGGCGCCACTGTGATTGACGCCGATACCCATGCCAAGTATGAGGAAATCAAACGCGGCAATATTCACATCACCGAGCTTCAGAAAATGAGCGTGCAGGAATTGCACGAAGTCGCGAAGCAGGAGGGGCTGGAGGAATACACCGGGCTCAAAAAGCAGGACCTGATCTTCAAGATCCTCAAGGACCGCATCAACCGCAACGGCTTGATGTACGGCGAGGGTGTGCTTGAGATCCTGCCTGATGGATTCGGATTCCTGCGCAGCCCGGAATACAACTATCTGCCCTGCCCGGATGACATTTACATCAGTCCGTCGCAGATTCGGCGATTTGGGCTTCGCACCGGCCACATTGTGTCGGGTCAGATTCGCCCGCCGAAGGAATCGGAGCGATATTTCGCACTTCTTCGCGTCGAGGCGATTAACTACCAGGACCCAAATCTCGTCACCGAGAAGACCAACTTCGAGGACCTGACGGTTCTTCACCCCAATCGCCGCCTGTTCCTCGAGACCGCGCCGGACGAGCTCAACATGCGAATCGTCGATATCGTTTCGCCGATCGGCATGGGACAGCGCATGCTCATTGTCGCACCGCCACGAACCGGTAAGACGGTGCTCCTGCAAAAGATCGCCAACGCCATCAGCAAGAATCACCCCGACGTGTACGTGTTCATCCTCCTGATCGATGAGCGGCCCGAGGAAGTCACCGACATGCAGCGGAACACGCAGGCCGAGGTGGTCAGCTCGACGTTTGATGAGCCGGCCGCGCGTCACGTGCAGGTGGCGGAGATGGTCGTCGAAAAGGCCAAACGTCTGGTTGAATATGGTCGCGACGTGGTGATTCTGCTTGACTCGATTACCCGACTGGCCCGCGCGTACAACACGGAAGTTCCGCACTCCGGCAAGATTCTCTCCGGCGGTGTGGATGCGAATGCATTGCAGAAGCCGAAGCGATTCTTCGGCGCCGCCCGAAACATGGAAGAAGGCGGCTCGCTCACCATCATCGGAACGGCCCTCATCGACACGGGCTCCAAGATGGACGAAGTAATCTTCGAAGAGTTCAAAGGCACGGGCAACAGCGAATTGCACCTCGATCGACGGCTGGTGGATCGCCGCGTGTATCCGGCCATCGACGTCGCCCGCTCCGGCACACGAAAGGAAGAATTGCTGCTTGACCCGAAGGAATTGGAGTTGGTCTATCGTCTGCGTCGCGTTCTGTCGGACATGAACGTGGTCGAGGCCATCGAACTGATGCGTGCTCAACTCGGCAAGACCAAGAGCAACGCGGAATTCCTGATGACGATGAATTTGGCATAAAGACTGAAGTGAAAAGTTAGAGGATAGAAGGATCGATTCTATCTTCTAACTTCAGTCTTCTCACTTTTCGCAGGAGTACGTTATGACAATCACAATCAAGTACTGCACTCAGTGAAACTATCTGCCCCGAGCCGCCGGTCTGGCGGCCGAGATCAAGAAGCAGTTCGGTGTGGATTCCAAATTGATCGAAGGCTCCGGCGGGGTCTTTGATGTCCACGCCGATGGCAAGGAGATTTGGAGCAAGCACGCGATCGGACGCTTTCCAGAGAACAATGAAGTTCTTGACAAGATCAAGGCGGTGCAGCCGTCGACTAAGTCCTGATCGTATTGGATGTGAGACGCGGACGAGTGAATTGAGGTTCGATTGTTGGCGGATCATTCTTGAGAGCGGGGTCAATAAGATTCCACCATGAGCGCGCCTGACGAAAAAAGCTACGTTCTGGGCACGCATGACGATGAGCTTGCGCGGCTTGGATTTCAACATCGCGTATGGGCCGAGTATGCGTTCGCGCTCTGGGAGCGGGCCGGGTTCGCGCCGAATCAGACGATTCTGGATCTGGGTTGCGGGCCGGGCTACGCGACGCTCGATCTTGCACGCATCGCGGGGCCTTCGGGCAAAGTCATCGCCGTCGATGGCTCGCCGCGATTCATTCAGCACCTCCAGGCCCAGCTCAATGCGCAAGGACTTTGCAACGTCGAAACGAAAGTTCTCGATGTTCACGATTTGAATCTTGAATCGGGTAGCGTCGATCGCGTGTATATCCGCTGGGTGCTATGCTTCGTTCGCGATCCGCGAGCGGTGATCAAGGCCGTCGCGAAGTCACTTCGAAAAGGCGGAGTGCTGGCGGTTCAGGATTATTTTGCGTACGAATCGAGCACGTTGGCGCCCCGCAGCGAGGCCTTCACGAAAGCGGTTCGTGCGACGGGAGAAAGCTGGCGCAGTCACGGCGGCGATCCCGACCTTGTTGCGCGATTGCCCGCGATTCTTTCCGATTGCGGGATGGAGCTTCGCGAAATCCGTCCGATCCTGCGCGTCGCCCGCCCAGGCACGGCGCTATGGGAATGGCCGACGAGCTTCTGGCGAAATTACGTCCCCACGCTTGTTTCGATGGGGCTTCTGACCCGCGCCGATGCCGACGCCTTTGGGACGGATTGGCAGGAGCGATCGAATGACCCGAATACGTTCTGGTGTACGCCACCCGTGTTTGACGTGGTGGCAGTTAAGAAGTAGCTGGAGTTGTCAGTTATCAGTTTTCAGCGGTCAGAGCTCGGTTGGAAGGCTCTCAGCGATTAAGTCCAATCCCGCGACTTTGCATCTTGAAATGCCAGATTGGAGATTCAAATTTGAGATTTGAAATCTCATATTGCAGATTTTCGCGTGCAGAGGGCAAACACCGCTCCCGCCGGATCGCGGATGACGCAGAATCGATCGTTGCCGATCGGCTTCGGGCCGACCAGAATCCTGCCACGCAATGATTTGCACTCTGTAGCCGATGCGTCCACTTCGGTGACAGCGACATACATGAGCCATTGGGGAGGAATATCAGCAATTGCGCCGCGAGCGTGGCAGACACCGGCGACAATTTCTCCGCTCTCAGGCGCAAGCATCGTGAAATCGTCGTAGCCGCCCAAGTCCACGTTGCCGATTTTCCAGCCGACAACCGCCGCATAGAAGTCACGGATTTTCGCGCCGTCGGGAACAGTCAGATCGTGCCAACTGATTGCACCGATGTTTGAATCACCCATTTGAATGCTCCTTCCGAATGTCCGAATGCAGAAATTTGCTATCTTCCGTTACTGTTTGCAAACGCGGGACGCGGGTCTGCCGCAAAGTGGAACACCCTCAATTCGACACTCCCGACGTGGTCATCGCGGCCGCGCGTGCGACTTCCGCAGCGGCGTCGGAGGGACGCTTCTCCATCGGTAGACCCAGGATTACTCGAGCGCGATCCAGGGCCGCATCGATGCTTTCAAACAGATTTTCCCGACCGATGACCTTCTCGAACCCGATCTGAATGAATGCGTAGAGCGGCTGAGCATGGACACCAGCCAACAGCAGCATTGTCCCCTGGTGTAGACATTTCTTGTGAAACTCGGCGAGTGCGTGAAGTCCCGTAGCGTCGATGGCAGGCACGCGGCGCATGCGCAAGATGAATACCTTCGGCGGTCGTTCCAGGCCACGAAGCGTGTCCTGTAATCGATCCGCAATGCCGAAGAAGAACGGGCCGTTGATTTCATAGACTTCCACGCCCGGGGGCACATGTCGCCGATTGATGGCATTCGGATCCTTCAAGGTCGCAAGCTCATCCTCATCGCCGTCTTCGAGTTCCCGCGAAATCGCGTTGACGTTTGTCACGGCGGCCATTCGCTGCATGAACAACAGCGACGCAAGCACCATGCCGACTCCCACAGCAATAGTCAGATCAGTGAAGACCGTGAGCCCAAACGTCGTGAGCAGCACGACGATGTCACTCTTGGGTGCTCTGAGGAGAAAGCGAAAATGATCGATCTCACTCATATGCCAAGCGACCATCAAGAGGACCGCGGCGAGCGTGGGCAATGGTATGGCGCTGGCGAGAGGGCCGAGGCCAAGCATCACAAGAAGCAAAGTGACGGCATGGATCATTCCGGCCACCGGCGTGCGACCGCCGCTCTTGATGTTCGCTGCCGTGCGAGCGATCGCGCCGGTCGCGGGAATGCCGCCGAACATCACGGCGCCGATGTTGGCGATTCCTTGCGCCACGAGCTCGCAATCAGTCTTGTGACGTGTGCCGATCATTCCGTCGGCGACGACCGCGGACAGGAGTGACTCAATCGACGCGAGAATGGCGATCGTCGTCGCTTCAGGGATGAGGTTCCGCGCCGCGTGAAAATCAATCGGCGGCAGGTGTGGGACAGGCAGACCTCGCGGAATGCCGCCAAAACGCGTGCCAATCGTTTCTACATTCAACCCCAAAATCCACACCAGAAGCGATCCCGCGATGACGCCGACAATTCCCCAAGGAAGCCTCGGAGCAAATCGCCGCATGACGATTAACACCGCCATCGAGAACGCCCCCACCATCAAAGTGGTCGGATTCCATGTGGACGCATGTTCGGAAAACGATCGCAACTTTCCGAGAAACTCCGCCGGTACGCTCGCAATGTGCAATCCGAAAAAGTCCTTGATTTGCGATGATGCGATGATGACAGCGATACCGGAAGTAAAGCCAGTGACGACGGGATAGGGAATGAACTTGATCGCTCGGCCAAGCCCGGAAACACCAAGGATGATGACAATGACACCGGCCATGAGCGTGGCGACGCTCAATCCTGCGTAGCCATGTCGCATGGCGATGTCATATACAATGACGATGAATGCGCCGGTCGGACCGCCGATCTGCACGCGACTGCCGCCGAGTGCGGAGATCAGGAATCCGGCTATGACCGCAGTGTAAAGGCCCATCGCCGGCGGAGACATGCCTACCTGAGCCGCCACTTGTTCCGGGATCGAGGCGATACCAAACGCCATCGCGAGCGGAAGCGCGATGATTCCGACAGTCAGTCCGGCCAGCAGGTCGCCCGCGAACTTATGTGTATCATATCCCTCACGAAGACACACCAATGACTTTGGAAGAAACCTCGGCATTGAACGAGCCTCCTTGCTCGACTGATCTCCAAATCGGCGCCGAAAGCGTAAGCGCCCGGTCCTGGGCAATCATCCTGAGCAATCATGCATCTACCTTTGAACGAGAACTCCCGTCGCTTACGCTCCGGGCCCTGAGGTGCATCAAGACGCACCTTGCTTGTTTTCACGCTCCGACCATTTGCCGCGGGCGAATGCCGGCCTCACTTCGCTGCAAGCGCATCAGCATGTAACCCGACACAATTGCGATGATCGAAATGAGAATGAGTCGCCCGGTTGCATTGCCGGTAATTCCGAATGCCAGACCGACCAAACCCAATCCAATGACAACTGTCAAAATCACATTGAGAAGCCGCGGCGAATAAATGAGCGGCACGGCGATGCCGAATGTGCTGTACGTTCCTGAAAGCACACCGACGAGAAGGGCCACGCTCGATCCATGCACGCCCGCCCCACCGACGACATACAGTACGAACACGGTCATGAAGACGGTCAACGAGGTGAGCAGCGTTCGTGACATCGTCTGGTTGATTGCATCGTTAATCATCTGGGCCGAAAGATTGCCCGCTTTTCCGCGATTCTCACGAATCCGGTCAAACACGACGATGGTGTCATTCAAGCTGTATCCGATGATGGTCAGCACGGCCGCGACCATGGGCAGATCAAGGCGGAAATCATCGAAGAGCAGCAACTTGGCGATGCTTGTGTCAAATACATAGTGGCTAATTGAGATCAATCCGAGAGTAATCGCGACGTCGTGAACGAGCGAGAGAATCGCCGCGGCGCCGAAGTCCTTGTTGCCGAATCGAATCCAGACATAAGCCGCAATGCAGAGCATCGACAAGACAAGCGCACCGAGCGCCTTGTTCGTGGTCTGGCCGGCGATCTGCGGCGCGAATTGCAAAACCTTGGAAAGCGACTTCTCGCTGCCCAATGCCGCGTTCACCTGGGCGAGAAGCGTTTCGGCCACTCCCTGCGTCCAGGCTTGCTCGTTGTCATCACGTGAAAATGATTCATCGGCGCTGAGCACCGCGAATTTGCCATACCCCATCTTCCCATCGGATCGTTTTTTGCCAGTGTCGAGTTCGATCACTTCCGTTTCACGCGAACGGGCATGCTCGAATTCCGGCTGCAATCCGACTTCTCGGAGCCGGGTCTTGAACTCCTCGAGTGGAAGTGGTTCGGTGGCCGAATCGATGTTGACCACCACAGCGGCGCCGCCTCGGAACTTGCGAACGTCATTGTTTCGCTCACCGCCAATCACATCGGAAAGATATTGGCTGCTTTCCTGAACGAAGTAGAACGGTGCTTTGGTGATCCCCTCGTCTCGAACTGTCGTGAACCGGACGGCTCGCTGAATGGCCAATTTGTCGCCGAGAATCGCGAGGATCGCCTCCTGGACCAACGGACGATTCGTCTCGACCGTGACGATTTCATAGGACGTTCCATGCTGGGCGGACTGGCCTTCTTCACCGACCGATTGAATTCTCGCCCCGCGAAGACGCCCGGCCGCCTCCGAAGTTTGCTTCGCCGCGGCCTGCACATCAGCCTTGAAGCCTTCCAACGTCAGCTGGCCCGTCTTGGTGGTAAACGTGGCGGACTTTGCGTCCACATTGACTCCGTCCCGCTCCAGCGCATTTTCAAGCGACTTTCGCATCAGGACCGAAAGCTGCTCACCCGAGAATTTGTCTGAGCTGGCCACAAAACGCCCCGGCTGATCGCCTTCCACGACCTTGACAGTTGCCAGGTCCGTCGCAGCGCCTTCCAGCCACTTGACGGCCGTTTGCTCTGGCTGTTTGCCCGTGGAGGAGATGATGTCGCGCATCTGTTCGTCGGTAATGCTGACGCCGGGTTTGAGGTCTACCTGAACGCTTGTGCCGCCAAGAAACTCGATGTCGAAGAGCGATCCCGGCTGGGCGACGCCGCGATAGATGAACAAGGCCACGCTCAGCGTCACCGCCACCGCGGAGATGGGCAGGAAGTAGCGCCGGAGCCCGACCCAATCGATGTGCGGCGTCGTGATCAGGTGCTTCATGTGGAAGTCGGTGATCCAGCCTTTGGCCGCCAATGTGTTGTAGGCAAGGCGCGTGCAGAACAAAGCCGTAAACAAGCTCGTCGCAATACCGAGTCCAAGCGTGACGCCGAATCCCTTGACCTCTTCCGTGCCCATGAAGACAAGGACGAGGCAACTGATGAGTGTCGTTACGTTGGCATCAAAAATGGCCGTAAACGCCTTGGCGTAACCGACGTTCAACGCTTTCTTGAACGGCAATCCGCGTGCCCGTTCCTCTCGAATGCGCTCGAAGATCAGCACGTTCGCATCGACGGCCATACCGACGGTCAGAATCACGCCCGCGATGCCGGGCAACGTGAAAGTCGCCTGCATGAGGGCCATCACCGCAAGCACGAAAAGGATGTTGAGCAGCATTGCGAGGTCAGCGATACCGCCGCCGGCGATGCCGTAGTAAATCAACATGAAGAAGACGACCAGGCCAGCCGCGAGAACGCACGCCTGCACGCCGTGACGTCGGTTCGAATCTCCAAGGCTTGGACCGACCGTTTGCTCGCGAAGTGGAGTTTCCTTGAGGCGTGCGGGAAGCGAACCGGCTTCCAGAACGCGGACGAGGTTGTCGACTGCTTCCTTCGTGAAATTGCCACTGATCTCACAACTCTCGAAGATCTGCGACCGGATATTCGCGTGCGACATGGCTTCGTTGTCAAGGAAAATGCAGAGCGGACGATTGATATTAGCGCCGGTGAGTTCGCCGAACAACCGGCCTCCCCGCGGATCGAGACGGAAGGTCACTGTGTTCTCGCCGGTCATAGCGCTACGTTGCGGCATTGCCGACTTGAGCGCCCAGGGAGTTCCGCGGCCGTGCAACATTGAGTATTCCGCATCGCGATGCGCAAGGACATAATAGCGCCCCGCGTATTCCTGCATGATGGGGGAGCCGGGAGAATTCTTCCTGCGGTCAAAATCCGCCATGTCCGTGGAGTGGGTGAACTTCAAAACGTCGCCGATCGCGAACCATTCGTATCGATCACCGGCTCGCGGCTTGGGTCCGAACTTGGCGAGTTGATCGGTGTACTTGCTGATCGGCTGGCTCAGTTGCTCGTTGCCCGGCACATGCGTCTTGTCGGGCGAATTCATATCTCGCTCGGCCAGAATTCGGAATTCGAGCACACCCGCCCCGCGAAGGCGTCGCTTGAGATCGGAGGGATCTTCGAGATCAGCCTTATTCTTTGCCCATGCGTCGTATGACGACACGACTTTCGTCATTGTTTTTTCATCGCTGGAATCATAAGCCGGAAATTCCGTACGCAGCTTGGCGAGTTCCGTCGTGCGCCGGCCTGAATCCTGGAGCGCGAGCACGTCGGTCAACCGTGACAAAGGCAGGCTTGTCGCAAGAAGCGCGCTCAGGGACTTTTCGTATTCCTGTGCGGCCGAATCAATCGTCGGCTTGTCATTGCTGCCCTGTGCCGCATGATATTTGTCGTACGCAATCGCAACGGCTTCGCTCAGCGCCTTGCGTTCCGGGACGCCGTGTACCAAAGCCGCCAGCTTCGCGGGTCGCTCAGTCAGCTGGGCGTTGAGAGCATCTTCGACATCTCGACGCTTCAGATTCTTGCCCTGCAGAACATCAATCGTTTTGTTGTAGGCCTCACGACGCTCCAACGCTTCTTCCGGTGGACGAGGCATGCGAATTTCGAGCCGCGACGCACCGACGGGCCGCCATTCGAGATTCATCTGTCCCTTGGGGTCCACACGGTCCTTTAGAACCCTCATGACCTTCCCGGATAGATCTCGCTGTTGTTGCGCATCCAGTCCAGTCGTGTCGATTTCGAAGAGCAGACTGGTGCCGCCGACCAAGTCGATTCCGCCCTTCAACTTCTCCTTGGGTGGATAAAGGACAATGAGCGACAGGCCGATCAGTACAACGATCAAGAGCCATTTCATCATTCGATTGGGATCATTCACGAAAAATTCTCCTTGGGCGCCAGGTGACGGCGCGATGATTGATTCACGGCGACAATCAAAACGCTGCAGCAGGCTTCGACCACGACTTACATCGGCCGAATCGCTTCGAACCATTGTGCCGCAGCGGGTTCAATTTCAAACACGACAATGACACTAAAGGAGTGAGCAACTTCGAGACGTTCCTGCGATTGGGTTCGCAAACGGAAACAACGTTGCTCGCGATGCAGGAAACGAATTCAGACCAAGGGTGGTGCATGAGGACGAAGATTTGACGCCACCAAACGAACTTCTGCATTCATCAAGGGTGGTTTTTCGGGAGCGCGCTGAAAATTCGCTCTTCCTTCGTGCATACTTTCAAAACCAAGACAACATGCATTCCGATCGAGATTCGAATTGGCCTTGGTTTCGCGGAGCAAGTTATGGATGCGCATTGCCGTCGCCGCGTTCAGGGATTGACCCACTGTGTATTCGTGCGTTGCGCATGTTTCCGCATGGGGCGATCGCGGAATGCGATTTCGGTTGGGCCTGTCGGGATGCGAACTGCGGCTCGTCATTCGTTTGCTTAGGAGGCTTGAAAAGAGCCGTTTGGGTCGACCGAGTGCGACCAGCGACCGGTTCGTTTCCCCGGCAAAGGTCGATTGGGCTGGACCAACCACTTTCGTAGATTCGATACCCACTTCGCGCGACCAAATCATGCCGCCCAATTGGGATGCAAGGAGCGTCAAGGCCGCCAAGATTGGAGTTATGTTCCGATTCATGGAAGTCACAATTCTAGAATGCCGGCAGCTCAACGCAACTAGGCAGCGAAATTCACAGAACGCAAGCGGCAATTTTTGCGTGCGTACAGGTTCCAAACCCAATAACTTCGAAAAACCCCCGCAAATTGGAGAATCCGGGAATTCCAGAGTTCCCGAATCAACGCATTTTGAACCGCGCGCAATGGGATCGTAAGAAATCGCACAAAACGCAAACAATTTCGTGGAATTGAAACTGATCGACCCTATAATGAAACATTGTTTGGGTAAAGTGATTCTATTTTGAGGATACCAGTGGAAAAGGGACAAACTAAAACAAGAGTTGAAGAACTGCTGTTTTGCCTCTATCACCGGGCAATTCACCCGGAGCTTTTCGATATTCGACGAGTAAAGCGGCTGAACCTGGCCCGCTACCAGGCGGAAATCTGGGTCTGCGAACTGGCACATGTCATTACCGTAAAGGCCGGCAAGCAGGTGGTTACGGAACTCATTGCCGGAGAAAATGGTCTGTTGCCAAAAGCAGGTTTGGTGACTTCGTTTCGATTTCGTGGCGAACGGGACCATTCCCAGGACTTTGATGACGGGTTCAAATATATTCTCTCAACGCAAGTTGAGCGGCTAACCCCGCCGTTGTTTCCGGCCACTCATCGCGATTATGTGCATTATGCACAAAACCGTGGAATTTACCTGCAATTCGATGAGAAGACTATTGACGGACTCGCCCCGTTCAGTTTTGTGGATTTCGATGCCCGGGATCATGAACTGCACATTCACGCATTTCATGCTTTCCCAGAGGAGCAGACGCTTTTGAAGACGCAGTCGATTTTTGAGATTGGCAAGCCGACGATTAGTCCGGTTTGAGCGACACTGCATCGGATTGAAAACTCAAATCCAAGGGCGATTCTAGGTCCTATAACACTCGGATCGCCCTTCTTATTTTCCTGCCGGCTGCCGATATCCATTAGTGGTATAGTGGTAAACCTACTGAGGAAGGCCAACACTAACAGCCGCAAGGCCGGACACGTAATGTCCGACGGCTGAGTTTTTGCGCGGTAAGCTGAATTAGCTAAACTGCCGTTTGATTGGCGGTAGCCCCGTGCGATCGCTGGAACCCCTGCCGATCGACCGGGTGATTCGTAATTGGAGCAAGCGCAATGCATGCGATGAAGCGAAGTTTCGTATTGAAATTGTCTGTCTTTGCGGCCTTGATTACTCTTCTTTCATGCGGGGCGTCAAGTGTTCTTGCAGGCAGCGACCTTGGAACGGCCCTTGATTTCGCTGGGTTTGAGCTTTTCGGCACGCACAATCCACTCAGCGGAGGCATTGACTTCCTAGCGGCTGCCGACTGGCAAAATCGCCGATTCGATGCCGGTCCGCAGCAAGTCACTTTCAATGGCCCGCTTTCGTTTGAAGTGAATACTGGCGGACGTCCAATTCCGCGGCTGGATGTTTCTCTGGAAACAGCTGTTGGCAGCCAAGGCGCGGCGGTACCGCTGAACTACGCGTATAACGCAACTTTTGGCGGGAAAAACACGACGGTGAATGGCAGTTTGTTGCTGGATACGCATCTTGGAATTGATGCGATGGGGTTTTATGACATCCAACTGCGGTACTCATCGCGGCAACTCCGGACAGTAGACAATCATGCCTCCACGACCCAGACACGTGATGCCGATCTCGGCCCAATTAACGTATCCGGGAACATTGTGATTGATGCGCTGACAGTGCTCACGGATCCTATTTTTCAGCAAGCGGGACGCACAAATCCGCTGGATAATATCTCCGGTTTGGCGAAGTTGCATGACATTCTGACGGCCCCGATGGCTGAAGCGAATTCGCTACTTTCGAATGCCGGGAATATCACCCAGGACGTGAATACTGGGAGCCTTTTGAGCGATACTCTTGGTTCACTCTTGAATGCAGCGTCTGGCAATTCCGCAGCAAACCCACGAAGCGGCACGCTTTCCGGCGCAGTAGTTCCTGAGCCGCCCTGTCTTGCGATTTTCCTCGTTGGCGCGCCTTTGGTTCTCGCTCGTGGTTTGCGAGTTGTTCGAAATCGGGGGAAAGGCCTGTAATTCTTGCGCCGTGAAGCGATTGAAGTCCGATAGAAATGGTTGAAGACGGGTTCCTTGTTGGCTCGAGAATCTCACGCCGCTGGAAAACCCGTCAGGCGGCAGATTTGCAATATTTTGATACGGCGTTAGAACATCATCCCTCTGATGACGAGTCGACGTGTCGGGTTCCTGCGCGGTGAATCTGGCATGTCGAAATCGGGAATTTGCTCCTTGGTTGCGAGTGGGTTTCCATGACTAATGCGTGGACCTTTTGGAGAAAGGTAATGATGAAACGAAACATAGTTCAATTCGGTTGCGCGTTTACCGCAACGGTGGCATTGGCGGCCGTTTCGGCGAGCGCTCAGCAAACGTCAAGCGGCGGGAAGCCGGTAATTGCCGGCGAGTCTGCGGGTGATCACCCCATGCGACTTGCGATGGCGTCGCAGGACAAGAACGCAAAGCCTGCCACAACCACCAAGTCGGAAAAAACGACTGTGCGGACGGAGACCAAGACGGTAGCGACGGAAGACTACAAGGAAGTCAGCGACTTCTTCAATATTCGCGAAGCGAATTCCAACGTCGTTCAAGGCGAGTGGGAACTCGAGTTTGAAGGCGGCTGGGCCACCGGCGCCGGCCGTGACGATGGCTGGCTGGGGGCGTCGTTGAAGTATGGTATCACCAATGACCTGCACATTGCGCTGGAACTCCTGCCGGCTGAAATCGGCAACGGTGGAGAGCACGGCGCGGGCGACACGTCGATCATTTTATTCCAGCAGTTGACGCATGAAAAAGATCACTGGGCTGCACTTGGCACATGGGCGGAGATGCGGATCCCCAGCGGCGATCAGTCTTCCGGCGTGGATGGCGCATGGCACATGACACTGACCAAAACGCTCGCCCCCTGCTGGCGAATGAACTGGGACGGGTATGTTATGACCGCCAACGGTGACCGTGGTTCGGATCACGGCGAGGACCGCCGTCCGTTCCAATATGGCCTTGGCCCAGGCTTCGACTATTCCTTCAGTGACGACACGATCGGCATTTTGAACTATTTGCATCGCACCAGTGACGATCGCGGCGAGTCCAATCAGAACATCGTGGAAGTCGGTGTGGCGCACCGCCTGACACCGAACCAGTGGGTTAAGGCCGCCGTAGACTTTGATGTGGATTGGCGAGATAACCAGGATCATGTCGGGGCCAAGTTGCTTTGGTCGTACTCGTTCTAGTTCATCGAACAGACGAGGATTTCCGTTATTTTTGTTTCTCCTCGCCAATCCGGCGAATGTGCGGAACATAGCCGAAATCGTCCACCGCCTGTCGTCCCGTGGGATTGTCATACCCTTTGTCCAGACACAAATGCTGAGGCGCATCGGGCGTCGGCTTCGGCCGCTCCACAACGATCGCCTCCAACGTTCGTGCCAGCAGTTTGGCATCGTGCACGTTCGCGCCGTCCACCACCGCCGCCAGCGGGCCGCCGCCGCCTTCCACCAACAACGATCGTTTCACGCCGTTTTTCGCACGATCCGTGGGGTTCGGACCCACCGCATCCCCCCAAAACGGGCCTTGCCCATCGCTCCATCGCCCGCTTGCCATTCCCAGTCCACGCCTCCCAGTTCATCGCATTCGTTCACCAGGATCGCCCAGAGCCGCTCCATCACTCCCAACGCCACCCAGCGTTGAAACGTGCGATGCACCGAACTGTCGTCGGGAAACTCCTCGGGCAGTCGATTCCACTGACACCCCGATCGCAGGCGGAAAATGATCGCGTCCAAGGTCTCCCGCGCGTCGATCCGCGGGCGCCCCTTCGCCTTCGGCCGATCCATCTTCTCGATCACTCGCTCCATCACTACCCATAGCTCGTCCGGCACACGCCAGATCGTCGGCAACCCATTTACCTTCCTGGTTCTCTTCGCCATCCGTGGCTCCTCTCAAAAAAGGCCCACGGACTCCATCGGCAAATTCAAGCTTTTTGAGATAGTTTCT
>JACQFE010000072.1 GCA_016200265.1 Planctomycetota bacterium | reverse complement strand
TCCCATGAAACGTGGCCACATCCATCACCGCCGGCATGGGCCGCTTGTTCCGGTTGTCAGGCATTTCGCGTCTCCTTCCTCGAATCGCGTAAAACCTAACAACTACCGTACTTAATAGCCGGAGTCAAACAGAGAATCAGGTAAGAATTTAATTTGGCACAGTGAGTGAGCAGGCGAGCTTTTTGAAATTGTCGTTGATCTTTTTATGCCGTGACGTCCATGTTCGCGCCACAGTGCGAACACGTCTGCACAGTGCCACGTTGTGACGCCGGGAATGTGGTCACTTTTCCGCATTCTTCACAGTTCGCCTGAATTGGGTTCGTCCCGGCTTCCGCTTTATGGCGATCGATTTCTTCGCGATGTTGTTCGAGCAATGCCGCCGCGGCCGCTCCGTCCCCGGCCTGGACGCAAACCCCAATTCCAGTGCGCCCTTCGACCAGCGGGAGCTGGAATGCGACTGCGCCGTATTCATTCTTCACAAACGCGGCGAATCCTTGTTCCTGAAGCCAATTGGCGACGATGTCGGCCTCTCCGATATCCGCGGCCCGATAGACGACTGTCATGTCTGAATCCATGTAGTGCCTCCTCCAAGATGGAATCCGCCTTGGTTCGAAAGATAACCAACGTCATCGTAGATCCTTTCCGTCGCGGAATCCCACTATAGGGGAAATCAGAATTTTTGACAGAATGGCGGCTGTTCTTGCTGAAAACGGGAGCGCGAAAAATGCCGACCCTCGGGAATGTGGAAAATTTCATGGGATTGGGGCCAAGATGCCCGATACCCCCAACATGTGGTGGATAGGGAAGATTGGGTGCGATGGGAGATGAAATGACGGATTTCAGAAAATCCCCCTTGACGTTCGATATTCGTTAGGTTAGGATTTGGTTTGACGATTCGACCATGTGGGCTTGTGGCGGGCTCAAATGCGTGTCGAGCAAGACGATAGGGAGATCAGCGCATGCAAGCGGAGCAACTCGCACGTGGCACGGGTTTCCGGAAAAATGAGAGTGGCAGCGCCGTAATGTCCTCGCCTCTTTGCATTTTGGGCCCAGGTGGAGATTATCTATCTGCGGTGTGTGTTTCGCCGGAGCGGCTGGGTACGTGTGTTCTTTCGGTGATGCCGCATTCGGGGCGAGTTGGATCGTTCTTGTTTTCGCGCGAAATTGTCGAGTGCATGGGATGTGAACTGGATCGATGGATTTGCGGGCTTGCGACTCTCGTCCGCTCAGCACTGGACGTCGCAGGAGTTAAGTGGGAGCCCTCGTTGAAGTCGTCCACCGAATTGAGCAACGGTTCTTATCTTGGGGACATGGAGAGTCATGATGGTTCGAAAGAAGACACCGAGTACGGCCGACGAGCGGATCCTGACGCCGCGCCAACTCGAAATTCTGACGATGATTCGCGACGGTCGTCGTCGCGACGGTTATTCGCCAACCTTGCAGGAAATGGCCGACGAGCTCGGAATCAGCAAGATCACGGTGTTCGAGCACGTCGAAGCGCTCATCGAAAAAGGGCTCGTCACACGGAGCACCAACAGGGCTCGCTCTTTGGAGGTGACTGGGCAGGCGCAGTTCCCGGATGAGCGGCCCACGCGGATGGCGCTAGCCGGCCGCATCGCCGCGGGCAGCCCGATCGAGGCGATTGAAAACCCCGAGACCCTTGACCTGGAAGAAGTATTTTCCAGCCGGCATCCGGTTCGCGCTTTGCAGGTCGTCGGCGACAGCATGATCGACGAGCACATTCGCGAAGGCGACGTCGTGGTTTACGAGCAACGCTCGAATGCCCGCAACGGCGATACGGTCGTCGCGCTTGTCGATGGTCAGGAGGCCACGCTCAAGAAGTTCTTCCGCGAAAAGAACCGAATCCGTCTCCAACCCGCAAACCCCAAGTACCAGCCGATCTATGCGCGGGATGTGGCCATTCAGGGCGTGGTCATCGGTGTCATCCGTCGTCTATGACGGATATGTTTCATTCCATCGGGCTGAGACATTTGCAACTGCTGTGAGTATGACCCTGCAGCCCGCCCGGATGTAGGTCGCCTTGTTCGCACCCATTGCCGGTGCAACTCGTCTTCCGAGTCCTTCGCAGGCGCCTATGCCGCGTCCCGGGAGACGGCGTGCGGCATGATCTCATCGTAAGTACTGGTCATTGTGGCGTTTGATTCGTTGCCTTCCAGCGAGGCCGTGAGTTCGGCGCGCAACATTTCGAGTTTCGGAGTAACCGCGGCAAGATTTTCTCGCGCTGCTGCGCCGTCGACTGCCGCATTCATTCGAATGGATTCGAGAATTTCGGAAATGACGGCGAGATTGGTGTTCGCTCTTGATCGAAGTGAATCGAAAGCTTCATTCAGTGCCATGAACAACTGTTGAAATTCATCGTTCTTTCGAAGCGAACGCGTTTGGGGAATCCGGCCCGTTTTCAGCTCGTTCAGATAGCGTTCCATGACAAATGCCGGTCCACACAATCGCCGGGTCATCCAGAGTGACCAGAATCCGACTCCTCCCGCGGTCACGGCAGCGCTCCCCACTGCAAAGCTGACAAGGAGAAATGTCACGCTGCCCGTCGATTCATCGGGGGCCATGAGCCGCATTCGGGCTTGCTGATGCAACTGTCCGAACACGCCAAAACCCAACAGGGAGGAGCACAGAAATACAATCAAGGCGATCGTCAGTGCACAATTCCATTGGATCGTCGGATCGATAACGACCTTTCGGCGGACAAATTTGTCAATCGTTCTTCCGGCTTTCGATAATTCCATCTGAACGCTCCTCTTGGAAATACTAGCCTCGTTCAAGGCAACCCAGACCACGCTCAAAATTCTACATTAGAAATACGGCTCTCGGCGCTCTCGATTTGCAGATCATTGCGCTTTTTGAATTATCACCCCATACAGGTAGTCAAATTCCTCTGGAGTTGCTTCTTGGATTGCGCTGGTTCCGGTAAATGATCCACTCTCGGGACGAGGAAATGTTTCGATGGATGCATGCCATGTATTCGGACCTGCAAGTGTGCGATCGGAAAATTGATGTGATACAGCGCGAATGAAATCGTGCACTCGGCGAAAATCGAATCGTTTGCTCAAGTTGACCCATAAGGGCAGCCCAGTCAAAAAGCTGAAGACGAAAAGCGCGGAGTCCTTGAGACTTCGTCTTGAGGATTGTCGCGCTGCACAGGCTGTGCGAAATCTCGCTACTTCTGTTGATGGATGAAAGAGGCATTGCGCCAACAATGAAGTACTTCGCCATGTCCACCCATTGCGCCGATTGTCCACTTGGTGGCCTTCAGGTGCGGCAACAGTAGATGACGAAGACCAAGCCTTGTCATCACAAGTCCCCTGCAAAAAAATGATGCCCGCACATTGAAAACTGAACATCACCGAGAATCTGCAGTTCGCTTTATCCCTGAACAGCCGATTCGATCGCGGTGGATCACTCACCGTACTTGGCAATCAACGCTTCCTTGGATTTTCCAAGGATGCCGTATTTTCGACCGACTTTGGTGAACGCGTCAATGGCGCGGTCGATGTGATGGAACTCGTGGGCGGCGGAGAGTTGCACACGGATACGGGCCAGGCCTTTGCCGACGACGGGATAGAAAAAGCCGATCACGTAAATGCCTTCCGCGAACAAATCGCGAGCCACGCCCTGACTCAATTTCGCGTTGTAGAGCATGATCGGAACGATGGGGTGTGCGCCGGGTTTTATGCTGAAACCGGCCTGGGTCATGCCCTGACGGAATCGCTTGGTGTTCGCTTCGAGCTTGTCGCGAAGGGCCGTTGATTCGCTGAGCAAATCAATGACGGCAAGCGACGCCTTCACGATCACCGGTGCGAGGCTGTTGCTGAACAGATACGGGCGCGAGCGCTGCCGTAGTAAGTCGATGATTTCCTTGCGACCTGTTGTGAATCCACCGGATGCACCGCCAAGGGCCTTGCCGAGTGTCGAGGTGATGACATCGACGCGACCCATCACTCCGCAATGCTCCGCCGATCCGCGACCGGTTTTGCCCATGAATCCCGTGCAGTGGCAATCGTCAACCATGACAAGAGCGTCGTAGAGGTCCGCTAGATCACAGATGCGATCAAGCTGCGCGACCGTGCCGTCCATACTGAAGGCGCCGTCGGTGGCGATCATGCGGAAACGGGCGGACGCGGCCTCTTTGAGACGCGCTTCCAATTCGGCCATATCGTTGTTGGCGTAAATCAGGCGTTTCGCTTTGCAGAGGCGAATGCCGTCGATGATCGATGCGTGGTTGAGTTGATCGGTGATGATGACATCGTCAGCCCCGAGCAGCGGCTCGAACAGTCCGCCGTTGGCGTCGAAGCAGGCGGCATAAAGGATGGTGTCGTCGGTGCCGAGAAACTTGCTGATACGCTGTTCGAGTTCCTTGTGAATGTCCTGTGTGCCGCAGATGAAGCGAACGCTGCTCAGGCCAAAGCCGTGCGTTTGCAATGCGTCGCGGGCGGCCGCAAGGACCTTTGGATGCGAAGAAAGCCCCAGATAATTGTTCGCGCAAAAGTTAATGACATCTTTCGGAGGCGCGCCGGGCGGATAAGCCACACGAATGTCCGCTGACTGCGGCGTAAGGATGGGGCGTTCTTCCTTTAACAGCCCGGCCTCGCGGATTGAGCCCAATTCCTTTTGCAAGTAGTCTTTCATTTTTCCGAACATGGTGGTAACTCCGAGTCGTCCCAAGATTGCTCGCGACTGTCATTCTGAGCCTCCGCTTGCGGGGTGAAGAATCTCGAAGATGAGATGCTTCGCTGCGCTCAGCATGACAGATTCGAACGTCGTGTGTCGCATCTATATTGATTGAATCGTAATCATTTCCGGTGGATACCGCACCCATTGCAGGCACAGGCCATGCGCCGGCATCGTCGGGCCGGCGCGGGAGCGATCGCGGGAGTCGATGATCTCGCGAACGTATTCCGGCTGCCATCGTCCTCGTCCGACTTGCAGCAATGTCCCCACCATCGTACGCACTTGTTTCCACAAAAAGCCGTCGCCTTCGACGTCGACATGGATTTCATCGAGCTTTCGATTCACTTCGCAGCGGAAAATCGTACGGACCATGGACTCGCGAACCGTGCCGGTGGCCGCAAACGAGGTGAAGTCGTATTGTCCGATGAAGTGCGTCGCCGCTTCTTTCATGACCTGCACGTCGAGAGGAACCCAACAGTGATAGGTGTATCGCTGACACAGTTGATCGACGGGTCGCGATTGGGCGGCATGGATGCGATAGCGATAGCGCTTGCCAACTGCGCTTCGGGTGGCGTCGAATTCGGGATGGACCTCGCGCACAGCGACAATCGAGAGGTCCGTGGGGAGTCGCGATTGCAACGATGAGTGGAGGCGATCGAGGGGGAGATCGCTCGACGTGACGAAGCTATTCACGTGGGCCAAGGCGTGGACGCCGGCGTCGGTTCGGCCACTGCCCGCCAAGTCCACGGGGTGCCGGAGCGACCGTTGAAGGGTCTCTTCCAACGTGCCTTGTACAGTGCGCAATCCGGGCTGCCTCTGCCAGCCGTGGAAATCCGTCCCGTCAAATGCCACCCAAAGGGCCAATTTTCGAGGCATGCGTCGGATCGTAAACCACCCGACCGACTGAGGAAAATGGTCATTGAATTAACTCCCCTGAACTGGTATGATTACTTCTTGGCGGCGAAACCAGCGGATCGAAAGATTCGCGCCGTCACTCCCCGCACACTGACCCAGGCAAAGTTCAATTGGGAGGAGAATCCATGAAGTCGCATGCTCGCGTATGTCTCAGAGTGTTCGTGGTGATTGCGTCATCGTCGGTGTCGGCCCGTGCGGCGTCGCACCTTTGGCGCATCAATGAGATTTTCAGCAATGCGGACGGGACCGTGCAGTTCATCGAGCTGAAAGAGAGTCTCGGATCTACGGCTGAAAACGGCATCGGCGGCAAGACCATGACCGATCAGATGAATGGCAGCAGCTTCCTGATCCCCAGCAATATCGTTGGCAACACGGCGAACAAGTTCCTGTTGTTTGCGACCCCGGCGTTCGCGGCGTTACCCAACGCACCGACTCCGGACTACATCATTCCCGCGCACTTCTTTGCCATCAACGGCGATACCGTCCACTGGGCACCGGCGTTCAACTATGACAACTTTACCTTTAGCAGCGGCGCCTTGCCGACTGATGGCATTAACTCAATTCAGATTACAAACTTCAATACGCATTCGTTCGTAACCGGCTCCAACTCGCCCACGAACTTCGCCGGCCCTCCCGGTCATGTCGATGCGTCCTGTACCGACGTCGACGGCGATGGCTATGGAAATCCCGGCAATGCCTCATGTCTGCACGGTGCGGCCACTGACTGCAACGACAACAATCCGGCCATTCATCCTGGAGCGACGGAGATTTGCACGGACACGATCGATAATGATTGCAACGGTCTGACGGACTGCGACGATTCGGCGTGCGCGAATTTCGTTCCCAATTGCATTCCCGCATTGTCCAACATCGGCGTGGCCGTTGCGGGCTTACTTCTGATCGCTTTGGGAATCACAGTCATCAAACGCCGCGCGAAATGCGCGCGCGACTAAACTAGCGTCAAATCAAACCAGGCATTGCGAGTCGGTCACGTCAGAGGGCGCTTTGCTGCGCCCGGGAGGCGCTTTGCTGCGCCCGGGAGGCGCTTTTGCGCTTCAGATTCGCTCGTTTCGTCCCGCCTTGGCACGGAACTTGCCGGGATATTCGCTGCAAATGTGCTTGCATTGGATGCGTTTGTTGGCGCAAAATGCAGGTTCCGCGGTTGGACGAAGCAAAAGAGGTCAAGTCATGTCACGTTAAAGAGCAATTTTCCTGACTGTTGTGTCGGCGCTGAGTGCGGGAGAGGTGACGGTCTCGCTTGTCCCCAGCCACCCACCGCCGTTTTACACCGGCGAGCAGATTACGATCAATGTTTATCTGGAAAGCAACGTAAATTACGAGCTTTGGTTTGACGCGATGCAACTGGATTTTACGCATTCCGTGCCGGTGATTTCGCTGGGGCCTACATTCACCTTCGACTATCCGGGTGTGGATCCGGTGTTCAACAATTGGTCGTCCCTGAAAAACTCGCTTTTATCCACAGAGTGCCGGACGAGCGGAAGTTGAGTGGCTGGCGAGGAGAAGTTCGAGCCGCTGGATCAGCGCAGCGGCAAGCCGCCGGAGGAGCTTTTGGAGGTTGGAACCGGCCGCCGCGAGCACG
>JACQFE010000070.1 GCA_016200265.1 Planctomycetota bacterium | reverse complement strand
CCATGAAACGTGGCCACATCCATCACCGCCGGCATGGGCCGCTTGTTCCGGTTGTCAGGCATTTCGCGTCTCCTTCCTCGAATCGCGTAAAACCTAACAACTACCGTACTTAATAGCCGGAGTCAAACAGAGAATCAGGATGATCTTTTTGGCGGCGTAGGTACGCAGACGCTTGACTACATATACAACTTCGTCGCCATCGGATGTGATGGATATGAAGGTCATCCGCCCTATTACGTCGGCACGCTCAAGCTGAAAGTGCAGCAGGGCGCGGCCGGAACATTCATATTTGGATTTGCAGACGGCAAGAATTTCGTTTCCACGCAGTTTCCGCCACCGAACACTACTCCATTGCGAGGCGTTCCACTCACGATCCAAGTGAATGGGCAGTGTCCGATTCGGATCGTCAGCACCGATCCGCCGCCATGCACCATCGACGCGAGATTTCCAAATGATCCGGCGAATGTGGCGACCCGGTACGGCTTTGATACGATCACGCTGACATTCTCGCGCGATCCGGGGCCGTTGACGCTGGCGGATTTCGAGCCTTCGCCGCTCCTGCCTGGCATTTGCGGCATTGACCAGAATGGCGCGGTGGTGAAGGTGACGATTTGTCGCCCAATTCCCTCCGCGACGTGGACCTGCGTTAGATACTTGGGCGATCCGAGCGATGTGGCCTGCATCGGTGCCCTCGGCGCGGATACAGACGCAAACAGATTGAGCGACACGCCGGATACACTGGCCTTGATCGACGCCCTCGAAGGCAATCACACGCTTCTCATTTGGCAATCGGACCTTGACAGGAGTGGGGTGTTCACGCCGATCGACATTCTTGCGTCGATCGATCTGCTGAACGGCGCGGGAGCCTTGAATTTGTTCAAAGGATCAAGCCTTTCAGCCTGCCCAACGATTGGCATTCCCATTCCCTGACAATTCGCCGACCTTGACAGGATCGCCGCTTTCCCGAAAGTCTGCATGAAATAGGGGCTCGCGTGCATTGTGTTGAGCGCGGAATGCGCGGAGTCCAGCGACGACGAATTTGAAATTTCAAATTTGAGATTTGAAATTCTGAATTTGAAATCTGATTCTTGAATTTCGAAATTTCAGGTTTGATTCCTCAGATTTGGAAAACCTAAAGAGAAAGGCCAACCCATGGTCGTAGGTGAATTTACGCAGGAGACGGATCTTCTCATCATCGGCGGCGGGCCGGGCGGATACCACGCCGCGTTCCGGGCCGCGACGCACGGCATTCAGACGACCATCGTCGAATCCATGCCCGCACTCGGCGGCGTGTGTCTGCATCGCGGCTGCATTCCGTCGAAGACGTATCTGGCGATGGCCGAAAGCCTGCATACCGCGACCATTGCCAAAGAAATGGGCATCGACTTCGGCAAGCCCAAGCTCGATGTGGACCGCATCCGGGGCTGGAAAGAATCGGTCGTGAAAAAGCTCTCCGGCGGCCTGGACATGCAGGCCAAGAAATTCAAGGTCGAGAAAGTTCAAGGGACTGCCCGATTCGAGGACGCCAAGAATGTTTCCATTGAAACACCCGACGGGGCCAATTCGCACGTCAAATTCAAACGCTGCATCATTTGCACAGGTTCGCGATCCATTGAGCTCAAGGGCGTCCAAATCGAATCACCGCGAGTAATGAACTCGCGTGCGGCGCTCGAAATGAAAGATATCCCCAAGACGCTGCTTGTGCTGGGCGGCGGGTACATCGGATTGGAGCTTGGTCAGGTCTATGCCGCATTTGGCTCACAAGTGACAGTCGTCGAAATGACCGCGGGGCTCATGCCCGGCGTCGATCGTGATCTTGTGCGACCCCTCTTGAAACGCTTCGAGCAAAACTTTGCCCAGGTTTGCCTCGAGACCAAAGTCACGGGGATGAAGGACGTGAAGAACGGCGTCGAAGTCGGCTTTGAAGGCAAAAACATTCCAAAGACGACACGCTTCGATAGAGTGCTCGTGAGCGTTGGGCGGCGACCGAATTCTCGCGATCTGCAACTCGAAAAGGCCGGGGTGCAGGTTGACGAGCGAGGATTCATCAAAGTTGATACGGGATTCAAAACGACCAGCAGCGGAAAAATTTACGCCATCGGCGATGTAATCGGCAATCCGATGCTGGCGCACAAGGCCATGCACGAAGGTCTGGCGCTCGCGGATATTCTCGCGGGCAAGAACGAAGTCTTCGAGCCGCGAGCGATACCGGCGGTTGTGTTCACGGATCCCGCAATCGCCTGGGCCGGGGTCACGGAAGACGAAGCCAAACAAAAGGGCCTCGATATTGCCATTCGAAAGATGCCGTGGTCGGCGTCGGGTCGGGCGGTGGCGATCGGTCGGACCGACGGTGTCACGAAGATCATTCTCGAAAAATCCACGCAGCGTGTGCTCGGCGTGGGTATGACCGGACCGCATGTCGGTGAGATGATTTCCGAAGGCGTGCTGGCGATTGAGATGGGCGCGGTGGCCTACGATCTGACGAAGATGATCCATCCGCACCCGACGCTCTCGGAGTCGATTGGCGAGGCGGCCGGATTATTTGCCGAATAAATTCAGCCTGCCGCTGCGGATATCGCGTCCAGCTTCTGTCGCCGCGAACCGATAAATCGGGGTATGGATTCTACGGACGCTTCGAGGTGCACCGATGCACCAGATTCCTCCTCTTTGCCAAGGAGGGGGCAGGGGACTGTTTCCACACGCAATTGCGACCTCCCTATTTCCCCCCTAATCAAGGGCGGAGGTCTTGTCCCCAAACTGGAAGAGCAAATTTCTCGCGATCACTCGTCGCGATGCCTGGTTGTGATGTACCACTATGTGCATGATGTTGCGCCGCAAATCGACCAGCCTGCATCGGGCGAACCATGTGGAATTCGCGGACTGACGCGGGCCGCGATTGCAGAGCAGATTGACGCTCTGTCGCGAAACTACGAACCGATCGACTGGCCAAAATTTTACGCATGGACCCAGGGGCGCTGGAGCGCGCCGCATCGGTGCTTTCTATTGACCTTTGACGACGGGCTGGCCGACCATGCCGAATCCGTTGTGCCCATTTTGCAGGATCGTGGATTGCGCAGCGTGTTTTTCGTTCCCGGAACGATTCTCGCTCGACGTCAGATGCTATCGGCGCATGCGGTTCATTTGTTGTTGAACCTGCTGGGCGTCGACGGACTTTCCGACGAGCTGCAGCGTGAGATCGCTCAGGATGCAGACTTGCAATCGGCGGAGGGTCGATACGACAACGAGAATGAGGATTCGGACGCCCTGCGAATCTATGGGTATGAATCCCCGGAATTGGCGCGGCTCAAACATTTGATCACGTGGCGCTTGCCGATTGATGCTCGAAATCGAATGATCGAACGACTTTTTGAACGACACGTGGGATCGGCCGCGCGATGGTCGGATCATTGGTATCTGGGATGGAAATCGCTTGTGGAAATGCAGTCGATGGGGCACACGATCGGCGGCCACGGCTTCGATCACGAGCCGTATTCGCGATTCTCTGTGGAAGAGTGCCGAAACGACGCATTTCGGGTGGCGAGCGTATTGCGCGATGGGCTCGGCGCGGATGCAAGGCCGTTTTCGTATCCATTCGGCGACGTGACGTCCGCGGCAAGTGAAGCAATAGCCCGGGCGGGGTTTGTTCAGGCGTTTACGACCGAGAAGCAATGGGCCGCACAGAATGCCGACCCGCTTCGAATACCGCGCATTGACACCATTTCAATTCCGCTCGTTTCGGAAAGCAAGACATGTTGCGGAGTGTAGCTACTCGGAGAATTCCGCCGGGCGGACGTGTTCGAGCGATCGAACAGATCGCGTCTGCGCACTTCAATCGCGACGAGCGTCTGAAGCGATATTTGAGCGCTTATTGGCTGCGACCCGAAAACGCCATGTGGATGACACTTCGCAGCGAAGCCTTGAGCGAGGTTCCGATGGTTGGTCCTTCCGCCGATTTCTGCTGCGGCGACGGCATTTTTAGCTTTATTCACGCGGGCGGCTCGCTCGATCCGTCGTTCGACGTTTTTTGTGTCACGATGGGGGACGTGGAGAATGCAACACCGTGCGACCTTCGCTCGGCCCGACGCGACATGTTCGATTGCATTTCTGACGCCTACGCTCCGAAGGTGCTGACGCGACCGGATTTCCTCATCGACGTGGGCACGGACCTCAAGGAAACGCTTCTTGAAAAGGCCGCACGGCTTCGATTCTACGAGCGAACGATGCTGCACGACTGCAATCAGCTACTGCCTTTCGCCAATGAATCCCTACAGACAATTTACTGCAACTCCGCGTACTGGGTACGCGAGGTCGATCAACTTCTAAGTGAAATCGCGCGAGTGCTGCGACCAGGCGGTGTCGCCGTCTTGCACGTAAAGCTTAACACTATGAGAAAATGCAATTTGAATGGGTTACGCCGCGTGCTCGGAAACAAGTTCCTGGATGTCATCACCTGTGATCGGCTGGACAACTGGATTACGCTGTGCGATGAGGCCGCATGGGAACAGAGATTTCAGCATGCGGGTTTGGTCATTAAGTCACAAAAGCCTCTCGCGACAACAACCCATGCCAGGCTTTGGGACGTTGGCCTGCGTCCAATCGCTCCAATGCTTATTCGACTCGCAAACTCCGTTGCACCAATCACCCGAAGTGAGGTGAAGCGCGATTGGGTTTCATTGATGGTAGATCTTGCCTTGCCAATGTGCGATCCTTTGTTGTCACTAGATTCTCGAGCCGGCGAGCCGGTGGAAATTCAGTATGTGCTTGCGCGCAGTTGAGCAAGAATAAGGCATTTCATTAAGACCCTTGATCCGGACACGATTCAGGATCCAGCAACAACAATGAGCGAAATGGAGTCGTGCGACAACGCTTGACATTGGGATAAATGTCTTCAAGAAAAATTGGCCGGCCGGAAAACTTCTTGCTCACTGGAATCCATCGATCATCCATGGCTGTGGGAATCACGGAAATATCAGGTCTGGGAGAAATGAACATGGTCGCATATTTCAGTGGCACCATGTCAGCCCACGTCGTGATGATGACCGCATCCTTCGGAAGGGTTCCCACGTCGATTTCGTTGATGAACGACGTGGCGTCGCGCGATGTCGCCCCACTGAGACGAAAAGGCGAATCATAAAATGTCCAAACCGCAACTATAATAGCGATAGCAATTGGCAAGACAGAAGCAAACCTGTCCCATCGCTCAATGTGAAGTTTGACGGTTACCACACCAAGCCAAATGGCGCTTACGAAGACCAATGGCAATAAATCTGCGGCCTGACCGTGAACGCGATACTGGAGAACGTAGATCAGTGACGCAGTCGCCACCCCGAGAAGTGTGGTGCCCGCAGGCGCGAAAATCTGGAATGTAAAGACCATGCCTACCGCAGTAAGGACCATCAAAGAAAGCTCGCAGACTAGGTCTTCAGGGAATTCACTGTATCCCAGAAGGGCGACGGAATTAAAGATCTCTCTTTCGGTCCATCGCGCTTTCGAGCGAAGCGTGTGGAATCTCTGAAGCCATCGATCTCTTCCGGACTGGACATCTGAAAATTCATCGCCAACGAATTTATGAAAAAGTTTGGCACTCGCTTCCCAATATACTCGTTCGATTCTGGCGCCAACGCCGCCGCTTGACTTTGGCAAGTCAAATATTTCGATTTGCTCATCGATGAAATTGTGTGGGTTCGATGGCGTATCGCGTATGAACAGATATGCAGTCGCGTAGAATTCCGGCAGGCATACTGCGATAACGGAAAGTCCAAGATTGCGAATTCGTATTCGTAATCTGCTCTTGAATTTTCTCTCAGCGAACCACCAAGCCGCGATGAAAAAAGGAATCGCCAAGATAAGGGGCGGGCGACTCGCCACGGCCACTCCCAGCGTCATCGCGCTGACAATGAGCTGCCTGCGCGAGCCTGAACGGGAAAAACAAAGCATCGCGTACACCGCGGCGGCAAGAAAACCCAGTGACAGAATATATACCTCGGGTGCGAAGAGATTAATCCAAATGCGGCTGTGCGCGGAGAAGAGCATCATCATCGCGCACGCGATCCACGGATTTACTCCCAATCGAACTTGAATCAGCATACCGAGGCTTAGTGCGACGCAGCCAAACAGCAAACAAAAAATAGTGACGGCGCGGGCAGGATTGCTTTTGTAGAGGAGCGTCGCAGGCCAGGCGATAGATGCATAAATCGGGTAGCCCGGCGGGTGCATGATGCCAAACGTTGCGGCCGCGAGCTGCAAGTCACCTGAATCTTCCGAACAAACTCCAGGTGTCAGCTTTGGATAGGTAGCAATGAACACCACTGCGACAAGCAACGCAATCGCGATGAATGTCTGTGCATTCGATCGAACCCGGGAAAAGAGATTCGAATGAACTGAGTCCGCTTCGGTATTCATACGGACAGACTCGGCTAGGTTTCTGATTCAACTCGGAGTGCCACCGTGGTTGACTCGGTCGAACTCGCCGGCTCGATTCGTCAGCCTGCCAGACGGTACTTGCCATCGACCAGCTTGATGTCCAGCCCGGCGTCCTCAAATTGATTCAAGTAACGGAAGATCGTTCTTCGCGAGGACGCGGTGGCCTTGATCATCTCGCTGATCGTCGCACCCTTCCGGAGCAGGCCGATTAGTTTCTCATGTCGCCCGCTGAGCGATTCATTGCTCCTCATGTTCTTGACAAGCGTCTGCGCGGTCTTCTTGAGCTTGGCATTGTTTCCAAATCCGCCCTTTGCAATCGCAAATTCCAAGGCCTTCAAGACTGCCTGGGTCTGACTGAAGCTCATTTGTTGCACGCCAAATCTCCCACATGCAAGTTTTTGAAATCGGATATCAACTGACTCTCGAACGTCTCGTATTGTAACCCAGGATAAAGTGGGAGAATATAAGGCGATCTTCGCAAATTGTCGGCCGTGTCACTCTATTGTCACAAGGCAATGTGGATTCGAGGGCGTGCCAGGCGGGGTCACTTCTGCCAAGCGGATCTTCGACTTTCAACCACAAGTTAGAAATTCACACAACAACTGCCGGTCTTTGCTAAAACGTCCGTTCAACGAACCCCGTGTCGATGTTGCTCTCCATGAAATCTGGGTGGGCGAGGACTTTGCGCAAGAAGGGCAATGTGGTTCGGAGAGGCTCGATCACGAATTCGTTCAGACAGCGCAACATGCAACGTATCGCTTCCGGACGTGTCGGCTGATGGACGATGACCTTGGCAAGCAGCGAATCGTATTTAGGAGAGAGTCGAAAGCCCGCATAGCCATGCGTGTCGACGCGGACGCCGGGTCCACCCGGCGGGATGAATCTCTCAATGATACCCGCGCAGGGTCGGAACTTTTCGGACGGGTCTTCGGCGTTGATACGGCACTCGATGGCGTGACCCTGAAACCGAACCGTCTTTTGAGTAAATTCCAATTCCTCGCCGGCCGCACATTGAATTTGCGTTTTGATGAGATCGATCTCAGTGACGGCCTCTGTCACTGGATGTTCGACCTGGATGCGGGCATTGACCTCGATGAAGTAAAACCGGCCTTTCGAATCGACGAGAAACTCGCACGTTCCCGCGCTGTCATAGTTCGCGGCCTTGGCAAGCTTCACCGCCGCGGCGCAAAGGTCACTTCGGGTTCGAGATTCAATCGCGGGGGAAGGCGATTCCTCGACCAATTTCTGGTATCGCCGCTGGAGCGTACAATCGCGCTCACCCAGATGGATCACGTTGCCGTGCTGGTCGCCCATGATCTGCACTTCGACGTGCCGCGGGCGTTCGATGTATTTTTCCACATAGACGTCGGCATTATTGAATGCGGCACCGGCCTCCTGACGTGCCTGTTTGAGCGACACAATCAGATCGGTCTTGTCGTGGACGATTCGCATCCCGCGCCCGCCGCCGCCGCCGCTGGCCTTGATCATCAGCGGAAAACCGATTTGCTCCGCGATGCGAAGCGTTTCGTTATCATCATCGAGCACGCCTTCGCTGCCGGGCACAACAGGGACTTTCGCTTTTTTCGCGACCGTTCGAGCAGAAGCCTTATCGCCGAGCAAACGCATCGCATCGACGCTTGGACCGATGAACGCGATTTGACAGGCCCGGCATTTCTCGGCAAATGCCGCGTTTTCAGAAAGAAAGCCGTAACCGGGGTGGAGGGCATCGGCCCCGGACACTTCCGCCGCAGCGATGATGCGATCGCTCTTCAGATAGCTTTCTCGTGGGGCCGGACCGCCGATGCAGATAGCGCGGTCGGCCAGTCGCAAATACGCCGATTCGCGGTCTTCTTCGGAGAACACGCAAACGGTTTCAATATTGAGTTCGCGGCAGGCGCGGATGATTCGCAATGCGATTTCACCGCGATTGGCTATGAGGATTCGGCGAAACATTCGATCGTTGATCTTGCAGAAAATGTGGGACGGACTTTCCAGTCGGTCAACTAGCCCATGTCTTCGGAGGGCGACCGACAAAAACGTCGGTCCCACATTACGTTATCGCTTGTCAAAGGTTTTCTAACCCGGACGCACAAGAAAGAGCGGTTGTCCGTATTCCACGGCGTCGCCGTCCTTCACCAACACGCGATCGATCACGCCCGATGTTTCGGCCTTGATCTCACTAAACACTTTCATTGCTTCAAGTACGCATACGACGGTAGAGGGGCTGACGCCCTTGCCGATGGTGACAAAGGGCGGCGAGTCCGGGTCGGGGCCTGCATAGAAAGTTCCCACCATCGGTGACCGGATTTCGTGATATTCAACGTCAACGACTTCGGCCGGCTGCGGTGGAGCCGTCGCGTGCGGAGTACTTGGAATGGGTAGAGGCAAGCCCGCGGGAATAGCCGTCATCGTGGGCAATGTTGTGATCGTGGTCCCTACCGGATTCGGTCGCCGCAGATTGACCTCAACGTCGCCATTGCGCAGCGAAAGCTCGACAAGGTCATTCTTGACCATCATCTCGACGAGTTCACGTATCTTTTCGATTTCTAGCACGGATAAAGACCCGTCGGAGCGGGCCTGACAATTCTTAAATAATGGTGCCAGCCAATGACTTATCCAAACGTGATAAGACCTTCATGCCGCGCTCTGTGACCAGCACATCATCTTCGATTCTGACACCGCCGACGCCCGGGAGATAGATCCCTGGTTCAACGGTGACAACCATTCCCGGCTGCAATTCCTCCTTGGATCGCCAGCTTAATGACGGCGACTCATGCACATCGAGCCCCAGTCCGTGGCCCAATCCGTGGCCGAATTGCTCGCCGTATCCGGCCGTCTTGATGATTCCGCGCGACACCGCGTCCACGTCACACATCCGTCGGCCCGGTTTGACGGCTTGAATGCCCGCCAACTGGGCCTCAAGCACGATTCTGTAAACTTCGCCGATTTTCGGCGGGATGGTATCGACGAAAAGCACGCGGGTCAAATCGCTGCAGTAGCCCGCGAACCGCGCACCCCAGTCAAAAAGAATGGCACTGCCTTTCTTCGCCTTGCGATTCCCCGGTCGCGCATGGGGAACTGCCGCATTCGGACCCTCGGCGCAAATCGTGGGAAATGCCGGCGACTGGGCACCGCGACGTTTCATTTCGTATTCGATGCGCGCGGCCATTTCCAATTCCGTCTGACCGGCGCGAATCGTTTCACGAGTTGCGACAAACGCATCTTCGGCGATGCGCATAGCCTTGGTCATGGCGGCGAGATCGGCGTCGCCTTTGAATTTTCGCAACTTCGAGACGATCGGCGGGGCCGAAACGATTCGCAGTTTTTTTGAGCGCTTTTGGATTTCGTTGCGCTGGCCGATGGTCAAATGGTCAGGCTGAACTGCGAGCCTGCGCACGCCCAATTCCTCGCACGCGTTTGCGACCTCTTCGATCAAAAGTCCTTTCCGAAGCCACGCCCGCGCCCACGGCGCATCGTGCTTGATTTCCTGCGTGAATCGTGTGTCAGTGAGCAAATGGACTTGGGCTTGTGTGATCAGTACGCCCGATTCATCCGGCGTGAAGCCGGTCAAATAATAGTAATCCTTGTCATTCAGCAGCAGAAATGCATCGGCCTTGCACGCTTTCAATTCGCGGCGACAGGCTCTTAGGCGTTCAGAAAATACTGGGGCGGGGCCTTTTGCGGATTTCGTCATTTTCTAGTCTTCCTCGTTTCAAGCGAGATGCGTCCCTGTCGCTCAGCAGGACGTTCGACCTGCTATTCGACAGTTACAACCGGAATGTGTCAAAGTCAGGGTTGGATGCGTGGCAAACGACGATTAGACTTTGTGGCATGATGTCCCGGAGAAATGAAAAGAACGGTGCAGAACGAATCGCACGAATTGGCGCGGTGCAGATTGGCTCGGGGAATCCGCTCGCGCTCATCGCCGGACCGTGCGTCATCGAGTCGCGCGAGCACACCCTGCGAATGGCCGAGGCGATTCGCGATATCTGCGGCGATCTGAGGATGCCGTTCGTTTTCAAGGCGAGTTTCGATAAGGCCAATCGTTCGAGCATCAATAGTTTTCGCGGACCCGGCTTGAAAGAAGGTCTTGCAATTCTTGGCGAGGTGCGCGAGAAATTCGACGTTCCCGTCTTGTCGGATATTCACGAAACATCGCAAGCGGAGCCTGCCGGAAAAGTGCTTGATTGTGTGCAAATCCCGGCATTTTTGTGCCGTCAAACCGATCTCATCATTGCGGCCGCACGAACGAGGAAATGCGTCAACGTGAAAAAGGGTCAATTCCTGTCGCCGGAAGAAATGGGCAATGTTTTGTCGAAGTTGCTCGAAGCGGGCTGCGAGAATTTCTTATTCACCGAGCGAGGAACATTTTTTGGATACAACCGACTCGTGAATGACATGACGTCGATTCCACGCATGCAAAAATTTGCACCGGTCGTGTTCGATGCGACGCACAGTTGTCAGCAGCCCGGCGGCGCTGGAACGCAAAGCGGCGGCGAGCGACAGTTTATCGGCACTCTCGCCGCTGCGGCCGTCGCGGCAGGGGCCGACGCGATCTTCATGGAGGTTCACGACGATCCCGCGCACGCAAAAAGCGATGCGGCCACCGTGCTTCCGCTCACGGAATTGAAGAAACTTTGCGGGCAACTCATGGAACTCTCGGACGTCACGCGACGGAACCGCTAGGCATCGCGGCGGCTGTGTGCGATTAGTCCGATAATGCACGAATCTTCGGATGATTTCCACAATCCACTGGAATTACGCGGCCTACTGGACTATACATAACAGCGAAGTTTGCGAGCGAAATGTGGCAACGTCTCAAAAGAATTGTTGGAATTCGTGGAACGAAGTGCTTGACTCGCTGCCACCCGCCCGCTTAAATTAGCGTCGTGAGTTGTCAATGCCGACGCACGGGGTCTTGTTAGGAAGTTAGGGGTTGTCGGCGTGCCAATTGGGGTGGACTCGGCCTTACAGGCTGAGATTCAGCCAGCGTTATATCGAAAGTATATGCGAGGGGATAGTAAGTCTCGGACGACCGGGCGCCCTTACCCCTTGATGAAAATTCAGGGATCGATGGTTTCTGTAGCGAGGAGGTAGAGGTAATGCTTAGACGGGGGCTAGCATTTAGTTCATTCATGTGCCTGGCGACTGTTGTTCGTGCCGGCGCGGTAGTTGATGTTGTGCCTGACAAGGCTTGTTATGTTGCAGGAGTGGACACTACCGCGACTGTTGATATCAAACTGCACCAG
Source organism: Planctomycetota bacterium (assembly GCA_016200265.1). Classification (GTDB taxonomy): domain Bacteria; phylum Planctomycetota; class Phycisphaerae; order UBA1845; family UBA1845; genus JACQFE01. Next base: position 85,519 of record JACQFE010000070.1, on the reverse strand, counting down.
TCACCGGTAGGCGCAGATCACTATCTTCGTTTCACGCAGCTTGATTTTGCAACGAACGATTCGAATATGAAAGGCCGCTTGAGCTTCCCGCTCACGCACTTGGCTGGTGGTAATCCGGACATTTTCGGATGGCTGTTTACCGGAACCGGAAGTTGCGTTAACTCGACGGATGCAACCTGCGGGCAAGGCCACTTCCTTGAAGTTCCGATGTGCGCTTCGACGAGCCCAAATCCCGGCAAGTATTGCACGGCGGATGCAGATTGCGGCGGCGCGCTAAATTCCTGTCTCGGCAAGGCGCGTTCGTCTTTGATGTCGCGAACGTATTATTTCACGAATCCCGCGAACTTGGGAACGAATACAACGGACCAGGTTCTGCTCAAAGGCGACGGCACTGCGGTCACGGTTGCCCGTGTGACGATTTCGCTTTCGGGGTTGGCGGCAAATGACTATGCACTCAATGTGATTGACGCCGCGCAGGCGAACCCGGATTTGGGCGGCGGCGATGTTCGCTATGGATTCGGCCCGGATGCTCCCGCACCGGCTGACCCCGTTACCAAGCTTCGTGCTCCGACAGACCTAACGGGAGGTACAGGGACGATCCATGTTGCTACAATTTGCGATGGCGGCGTCAATGTGCATCTCGTTTCCTCTGATCCGACTTCGGGACACAGTTTGTGGAGAAGTGCGAAGAACATCATACGGTTACGATTCAGTGGCGTCATCAACGCTCTTCCGGTTTCCTCGGACATTCTTGTCCGCGAAATGACGGGCACAAATCCAACCTGCGGTACTTTCAATGCCAGCTTAACCAGCGGTAACTTTACCTTTGCACTGGGTGGAATCTGCACAGGTGGTGCAAGAGCTGGCAAACTGTGTGGCCACAACGCTGATTGCACGCAAAACGTCCCGGGCGATCTGGGCGTTTGTACCCTGGATAACATGACGCTGACAATTCAGGAAAGTGCAACCACACTCGTTCACCGAAAATGGTATGAAGTTTCCAGCGCAGGCTGGTCAAATGTCGACGCGTTTGGTGGCGGACCTACGGTCGTGGGTACTCCCAATGCGCAGTTCGTTCTGCAGGTCGGCGACGTAAACGATGACGGCAAGGTTCAGACGAACGACGCCGGTGCGGTGTATCCAAAGGTTCCGTGCGTGGCTAACTGCGGCGATAACCGCCGCGAGGACGTCAACGGCGACCTGAAGATTCAGACGAATGACGCGGGCATAGTGTATCCGAAAGTGCCTTCGCTCGCGGTGCCAAAGCCGTGTGGGCACTGATTTGTAATAATGCTTAGAAATGGCCCTGGGAGTGTTCAAGGCCATATAAAGTAGGGCAAGCGGAAAATCGGGCTTGCAAGAGAATTCACAATCGAGTAAAGTGTTGGTCTGGGTTTGACCCGGATCGTGATTTTCAGGGGGCTGTGGTAAGAAAAGGAGATTGATCCAATGAGGAAAGTGGCGGCGGTTAGTTTGGCGGTAGTGGCGATGGTGGGTTCAAGTGCGTTTGCGGGAATTGCGACGTTTACACCGTCTCCGCAACCCGATGTGCAGCAGGGAACTCCGACGGTCACGATGGAATTGACGGTTTCGGCGCAACAACTTCAGAACTTCGATGGCGCTGACCTCGTTTTAAATTCCGATGTCCCATTTACGTTTGCGTATTCCGGTGCTTTCAAGACGGCGGCAAACGCCTTTACTCTTTATGCGGATGCGCCCACAAACTTGGTTGCCGGCTTGCCCGTGGGTCTGGGCATAAGGGCGAATGACTTGTATGTTTCAGGCGCCGCATCAACAGCAGGTGCTTTTGGCAGCTCGATCGACGTAGGAACGATTACATTGGCTACAGCCGCGCTTCCTCTCGGCGACTACAGCATTTTTATCAGCTCTGATGCTGACGGTGGGACGTCTTCAATTAACCGTCAAGGCGTGACCGAGTTCATCGAAGGAACTGGTTCATTTACGGTTGTACCCGAGCCGGCTTCGATCGGCCTCATGCTGATTGGTGCGTTTGGTCTTCTCCGTCGCCGGATTGCCGGCTGAAGGCAGGCGTTCGGCCATTGAGACTTGCTTGCTCGAACTGGCCGGATCCGATTTGCAGACGTGGGGTTTAAAAAGACAGGCTGTAAATCGGGAACATCTGGTCGCTCTGAGCAAGAGTAGACCGCTAAATTCCTCACAAGTATACGCACCTGCGGGAACGCCACCCGCAGGTGCTTTTTCATGGGCCGAAAATTGGTGGTGGCCTTTTCTCCAAGTCCAATTGACGCCCGAAAACCCCGCGCGATAAAATGCAGCCTGCATTTCCCCACTATCAATCGATGTGACGGGGCGACAGAGTCACAAGGGTATGGAGATACAGCCATGACACCACACAATCAAATTTCAAGTGTACATTTGCGTTGGAGCGTACAAATCGGAGTCGTAGTTGTTGGATTCATGGTGTTGGCCAAAGTGGCATCGGCGGATCCGCTGAATGTCGGAAACGCAGGGGCCATATTCCGGCTTGGGCCGCAATCGAGCTATCAGGAAGGCTGCTTTCCACCGTGCATGTGCCCGCTGATGGATCAGGCCGGGCTGGAGGGTACGTTTCGCCTTGCTTACGCGGGGCAAACGAATGGAATTCACTCGTACTCGGTGAGCGACGTCAATTTCATCGATCTGAGCCTGAATCCGAATTTCCGCATCGTCGGCGCGGGCAAGTTCAGCATCGGCTCCCCGAACGCGATCAACGTGATTCAGGAGCGCATGGAGCTTGACCTGCGCGTCCGCGACGACCCGCCGCAGCATTTCGACAGCGAATGGGTCGTGCGAAGTGAGAACTTGGGGATCGCAATCACTGTGTCGATCAACGGCGTGTACTGTTGGGACCGCGTGATTCACATCGACGCGGGTCCCGTGCCGGCGTCGGACATCACGCATTACGATCTGAGCAACGGCGCGACCTATCAATACGGCTGCTTCGGGATTTGTGATTGCATCATTCAGCCGGAGCGACCGATGCGAGGCTCATTCGGGCTGGTGCCACTGATTGCGAATCCGCTGTTTCGCGATTTCGCGCTGGTGGACATTCACTGGGCCGCGATCGCCACGAATGTGTACGACGCGGTGACAATGGACGGAGCGGGCGTCTTCCGAACCGGCGGCGAGGTCGCCGTTCAACAGCGGATGATTCTCGACTTGAATCTCAGCAACACAGGTCCGACGCGATTCGACAGCGGGATGGTGATCGGCGGAGGCGGTTTTCCACATTTCGACATCATTGTTCCGCAGGAAAACCTGTACGGCATCTGCGCGGGGAGCAAGCTGCACGTGGTGTCCGATCCGGAGAACGGGCAGACATGCGGCGGATTTGCGGGGATTCCATGCTCGAATCCGGCGGAGTTCTGTAAGCTGCCGGTCGGTGAATGCTGTTGCGATTTCCAGGGCGTTTGCGTGCCGAAACCGCAGGCGTGCCCGACTATCTACGACCCGGTGTGCGGTTGCGACGGGGTGACGTATTCGAGCCAATGCGAGGCCGATCGAGCGGGAATGTCGGTGGATCATGTCGGGCCGTGCCAGCCGAAATGTGCTGCGACGCGGGACCTGCGCGGTCCGGACTTGACGTATTGCCCCGGACATCCGCGCGGCGTCACGATTCATCTGGCCATTCCGAATACTGCCAGCGCTGTGACACTCGAAGAAATCCTGCCCCTCGGCTGGCACCCGATGAACATCAGCAACGGCGGCGTGTATGACAATCAATACGGAAAGATCAAATGGGGGCCGTTTTTTGCGCCATTCCCGCCGCAGGTGAGTTATGACGTGATGCCGCTGGATTTGACGAACGCGAGCGTGTGCTTCAACGGCACGATTTCGATTGACGGGTCGAATCAGCCGATTTGCGGAGACACATGCATCCATATTTCATGTTGTCCGGCGATCGCGGCGGATCAGCCGCAGCCACCGTGCGGGAATTGTCCGAGCGCAAGTTGCAACGCGGACGTATTTAACGACGGCAATGTGACGCTGTGCGAGTTGATCAGCTACGCCTGCGCGTGGATGCACGGGTGCAACGACGATCTTTCGGGCATGACGCGAGCGGCGTATCTATGGCGAAACGGCGAGTGCTATTGCTGGAATGCGATGCAGAGCAACTGGGTGCCTGATTCCTGCGACCCAACAATCGGCGGACCACAATGCTGCAATGCTCCGACGGCGAATTCGGGCGCGCCGAGCGGCGATACCGGTTCGGCCACCGCGAGCATCCACCTTTCCCCCGGTCCGCGCCGAAGCAATCTATGGGAAGCCAAGATGCAGATTTCGATTGAGCCGTCGGCCGGCACGCTTGCGAATGCTTTGGAAGTTGCCATCCCTGCGGGCTGGTCTGTGACCTCGATGAGCGACGGGGCGCAGTTCGATGCGGCGCATGCGAAGGTGAAGTGGGGTCCGTTCATGGACAATACGTCACGCACGGTCACGCTTACAGCGACGACGCAGGTTGGGCGGACGACGGGAAAGACAGGCCGGCCGACGCCGATTCCTTCGGTTTCCGGCTTCCGAGGCACGGCGTCGTTCGATGGCGCGAATCAGGTCGTGCAGATGCAGCGCTAAAGGTCGCGAATGGGAAGTCGATGGCGGTTTTCCAGCGATCGTTCGTTGCGGCTGGCAGTGGTTGTGTTGGCGAACGCCGCATGGTCAACGGCTGCGGCCCAGTTGCCTTCGCGCGCTCTGCCTGGCACCTACAACGCCGGAGCGACGTTTACGGTGACGATTACACTGAACGCTCCGGGCGGATTGACTGTGGCGGGCGTGCAGGATCGGCCGCCGACGGGCTGGGCGGTTTCGAACATCAGCGACAGCGGTTCGTTTGATGCACAGAACGGATTGGTGAAGTGGGGGCCGTTCTTCGCGCCGTCGGTGCCGGGTAGCGTGCATTATGACGTGACCGCGCCGAGCGGGTCTTCAAGTGGAAAGTGCTTTGCGGGCACGGTTTCGTTTGACGGTCAGGACCAAACGATCGGCGGCGATTTGTGCATGGCGGGTCCGGTGCCCGCAATCGGCATCATCGGCCAGTCGCTTCTGGGGGCTGTGATCGCAATCAGCGGGGTGGTCGTCATTCGAAAGCGCACGTTAAAACTCTGACGTTTCCATCACTTTCCCAATCCAGACTACGATAATAGAATGTTCCCTAGATCAGTGCGGAATCGCGCGGATTGAAGGAGGACTCTGTGACACCGACCGGCTCAACGACATCCGAACAAAAAGTACTCATCGTCGATGACAATGCGCAAAACTTGGAGTTGCTTTGCATCTACATGGAAGACCTGGCCGGTGTGAAGGTGCTGACGGCCGTGAACGGGCTGGAGGCGATGGAGAAGGTCAAGAGCGAATCGCCGGACTTGATTCTGCTGGACATCATGATGCCGAAAATGAGCGGCTTTGAGGTGTGCAAGCGGATCAAAAGCGATCCGAGGACGCGCGACATCGTGGTGATCATGGTGACGGCGTTGAATGAGCCGAGCGATGTGGAGCGGGCGGCCGAGTGCGGGACGGATGATTACATTTCCAAGCCGATTGATCGGGCGGCTCTCGTGCAGCTCGTGAAAAAACTGCTTTCGTCACGGGCACGGGCCTAGGGATGGGCGATGCCTGAAGATTTCATCATCGGAGCGAAGCTGGGCGCGCTGGTCGAGCGGATGGTGGCCAGCTATCGATGTGATGCCCGCACTCAGCACATCGATCGAGTCTACCTGCCGAATCGCGGCGAGATCATTCAACTCGTGCGCGACCTTCTTGAACTGCTCTATCCCGGCTTTATCGGCCGCCAGCATTTGACGCAGCACAACGTGGCGTTTCACGTCGGTGATCTGCTGCCGCGAATCGGTGAGGCCGCATTCCGGCAAATCTACCTTTGCCAGTGCTATGCGGATGAGGACGCCAAATCGAATCATCCGAGCAGCGCGGAGAGACCTTCCGAGCAGCGGGCACGAGAACTGACTTTATCATTCTTGGAGAACTTGCCGGCAATCCGTGAAATCCTTGCCACGGACGTGCAGGCCGCTTTTGACGGTGACCCGGCGGCGCTAAACTGCGACGAAGTCATTCTCGCCTATCCGGGTTTGTTGGCGATCAGCGTGCAGCGGTTGGCTCATGCGTTGTATCAGCGCGGCGTGCCGCTGATGCCGCGAATTATGTCGGAATGGGTGCATTCGCAGACGGGGATCGATATTCATCCGGGGGCGAAGATCGGGCGGAGCTTCTTTATCGACCACGGCACGGGAGTTGTGATCGGCGAGACGGCCGAGATCGGCGCGAACGTCAAAGTTTATCAGGGAGTGACGCTCGGGGCGCTCTCGATTCCGAAGGACGAGCGAGGTCGGGTGATTCGTGCCACGAAGCGGCACCCTACGGTCCGCGACAACGTCACAATCTACGCGAACGCGATTATTCTTGGCGGCGAAACGGTGATTGGCGAAGGATCGACGATCGGCGGGTCGGTATTTGTCACTTCAAGCGTTCCGCCGAATTCGGTGGTGAGCTTTACGCCGCCGGAATTGCGGCTGAAAACAAAGGGCGGAACGGACGGTCGAGCCGTTTCGACGCCGGAAACCGTTGCTACACGCCGCACGGCGCGACCGAACACCGACGACGCAGAAATCATGCCGGATTATTCAATCTGATTTCTTCGTGCCTGATTTGGCCGGCCCCACGGGAATGACATCTTCAGTTCGAGCAAACAATCTTTCGCACTTCTCGTGGTTTTTCGATGCACGAATCTCGCCGACGTAAAGGACCGTGGTATTGCCGCCCCAGCCGGTGAGGATGTTGAACGACTGAAGCGTTGCAACGACGCGAAAGCGAATTCGCAAATCACGTTTCCCGTAATCGGTGACAGTGACGATTCCGTTTTGCGAGGCCGCCCGCGTATGGTTCAGTCCCTGGTCGAATTTCATGCGGACGCCGCCGCGACCCAATTGATAATCGCGGGAGGTGTCGGCCGGAACACCCGACAGGGCCATCGTTACAACAAAATCAGACTCAAATAATTTGCCGAGAATCGAAACATGTCGACCGTGTATGGCGATGCAAAGCTCGTTTTTTTCGTTCACGAAATACCAGCCTTCGCGCGGATGAAGCGTGGTGATTAGCGGGCCGGTCGCGGGTAATTGGCGAGTATTCAGGGCGACTGCGCTGATGCTTCCACGATTCGCGCATGAGGCGTTTGCGGCCGCAATGACACATACGGCAAGCCACGACACGATCCGACGAAACGCGATGAAGAAGCAGCACATTTTCGTGGGACGCTAATGGCATCACGTTGAAGATGCAATGACTGGACAAATTATGATTGTTGAGGATGATATTTGAACCATGTCGTTGAACGACGAATTGGAGCGAATGCGTGAGGCCTCGTGGGGTCGCTGGCCTGCGGAGAAGCGGGCGATCCTTTACCGAGTTCGGGATGAGATTTCCGCGTCCGGGCTGATCGAGCGGGCGTTGAAACAGGGCGATCGAGCACCGGATTTCGAGCTTCCCGATGTGAGCGGTCAGTGCGTTCGATTGCGGGAAGTGCGAGCACACGGGCCGGTGGTCATCAGCTTTTATCGCGGGCATTGGTGAAGGTACTGAAACGCGACGCTGACCGCACTCCAGCAGTTGCTGGACGAAATTCAAGCACTTGGAGCATCGCTGATTGCGATCACGCCCGAAGTTCCCGAGAAGGCGGCCGAGACCGCGAGCAAGAATCAGATTGCGTTCACGCTGCTGATCGACTCCCATAACGAAGTCGCGCGCCATTTCGGGATCGTCTTTCAGCTTCCGCCCGATCTTCGCGAGTTCTACTGTTCGCTGGGGATTGATCTGCCGAGCGCCAATGGCAATCAAAGCTACGAACTTCCGCTGCCCGCCACATATATCGTTGCACCGGATGGCATCATTCATGCCCGCCATGTCGATCCCGACTACGTAAAGCGCATGGAGCCGAGTGATATTCTTGCCGCCTTGCGCAGCTTAACCTGATTGACCGTTCAAACCCTCGGTAAGGTTTCCCATTTCAAGAGGGACGTCGCAGGGCAACCATCGAGTTTGAATCCATCGATTTTGCCGCTACGATGCACGTTCACCCTGTTGGCCTACCATTGAATTGGTTGACAGGGAGTTTTCAACTACGTGTCGGAGGTTGTTGGTTTGAGAATTCTCACCATTGTAAAACACGTACCGGATTCGAATGTGCCGATCAAGGTGCGTCCCGATGGTACGGGTATTGACACCACCGGTCTGAAGTACGTGATCGATCCGTTTGATGAATTCGGCGTCGAATTGGCGGTGCAACTTCGCGAGAAACGCGGCGACGTGAGCGAGATCATCGCATTGACGCAGGGGCCGGAGAAGGCGGCCGAGACACTTCGCGTCGCACTGGCCATGGGCGCCGATAGTGCGATTCACCTCAGCGATCCGATTTTCGAGTCTTTTGATGAACTTTTCTATGCATCGGTAATTGCGGAAGCGGTCACGAAGCAATCGACGCCGTTCGATCTTGTGCTCTGCGGCAAGCACAACATTGATCTCGACGCCGGCGCGGTCGGGCCTGCGCTGGCTGAGTTCCTTGATTTGGCTCACGTGGGGGCCGTGACCAATTTGGAAATCACGCCTGACGGCAGGCGGTTCACGGCCCGTCGTCGAATTGAGGGTGCGGAAGAGGTCGTCGAAGGTGCATTGCCGGCACTGCTGACGATCGAGAAGGGATTGGTCGAGCCGCGATATCCTTCCTTACCGAATCTGATGAAGGCCAAAAAGAAGCCGCTGACGGTGCTGACGTCGAAGGAACTTCCGGGTTCAGCATCGCATAAGGCGTCGGCCCAGATTGCGTATGTTACGCCTCCGCCGCCGCGACCGGAGTGCAAATTCATTGAAGGCGAGCCGGCGCAAATGGCCCATGAATTGGTGCGATTTCTTCGAGATGAGGCAAAGGTCCTTTGATAATATCGAATTGCGAGTAGCGAAAAGCGCATGAACGTACTTGTATTCATCGAACAGCGCGACGGACGGATTCACTCCGCGTCATTTCAATTGCTGACGCTTGCGGAGCAGCTTGCGGGCAAGACCGGTGGGCGCGTCGAGGCCGTTGTCACTGGGCAGAATCTTGGCGACTTGAACGATGCGATCTCGCGCGGCGGGGCAAGGAAAATATATGTTGTGGACGACGCGGAGTTGGCGAAGTACCGCGTTCTCCCGTATTGCACTGCGGTCTGTGCGGCGATTGAGGCCTCAAAACCGAAAGTTGTTTTGTTTCCCACAACATTCATGGGGCGTGATCTGGCGTCTCGTGTGGCTGCGCGGACGAGGGCTGCTTTGGCGATTGACTGCACCGAAGTCTCGCTGGATGGCGATGGCATCACGGTCAGTAAACCCATGTATGCCGGAAAATTCAGCGGTAAATTCAAGCTCGCGCCGGATCGCCTGCAGATTGTGACCGTACGAACGAATGCCTACGGCGCCGCGCCGCCGCGGGCAAATGAGGGCGTGGAAGTGCAGGCGGTTTCGCTGCCCCTTCGAGATTCGGACAAGCGAATCGCGGTCAAGGAGATCGCCGCGACCGGATCGGGTGTGAAAGATGTCACCGAGGCCGACATTGTGGTTTCCGGCGGCCGTGCGCTGAAGACCGCGGAGAACTTCAAGATTATTTACGCGCTGGCGGAGGTCTTGGATGGCGCGGTGGGCGCGTCGCGAGCGGCGTGCGATGCCGGTTACCAACCGCACACACGGCAAGTGGGATTGACGGGCAAGGTCATCACGCCCAAGTTGTACATTGCCTGCGGCATTGACGGCGCGATTCAGCACCTGGCCGGCATGCGCGGCAGCAAAGTGATTGTAGCGATTAACACGAAAAAAGATGCGCCCATCTTCAAGGTAGCGACGTATGGCTGTGTGTGTGATTTGTTCACGCTCGTGCCATTGCTGACTGAGGAACTCAAGAAGATGAGGGCGCATTGACAGCAGTTATGAGTTACCAGTTACAAGTTCCGTTTGATCTTGATCCTCGATATCATTGGTAACTCGTAACTTGTAACATTGGACGAATATTTCGTATCTTTGGTGATTCTTCTTGTCTCCAATCTTCATGTCCATCCTCTTAGTCGCAGGCTGGGGGTGCTTCGCGTATTCCGCGTGGCGACGTTGGAAACTGCTTCGTGTCGGCGTCGCGGAGAATCGGTTTGATCAACCCGGCGAGCGGTTGCGGCGGACATTCAAATATGCAATTGCACAACTGCGGATGAGTCGGTATCCGCTGGCCGGCGCCGCTCACATGCTTATTTTCCTGGGTTTTGGCGTTCTGCTTCTGCGATCGCTCATTCTCTGGGGCAGGGGCTTTGATGCAGGATTCTCGTTTTGGTGGTTCGATTCAGATCATCTGATCGGCCGGTTGTATTGCGTCCTCAAAGACATTTTCGCCGTGCTGGTCATACTTGGGACGTTGGTATTTGTTTACTACCGCATCATTCGGCGGCTTCCACGCATGACGCTGAGTGTCGAGGGGTTGGTAATCCTTGGTATTATCCTCGCGATGATGTTTGCGGATATCCTGTATGACGGCGCTTCGATTGCCCTCAATGTCCGATCGTCGCAGCCATTGGTTACGATCACCCCGAGAGAGTTTCCGGGTGAGCCGAACAAGCGAGAAGTGATTGCATGGACGGAATTGCAAGGAGATCAGGGACATACGCTTCGTGTGCCCGCATCGACATATCGCGAGCTGACGCAGAAGGAAATTCGTAGTCTAGAACCGGAAGCAGCGTCTTTTGTGTGGTTTGAACCCGCGGGCGCTGCGGCGGCTATGGCTATGTCACGCCTCCCAGGAAAAGCCAATTTGTTTCTTATGCATCTTGGCTTTTGGACCCACTCGAGCCTAGTTCTCATTTTCCTGAACATTCTCCCATATTCCAAACATTTCCATATCATTACGGGGATTCCAAATATCTATTTCCAAAACTTGCATCCTCCGGGGCGACTGTCGCCGATTCAAGACATAGACAGCAAGCTCGAGCGAGAAGAGACGTTGGGTATTCGGCGCATCGAGCAATTCAGTTGGAAATCCATCCTTGACTTCTATACCTGCACGGAATGCGGGCGATGCAGCGATCATTGTCCGGCCACCAAGACCGGAAAGAAGCTTTCACCCAAGCACTTTGCGCTCGATCTTCGCGATTTCCTGTATAAGCATGAACAGGGTTTGGTGGCCGACAAGCAGGGAAAATCGTCGGCCGAGCCGGCAGCAGCCACGGACTGCAACGGCGCGAATGGTCATCGAATTGACCTTGTGGACGGCGTGATCGATCCTGAAGTTCTTTGGGCATGTACTTCATGCCGTGCATGTGAACAGGAATGTCCGGTGTTCATTACATACGTGGACAAAATCATTGACATGCGACGGTATCTAGTGCAGGAGCGTGGTGAATTTCCTGCGCAGTTGCAGTCGGCGTTTCGGGGCATGGAATCCAATGCGAATCCGTGGGGATTCTCGTCAAGCGATCGAGGCCAATGGGCGGCGGACCTAGGTGTCATGACGTTGGCGGAGAATCCGGATGCGCGAGTGCTTTTTTGGGTCGGTTGCATGCCTTCCTTCGACGAGCGGGCCAAGAAAATCAGCATTGCAACAGCGAAACTGATGCAAAAAGCCGGCGTGGATTTCGCGATTCTTGGCGCGGAGGAACAATGCACGGGAGATCCTGCGCGGCGCGCGGGGAATGAATATCTGTATCAAATGTTCGCGAAGGCCAACGTGGAAGTGCTGAATAACTATGGTGCGGACAAGAAAACCATCGTGACCAGTTGCCCGCATTGTTTCAACACATTGCTCAACGAATACCCGGACTTCGGCGGACGCTATCAGGTCGTGCACCATTCAACATTTCTTTCCGGGCTCATCGCGGATGGGCGGCTGAAGCCAAGCCGTCAACTGGATCGAAAAGTTGCATTCCATGATTCCTGCTATCTTGGACGATACAACGAGGTCTATGATGCTCCTCGAAACGCACTACGCAGCATCGGCCTGACCGTGCTTGAACCCGCACAAACCCGCGATCGAGGGATGTGCTGCGGCGCGGGCGGCGCCCAGATGTTCAAAGAAGAAGAGCCCGGCGGCGAGCGCGTCAATCTCCTGCGAACCGCGCAACTGCTGGAGACGGCACCTGATGCGGTTGCCACCGCGTGTCCATTCTGTATGCGAATGCTTACCGACGGATTGGCGTCCAAAGGCCGAGAAAACGTCCCGCAGCTTGATATCGCAGAAATGATTCTTGAAGCCGTCGAAGCCGTGTAACGACCGCAGTGCCGCTGCGAACGTCCGGGCGTATTTCTCACAGTTGATTGACAGATTGCAATTCGGTCTTGCGTCCGAACTTGACGAAGAACAAGAGTGCCCCCAACAATCCGATCGCTCCTGCCGCACCGAATGCAAGGACCGGGCCGCGTGAGGGTCCAATGCGTTCTCCCAATATCCAGAGCGCCGCGCCAATTGGCGATGCCCACATGACCGCGGCGCTTCGCATGCTCCAGTAGAGTCCGATGGCCTGCGTCCGCACTTCACTAGGAACCAGGTCTGCGATCATGGCCTTTCTTGCCGGTTCACCGATTTCTCGCAGACCGCCAATGATAAATGCCAATGCCAATCCAATAGTGCCAAATGTGAGTCCGAATGCGATTAAACTCAGGGGAAAGAGTGCAAAGAATATGAACGTCAGACCAATGTATGGCTTCTTGGCCAATCCCGCGCGGCTCGCTAGCGGTCCAACGAATATGTACAAAAGAATGTTTGTGATGGCCTGAATGTTGAGCAAGAGCGATTGATAAAGAGACGTTCCCTTGCTTGGATCGGCTGCCAGAATGGGAACGCAATACAAGATGATGAGTGGCCCCGCGAGACCTTCAGCCCATCTCGCGCAGATATCGGCGGCCAACAATCTTCGAAGATCCGAATTGAATCGCTTAAACAATTGTCCAGGCTTGTGCATGACCATTTGAGAGTCTTTGCTTGCGATATGCTGAAATCGTAGCTGGACCGCTCCTGCGGCAAGGACAAAGAGAAACGCGATCACCGCATCTGCGCGAACGCCGTTTTGCCGTCCCAGCCACCAGATGAGCGGAGCGCTGACACAATATGCGAAAATGCGAGACAGGCGGCGCGAGATCGACTGCAGCGAGAGGGCCATTGTGCGGCGATCGGGCGGGAGCGATTCTCCCACAACCGTAATGGTGGCCGGGCCCGCGATGCTATCCCATGCAAATACGAATGGTACGGCCACAAAGACCGCAAGTGTTGAATCCCAGAAAGCCAGCAGCGCCAGTCCGATCAACGGAAGGAAGTTGAAGAAAAGGAGCGACCGCCGCGTATTGAATCGTCCGGCAATCGCGCCGCCCGCATAGTAATTCAGTGCCTCGAGTCCGTCTCGGTACATACCATAAAAGCCGACAATCAGCATTCCCCAAGTGTCACCTGTTGCGGACCGCCGCCGAATTGCCTGGAGATATTCAGGAATAAGCGGCGACCAAAGCTCTGTGGCTGCGGTAACCAGGAGAATCGTTCCAAGCAGTGAAAGTGTCGATGAGTTGATGCCGAGAAAAATGCGCCATGTACCGGCCTTTGCCTGGAGTGAATGATCCTGGGCATCATTCGACTGTGGATTTGCCACCGGCACTCTCCAGAATGGATATGATCAACGTGACACATACGCACTGGATGAAAAGGAGTAGCGCCGCCCACCAGGGCAAGATGGGGAGTAGAATCGCAGGCAGGCCTGTCGCGGCGGTCGCAAGGTAAATCGTCAGCACGGCCCATCGAGTGGACAATCCACGGCGAACCAGCCGATGCGAAAAATGCCGTCGGTCGCCGCGAATCGGACTGACGTGCAGTCGCGCTCGATGAATGACCACACTTATCACGTCGTAAAGCGGTATTGCCAGAACCAAGGGCGGAACCAGAACACCAAGAGGCGTCGGACTGATTCCTGATTCATAATATGTTGTGAGAATTGTGAGAATGCCGAGTGTATAGCCAACTACAAGACTCCCTGCGTCGCCCATGAAAATCGTCGCCGGCGGAAAGTTAAACACTAGATATCCAAGAAGCACGCCGACAGTCACGAAGGCCATGGTGGGCACAAATACCTGGCCCGCCATCAATGACGCAAGGCCAAGCGTCGTCGCGGCAATGGCAGCCACACCGGCGCTTAGTCCATCCATGTTGTCAAGGAAGTTGAATGCGTTGATGATGAGGACAAGCCAGATTGCGGTCAAGCCGATCGAAAGCGGCGCAGGAAGAAACTCCACGGCGCGAATGCCGAATGGGCCGGCGATGCCGAATGCCACTGCATATTCGACGAGAAACTTGATTCCAGGGCCCAGCGGTTTTCGATCATCGATCAAGCCCATGACGTGCAAGACGGCCGCACCGATGACAATGCCGAGCGCAATCGGGAATTTACTGGCCATTCCATTGAGGTGAGTGTGGATCAGACTAGGCAACCACACCGGCGGCGCGGAGTGGAACAATCTGGCAAAGAATGTTCCAGCGAGTATGGGCAGGCAAATGCACGTCGCAATTGCGATGCCGCCGCCGAGTGCGACCGGCGCATGATGTTGCTTGTGGCCGCCGGGACGATCAACAAAACCGATTCGTCGTGCCCAATGGCGAACGAGAATTGTGGCAATCAATGATAGCGCGAACGATCCGAGGACTGCGAAAACAATCAAATAGATCATGCGAGCGAGAAGTCTAACGTTGACAATTGCCGAAAGCGACCTCGATGCTACGGATTCCCAACCCGCAAGCGAACAAAACGCCGATTCCCTCTTTGAAGTACGTCCCCCGTCTTGACCTGGATCGCCGAGTTCGCGTCTTCTAGCGCGGTTCCATTTAATTTCACGCCCCGTTGTGCGACGAGCCGCCGTGCTTCGCCGCGAGATTTTTCGCCAAGGCAATCCACCAATAAATCGATGACAGCAATGTTGCCATCACGAATTTTGTCGGTGGGTACCGCTACTTCGGGGATGTCATCGGGCAATCCTCGCTCGCCGCTGCCGCCATGCACACGGCGGAATTCGTCGGCGGCGGCCTGAGCATCAGCGGTAGAGTGATATTGTGTGATGATCGTCTTGGCCAGAAATTCCTTGGCATCGCGCGGATTGCCGGTTCCAGGATTCGTATAATCGGCGATCATTTCTGCCGGAACGTCGGTCAACAGCTCGAAGTAATTGCGCATCAATTCATCGGGAATACGCATGATCTTGCCGAACATTTCGCTGGGCGGATCGGTGACGGCGATATAGTTGCCCATCGACTTGCTCATCTTGTTTTTGCCGTCGGTGCCAACCAGCAGCGGGGTGGTCATCACGATCTGCGGCGGCTGGCCGACATTTCGCTGCAAGTCGCGACCGCAGAGATTGTTAAACGTCTGATCACTGCCGCCGAGCTCGACATCGGCATGAATTTCAACACTGTCGCGTGCCTGCATTAACGGATAGAGCAATTCGTGCAGAAAAATTTCTTTGCCTTCGGCCTGGCGTTTGGCGAACGTGTCGCGCTCGAGCATCCGAGCCACGGTCATCTCGCTCATTAGCTTGACGACATCGGCGAAGGTCATTTTTTCGAGCCATTCGCCGTTGTAGCGAACTTCGAGCTTGTTAGGCGAAAGGTCGAGCACCTTGCCGGCCTGCTGCATGTACGTGGTCGCGTTGGTCTTGATTTCGTCAGTCGTTAGCATGGGCCGGGTTTTCGATCGACCCGTCGGGTCGCCAATGCGGGCCGTGTAGTCGCCGATGATCAGCACGGCAAGGTGGCCGAAATCCTGAAACTGCCGCAGCTTCCGCAGAACAACTGTGTGGCCCAGCGTCAGGTCCGGGGCCGTCGGGTCCATGCCGAGCTTGACGCGCAGCCGCTTTCCGCTTGCGAGCCGCGCGCGGAGTTCTTCCACGGTGTAAACATGCTCGCAGCCCCGCAGGAGCGAAGCGACTTGGGATTCGACTGGAGTCGACTCTTTCAATGCAATCTCTCTTGTCGCAAGTAACGAAGTATGCCCCTGACTATTATTTCTCCATTAATCTCTTTGTCTATTATCAATGGATTATCCGCTGAGTAAATGTAGCTTGATTCATCTGATTCAGAGGTAGAGAACGGCCCCTTGAACAATTGGGCAATAAATCTTTGCGATAGAAATGTAAAATCGCGCTCTTGTTCGCCAAGAGTTACTCTGACATCAGCGCATGACTTGAGATCAGTCACGTCGCTGCCGTTGTCGAGAACAATTCTCAGCGAAACTGTTGGCCTAGCCGCTAGGGCATTCGCGATCTGTTCATTTAATTTTCGTTCCTCCATGACACCTAATGGTTCTTGTTGATTGCCGTCGGTCGTTTTCGCCCAGAATTGCCAAAATTTCGCCATTTACGCGGTCCGCCAACAAATTCGTTCTATCGTTAAGGCTTTCCCCGAAACCGCATCGACCGAAACCAGCACGCCGCATAGCCTTGCGTCACCCTCGGCCACTTCGTACTTGCTAGGTACGCCGCTGATCATCGAGCCGACCACGCGGTGTTTGTCGCGGCCAAGGACAGAGTCGTAAGGGCCGGTCATGCCGACATCGGTGATGTAGGCCGTACCCTTGGGCAGGATTTGCTCGTCGGCAGTCGGAATGTGCGTGTGCGTACCGAAAACGACGCTGACGCGGCCGTCAAGATACCAGCCCATCGCCATTTTCTCGCTGGTAGCTTCGGCGTGTACATCGACGACGACAATTCTGACATCCTGCGGAACCATCGACAACGCCCGATCGAGCGCTGCGAACGGGCAGTTCGCCATCGTCTTCATGAATAATCGACCGAGCACGGAAATGACGGCGATGGCGTGACCTTCGGCTGTTCGATGGATCGCAAATTCTTTTCCCGGTGCACCGCTGGGCATGTTCGCGGGCCGGACGATATTGGTCGCTCGTTCGAGCACGGGGATAATGTCATTGCGACGATAGATGTGATCGCCCAGCGTGATGAGATTCGCACCGGCCTGCACGATTTTTTCGTACATGGCCCCGGAGAGTCCGGCACCGTCGGTCGCGTTTTCGGCATTGACGACGACGCAGTCGATCTGATTCTGCGCCTTCAAGGCCGCGATTCCGTCAACCAGTACGCGCCGGCCCGGGCCGCCGACCACGTCTCCGATACAAAGTAGCTTCATCTCCATTGCGATATGACGACCGATTGGACTCAATGGTTCAAGTATTCCCAAAACGAGCCGTCTGAAGCGTAATTGGGATTGTCAAGGCGATCAAGGGACGACCGTGGAGGGTGGCTAACTACACATGTCGTACGATGCCATGGGGACAAGCGTTCGGGCGCGGCGGGCCATGTCGGAAGGATCATAGAGCTTCTGGTTCGCGCTCATCGTCACAACGGACAGACCCGCGCGGAGCTTTCGCTTCAGCTCTCCAAATCGACGGATACGCAGCAGACTCCGGGCGACATAGCGAGGCCGCAGGTAAAATGATTTGTAGCATTTCACAAGCATTTCGCGGAGTTCCTGTCGCGTGAAGTTTTCTTCCCAGACGGGCAGTTCGAATCCGTCATGCGGATTGGATGCAAATTCGCGCCAAACGTCCTGCTTGATGACGCCCGATTCGAGGCCTTTGAAGTAAATCTCCGTGCCGGGATATGGGCAAAAGATCGTGAAGTGAACATAATTTGGATCGAGCTCGCGGGCAAGCCGCACGCTATCCGCGATGTCGGAAGCGGTCTCAGACTGCTGACCAATGATGAAATAAGTGAGCACTTCCATGTTCACGGCTTTTGTCGCGGCTACGACCTCTCGCACTTTCGCGATCGTCGCATTTTTCTTGATGACTTTGAGCATTCGATCGTTGCCGCATTCGACGCCATAGTGAATGCGATCACAGCCGGCTTGCTTCATGCGCCGAAGCAGGTCGGGCGTCATTGTATTGACATGCGCCCGCACGTCCCAGCGGAATTTGATCTTTCGGCGATCGATTTCATCGCACAGCTCAAACACGCGATCGCGGCGAACGGTGAACGTGTCGTCGTAAATGAAGGCTTCGTTGATCCCCAGCGCCAGGCAAGTCTCCATTTCGTCCGCGACATGACCTGCGCTTCGGCAACGAAAGCCGCTGAGCACCGGCGAATAGGGCCGGTCGCAAAACGTGCAGCGATACGGACAGCCGCGCGAGGTGAACATCGTGGTGATAACGTTGTCGCGGCCAAGGAGCGACGTGTAATCGCGAACGTTGAGCAGGTGGCGGGCAGGGATGCCGAGGTCGTCGAGGTTTTCACTGGATGACGCGATACCAGTGTTTACGATTTTGTCGGCCTCATGGCGGTAAACCAGGCCCTTCATATTCTGCCAAGCCGACGCATTGTCGAGATTGCTGAGCAATTGCAGGAACACCACTTCACCTTCGCCCTGCACGAGGAAATCGACTTCGGGGTGGCGAATCGATTCCTCGGGATACAAATGAACGTGCGGTCCGCCGAGCACAATTTTCGCGGCAGGCATGACTTTTTTCACCAGCCGGACTGTCTTGAACACATCGATCAGCGTAAACGTCATGGCCGTGATGCCGACGACATCTGCACGACGATCCTGCAGGATTTCTTCGAGTTGTGAGTATGTGTATTGCTTGGGCTGAGCGTCGATCAATTCAATATGGTGATTCGAATGCTTCTCCAGATAACCGGCAAGAGAAAGAATCCCCAGCGGTGGATTGAATCCGCGGTGTTTTTCAACAATGGCCGGATTTTTCCCGATCAGCTCGCTGAATCGCGGCGGATTGATGAGCAACACGCGAAGTCGGCGCGACGCCGTCGTCGCGAATTCCGCGGAGCCGGGCGCACTATCCTTGGTCGAACAGCATGATGATTCGGAAATGACTGGAAGCGATGGCATCAAAATCACGTGTAACTCGGCGACCGCTTGTCGATCAGGTCGGCCAGCAGGCCGGTGCCGAGAAGCTGAATCGAAGCCGCCGCCAGCGTCACCGAAGTGACATCGGCCACTTGCCCAAATGCCAGCTTGGAGATTAAAGCGACAAGAATTGCCGCCAGAAAGATGGCTGCGCTTGCCGGAACAAAGACCTTCAGCGGCCTGAAATAAAGCACCGTTCGCACGACGAGCCCGAAGAAATTCAACGTATCCCGCACGGGGCGGATGGACGACTTGCCGATGCGAGACTTGTAGTCGATCGGCACAAAACGCACCTGACATCCATGCGTCAGCATCGCCAACGTGATGGTCGTGGTAAAGCTGAATCCGTCAGGGAGCAGCGGCATGAACTTGCGGATCAGCGAGCGTTTCATCACCCGCAATCCACTGTTCAAATCAGGAATTTCTGTTTCCGCGAGATACGAGGCCAGCTTGCGAAGGAACCATTTCGGAGGTCGGCGCGCCAAAGGAATCTTCGCTTTCGCTTTGACGCGTGCCCCGACGACCATGTCCACGCCGTCGAACTCGCGGATCAATTCCGCAATTTGTTCGACCGGATATGTGCCGTCGGCGTCGACAATCACGATTGTCTCATATTGCGAGTCGGCGACAGCACGCTTGAGAGAAAACCCATATCCACGGTTCATTTCATTCTGTAACACGCGAACGCCGCGAGTTTCACCGAATATGCGAAGTTTTGCGGTCGAGTCGTCGGTCGAGCCGTCATCAACGACAAGCACTTCAAACGGTCGCCCCATTTCCGCTGTTGTCGCAAGCACGCGCTGCAGGGTCGAGATGATCGCGCCCTGCTCATTGTAGCACGGAATAATGATCGTAACGCCGCCAAACCGCGTGTTTCGCATTCGTGAATGAGAAAAAATGGGAAGTTCGGCGAGCGTCGCCTCGTGATCTTCACTGTCAAATTCAAGCAAAGGAAGTATGGATCTGTCCACAGCGCGTTGTTCGAGCACATCCACAATTGAAGTCACGGCGGTCTCCGAGCTTAGGAATGCAGGCCCACGTCGCAGTCGGCGCGGATATCCTGCGATGCGCGTTTATCGGTCGATCAATAGCCTAGGTTGAGACGCTGATTCTGTTGGGCGCAATTGGAGGCCTGTTTGCGGGGTGATGACTGTTGTTGCATCTCACACTCGGCGGGATCCGATGCCCATCCCATTCGTTTTCCGAGAAGCACAATCGCGCCATGGTGGTCGAACCCCGAACTCGAAGCATGCGCCCACCACCCCGAATCCCCTTTGCTGACGACGTCGGCCAGCACATGGGCGTTCCACCACCACATCTTGAGTTCCTTCATCGGAAGCCGAACGCCATACTCCCAGGCTTCTGCTTCGCCCAACAGTTCCTTCGGCGTTGCCATAAGATACGCCTGCGACGGCGGCAAGAGTTTTTCGAGTCGTGAATTGATCTCTCCGGTCGTCTGTCGCCACCAGTTGGGACTGGACTCATCTGCCGCCACTCGCAGACGCGATTGAACTTCCTCGGGCAATGCGACCCGGCATCGCCAATAGACCGACGGCGTCACGAAGATCGGCGAAGTCTTATCAAGGACCGTGTGCGAGATCGCCATATTTGCGGCCTCACAGACGTGAGCCGTTTGTCGATCGCGAAATTTCTTTAGACCGGATGCCGGTGTGAGCGACATCGCCACTGCGGCGCTTGCGGGGACAAACCAGAACTTGTGCAGCGTGGAATCCTGCAAAAGCGCCACGCATGATCGATTCAGAATTCGTGCGGCACAGAGCGAGAAAGGAACGCACGCGGAAAGAATGTGCCGCCCGTGAAACACGGGATACGGCTGCGCGCCGTCCTTGAAACTCACCGGAACGAAGGCCACAAGAACAAAGGTCGCTAGTGCCCAGGCGCCAAGCGCCCGCATCTTGCCCTTCCTAAGAATTGCCAATCCGACGACAGGCAGGAACGCGATCCCGATCCAGCCCCAACCTGAAGTCAACGGATAAAAGAAAATCGACAACCGGTCGCGAATGATGGAGAGCAGCGCCCCGTTGGCGGCCATGTTCGGCGGCGCCATTCCCGGAACACCTGCCTGCGACTTCAACACGGCGTGCAACGGAAACAAAAAGTCGTGGGCCGCGTAAGAATAGAAAATTCCCTCGAGCAATAGGAACATTGCGACGCCCAACGCATACTGCCCGAGCAGGGCCACTCGAATCCGATTCAATGTCGTTTCGCGCAAAATCAACATGAACACGCCGGCCGACGATGCAATCGTGAATTCCTTCGATGTGATCGCAAGTCCAAGCGCGAAACCCGAAGAAATCATCAACACGTTTCTTCGATTTCGTGTCGATGCGTGCAAGGCGAGATACGCCAACAAAAATTCAATCGTAGACCACAGACAGGCATGAACATCGGGGTAGGCGGTCGTCGAGAGAATCCGGAAGTAAGGGAGTACCGACACAACCGTCGCCGCAAGCAGACCCTCCCACCAGCCCCAGATCGCTCGACCCAGTGCGACGACCGCGACCACACAAGCGATCGACGCCAGATAGGTTGGAAGAATCACTGCGAACGGCCCGTTGCCGAAAATTCGAATCGAGGCCACAATCGGCAGGATCATCGACATTCGTGAGTAATGATGATGCAGTCGTTCAATGGTTGAGCCGGTCAGCACTTGCTCGGCCGCCGAATGATACGCGGCATCATCCGATCCCAGCCATCCGGTTGGATCAAGCGCTCGAACAGCGACCGTAAAGACCAACAACGCCGCAAGCCAGGTGTGCGCCCAAACCGGCATCAATCTCGCCGATCCGCGGTGTACGCCGCCAATCGCCCCAACCTCCGTGAAATTCGACATAACGATCGCATGATCCATCTCCGATAGTTCGACGCCTTTTCGCGAGAGCTTAAACTATCGGACGTGAATGAGGACGCCGTCATCCGAACCGAACACTTGGGCCGACGATTCGGCGAGGTCGTCGCATTGCGCGATATCACGCTCAGCGTGTCGCGAGCGGCCATTTTCGGCTTGCTTGGCCCGAACGGCTCAGGCAAATCCACGCTCATTCGCATGTTGTGCGGCGTGCTCGCGCCGAGCAATGGAACCGCGTGGGTGCTGGGGAACGACATTCGCACGTCGCCCGAGGCCATCAAGACGCGAATCGGTTACATGTCGCAGAAGTTTAGCCTCTATAACGATCTCAGCGTGATCGAGAACATCCGCTTCTATGCTCTCGCCTACGGTCTGGCGCCGAGCCGCCGACGCGAACGCGAGCAGGCGGTCATCGATCTCGTTGGGATAGGCGATTACGTCAAGCGCCTCGCGAGCCATTTGTCCGGTGGCTGGAAACAACGCCTGGCATTGGCATGTGCGATGATTCATGAACCGGAAATTCTGTTTCTCGATGAGCCGACCGCGGGCATCGATCCCGTCGCTCGCCGCGATTTGTGGGACTTGTTGTTCCAACTGGCGCATCAGGGCGTCACCATGTTCGTCAGCACGCACTACATGGACGAGGCCGAGCGCTGCACAAAGGTGGGCTACGTTCTCTCCGGCGACTTGATCGCACTCGGAGAGCCGCATGAACTAAAGAGCCTTCCGCAAGTGACACCGCCCGGCACGCGTCGTTACGCCGTTTCGTGCGACGATGCTCCATCGGCATTGGCTCGTGCCCGCAACATCCCTGAAGTTCGCGATGCGACACTGTTCGGCACGGAATTGCACATTCAGCTTGCGGACGCAATGTCTCCGCAGACGCTTGTTCAGCGCCTTAAGTCCCATGGTTTGTCCCCCAGCCCAAGGGCTGGGGCATCCGCGCCGGCTGTTGGAGAAGCCGCAACACGCGAATCGCACGCCGAATTTCGCGAAGTGCAGCCTTCGCTCGAAGATGTCTTCGTCACCCTGAGTCGGGCACGATCGCGGAGCAACGCCGCATGAGAGGCTTCTGGGCCATCTTTCTCAAGGAATTTGCCCACATCCGCCGCGATCCCACGACGATCTTCTTCACCTTCCTTGTTCCCGTGATCCAGCTCACCATCTTCGGCTTCGCCATCGACGTGACCATCGACCACATCCCCACGGTCGTGATGGACCTCGACGGCCGGCAGGAAAGTCGTCGGCTCATCGACGCCATGCAGAACACGCGAACCTTTGACGTGATTGAACGCGTCACCGATGACGAATCGTACCACCGCGCGATCACGTCAGGCCGGGCGCGCGTCGGAGTGCTCATCCCCGCAAAATATTCCGATCGACTCCTCCTGCGCGAGCAGGCCCCCGTCCAGATCGTCATCGACGGAAGCGATTCGCAGGCCGCTACAGCGGCGATGAACACGATGGGACTCCTGGCGACGGAGCTTTCCAAAGCACGGGCCAAATCGTTCGGCGAATCACTCCAACTGGCCGTCGCACGAAATGAACAAGGACACTTTGCCATGCCGATTGATGTCCGGCCGCGATTGCTGTTCAACCCCAATCTCGAAAGCGCTCACTTCTTCGTGCCCGGCCTCATCGCGATCATCTTGCAGCTTGTGCTGCTCTTCCTGACCACGTTTTCCATCGTTCGCGAACGGGAAATGGGCACGCTGGAGCAATTATTCGTCACGCCCGTCGGACGCGGCGGCCTGATGCTCGGCAAGCTCATTCCTTATGCGTTGATGGCTTTTGGCGAATTGCTGATCGTCCTGCTGGCCATGACGGAGGTCTTCCACGTTCCGATTCACGGCAGTCTGACGCTGCTCCTTGGCCTGAGCTGGCTGTTCATTGTGACTGTGCTTGGCCTGGGACTCTTGCTCTCCACGCTCGCGCGGACTCAGCTCGAAGCGATCCAATTTTCATTTCTGGTCATGCTGCCATCGGTATTTCTTTCCGGCTTCATGTTTCCGCGAGCGCAAATGCCGATCGTCATCCGCTCGCTTGGAAATCTTCTGCCGGTGACGTATTTCGTCGAAATCGTCCGCGGCGTGATCCTCCGCGACGCCGATATTCTCGATCTGACACCCTCCATTCTCGGCCTGTCGGCATGCTGTGCGGTCATCCTGACCCTCAGTCTGCTCCGCTTCCGCAAACAGATTGCGTAGGCGCATTAGTTCGCCGCAATGCTCCAAATCATTTCAAGCTTGAATTGGCACCGAAAAAATGCTAAGCTGGTCAGGGCTTATCCAGCAAAGCGATCTTACGATTCAGTGGGGTTCAATATGAAAGTGCGGTTGCCCAGGATTCTGGTTGGGTTAGGTGGGGCCGCGCTCTGCATCATTCTAAATTCTGCACGCGCCCAAGTTGCGACTCTTTCGCCGCCCAATCCGGCAAGCATGCCGCAAGGCTCAATAGTCGCCTGGGGCTACAACGCGAAGGGCAAAATCACCATCCCTGATTCCAGCGCGGAATTTGTTTCCGTTTCGGCTGGAGGATTTAATAGCCTCGCACTCCGTGTGGATGGTCCGATCATTGCGTGGGGTGCTGATTCCGGTCTACTTGATGTTCCTGATTCGTCCATCGGGTACATCGCGGCGGCCATTGGTTATGCCCACGGCCTTGGGTTGCAGACCGACGGCTCGATTGTCGGCTGGGGTGACGACACGTATGGGCAAGCGGACGATCCGGTGCCGAACACGGGTTTCGTCACTATTTCCGCCGGACTCACGCATAGTCTTGCATTACGGGCTGATGGCACGATTGTCGCGTGGGGCGACAACGAAGGACGACGGTTCAATCGTGGCCTGGGGACGAAATTTCGAGGGCCAGCTTTACGTGCCGGACCCCAATTCCGGATTCGCCGCCATTGCGGCCGGACGCCTGCACAGCATCGCTCTAAGAGCGGATGGTTCCGTCGCCGCATGGGGATGCGGCTTTCTTTACAACGCAGGGCAATGCGATGCCCCTGTCCCCAACACCGACTTCGTTCTCATCGCGGCCGGCGGCTATCACAATCTCGGACTCCACAGTGACGGATCGATCATCGGTTGGGGCTATGACTTTTACGGGCAAACCGAAGTGCCGGAGCCAAATACCGGTTTCGTTGCGATCGCCGGAGGCGCCGACTACAGCCTCGCCATTCGAAAAGCCCCCGGCGACTTCGATGGAGACGGATATCCTTCCCTTGTTGACTACCGATTTTTTCTGGCTCGTTTTGACGGCCCGGGCGTCGAGCCAAGCGAGCTTGCGTGGCGTTATTTCGACATCGACTGGGATGGCGACGTGGACCTTCACGATTGCGCGTCGTTTCAAAACGTCTTCGTTCCCGGCCAGTAACAAATCGTGCAGCAATAGCTCCGAGCCGTCCCGTTTACGGGGCGGGTTGCCGCCACCCCGCGCTTGTGCTTGGGGTTCGGGTTTGCATCAAGCATCGGCTTCACGTCAAAGGAGCGGATGGAGTGCGGGGGGTTTCAAAATGAACTCCAATCGCGCACTATAAGGCTCCATGAATTCTCTTCGACGGATTCTGAAGACCGCAACGCTTACCGTCGCTCTAATTCATCTATGGCAGCCGCCTCGCGCCGCCGCCCACGTTTTCACCATCACCAAAGTGCAGACCACCTTCACTTTGCAGCAGAGGTATCAGATCGACATCATCATGGACATCGACGCGATCGCGCTGGAAGTACCTTCGAGCACGGATTCCGCGGAAGTGGCCGCACAGCTTCGAGCACTGTCGCCGGATGAACTCGCCAAGGCCGTCGAGCACGCCAAATCGACCATTTCGCATCGCGTGCGCGTGCGTTTCGACGGACATGACGTGGCCCCGCGAATTGGATTTCCAGAGTACGAAAGCGGCGATACAGCGAAATCGAGCATTCCAACCGTATTCGGCGTCACAACGCGCCTTAGCGGCGAAGTGCCTCCGGATGCGAAAGAGTTCGTCTACTGGTGCTCAAAGACGTTTCAGCTTGTCGAACTCACGGTTCGTAGCGAGATCACCGGCGGTTCTGTGACGCACATGCTTGGCCCGGCTGAAGAATCACCGCCATTTCCGCTGCAGAGCGCGCCCGCATCGCAAACCCGCTTGTCAGTCGCAATCCGCTACCTGCGGCTCGGCTTCGAGCACATCATGCCCAAGGGCGCCGACCACATCCTCTTCGTGCTCGGACTCTTCCTTCTCAGCATGCGTGCCCGCCCGCTATTGCTGCAAATCACGGCCTTCACCATCGCCCACAGCGTCACGCTCGCACTCGCCATGTACGGTGTGATTAAACTCCCATCATCAATTGTTGAGCCGTTGATTGCGATCTCGATCAGCTACGTGGCCTTCGAGAATACGTTAACGTCGGAACTAAAACCCTGGCGACCGGCGGTCGTCTTCTGCTTCGGACTGCTTCACGGAATGGGCTTCGCCAGCGTTCTAAGAGAGCTTGGTCTTGAAAAGAATCAATTCGCGACGGCGCTAGTGGCCTTTAATGTCGGCGTGGAATGTGGCCAGCTTTCCATCGTACTTCTGGCATTCGCGCTTGTCGGTTGGTTTCGCAGGAAGCCGTGGTACCGTGCGAGAATCGTGATTCCCGTTTCAATTCTCATCGGCGTGATCGGATTGTATTGGGCGGTGACGCGGACACTCGCTGTATTCGGTTGATTCGGCGCTAACAGCCTGTTGAAAAACACGGGCGCTTTTCGTCGTGATGTAAGCGCCACCCCTTGTGGGTGGCGCAAGAATGCAACCCACGCCGCCCGCGAGGGGCAGCGCTACAGTTTCCAACAGGCCGTTAGGGCAGGGAAGCATTGAGGAACGGATTGTAGGAACCCGCGCCATTGAGCAGGTCGATTTCGGTCAGAATATCCAGCGGCGTCGTCGCGTTGGATCGGTCAATATCGCTGGACCATTCCGGAAGCGGATCACCCACGCCGCCAAGGTAATCAACCAGCGCCGTCACATCGGACGCATCGCTCGTCGCGTTGCCATTGACGTCGCCGGGCAGATATCCAAGCCGCACCAGTCCCGTGGTGTGATATTGCAGCGTGGTCCACGCCTGCACCTTGATGTAAACATTGAGTGTAACAGTCACCGTATTCGGCCCGGTCGCCTCAATTGTACTTACAAATGGCGTGCCGCCGGATGCCCCATGGCGATACACCAGGAAGTCCACTGGCGCCAATGCCGTTGCGTCCGTGGCAACGGTCAAATCCACAATGTACCAACCTTGCGGATTGGTTCCGTCAAGGTCAAAAGGAATTCGCGCATCAATCGCTCGATTCGGCGGATCGCTCGCGGTGATGCTCGGCCAACTGTCTGCGGAGACAATCGCGTTATAGGCATTCAGCCGCCCGTAGCCGTAGTGATCGTCCCAGCCGAACGGACCTTTGTCATCGACATTCGCGATAATGAGGTCACGGAGATCATCGTTGGTCAGGGTCGGATCGTACGACTTCAGCAGCGCGGCCACGCCCGTAACGTGCGGTGTGGCCATGGAAGTGCCGCTAAGAAAAGCGAAACTGTTGCTGGGCAGTGTGGAATAAATTCGATCGCCGGGGGCGGAGATTTCGACTTGAGGACCGTAATTGCTCCGCCATCCGGTCGTGCTGGTTCCGACATCGGCGAACAAGTCCTGATCCGTCGTGGCGCTCACAGCGAGACAGTTGTGCAGTCGGGCCGGATAGGCCACCACACCCGACCCGCCTTGATTGTCATTACCGGCTGCACAGAACATGGCCATGCCGCGATCATGTGCATAGTCGAGTGCATTTTGAAAAAGCTGGCGATCTGACGCACTGAGTCCATAGAATTGCAAACTCATGTTCCCGACGTTGGCTCCATGATCCGCGGCCCAAATGATGCCGTTTGCAACACTCGAAACAAATCCACTGCAGCCGTTGAGCACGCGCACGGGCATGATATTCGCGCCCCACGTAATGCCGGCAATGCCGAGACTGTTATTCCCTGTGGCCGCGGCAATCCCGGCCACATGGGTACCGTGAGGGCAACCGTCCGTTGTGAGCGTCGGTGTGAATACATTGTCCGTGTTGTGGCCCGCAATCAGACGCGATCCAAATTCGGTGTGCGGGCTGACCCCGCTATCGATGATTGCGATCGTTACAGTTCCCGGATCACCCGTATGGATAGCCCACGCTTCCACAGCGTCAATATCCGCATCGGGTGTGCCCCCAGTCTGACCCGTATTATCCATCGCGTATTGCAGGCCGAAATTCGTATCGTTGGGGATCAGCTGGTCCGCCGCAACGCCGCCGATGCCGTCCAGCCCGGCCACCTCGACCTCATCGGAAAGCGCCGCAAGACTTCGGGCCATCGCCGGCGTATCCGTGCCTGGCGGCACTTCAATGACGTAAGTTCGATCCAGCCCATGTTTCGCGGCCAGATTCGGGTCGCCAAAAGTTTCGCTTCGGAAAGGTCGCATGAGGGTCGCCCGCCAGGAACCGGTAAGTCGCTGAAACTGGGGGCTCAACCATGGTCGAGGATCAACGTCGCGACCGGTTCGAAATAGCGTCCGAAAAGCCGCAAGACCGTTCTCGGTTGATGACTTGAGCTTTACGACAATATGCGTGGATGCATAGCCGCCGAATTCATCCGGTCGGCGTTCAAGCTTGCCGGCCCCAAATTGAGGCAAGACCGCTCCTGCCGCGTGGGACCACAATAGACAGACGATCGACAATGAGAATAGAACGCGCCCAGCGCGTAAATATGAAATCATGGATCTGGAGTTTCTCCCCTCCCGGCGCGGCTTGTCTATTTGTGCAAAAACCCCAACCGCGATTGACTACTTACAGGAATGATAGTCCCAGCGATTTCCCGGATCAATCGGCATTATCGGGCCTGCCGGACGCGGATTCGAACGCCGATTCGCAATCCTGATGCAAATTGGTTACGAATTCCACGTGGGGCGGGTTGAGGCCAGGAACCGCAAGTGATCGAATAGGTGGTTTCGCTGCACGATGAGTTCGCGGACCCGCTGAAGCTGGGACTGCTCAAAGCGGCCTGAATATTGCCAGGAAATGATGTCCTCTTCCAGCTCGTGCCAGCGATGCGTCCCGGTCAATTTCCGTTTCCGCACGGAATCGCGCGGGTCGATGATCGCGCGCACATCCGTTTCAATACGCCGCAATTCAACCGCGAGCCGCTGTGGCGATAATTCGTTCTCCCAATCGGCTGCCGGCGCCGACGACTGAAGATCGGCGTGCAACGGCTCGGATGAAGCGACCTCCCTGGCCGCGATTGGCGGAACTTCGGTCGGCAATTCGCCAACGAAATCAACTTTGGCGTTGTCACTGTCCAATTGCTGCTCGAATTCATCCCCCACTGCCGGAGGCTCGAGCGCGGTCGGCTGTTCTTCAATCCATTCGGCGCCGCTCGCCGCCGGATCGTCTTCAATCGGTGAACTGGGAGGCACGTCGCTCATGCATTGGAATTGTAACCGAAGGCGCTGCTTTTCGGAATCGGCGGACGAACAACGATTCACAAGTGGGCTGATTTCGGCCAACAGCCTGCAATCAGGATACAATGGACGCGCCCGTGCAAGCAGTCCGTGGCGAAAGTCAGTCAACCGATTGTGGTACCGGTTTTCAACCGGTGAAAACACGGGTTGCAAACCCGTTCCAAAAGTTTCACCACGAGCCGCCAGCAATCAGAACCGCGACAGAATGGAGCGCCCCGGCACGCACCTGCGCCACCTCAGGGACCAGCCGCTCGTGAACACTCGCGGTTCTGATCAGCCAAGTAGGTGCATCTTGATGCACCTATCCGCTGAACGGCCTTAGAACGTGTAATACGCTTGATAGTGATCGCGGATCGGGCCGTCGACGTTGAAGATCGTGGCGATGAGTGCGGCCCGAGCCCACATTCCGTTTTGCACCTGGCCCCAATACTTCGCCTGCGGCAACGCATCGAGCCGTTCGTCGAGTTCGTGTCGCCGCGGCAGCGGGTGCATGATCGCCAGACCCGGTTTGAAATCGCGGGCCATTTCGTAGGTCAGAGAATAGCGGTAATAGTCGATCTTCTTCGATTCGCCGGCCACATCATGCTCATCCTGCAAGCGGGTCATGTAAATCGCGTCGTAGTCGCCGATGTTGGCGCGAACGTCGTCCTGAAATTCATGCTCGATGTTGTGGCGCTGGACGTGGTCAAGAATATCGTCGCCGATTCGCAATTCCGGCGGTGATACGAACACCAATCGCACGCCGGGATATCGGCAGAGCAGATACGTGAGCGAGCGGACGGTGCGGCCTCGCTTGAGATCGCCGACGAACGCAATCGTCTTGCCCGCGAAAATATTCTTGGTGTATCGCGGCTCGCCGCGCGGCGCGGCTGGATCGGCGAACGCGCGATAGAGCGTGTAAATGTCGAGCAACGCCTGCGTCGGATGTTGATCCTTGCCCGAGCCGGCGTTGATCACGGGAATCGGACGGTGCATGGAATTGAGCATTCGGGCCACGTGCTCCGCGAAGCCTTCCACCGGGTGGCGCATGATGATGAAGTCGAAATACTGGCTGAAGGTGCGAATTGTGTCGTCTTCGGATTCGCCCTTGACTTCGGACGAGGTCGAGCGATCGCGAACTTCGCTGTACGGCGTGCCGACGATCTGGCAAGCGGCCGTGAACGAAAGAAAAGTTCGCGTCGACGGCTGAATGAAATAGAGCATCGCGCGGCGGTGGCTGAGAAGCGTGCGCAAATACTGGCTGCCCTGGCGTGACTCGGCAATGGAACGGATCATGTCCGCGAGCTGGCAGATTTGCTCGACGTTTGCCCGGTCGAACTGCTGAGCCAGCACTGCGTGAAAGGGTCGATCGTTGTGATTCAGGGCCGCGACGCGCTGAGCGGTGTCGCTTTGAGCCACTTGCTGTCGGGCGATTTCCATGGTGACCATTGAATTCCTCTCCGAGTGATCCGGCTGATCCCTAACCTCCGCCGACGTGATGGAAGCGGCGTAAGAGCAGCTTCGCGAGTCGCGCGAGAATTAGACACGATTCAGGCTCTCCTGTCAAGGGCTTGGGTGTTGTGTGGGCATAGCCACCATTGGTGCCTCTTTTGGATGGGCGCGACTTTCAAGTAAGGCTTTCGTATGGGTTCGTTTGGAAAGGATAATTTTCACGAATGTCATCATGTGGCACTCTCGGCAAGGCAACAGGCAAAAAGGCAACAAAGAGAAATTCGAAGAGCGAATGGCGAAGATCGAAACAAAGCGCGAAAGAGGTGGAGAGTTCGAAGGGGGCGAATGTGCGAAAAGACCGAAGGTGCGAACGAGGAGTGCAAAATAGCCGAAAATGTGAAGGGTGCGAATAGGGAATCGGGGAGCGGTGAAACCCAGGCTGATTCAGCGGAAGTCGCATCGTTTGCCGGTTCATATAGGAAAGAACTTCATGGGTGGTCGGCGAATTTTGGGAATTTGGCGAGCGCCAGGCTACGGCGTCACGAATATCTGTTGCAATCCGTAGAAGTCTCTCAGGTCCACGTCGCCGTCGTGGTCGATGTCGGAGAGCGCTGCGCAGTTATTATCAGAGCCGGAAGCGTGAGCGCCCGGTGCGACCCCCCTTGGTCCCCCCTTATCAAGGGAGGAGGCACCGCCCCGCGCTGGCACTTGGGGTTCGGATTCAGGCGCGTAGGGTGGGCCGTGCCCACCATCAGAACCCCGCGCGTGAGCAAGCGGTCCGGTGAAATTCCCAAGAAAAGTGGCGAAATCGTTGTAAGTAGTCAGGCCGTCACCGTCGAAGTCGGCGCGATATTCGCATTCATCGGGCACGCCGTTGCCGTTGCAGTCGAGGCTGGTGGCGCTGGCGATATCCACTGCATCGTCGATTTGATTACCGTTGCAATCCCATGGGCCGATGCGAAGGAAGTAAATATCCTGTTCGCCGTTATACGTCGCCGCGTACGCGACATTGACGCCAAGATTATCGGAGAGCATGTGATAGTAATCGCCAATTTTACTCTGCATCGGCCAACCTACATAGGAATCGAAAACGGGGCTGACGGGCACATTCGCTGACCAGGTGTCGCCGTGATCCTTTGAGTAAGCGTAATAGAGTTCGCTCAAGGCACTTCGATCCGGCGGGTTCGGGTAGTTCCTGGTGTCGTTCCAGGCCACATCGATTCGCCCGTTGGGGGCCACGGACATCATGTAGAACCATTGCCAGGCACCATTGCCGACAGGGTCGTCGTTTACTCGTTTCGGAGCGGACCAGGTCAATCCACGGTCAGAGCTTCGTTCGACGAAGACATCCTCGTCGAGACTGCCTGGGCACGGGCCGGCAATCAATACGTAGGTATGGTAGGCAGATGCGGGCATGCTCGCGTCGGAAACGATCCATTGTTGCCCTAGCGAGCCGTTCGGGTTTGGCTGGGCATGAGGAGAAATCACGACGGTAGGTGAGGGGCACGACAAAGCAAAATTCAAGCGGTGGCGTCGGAGGTCGAAGTCGATGGGAATCGAATCGTCCCAGGGAACAGACGCACGGTAAATGACATTCGAAGCCAAAACATAAAAAGTACCGTCAGGTCCTACTGTTGTAGTCGGCTCCAGCCCTACGTTAGAGCCGGTCTCAAGGAATCCATTTCCGCCATCAAGCGATTGGAACATGTAGTCTTCCGCTGCGACATAAATGGCTCCGCGACCGGGACTCAAAGTGCCATCAACGGACATCCAAGGCTTGTCCCAAAAACCATCTGCTACTATCGTTTTGGGCAGCCAGGACACCCCTCCGTCGTGAGAACGGAAAAATCGCATTTCATCCATGTTGATGCTTAGATAGTAGATTTCACCGTTTGGTCCGGCGGCAAGCACAGGATCGCTACCCTCGACACCGAACGTCGGCGATCCTTTGAAAACCCAGGTATGACCAGCGTCATGACTATAAGCCCATCCAGCCTGTCGAAAATCGGAAAGCACGCTGTCGAATTGTCGCCAACCGATCACAATCTTCTTAGGGTCAGTTGGATCGATTGCGATTGACGGTTCGTTGGCGGCATCGCCTGGAATGTTGCAACCGTAGGCATCAACGTTGACCTGAATGCTGGTGTAGCCGTCGCGCGTTACGTGGCTCGCGCAAGGAGCGTGGATTTCCGCAGTTGACTGCGTGATTTCGCGCACCGGCCTGATCCACGGCATCGTTGGCGGCTGTTCATGCGGAGGCGGATTCGCGGTTGCAACGCAGGCAGCCACGAAGACGATTGCGATCATGATGGTGCGAGTGTACATCGCCGGACTACCCCATATTCCCTTGGCAAGATGCGTGCCGCGGCTTCTCATTTTACCGAGCTTGTTTTGAATTCGAATTCGCATCGATCTGATTCCCAAGGGGTCCGATAGAAATCAGGGGAATAGCGGAGGATTGGGCTTTGGTGGCCGCCAGAAAAGAGACTGGTGCGGGAAGGGATTCCCGTGGAGGTGGGTGCGAGAGGGGATTCTCGCACCAGCGAGGACAGGGCCGCCAAAACCCTCGGGCTCGCGGCAGGCTCTTTAGGCCACCCGAGAAAGCGCCTACACTCTCGTGTCATGAAGTGCAGTTGGGCGCGGTGGAATTGAACATGCCTATCGAGATTGGAAACATAGAGGCGATCTTCCGGTATCCGGTGAAGTCCATGGGCGGCGAACGACTTGAGGTCGCCAGGCTGGGCTGGCACGGCCTCGACGGCGACAGGCGTCTTGCGATGCGGCGCATGGATGACCGCAGCGGGTTCCCGTGGCTGATCGCAAGCAAACTTCCCGAATTACTACTATTTGCTCCGCAGCGACCTGAAGGCGGCGCTCAGGGGGAACTCCCCACGCATGTTCGCACGCCGGATGGCGAAGAGATGCCCGTCTTCGGAGAAGACTTGGCCGCAGAGATAGGACGCCGCCATGGCGCTCCCGTGCAGATGATGTGGTTGAAACATGGCACCTTCGATGAGGCGAGCATCTCCGTGATCACGCTCGATACGGTGGACGAGATCGGACGACTTGCGGGGCAAGGCCCGGACGTCCGGCGATTTCGCCCGAACATCGTGGTTCGCTCGCTGCGATCGGCGCCCTTCCAGGAGGATGAGTGGGTAGGCGGAGTCCTCTCCTTCGGCGAAGGGGACGATTGCCCTGCCATAACCGTTACACAGCGAGACGTTCGTTGCTCGATGGTCAACCTCGATCCGGACTCGGCAAGGTCTGCACCAGAAATGCTAAAGGCAGTCGTTCGCGCGAACCAGAACAACGCAGGAATCTACGGCACCGTCAACCGCACCGGCGGACTAACGGTAGGACAGTCCATCCTCCTCCATGCGGCTATGGACAAGAGGGAGCGAGTGTGATCTCAACGCAGCGAGGACATGAACTTTTCTGAAGCAGCGGCAGCGTCGTCGCCGGGGTCGGCGATGAATGCCGGGACGCCTGCGGTCGGACCACGTCGGGCGATTTCCCGACGCGTGACGCGGACCATTCCTTTGCTCATCGGTTGGCCTCCTTGCCGTGCGGGGTTCAACATCCCTGCCGGGGAAAATAAAGTCCTTCATGTTCCTCGGTCAAGGTCAGGAGTCGGTAGTGGGTCTTGTTGTTGAGGGCCATCCGCAGGTGTTGCAAGATGGGACAGGAGCGGTTGTACTATTGGGGTCATCTTGGATTTTGACTCATGATCGCATACATTTTAGCGCCATTCGTGATTCGAACGCCGGCAGAGGTGTCTTGTCATCGTATGACGCTTACTTTTTTGGATTTGAAAGGGCCCAATAGATGAAGAGAAAAGCGGCGGTTTTTTCTTTGATTTGTTGTTTGATGCTTTTTTCGGGTGGATGCTTCGGGGGATGTCTGGGCGGTGAAATTTGCGGCAATGGTTTTTGTGGTTCTGGTGAAAACGTGTCCAACTGTCCGCAAGATTGCGGTGGCGGTGAAGTGTGCGGCAATGGTGTTTGCGGCAATGGTGAAAACGTATCCAACTGTCCGGAAGATTGCAGCACCGGCGAAGTTTGCGGCAACGGTGTTTGCGGTACTGGTGAAGACGTAACCAACTGTCCGCAAGATTGCACTGGAAACTGTTCGAGTTCGGCCGGTGTGGCATGTTCTACGGACTTCGAGGCTCAATACAGCTCCCAGTGGCAGCAGCATGGTGCGGGTGCTTGTGAGAACACCGGAGGGAATCCGAGCTTCGAATCCTTGAGCGTCTCGATTCCGTCGCAGGTGTCGCCTGGACAATCCGTAACGATGACCGTCCAATGGAACCGTTGTATTGATTGTGATACCAACGCAGTCATCTACACCTCTTTTTTAGGTAACTGGGATCCCAATAATCCGCTGACAGAGAGGGACAATTTCCTTACAACTTGCGATGAAACGTCAACGGATACGGTGACGTTTGCGGCGCCGACGCAGCAGGGCAGCTATCGCGTACGGTGGATTCACTGCTTCGCGTCTACTGCCATTCACAATTTTTGCGGTGATGGGCTTCCGGGAAATTCCTCTGCCCCCGGAGTGTGCCCATACGTGGAGAGAACACTCACGGTGTGCAATTAGGGCTGAGCCGCGGCTCGCCGGGATGCTCGACCTCGCCGTCTTTTTCCTTCCAGGCTTCGAGAATCCAGAGGTGACCGTGGTCAGCGACATTCACAACCAGTGGCAGGTCGTTCCGACCGAAACTCGCGGTCCGCTTCCACTCCTCTCCGTCCTTGTAGAGACGGAAAAGTTGAGTCGTGTGAAAGCTGCGGCGCGTCGTGCGTCGATTGAAACGAGTTCGTGCTGATTGGTGGCGGTCACCTTTCGTCGGCACTGGCAGGCGAGCGGTCAGAGGCACTTAATTGCATAACATAGATTCCAGAGGCTAAAGCCGCTTGGCAACCGATCGTGCGTTCGTTGCAGGTGCTACACGACACCAGGAACGAATCGATATTTCACTTGTCGAAGATACTGCGCGTATGCGGGGTCGTTGCGGAGGAACCCCTCTTCCACCAAGCTCTTTACCACGTAGAGTGTGCAAATAACGATCAGCAGTGTGACGTTTGCCGGCGAAAATCGATGGAGCGTCAGTACGACCCACGCGAGAAACAATCCGGAATAAATTGGGTGTCGAACGAAACGGTACGCGCCGGACTGCACGATCGTGCGCTGCGCCGGAACAAAGCCGATGTTCCGGCCCAGGCTCAGGCGTGCGTATATCACGATTGCGACTGACAGGATCGCAAGTCCATCGCCCAAGGCGCTGGGGATGAGTGCGCGGCCCGGAGGCGCGAAAGTCGCCCATGCAAGCGAGCTGTACGTTGCAACGAAGGCCAGCAGCCACCACAAGGGATTCGGCGTGACGCGCTGCGGGGCTCGGCGGAGTACCATCGTGGCGATCGTGATCAACTGACCGAGTGCAGCACAGCCGCGAGGAAGGTCCAGCGTGCCTGCCGCGAGCCGATGATACAGCGCGTACACGAATGGCGCGGAGGCGAAAACCGCGATGGTCTTATCAATCATGGGGCGGGCTAGGAATTGCATCACCCCGCCCTGCTCAGCTGAGGTCTGTGTCGGCGGCGCATCTACACCCAATAAGGGATCAGTCATTGAATGCTCCTCTCAGGGATTCATTCACAACCCAATTCTCGCGATAGCGAAAGCGCGAAATGGAACGAGTCAACCCTGGGCGCGCTTCCAACATCATGACGGCGCACCATGTGCGCGCTTCACTCACCCTTCTTGACTCTTGCACTCTTGATGAATGCGTCGAAGTCCTTGACCCACTTCTCCATCGTTTTCACGCCGCCGCCCGCGACGACGTAGTGCGGCCCCTGGGGATGGTCCACGATGACCGCGATCATGCGATGATTCGGCTTCGCTTCATTCCAACCGGTCATCTTCACGTTGCCAGTCAAATCCAGGACGGTGATCCGCAGGTTGCCCGATTCCGATTTGGTGACCTTCGCTTCCTCTTTTGTAAAGGGCTTTCCGTCAGGCTTGGTCACCTGGCCGATCCATCGCTCGATGTTCATGTCATCTTTTCCCTTCATGCTGGGGAAGTGGGTGACGCGAACGGTTCCGTCGTCGGCCTCGCCCTCGGCCTTGGGAAGTTTGAAGATGGCCTGCGGGGCCATGGGGCTCGCAGGGATTTGATCCTTTACCCAGCCCTTGGGGACGGAAAACTCCACACCGGGCAGCGCAAGTGATTCGGCTCCACCCTCGGCCTTTGGAGCGGCCGCCGCAGCGGGCTTATCGCCTGCGGGCTTTTCTTGCTTGGGCGCATCCTTGGGCGGATTCTCGGCCGGTTTGGGCTGCGCGATGCAAACGCTTAATCCGCCAACACCCAAAATCGAGAAGAGGCCCACAATCACGAATGAGACATTCTTGCGTATGGTCATTTTCAAAGCTCCTTTTTTCAAAATCAACGATCGTGCGGCAAAGATTGTACCGCGCCTTCCGTGTGACGATAAGCGGACGCGATGATATGATAAAGTCGAATTGGAACACAGGCGGTGTTCCCATGGAATCTCTAGTTGCGTCGGGTTCAATTGCGTTCGACCAATGGCTGAATTGCGTGATTATTACGAAGTTCTCGGCGTGAAGAAAGACGCCTCCGCAGACGAAATCAAGCGCGCCTATCGCACGCTCGCCAAAAAATTTCACCCGGATCGCAATCCCGGTGATGCCGCGGCCGAGAAGCGATTCAAGGAGGTTCAGAACGCCTATCAAACGCTAAGCGATGTCGAAAAGCGAGCTCAATATGATCAATACGGCGCGGCGAGCGTGGGCAAGGTCGCGACCGGACCGCAAGGCGAGCGAATGTATACATGGGGCGAAGGCTCCCATGTTAACGTCGAGGATCTGGAAGACCTTTTTTCCGCATTCGGCGGTTCCGAACACGCCAGCATCTTCGATCAATTTATTGGCGGGCGTCAACGTGGACGAACGCGAGGTCGAACTGCGCCGCCGCGTGCGGCGGATGAAGGACAAGACATCTGGTTGAGGTTTGAACAGGCCGTCCAGGGCACGACGATGAGCCTTCGTCTGAATATGGGCGGCAACAGGCAATCTGAACAAGTGGACGTAAAAATCCCCGCGGGTGTGAATGAAGGTCAGCGAATTCGCGTGCGCGGGCGCGTGCCGAATCCGTATGGCGGCGAGCCGGGCGACTTGATTTTGCGATGCCGTATTCGGCCCCATGCGTACTTTCGCCGCGAGGGGGTGGACATCTACGTGGATGTTCCGATTTCGCTGACGGAGGCCGCGTTTGGTGCGAAGGTCGATGTTCCGACCCTCGAAGGATTCGTCACGTTGTCGATTCCGGCTGGCACCTCCAGCGGAACGAAACTTCGCCTGAAGGGTCGCGGGGTGAAGCAACGCGGGGACAGCAGCGGCGGTGATGAGATTGTGGTGATTCAAATCGTAGCGCCGAAGAAAATGAGCAAAGAAGCGCGGGAACTTCTGGAGGAATTGGCGACAAGGATTCACGACGATCCGCGAGCGGCGGCCCCGTGGGCTGCAAGGAGCACGGTGTGATTCTCGGCGAACGCGGATCTGAGCAATATCGTACACGGCTTGGATTGCTCATGCTGGTCGTGGGCATCTTGCTCCTGACATGGGCAAGCGGGAGCTGGCTGTATCGCACGAATGTGCCATCGGCGATCGATGGTGCATCGATGGAGCGGTCGCTCGACCGCGCCACGACACACATGATGGCCGTGCGTTCTTCGCCCTTTTTTCTCATGGTCGCTCTTCTTCTGCTGACTGCGTTCCTCGTGGGCAGCATCATCATCGTCCGAACCATTCGCTCGTATCGCGATTCGGTGCTTCGCAAGCCATCGGAACCAACTACCCATCAAGATGTCTGGTCGATGCACCGCCCGCCCCGGGACGCGGACGATTCGGATTTGTACCCGTAAGCTGAATTGGTGGAATCGATTCGCATGCAGCTACAAGGCAAGGTTGCGCTGGTGACTGGCGCTGCAAAGCGAGTCGGTCGGGCCATCGCACTCGAACTAGCTCGTGCGGGTTGCGACATTGGGCTGCATTATTTTGCTTCGCAGGAAAGCGCCGCCGAGGTCGCGCAAGAGATTCATCGATTGCGAAGAAGATGTGCGACCCTGGGGGGCGATTTGAATGAGCCTTCCAATTGGCCTTTGATTGTGAATGATTGCGTCAGCGCGCTGGGCCGGCTCGACGTTTTGGTCAACAATGCGTCGATTTTTCACGCGGATGGATCGGATGCGCTTGAGACATTCGATGCGGATCTTTGGGACCGCACTCTTCGCGTGAATGTCACTTCGGTCGCCGGACTCATTCATCACGCGGCGCGACACTTGTGCGCGAATGGAGCGGGTTGTGTGATCAATCTGACGGATGCCGGCATTGAGCGACCCTTCGCGAACCATCTGGCCTATTCGACGTCAAAGGCCGGACTCGTGGCGTTGACCAAAGCTCTCGCACGGCGGTTGGCGCCGCAAGTCCGCGTGAATGCCGTGGCGCCGGGAATCGCTGTTTTTCCGGATTCCTATGATGACGCGACTCAGGCAAGACTCGTAGAGCGGATTCCCTTGCAGCGTGCGGGGACTCCGGAGGACATCGCCAAACTCGTTCGGTTCCTGGTGGAAGAAGGAGACTATATTACCGGAGCCGTGATTCCAGTTGACGGCGGAAGGAGTGTCATTTGATTTCTTGGCCCGAATTCCATCGCGCTCTGAAATCAGCCCATGTGTGATTTGAATGGTAATGTGCGGACGAAGACAAAACCGACTCCGGATCCCAGACATAGCGCGCAAAGAATGTGAAAGCTCCAGCGCCGGAATCGCCTTGCACTTGAAAGGACGACCAAGAGGAGCAGCAAGTTTGCGGCAATCCCTGACCGCACTTGATTCAACGAATGATCCATGGCGGAAATCCCGCGAATTCGCGGCCAAAAGCACAGCAACGTGGCGCTGAGCAATCCCATCACCGCGCACAAAAAAGCGGCTCGTTGCGCGTGGAATTTCAATGCAGCTGTCTTCGCGTTGATGGTGTGATCGCACTTCACATTGCTCCAAAGCGCGGTGAGTCTGCTCCAAACCGCACAGGCCAAAGCGAAACCGATGACGAATGAAGTCAGGAAGACAGGGTAACGTTCGCTCAGGGGTCCTTTCGAAGGCATCGTGACTAACAATACGATGCCTGAAACCGCGAGCGACGCCAACATCATCGCGCAATCAAGCAGGTCTTCACCGCGTCCCAGGCTTGCGGCGAGGAAGGACGCCCGCGATGAAAGCGCGGCCGCACAAACCGCGATGAATATGGATCCACGCACACCGCCGACGCCCAATGTCACGGGAACCAGCAAGTGATAACAGATCATAATGGTCATCACTCCAGCGAGTGCAGTGATTGTGTGCCGGAACCCCGACTTATCGTCTACGCGCATGGGCGCCGGCAACGGTGGATCAATGTTCGCGCTCGGTTTGTGCACCCGGGTCCATGCAAAAACGGACGCTGCGAGAATGATGGCCAATGCGGTCATGCACAGGACCGTGGTCTGCGAATGTTCGATGCCGCCGACCGAGGTCACGCGGAACGGGTCGATCATCAGACTGCCCCACAAAGCGAGTGCAATGCTGTTCCACACGAGACAGGTGATCAATCGCTGGTCGCGCGAGCCGATCCATCCGGCGAGAGCGGCAAGCCAAAGAAAAGACAGTGCGACCAAGCCTTCGCGGCCGTATCCATATTCAATTATCACCCGCCACGGATAACCATGGCCAAGGTCGATTGAAATATAGACGGCCCGCATGCAGAGCGTCACGGCCAGCACGATTGCAGCCGCGACGCCGAGAAGCAAGGCGACTACAAAAAAGAAGTGAGGGACTCCATAATGCGGGACCAAGGGATGTCGCGATCGCGCGATCGAAATCGCAATGGCCAGAAATGAGAACACGACCGCACCAATTGCGCAGCACAATGCGGCATGTTGAATCCATCGGGCAGCGAGCAATTCAAGGTCCCCAAAAAAGTGAATTCGCGAACGACAACAATTGTGCATCGAACATGCAATCCGCGAACATGAATTTCCCGGATTTCCGCTGCATCTTCTCACGTCGCCATCGAAAAAACGTAATGATTATCCGCGAATCTCTTCAAATGCGTTGATTATTGGCGCTTCACCGCACTCATCTTGGAATCATTCCTCCCCGTGCAATTTTCCGTTGTGCAGGAATCCCAGCCCCACGTTGATGTCCCGACCCCACAGACATACCGTCATCTTTCCAACCCATTCGTCCTCGATTCAATTGGCACGGTCCTGTCGGCGACTTGGGATATGCATGCCGGAGTGGCGGGACTGGCCGATGCGCGGGATTCAATATCTGTATTAGAGGCAGCACTTCAGTACGTCCTGCCGTGTTGTTTCGATTCGTGGCCTCGGCACGAGTTTCCCGACAATATCTAAAAGAATCGGAGTTCGAGACTCGTGGCGGCAATCCATTTCGCTCCCATCGAATCTGAACCATGGCACGCGAATTTTCGCAATTGTTTTTTGGGGAGGTATACTTCGTTGTTTTCTGAAAGGCGCGTGCCGAACAATTTGCACCCGGAAGGTCGTTGGGACACGCGATTTGACACACTCGTTTTCGATTCCGAACATGAATGACGGAAGACGAATCGGCGACAGATCCAAGACTCTAGTCATATTCATGGAGTGACACGGCGATGGCAGGCAACGACGAAGCAAGAATCCGTGAATCTTCATTCTTCAAGCGCATGTGGTGGTTCATCGAGGTACTCAACGTACGGTTGCGGTTCATCTTCCTGATGGTTGTGGTTGGTTTTGTGGTGGGCTATTGGGAGGATATTACCAACCACATCGACCGATGGCGAAGGCCTGAAACGGCTCCCGATGTCCTGGCCGCCCAGGAGATCGAATACTACTGCGCCATGCACCCCAACATTGTTCGCTCCGAGCCGGGCAAGTGTCCGATCTGCGGCATGCCGCTGGTGAAGAGAGCCAAGACCGCGCACGGCGAACTACCCAGGGGCGTGCTCGCTCGACAGCAGCTTACGCCGTTGAAAGTGCAGATGGGCCGAATTTCGACCACACCGGCAGAGTATCGTCTGCTCGCCCGCGAAATCCGAACGGTCGGGATCGTGGCCTACGACGAGACCAAGCGAGCATTTATTGCTTCGCGGATCAAGGGTCGCGCCGACAAGCTCATGGTGAATTTCATCGGACAGCACGTTCGTCAAGGAGACCCGCTCCTCCTTCTATACAGCCCCGATCTGATCACCGCACAAAGGGATTTGCTCATCTCACGGCGCCAAATTGGAGGGGAGAAGTACCCCGGAGAGGTGGACGCGCTGGGAAGCGACGTCCTGTTCGAGGCCGCGAAACAAAAACTCCTTCTTTGGGGCGTGACGCAGCAGCAAATTGATGACGTTCTCCACCGTGGAACTGTCGACACGCATTTGGTT
The DNA here is from genome assembly GCA_016200265.1 of Planctomycetota bacterium. GTDB lineage: Bacteria > Planctomycetota > Phycisphaerae > UBA1845 > UBA1845 > JACQFE01. The sequence goes on along the minus strand of JACQFE010000070.1, from coordinate 43,284 downwards.
GTGTACGCCCCAATGTCCGGCTTTGTCACGGAGAAGAAAGTGCTTGAAGGCCACTACGTCGTGGAAGGCGACGATCTATACACCATCGCCGACCTGAGCAACGTGTGGATGGAGGCGAAGGTCTTTGAGGACGAAGCCGGTGGCGTGGCGATCGGCACGGCGGTCGAGGTATTCAGCACGGCCCACCCCAACGAAGTTTTTGCCGGCAAGATTACGTTCATTGCCTATGTCGTTGATCCCGCGACACGAACGGTCTCGGCACGAGTGGAGATCGCCAATCCCGAATTGAAGCTCAAGCCAGGGATGTACGCACACGCGGTGATCCGCGTACCCGTTGGGACAGTGACCGAACTCGCATCGACCCCCGTTGCGCAAGAAGGTGAGGCTCCGGCTAGAGCAGAGGCCGTTGACACGAGTGCTCTGGTGCACGCCTACACGGCCGCAATCGCGCCGCTTGTGAGCGACAAGGTCGATGCAACCGCGATGCAGGCGCTATTGGACGAAGCACAGAAATTCGCCGCGGGAGGACGCGGAAGTCCGTTTGACAAGGCTGCAGCAATTGCGGACACGGTCAAGCAATTGGCGGGAAAGGACCTTGCCGCGCAACGGGAAATTCTGAAGAAGCTAAGTGAACAGATGATCCAACTGGCACGAGCTTCCGCGCCGCAAGGACTGAAGCTGTATGTAGCTCATTGTCCCATGGTGAACGCGGACTGGCTCCAGGAATCTCCGAAAATCGGGAACCCGTTCCTGGGGACGGAGATGCCCAGTTGCGGTGAGATCACGGGTACGATTGAAGTGAGCGCCGTAACGGACTCGGAACAGTTCGCCACCGGTTACTACTGCCCAGTCTATCCGGACCGCCTCTTCGACAAGCCCGAACTCTGCCCCATCGACAAATTCCCGCTTCGATTGGCGAAAGTGGAAAAGACGCTGTCCGTGCTGGTCTCGGCAGTCATCAACACTGGCACGCGAAAGGTCGTCTACCGGGAAACCGACCCCGGAACGTTTGACATGTTGGAAGTGAAAGTCGGCAAGCGGGCGGGGGAGTTCTATCCGGTTCTCGCGGGATTGGAGGCCGGCGACCATGTCGCGACGGCAGGCGCCTTCCTGGTCGATGCGGAAAACCGGCTCAATCCCGCTGCGAGCGCCCAGTTTTTCGGCGCGTCTGGCGGCCCTCAACAGACTCCCGCCGGCGGGGCTCACCAACATTGAAACTGATTTTGCAGGGATAGTGAGAACGTCTCATGGTTCCACGGATCATTGAGTACTGCGTGCGTAACCGCTTCATCGTCCTGATGATCGTCGCGGCGGTGGCCGTGTGGGGTGTGTACTGCGTCGTCAAAACCCCCATCGATGCCATTCCCGACCTTTCCGAGAACCAGGTCATCGTGTTCACGGATTGGATGGGTCGCTCACCGCAGGAAATCGACGATCAAATCACCTATCCCCTTTCGGTGAACCTCCAAGGTCTTGCCGGCGTGAAAGCGATTCGCTCGGCGAGCGAATTCAACTTCTCGATGATCAACATCATCTTCGACGACAAGACTGATTTTTACTTCTCCCGCACACGTGTGCTGGAACGATTGAACATCGCCAGCACCTTTCTTCCACCGGGCGTCGTTCCCTACCTCGCTCCTGACGCAACGGCCCTTGGTCAGATCTTCTGGTACACGGTGGAAGGTGACGGCTACAACGTCGATGAACTTCGCGCCATCCAGGACTGGTACGTGCGCTACCAGCTTTACGTCGCCGGAGTGGCGGAAGTGGCGAGCGTGGGCGGCTTCGTGCGTGAATACCAGATCGATGTCGATCCGGACAAGCTTCGGGCATACGACATTTCGCTTGGTTCCGTTTTCAACGCCGTTGCGGGAAGCAACATCGCCGTCGGAGGGAAAGTCTATTTTGAGGCCAACGCCGAGTACCTCATTCGCGGCGTGGGCTGGATTCGCGGGGTGCGCGATCTGGAGAACGTGGTCGTGGCCGAGCGGAACGGCGTACCCATCTACACTCGCAACCTGGCGGCGGTGCAGCTCGGTCCCGAATACCGCCGCAGCATGTTGGAAAAGAACAACCAGGAGGCCGTCGGCGGCGTGGTTATGATGCGCTTCGGCGAGAATCCGCTCGCCGTGACCCAGTCCATCAAGCAGCGCATCGAACAACTCCAGGCAGGACTTCCGCCCGGAGTGCGGATCGTGCCATTCTACGACCGAACTCGACTTATCGAAGGAGCGATCCATACGCTCGTGGGAACGCTGAGAGAAGAACTCATCGTCGCCAGCATTGCCATCCTGCTGATCCTTACCCACTTCCGCAGTGCAATCGTAGTGTGCAGCACGCTGCCACTGGCCGTGCTGGTCGCATTCATTCTCATGTATTATCTCGGCATCCCCAGCAACATCATGTCCCTCTCAGGGATTGCAATCTCAATCGGTATCCTGGTCGATGCCGCAGTGGTGATGGTCGAAAACGCAACGCACGAACTTACGAAACACTTCGGACACGAAAAAGTCCGCGGCGACACGACGGAGATCGTCGTGAAAGCGTGCCGCCTGGTCGGCAAGCCGATCTTCTTCGCCGTCATCATCATGCTCATCTCCTTCCTGCCCGTCTTCTCGCTTGGAGGACAGGAAGGAAAGATGTTTCACCCCCTTGCGTTCACCAAGAGTTTCGCGATGGTCGGAGTGGCCATCCTCGCCATCACCTTCGTGCCCGCGATCATCCCCATCCTGATCAAAGGGCGCCTGCGCAGCGAGGAAGACAACTGGATCGTCCGCAGCTTCATCAACATTTACAAGCCGGTCCTGACCTGGCTCATGCAAGTGCCGGCCGCCGGAATTTGGTTCGTTGCGTTTTTATTTATCATCGGCGCCGGCCTGGTCGGCAGCACGGGTTTGTTCCTCAGCGTCCTCGCCGTCGGCCTGTTCTTCGGCTGCATCTTCTTCCGTCGGAGTTTCAGTAAAGCGATCGCATTCGTCTTACTCGTGACGACTGCCTATTGGTCGTGGCACTTCCCCAAGCTCGGTCGTGAGTTCATGCCTCCGCTCGACGAAGGAAGCATTCTCGACATGCCTGTCACCGTTCCGCGTGTTTCCATTGCCCAGGCAAGCGACGACATCCGCGTTCGCGATGCGGTCATGCGCGGCTTCCCGGAAGTGGATCAAGTTGTCGGTAAAGTGGGCCGCGCCGATACACCCACCGATCCTTCCGGCATCGACATGGTCGAGACCGTGGTGAGCTTGCGTCCCAAGGAATGGTGGCCCAAACGAAAGGTCCAATTCAACGACGCCCTAAACGAAGCGAAAAATCTCCTCGCCGCGATGCAGTCGTCCGGTTATCTCCGCACCGATCTCAAGCCGGATGAGGGGGATGGACTGGCCAGCAACGCCACGATGGATGCCATGACCCAGTTCGACCGGACCATGCGGGAATTCGCCAACGGCCGGCTGAAGGAGTTTCAACCCGTCGTCGCCAAGAAGCTCATGATTGCGACGGTAACGGAATTGATTGGACTTTTCCGGTGCAAGGGTGAACTCAAAACGGAGCCGACAGCGGCGCAGATTGATCAACTGGCCGATCCGCTCGTGAAAGAGCATGGCCTGTTGCTCGTCGAAGTCCCGCGGCGTGAGGAATTCACGAAGCTCATGGAAGCCGCCACCGATAGCCTGGCAATGCTTGGCGCCGTCGAGAGAAAACCCGAGCTCTTGCTCCTCCAGTCTACGCTGTGGACGGACCTGCGTGATGCCGTCGTCACGGCGCTGGGGGCCGAAAAGACGACCCTTACGAGTCAGATGTTCGAGCGATTCGAGCGACGGCTAAACGACGAATGGGTCCAGAGAGTAAGGGTGCTCAACTGGGAATTGGAGGACCAGGCCGCAGGCGCGATGGTCTGGGACTTGCTCGAAACGCTGCGGAAACATAGCGAGATCAGCGGCCTGCTCGCCAAGAAGCCCGCAGGTTCGGAACTCCAGTCGCTTCGCGACAAGTACGAGGGCGAGTTCCGAAAAGAGGTGTTCCTCTGGCACAAACTCAAGAGCGATCTGATCAAGGAGATGGACAGTGAGCTTCAAATGCCCGGCTGGGGCAACATCTGGACGCAACCGATCATCAACCGCGTGGACATGCTCGCCACCGGCGTTCGCACCATGATCGGCGTCAAGGTCTTCGGCCCGCGACAGGAAGATGTCACCGAGGAAATCACGGAGAACGGAGCAAAAAAAATTGTCGCAAAAGAGCCTGGTATTCAGGGAATTTCCAACCAAGTCGCGGGCGTGCTTCGCGGGATTCAAGGCGCGGTCGATGTTTTCCCCGATCAAATTGTCGGCCGCAGCTATTTGCAGATCGACATCGACCGGGAAAAGGCCGCCCGCTATGGCGTCAACGTCTCCGATATTCAGGAAGCAATCGAAGTCGCGATGGGCGGCAAGACCATCACCGTAACCGTCGAAGGCCGCCGCCGCTTCCCGGTACGAGTACGCTACGCGCGAGATTTCTGGCAGACGGAAGAAGCGCTGCGTCGCATCCTTGTCACCGGCCGTCGCGGTACGAGCTCATCCGCAAGCGGCAGACCAACCCCTGTGGATGCCGCCGCGGGCGGAATGGGCGCCTCCGCAGCCGAAATGCCCGCCGGCGAGATCTTTCAGATTCCCATCACCGAAGTCGCGGACATCAAGGTGGTTGAAGGCCCCAGCGTCATCAAGAGCGAGAACGGCATGTTGCGCGCCTATGTGCAACTCAACGTCCGCGACCGCGACATCGTGGGCTTCGTCGAAGAAGCCCAACAGGCCATTGCTGAAAAAGTGAAACTTCCCACCGGCTTCTTTATCGAATGGAGCGGTCAGTTCGAGCATCAGGTGCGGGCCAAGAAAACGCTCCAGGTCATTTTCCCGATAGTCGTTCTGCTGATCTTCGTCATCCTCTTCATGACCTTCAACGACTTCCGCGATGCTCTTCTTATTATCTTGGCCGTTCCCGGAGCGCTCGTCGGCGGCGTGATCTTCCAGAGCCTTTTTGGCTTCAACTTCAGCGTGGCCGTCTGGGTGGGCTACATCGCATGTTTCGGCATGGCGACCCAAACGGGAGTCATCATGCTGGTGTATCTGCACGATGCGATCAATCACCGCGGAGGCTTGGAAAAGATTGGGTCTATTGCGGAACTCACTGAGGCCATCATCGCGGGCGCCGTGCACCGCCTGCGTCCCAAACTCATGACCGAAGGTGTCGCCATCGTGGGCCTGATGCCGATGCTTTGGGCCACCGGCGTGGGCGCCGAAGTGATGAAGCCCATGGCCGCCCCGGTGCTGGGCGGATTGCTCGTGGCCGACGAAGTGATCGACCTTTTATTACCGGTGATCTTCAACTGGTATCAGACGCGCCGCTGGCGGCGCTTGCACGACAGGCATTCCGGTGCCGCTGATGCAACTACACAGTGAACGATCGGACGTGCGTTGTTGGTCGTCCGCTGCCTGGGCGTTGCATTAGAGTTCAGAGAAACTGAAGATCAATTCTGCGATTGATTGAGATCGCGGTTCTGCTTCCTTGATCGACAGGCAAGCTGCAGACTGGCAATGCTCGGGATCTGAGCTTCACCGATGCGAGCTTCGACACCGATGGTGTGCACCCTTTCGCTCTGTCGCATGCCGGACGATCGCAAGGCCGTGGCAGAGATGAAACGCGTACTGCGACCCGGCGGACGGCCTATGCTGCTCGATCACGTCGCGAGTGGTCGGTGCCCTGATGAAGTGCTTGCTTCGATACGTTCGTCGGTAATTTGCTGCGTACTCGTTCCACAAGGCGTCGTCACCGTGAAGTGTTTTCCTCGCGGTCGAAGTTGCCACTGCCGCCGGCGAGCCATGCTTTACGACGTCTCGCCATGCTGCTACGATTCGCTCAAGAATGGCGATTGTCATGCGATGATTGCGTAGGCAACAGAAGCGTAATTATCTGGACGAATTCAATAACTGAACTTTATCAGCAGCCGGAGTGGCGGAACTGGCAGACGCGCGGGATTCAAAATCCCGTCTGGGCAACCAGGTGTGGGTTCGATTCCCTCCTCCGGCAGTTTTTTCTACGTTTCCAGGGCTCTTTCCCGCCAATTTAACTCACGAGTTGAGGCCGAGAATTCGACCATTGGTCGCCGGGAGGATGCTATAATGCTTCGGTCGTGGGCAGACCTCCCTTAGCCCCACGAGGGAAAATCGAAGGCGGAATCAGAGGGGAATTGGAGTGAAGCACAGGAGAATTCGATCCATTCTTATGCCCTGTAGAACGCGTGTCTTTTTTTCAGTCGCCTTACTCGCTTGCGGAGTGTACGCTGTGAAGGCCGAGACTCCAGGGCCAGGTCCTCTGCGACTGGAGCAAGACCGGGTCCCGAGCGCCGGCAATCCGAAAATTCATCGCTCGGTGTACGACCAATTACCGGGAAGCAAGTCGAATGGCCTCATTGCCGCGTGGGTGCTGTTTGAACCCAACAAGGGACTCCTATCCCCGCAGGCGAAAAGCGCGGCCATCGATGCTGTCGCAAAAACGTATTCACCGGAAGCGATCCGACGACGCACGCTGCGGCGGACGAGGCCGAACCTTTTCGATGTCGACGATGTGCCCGTTCCGACCGCCTATGTCGACGCGATTCGTCAAACCGGGGCAAGCGTTCGTGTGGTATCCGATTGGGTGAACGCGGTCAGCGTCGATGCGACGAAGGCGCAATTCGAAGAAATTGCCCGACTTGACTTCGTGGTGAAGATTCAAGCGGTGCGGCGCGGCCCGCGGCTCGAACCACCGGCCGACGAAAATTCCGCCGGTGCAATGCCCATCAGTGCCACCGCAGGTAGTTCGTTTCACGGTTCATCTTTCCCGTATCTCGCGCAAATTGCCGTCACCAATCTTCACGCACTAGGATTCACCGGCAGCGGCGTGCGCATCGGCATTCTCGACACGGGGTTCCTTCGCACGCACGAGACTTTCAACACGCCGGGACACACGCTACAAGTCATCGCTGAATACGACTTCGTCAGGAACGATCCGAACACGGCCCCGCAGCTCGGTGATCCCGCCACTCAACATCAGCATGGAACGAATGTCCTCGGTCTGCTTGCGGCCTATCGTCCCGGCTTTCTCGTCGGAGCGGCCTATGATGCGCAGTTTATTCTCTGCAAGACGGAGGATATCTCGGCGGAATATCAGGCGGAAGAGGATTATTACGCGGCGGGGTTGCAGTTCCACGAAGCGCATGGTGCGGACGTCGTCACCTCATCGCTCGGATACATCGACTGGTACACGCAAGCCGATCTCGACGGCATGACCGCAGTGACCACGATTGCAGTGAACACAGCCACCGCCAATGGGGTGCACTGTTGCAATGCCGCGGGGAACGGCGGGCACGATTCCAATCCAACGACCTCGCGCTTGCTGGCGCCAGCCGACGCTTACAGAGTGATCACCGTCGGAGCCGTGGATTCAACTGGCACCATCGCCGGCTTCAGTTCGGACGGTCCCACCGCTGATGGCCGGGTCAAGCCTGAAGTGCTTGCCGACGGCGTGAACGATTGGACGGTGTCAGCGACAAGCGACACCGGCTATGTGCAATTCAGCGGCACGTCAGCGGCGACGCCGCTCATCGGCGGACTCGTCGCGTGCCTCGTTCAGGCGCATCCGGACTGGACGGTCGATCAGATGCGCTGGTATTTGCTGCACACGGCCGGCGACTACGTTTCATTCGGCCAAACGGATCCGACGTTCGTTCGCGGCTACGGCATCGCGAACGGGGCCGCGACGGTCGCCGAAGATTGCAACAATAACAGCATCGCCGACAGTCAGGACATCAGCTCGGGCACGAGCGCCGATTGCAATCACACTCTCATCCCTGACGAATGCGAGATCGCCGCGCAGCCCGACCTCGACCAGAACCACAACAGCATCCTCGACGCCTGCGAGCCACCGGCCGTCCCGGCAGTTTCCCTTGCGGGCTTGGCAGTCCTGGCCGGCCTTGTACTATTCGCTGGGTCGTTGTTGACTCACCGACGCTCGCAGCAGCAACTTGCAAACAACACTCCGAGTTGACGTCTTGTTAATGATGTGATCCGATAGTGACCTTTCCGGTTCGCGGCACGCGCAGCGTAACTGGAGAGGTGATGTGCAAATTCTCCGGATAATTGCCGGGACGAACGAGCACGATGTTTCCGCCGCCGTTCGCAAAATTCAGCCCTTTCGCCACGGTGCGCAACGGCAACTCACTTGTTCCCGTTTGGATGCCGTTGTTGGTGGCGTCAACGAAATAGGTGATGCCGTCACAATCCGCCGCATGGGATGAACTGGCTTTGTCCACCCATTCGTCCAACTGCAGCTCGGTTTCGCGAGTGTGATAGTTGTCGCCGGCTTGATCCTCCCCGTGGTAAGACATCACGTTGAAAAACACATTGTCAACGCGGGTCTGCTGGCCAGGCGTCAGGCTGCTATAGCCCACTCCGAAGTTGAAGGTCGCGATCAGGTCCTGGTCCCAGCATTCGAGGTCGGGCAATGTATCGCTGATTCGATCATCTTCAGGAATGATGCATCCGCCGCCGGCGCACGATCCGCAACTGCATCCCTGCGTGTGGCAAAGACCCATGTAATGGCCGATTTCGTGGATAGCCGTTTTGCCTTTGGCGTCAGCCCCGCTGCTGATGACAATGAGCGCTTGGCCGGGCTCATTTCCGCCAATGTCAAAACTGATGCCTCCGCCCGAGATGACGAAAAGATTGATTGCGTTGTCGTTCCATGCGTAGAGCGACTTGTTGGCTACGGCGTCGCTTTCAATATTCGCGCGATCTTGCGTGTCCGCGAAACCGTTCCCGTAATAATAGCTGGGATTGGGCCGGAAGAACCCGCCGATGCCGCCGATATCAATCAACGCACCCGTACGCACGAATCGGTAACCGCGCCCGAATGTTTCCATGATGGCATTCATGCCTTCGACTGCCGCGTCGATATCCGCATCGTTCACGCCGGGTGGACGAGTGCCGTCGACCGGATTGACGACCACCTTGTACGACACACGAACCTTGATTATGTCGTCCGCATTGGCGGACGCACAAAAGACACATGGTGCGCTCATGGCCGCGATAAGCATAATGTGTTTCGTTCGTTTCATTCTCGTTCCTCCATCTGCGCCGCAGCTACTGAAGATTGACTAGGACGAGGACCAAGCCGCGCTCACCGGCAGGCAGTGAGGTCATAGCCTTTCCAATGATCGCGCCCTGGGCAAGTTGACGATCCGTCGCTTTCATCGCGTGGCCAGGCGTGTTCGAGGTGGTGAGAAGATCGCCGGGCTCGATTGCGTCGTTCGACGCATCGACATAGCAATACACTCGGCCAGTCAGGGCGACGGGGAGTTTTCCACCTGCGGCGCTGCCTGATTGCGACATCATCATTCCCGGCTTCACGCCACCCGCACCGCTGATGATGCCCGCGACTTTCGGGTCGTACGCTCGATCGGATTGTTTGAGCGCGCCGGCATGTTCGGCATCAATCACGACCACCATTCCGGGCATCAGCGAATCGCCGCCGATATCAAATCTCTCTGAGAGATCGGCCCCGCCGGTAATCTCCAGCACACCGACATGCGTGGTAAAGCCAGGAGCGACGACCACATCGCCGCCAGCGTTGTTCAGGTAGAGCGTGGAGGTCGCGCCATTGTTCCGGGCCATGATTTCGTTGTTGTCCATTACAACGTTGAGGCCGGTGGTCTGGCCGATGACGATGTTGCCCCCGCCAGCCAACGTGGCATCGCCACCTCCGACGACTTGTAACTTCACCGCAGGGCTGTCCGTGCCGATGCCAAGCTTCCCGGTAATTCCCGTGTCACCCGAAGCATGCAGGGCGAGGCCTCCTCCCGTGTTGCTGAAACTTCCTCCGTAGCCGGAAGCGGACGCAGCCTGACCAAAGACGCCGTTGCCGGTGCCGTTGGTCACGCCGGCTAGTGCGCCGATGCTGTTCGCCGCATTGTTGATCGAAAAATATCCCGCGCGACCCATGCCGGTGTTTGTGCCTTGTACCGCCGTTCCGGTGCCGTTGGTGCTACCCTGCACTGCGTCGGCGTTATTGGCGGTGTTGCTGATTTCGAAGACTCCACCGTCACCAAGTCCGCTGTTCAGTGCGTAGACGGCCCGGCTCGAAGCGATTCCGTTAGCGTCGGCCCGCACGGTGGCATTGTCGCTCGCAGCGTTATCCAGGACGAAGTAGGCGGTGCGGCCCCCTCCCGTGTTTGTAATCTGAATCGCACTGCTGCCGGTTGAAATCGTCTCATCGACTGGGAGTCGGAGACCGAGCGTGTAGGGTGTCGCGGTCAACGGCTGCCGTGGTGACAAAGTCACGAAACTACCGGCGCCGGCGGGGCTGCGGACGGCGATTTGCAGCCACCGAGCGCTACCGTCGAACGCGGAGGCGCCGAAATTGGTCGCATCCACTTCCGTGGTAAGTAATCCATTTTCCACCGTGATGTTGCTCGCGGTGAAGTTCGCACCCGAACCGCCGATTTGGTTTCCTAACGTGAGGGCGTCCCAGAGCGTGAATCGGGCATCAACTGTGGCGTTTACGGGGGTTCCGTTCAGCTTTAGCTGCCCCTGAAAGGTGAATGTTTCGTTCACCGGCCCCGCGAACGCTCCATGTGGGCAAATGGCAACGCCCATGAATTCTGCCAGAATAGTTGCAAAGTGAACACGCTTCATCATCCCAGTCCTCCCATGGATGCTCTTTGTCAGCCGATTCATATGAAATCAAGGGCAAGCCGGTTTCGGCAAGCCTAACTCCGCGATTCCGAATCTTTTACGCCAGGAGTGAAATATGGAGCGAAGGTCGTCGGCCACCCGTAGGCGAACAGTGTAGCAGAAGGCCCCAAAAAGGGGGCAATAAATAATCAGAAAGAACTCTGGGGCTGGAAACGACGACAAAGCCCGCCTGGCCAAGAATTCCAGAGTCGGCTCTGGTACTTAAAGCTTAGGTGAGTGTGAAGGGCATAGGCGGGGTCTCGTCTCTTGTTCAGCCAGTGCCAAAAAAATTTGGAATTTGGATTGACAAAAGTGTCAAATGGTGTATACTGCTTCTCGGACGGGTAGAGTTTTGGCAGAGAGATGAGCGGAAAAAGTAGGTATTTGATCTATCTATAACAAGAGTATCTTAACCCGTAAATCATACTGAATCGTTCCGCACTCTTCTTTAAGCATACGCAGTTCCATCCGTCGTCCAGCTGCCAATCCCCCAACTACGTCTAGGAAGTATTCGCTTGGGTTCCGCGTTTGCCGCGGATCGCGCGTTTTCGCGCTTTCCAAAGGCATTTTCGGCTTCTTTTGCGGATGCACGCGCCGTTTGTCGCGTAATCCAAGGCTCGCCTCAAAATTGAGGTCGCCTCGATTGCGTTGGCGGTTCTTGGCGCGCCGTGACATGCGTTAAACGGCCAAAGGGTGTTTGTTTCACCCGGCCTTGGGGAAATGCGCTTGCCTTCCCATTGCTCCCACCTAGGTCGCGTCTAGCGCCGCGACTGTTGGTGCGAGTGCACGAAAGTGCGGCTCGCGTCAGCGATCGACGGCGCAGACGCCACCGGGGGCGAATTTTCGGGGAACGCGCATAGGTAGTTGCGAGTCAGATTGGTTTAAGGAGTCAGAGACTGCAGCGAGGGTAAGACGGGCCGCCGGGTTGCCGCGAGGGGGAATTGCAGAACGGAGTTGGTGGGGACCGACTGCCGAGCTGCAGATTCAACGTGGCGATCAGGCGGCCCAATTTTTTTCGAAAACGCAGCCGAGGCAATCTCAGCCACCGGTATCAAACCCAGGCGGGACATGGTCCCAGGAATAACCATTCTTCGCTCGCTCGAATCCCATCTTGAACAACTCAGACATCACGACTGGATCGAACTCGGCCGATGACTTGCCCTTAAATTCGTGCGGAATATACGCAAAATTGAATTCCACGTTGTCTCGCTCCGCTTCGGCGTAGATTCGGTAAATATCGCCCACTCCCTGGAATTTAATTAGTGAGTCCACCGCGCGCCCGGCGATCGGCAGCAGCCGGGCCAACATTGGCTGCCAGTCATTAGCGATTCGAGAATTACGGATAATAAAAACGCGCAACTTGCGGGGAACAGAATCCAGCCCCAGTTCTTTTCGAGCAGCCACCGGCTTGAGCATCGGACCGTACAAGAATACCTGCGTAACCACTCCGCCATCGACGTGCATTTCGTCGTAATGGCGACCGTCGATGTCTACGTCAATATAAACCGGCGGAAACGCCACGGGAATCGAAGCTGAGGCCAATAGAATGCTTCGAAAGAGCTTCGGCGCATCGGGATGGCCGCAAGCCGCGATCGCGCCCATGTCCCATACCACAGGCCTTTGCGCATCCATGTGCGTCGTCCCGACGAACAATCGCCGCCCCTTCTGATGCTCAACGGCTATCTTCGCGATGACGTCATCGTTGACTTCTCTCTCCAGAAGTTTCGCGAGCGGTGTTGTGTCGGCCAACGAGTCACTCCGCAGCGCGGAAAGAATGTGCTTTTCACGGAAGATGTCCTTTGACGTGACATGCGTGTAGAAATGCTCGAGCCGGTCATCGTATTCCGGGCCCAGAAACGCGAATGGCGCGATGAGCGCCCCGGTGCTGATTCCCGTCACAAGCTTGAACTTCGGCCTGGTTCCCGCAGCCGTCCAGCCGCAAAGAAGACCGGCGCCGTAGGCCCCGTTCGCACCGCCTCCGGACAGCGCAAGCAGATCGAGTTTTCCCGGCTCAGCGGCATGAGGATTGAATTCACCCGAGGCAATTTCCTGCCGCACGGAATCGACGACGCTGGCTTGAAATGTCGGGCTGAATTCATCTCCCCACGCGCGAAGTCCTGGAATTCCCAATGGCAGGGCCTTGTCCGCGAGTTCCGCGGGTTCACAATGTCGCCGACGGATAGCCCCGCATCCGGCAAGATCGACAATCGAAATAACGACAATTGAATAGACGATCCATGCTTTCATTTTCGTTTTCCTGTGAATTTCAGCCAATCGATATGCCGTCTTCCTCACGGTATCAATGGATTCCGAAGAACACTTGAATGATGTGGCGATACGGTTCCAGGAGTGCCGTAAGCCCCAACACTTCGAGCGCGAGCACCGTCACTGCACCACCGACAAATGACAACAAATATGTAAAAAACATCATTTTCTCCGTTGAATTGAACGCGCTGAATACGTTCCTGGCGTCGATCGAATCCGGATTCCATCAAATCCGATCATTCCCGCGCGGGAATGTTAACTCAATTGGATCGCATTTGGAACCAAGAGCGCAATTGAAAAGCAGTCGCCGTGAAGACAAACTTCGCGGCGACCGCCGAGTTCTCCCTGCTTTTTCGGCCTGAAAAATTATCCCAAATGTCCGCCCAGCAACTTGCTGAGGATCCCGGACGCGGCGCCGCCAAGAACTCCGACGATCGCCGCCCAAACCGAATTCAAAATTCCACTGAATGCTGTCATGTTGTTTCTCCTAACAATGAATCTGTTAATACGTGCGATTCACGATCATTTGCAGCAAGCCGCGTCCTTGACACGTTCCGACTCCGCAGCGCGGAGTCGCCCGCGCAGCGGGCGTGTGCGAAAAACACCGGACCGTGTCAAGAATCAGTTCGCGCGGATTCTGCCCGCAAAGTCGCTACAGCGGTCCGTTGCACGCCCTAACGCTACTGTTCGACCATTGTGCGAATCAGCCGCCCGTGATCTTGCCCAGTAAATCCGTGATCGAGCATCCGCCCATCTGCAGGGCGAATACGCCCGCGCCGACCATCGCTACCCATTTTCGTATGCTTTTCATGCAATTCTCCTTTGTGGCGATCGCCGCGAATCAGACCGGAGGTTCAGTACAACGACTCGTTGCACGCAAGGCCATCTTCACTCCGCCGGTCAGGCGGCGTTCGTCTCACTCTAAAGGACGCGACAAATGAGGCCGCATTCCGCAAAAAAATTTGACTTGTTTTTCCCTACTATCAATCTATAAAGACCCCAGTCTGATATTCGACAAAACGACAAGCGGGCATACCTGGGCAGCAAGGCAGGCAACGTGAGCGAACCGCGTCCTTGACACCTGGTGTCAAGGATTAGCGAGCGCGGACGCAATAAGGCAATTCCGAGCCCCGACCGTGAGGGAGTGTTTTCGAAGCGCCACCGCGTCTTCACATTACCAAGGAAGGATATAGGGAGTTGCCGGTGCGCGAATTACTCAGCGCGCGGTATTAGGTTCACTCCGGCCGCTCCTTGCGAAAATCACGATTTTTGTTAAATGAGCAGCGGTTCATGGAGAACGAGTATGACCAGAGCCAAGAGCAAAGCGCCACAGTCGGATGCCCAATCGACAAAGCGAGTTTATGTAAAACAAGCAGACGTTCCCGCTGCGTCATTGGATGATGCTCTTCGCGTTCCCCAAGCTATTCTCGACCATTATGCTGGCCAACCGACTGTCCCGTTTCAGGTCGCTAAAGCACTTAACGTAAATCCAAAAGGGTCGCAGCTTCTTGTTTTGACGGGAGCCGCAATAGCATTTGGCCTAATAGAGGGAGGCGCGCAAGCGGCATCGATTTCAGTCACTAACCTCGCGCATCGAATTCTTCGACCGAAGGAAGAAGGAGATGATCTAGCAGCAAAACGTGAAGCCGTCCTAAAGCCACGTGTATTCAGCGACTTCCTGAAAAGATATGCTGAAAATCCATTCCCACGCAAGGACATTGCCTTGAATGTGCTGGAGGAAATGGGCGTGCCTCGCAAGAAAACCGGAGAGGTGTTGGAGCGAATCGACGCAAGCGCTCGCTCTGTGGGCTTTATTGAAGAAATCAAGGGGAAGAATTACGTCTCTCTCCAGGGCACCGCTGTTGCACAAAAAGAGCTTGATGGGAGAGCCGGAATTGACGCCGACAGCAAGAGCTCAGAAGTATTGCCGCCGCTGCGAATTCAAGTCCCGCCCCCTGTCATCCAGCCGAAAGGCGCTGAGCTCACCGCAGCGATCGCTGACGACGAAAGACGACGCCGAGTCTTCATTACTCATGGGAAAAATCGCGATCTTGTCGATCCCATAAAGAAACTGCTCGAATACGGTGAGCTGGAGCCTGTGATTTCAGTTGAGAAACAGTCTGTATCTAAGCCGGTGCCGGAAAAAGTCTTGGACGACATGCGAGGCTGTGGTGCAGCGATCATTCACGTCGACGCAGAACGCTCGATCCTAGGTAAGGACGGAACTGAGCATGTACTTTTGAATCCAAATGTATTGATAGAGATCGGCGCCGCGATGGCATTCTACGGAAAACGATTCATTTTACTCGTCAGTGAGGGAGTGAAGTTGCCGTCCAATTTGCAGGGGTTATTTGAAGTTCGATATACTGGCTCTACGTTGGACGCGGAGGCAACGATTAAACTTCTGGAAGCGATCAAGGATATCAAGAACTACGCGTTGCCTGTGCAACCGGGTGCCCCACCCCTTGGGATGGGGGACTGAGTTGCGGTTGCGATGTGGCGCAAAGAAAATCTTTGCGCTCTCCGTTTTGACTCTTCGACGTTTTTGGCGTTTCGATTTTTCGGGACGTGGTCGCTGAAAAAATGAATTCCAGCGAGCGCCCTGGGAATTGACCTCGAATCGAAGTTTTCCAATGGCAAACATCCGCCAAACTCTGTTTCACGTGAAACAGAGTTTCGCAAGACTCGTTTTACGTGGAACGAATCTGCGAAAATCGGCGTCATCTGCGGATAACCCCCTGTAGTCCCCCTTGGTAAGGGGGACGGCCCCGCGCTCGCGCTTGGGGTTCGGATAACAATCACGGCGACCCGTCGCTCACGCTCCGGGCTCTGATCACACCTTCAACTCCTTGATGCGATCGCGGAGGCGGGCGGCGCGTTCGAACTCCAAAGACTCGGCGGCTTCGAGCATTTCTTTTTCCAGCATGGCGATGAGTTCGGTTTGGTCCATTTCCTGTTCGCTGAGTTCGATGGCCTCGGCCGCGGTTTTGTAAGCGCCGACGGCGCGCTGAAGGCTGTTGCGGATTTCCTTGGTGATCGTCTCCGGCGTGATTCCGTGCTCCTCGTTGTATTTGAGTTGCAGCGTGCGGCGGCGATTGGTTTCGTCCATGGCACGCTTCATGCTCGGTGTGATGGTGTCGGCGTAGAGCACGACTTGTGCGTTCACGTTGCGGGCGGTGCGGCCGATCATCTGCACGAGCGAAGTTTCGCTGCGAAGGAAGCCTTCCTTGTCGGCGTCGAGGATGGCGACGAGGGAAACTTCGGGCAGGTCGAGGCCTTCACGCAAAAGATTCACGCCGACGAGCACGTCGAATTTGCCTTCGCGAAGTTCCTTGAGAATCACCACGCGCTCGAGCGTATCGATGTCGCTGTGGAGGTATCGGCCGCGAAGGCCTTCCTGCGCGATGTATTTCGAGAGGTCTTCGGCGAGGCGCTTGGTGAGCGTGGTGACGAGGACGCGCTCTTTGACCGCGGCACGTTCGGCGATGCGCTGGAGTAGATCGGGCACCTGGCCTCGAGCGGGTCGAACTTCGATCGGCGGATCGATGAGGCCGGTCGGGCGGATGATCTGCTCAACGACTTCGCCGCCGGTGATCTGGAGTTCGAGCGGGCCGGGCGTCGCGGAGACGAAGAGCACTTTGTTCCACATACCCTGGAATTCTTCGAAGCGCATGGGGCGATTGTCGAGGCAGCTCGGCAGGCGGAAGCCGTGTTCGACGAGAACCTGTTTGCGGTTGCGGTCGCCGAAATACATTGCTTTGACCTGCGGCAGCGAGACGTGCGATTCGTCGATGACGAGGAGGTAGTCCTTGGGGAAATAATCGACGAGAGTGTAGGGCTTCGCGCCGGGGGCGCTGGCGTTGAGATGTCGGGTGTAGTTTTCGATGCCGGAGCACATGCCGACTTCGCGGAGCATTTCGACATCGTATTTCGTTCGAGCGAGAAGACGCTGGGCCTCGAGAAGCTTTCCGTGGCGACGGAATTCCATGACGCGCTGGTCGAGTTCTTCGAGAATGCTCGCGGTTGCTGCGGCGATGCGATCGGCGGGCATCACATAATGCACGGCCGGATAGAGGAACATTTTGTCGAGTTCGCCGAGCGACGCGGCGTTGATGGGGTTGAGCATTTCGAGCCTGTCGATTTCATCGCCGAACATTTCGATGCGGTAGATGAATTGCTCGTAGGCCGGATGGATTTCGACGACGTCGCCGCGGACGCGAAACGTGCCGCGCTTGGGTTCGAAGTCGTTGCGGTTGTATTGGAGATCGACGAGGCGGCGGAGCAATTCGTCGCGCTCGATGGTCTGATTTTTTTCGAGCACGATGACGCTTGATTTGTAGTCTTCCGGCGAGCCGAGACCGAAAATACATGAGACGCTGGCGACAATGATGGCGTCGCGGCGGGAGACGAGCGAGCTGGTCGTGCTGAGGCGGAGACGGTCGAGGTCGTCGTTGCGCGAGGCGTCTTTTTCGATGTAGATGTCGCGCTGAGGGATGTAGGCCTCGGGCTGATAGTAATCGTAGTAGCTCACGAAGTATTCGACGGCGTTGTGCGGGAAGAGATCTTTGAATTCTTCGTAGAGTTGAGCCGCGAGCGTCTTGTTGTGCGACATCACGAGAACGGGGACGTTGAGCTTGGCGATGAGATTGGCGACGGTGAAGGTCTTACCGGAGCCGGTGACGCCGAGCAGGCATTGATGCTTTGCCGGGCCGCGAAAGGCGTTGGTGAGTTTTTGGATGGCGGCCGGCTGATCACCGGCGGGAGAGAAATGGCTGACGAGCTCGAATTGATCGAGCGATTGATGGGCGAACTTACCGGATGAATTTGTGCGGATCATAGCATTGTCATACTGCACATTGCCAGTCATGCTGAGCGAAGCGAAGCACCTTATGCTCCGAGATTCTTCGGTCGCCTACGGCGACCTCAGAATGACGGGGAGCAGCTCGCATCATTATATCCGAAATGCGAATCAAGAGTGGATTTCGTATAATGGGGATGACTGCCGTGAGGCAGGAATCAATCATCGTTGACGTTTGTTTTGTCGATCAGAGAGGAGTGCTGAAGCGATGACATCAACATCCGAGTCTACCGGGCCGAAAACGTTTTTCCCTTCCAAGGAATTTTCCCAGCGCGCGCACATCAAGTCGCTCGGGCAATATAAGCAGATGTACGAGCGATCGATCAAGGAGCCGGAGGCGTTCTGGAGCGAGATTGCCGGCGAATTTTACTGGAAACAGCGATGGGCCAAGGTTCGTGAATTTGACTTTCGCGACAAGATTTTCGTTCGCTGGTTCGCGGGTGCGAAGACGAATATCACGTACAACGCGCTCGATCGGCATCTGGAGACGCGAGGTGAACAAATCGCGATTTTGTGGGAAGGCAACGACGTCGGCGAGAGTCGCAGCCGGACGTATCGACAGCTTCATGCCGAGGTGTGCAAGTTCGCGAATGTGCTGACGACGTTCGGCGTCAAGAAGGGCGATCGCGTTTCGATCTACATGCCCATGATTCCGGAGCTGGCCATTGCGATGCTGGCGTGCGCGCGGATCGGCGCGATTCACTCCATTATTTTTGGCGGATTCAGTCCGGACTCGCTTGGCGATCGGATCGTGGATTCGAAGTCCGAAGTGCTCATCACGGCCGACGGTGTCATGCGCGGCTCGAAGCCGATCGCGCTAAAGCAGAATGCGGATGAGGCGATGACGCTGGCGGAGCGACAAGGCGTGCGGATTCGCACCTGCATTGTGCATCGAAGACTTGGCGAGAAAACGATCCCGATCACGATGAAGCCGGGGCGCGATCAGGAATGGGCGGATGTCATGCGCGTGGCATCGCCGCAATGCGAGCCGGAATGGATGGACGCCGAGGATCCGCTGTTCATGCTGTATACGTCGGGATCGACGGGAAAGCCCAAGGGCGCGCTGCACACGGTCGGCGGCTACATGGTGCATGTGGCATTCACCTTTCGAACGATCTTTGATTATCACGACGGCGACATTTTCTGGTGCACGGCCGACATCGGCTGGGTGACGGGGCATTCGTACATCGTGTATGGGCCGCTGTGCTGCGGGGCCACGTCGCTGATGTTCGAGGGAATTCCGACGTTTCCTGATGCGGGGCGATTCTGGGATGTGGTTGATAAATACAAGGTGACGCAGTTCTACACGGCGCCAACGGCGATTCGGGCGTTGATGCGAGAGGGTGAAGGCCACGTCTTGAAGCGAGATCTATCAAGCTTGCGCCTGCTGGGTTCGGTGGGTGAGCCGATCAATCCGGAGGCCTGGCTCTGGTATCACAAGTTCGTCGGAAAAGAGCGGTGCCCGATCGTTGACACCTGGTGGCAGACGGAGACGGGTGGAATTTTGATGTCGCCGCTACCGGGGGCGATTGCGACGAAGCCGGGTTCCGCCACGGTCCCATTCTTCGGCGTCAAGCCGGTGCTGATGGATGACAAGAACAATCGAATCGAAGGGCCGGGGAGTGGATCACTGTTCATCGAAGAGCCTTGGCCGGGAATCATGCGCACGGTGTATGGGCAGCATCAGCGATTCAAAGACATCTACTTTACGCGGTGTCCTGGAATGTACTTCACGGGCGACGGCTGCCGCCGCGATGAGGATGGCTATTACTGGATCACAGGCCGCATCGACGACGTGATAAACGTTTCGGGTCATCGACTTGGCACTGCGGAAGTGGAGAGCGCGCTGGTGTCGCATGCGGCGGTGGCCGAGGCCGCCGTGGTCGGATTTCCACATGAAATCAAGGGTCAGGGGATTTATGCGTATGTTACATTGAAGGCCGATCAGGAATACACTGATGCGTTGAAGAAAGTATTGATCGGGCATGTGCGTCAGGAGATCGGGGCGTTTGCGGCCCCGGATGTGATCCATTGGGCGCCGGGGTTGCCGAAGACTCGTAGTGGCAAGATCATGCGACGGATTCTGCGGAAAATCGCTGAAGGGCAGTCGGATCAAATCGGAGATGTGACGACCTTGGCCGATCCGAGCGTGGTGGAGCATTTGGTGAAGACGAAGTGATTTTGGGAGGCCGACATTTGCTGGAGTGTTCAGTGTTCCATTATGAGGACAACCGATGAACGATGAATTCGACGTTCCTAGAATGCGCGCGACGGGACGGTTGTCTATCGTAATGAGCATCGCGCTAGTGATTGGACTCTTGATTCTAGGTTTTGGCTTGAAGTTCTTTGCGGGTGGCGCTGCGCGTCAGTTGATCTCCGGTGGGCAAGTTTGGGACACAAGCCAATTTAATAAGCCATTACTGCTGGCAGATGATGGTAGGACAATTCTGTTCAGCTATACCCGCAGTGAATATCGACGCGAAGGTGGCGGGCCAATGCCTTTCATGGGGGCCGCGCCTGTGAATAACTATCTTACCGACATAAAATTCATTGGCGCCTTTGATATCGAGAAAGATTTGACAAGAGTTATCGTTCGAGATGTACAGCACCCCGGGAGTGACGGAAAGGGGAATTTCATCCTTCAAGGTACGAAGGGACAGGTAGCGCTCGTCTATCGTGAGCCAACGAGAGATTTGCAAGCAAGGTATTATCTGGTGGATCTGAAAACGACAGGCATTAGGGAGATACCGCTATTGCGAGAACTCTCCGATCAAAACCTATCCCCCGGTTGGTATTACGTCATAAAGGAAGATGGTACATTGCTAATTGTCACGGGTCCCGCGAGGTCAGGTCCACCCTATCCGATTGGGGAGCCGTCAGGCTACACCGTCGTTGTTCGCACACCGCGTGGGGAATACATTCAAGTAGGAAAAGCCAAAGGGTACCTGGGTTCCCATGGAGATGATCTCATATTAGATGTTCGATCATCAGAAAATTCCCTTCAAACGGCCTATTCACTCACGGAGAGAGTTGCACGCCCCCTCTCGCATCAGGAAGGCCACGAAGTCCTACAGTTGATTTTTGAGGAACGAAACAGATATCACGGACCGAACTTTGGGATTTCAATGGATCGGAAGCATGTGGAAATATTCCAAAGGCATGAGAACGGTCCTAATTCACACACGCTGAGCAAAATCGATGAAAAATTGCTCCAATAAGAGGATTAATTGTTTCTGTTGCTTTTGAAGGCTATGAATAGTCGTGCCACTCGCAACCTTCCTTAACTTTGCGTGCCTGATCAACTCCATGCAATTGGTGCCTGGCGATGATCCATCGAGCGTGATGGGTTCTCATGCGCGGGTGCGGAGGACAGCGCATTTCGAAATCGTGAACGATGTCGCGGAGAGCGATTTGCGGCCGCTGGTTGCGAGGTTGGAGGGAACATACAACGCGATCGAGCGGTTTGCGAATGCGGCGGGATTTGAAGGAGCGAGCGGGCGTGAAAATCGAAAACCCCCCCTTGATCCCCCCTTAGTAAGGGGGGAGGCAAGATCGCCGCTCAAGATTTTTCTCTTCAATTCGCAGGCGGAATTCGAGAAACAGTTGGCGACTTTGCACATCGGGGCGTTAGCGTCGATCGTGCCTGGGTCCGGACGGTGGGTGTGACCGGCGCGCCACAGACTGTCGGCGATAATCCGTCCCTTCCGTGCGATCCCGATAAATTCGACACGGAAGATGAATCGCAGCGCGAGTTCCGCCAACGGTTCACCTCCAGCGGACTGGCCAATGAAATCATGCTTGACGTGTTCATGCGACGCCCGTCATTTGAGCCGAGCGTGACGGAATTCAAGCAGCGGCTGTTCGATGCCTATGCCGCGGAAGTTGCCCGCGTGGACAGCAACGGAGACGGCATAATCTCAGCGGCCGAAGGCGATCTCGACAGCGGTAGCGATGGATTCAAAGACAACGCTCGGCTCTTACTTCCGGCGACCGCGTTCCATCGATTTGCGGTGACTCGGGAAATCGACGACGGGCTACTCGCTCCACGATTCGCTCCCAGCCACCGAGCCTGGGCGCTGACGGAATCCGTCGCCCAAGCGACGCCATCGGTCAACGCCACAGTGAGTCGCGACGGCGACGATCGGTAACAGCAAACGCCCGTCTGACCCAATGTCGCCGGGATGCACCCGTCGCTGCGTGCATCCCGGCGATTTTTTTCTGCAATACATGCACTTCGGAAAGCCCGCAACACCGTCATCGAACGGTGCATTGAATCGCGGCGCTTGCGCCATCGCGCAGAGAATCAGGCGATGCTCGGAACGTTGAACGATGCCGGCCGCGAACCAGTTTGTGCGAATTTCACGTAGGGCAAAGTCCGGGTGCAATGGGCGGACGAGTATCTTCAGTTAAAATCGCGCATGACCTGATTGCCGGATCCGTTTGCCTAAATCGTGCTGGGATTGCGGAAGGTTTGAGAATAAGTCTACGATGCTTATCGTGTATTGCACATTCGGACCGGAGGTTCCTGATCGCGCGGAATTCCAATCAACGAAAACAGGAATGCGGAGTGGTGGGCATTGTCGCACATACAACCGGATTGGTCTCGTTCTGGCCCGTAGCGCTATAATCATTGTTCAGCCCCCAGCGGCGACCAAGATTTCGATTGCGCTGAGAATGGTGGAGATGCATACAGGAGAGGTGAGAACGCGGTGTTTCCGCGTTTGCAACCCGTTCTCATCAATGCGAAGGCTGTCGTTGTCAACAATGAACAGAATGGGAATATCCTTGGCTCCTGCATTGCGTTCGGCGTGTTCGAATTTGATCATGAGCTCATCTTGCTGGTTCTTGTCGCGGAGGTGAAACACACCAATATTGGGCAACTTTCCCGCGGGAGTGGGAGCGAAGCTTTCAAAGAAGAGCCGGTATGCATCCGTTTCTTCCCGGTTGCTCACGCAGAGCGCACGAACCGGCTTCGTGAGGCGCGCCCGCGTTTTCTCGCAGAAGCTTGGCCAAGAACCTGTCTCTGTTCGTGCGAGCATCGCGACTTTCAAGTCATTGGTTTCAGTTGGCACGGCGGCGACGATTGGGGGAATTGCAGATGGTCGCAATCGCAGCAGGTCAACCAATTCATCGAACGGACAAATCGTCTCATCTCCACTGTCCCCCAACAGCATCGCATGGGCGACGCGGTTTGCCAGGGCGATCGTCGCCGCGGCATCGCGATGCTCCGCCTCGAGGCGATTCATCTTTTCCATCGACGAATGGTGATGGATCACGGGAACGATGAATTCACGCGGAAATTTCCAATGTTCCAGCGCCTTTTCGAGCACATCGCAATGATCAAGCAGCAATGACTGAGATTCAATTTTTTCCAATGGCTGGGCGGTCTCCTGGGCGGCGTCGCAAACAGCTGCGTACCGATCTGTTAGTTGAGCCATCAGGATCAAGCGGCCCAGGTCGTGGAGGATGCCCCAGAGAAAATAGGCGTCGGCCGCTTTGGCTTGTCGCGCCTTGGCGATGCCTCCGGCGATCAAGCCGCATGCCAGCGCGTGCTCCCAAAATAGACGTGGATCAATCCGTGAGCCGGCGGCGCTCGCGTAATTGTCAAGGACGTCGAGCGTCATCACCAGACTGCGCACCTCCTGAATACCCAGGCGCTGCACAGCCGCCTTTACCCCGCTGACGGATTGTCCACGACGATATGCCGAGCTGTTGGCCACCCGAAGCAACCGGATGCAAAGCGCCTGATCGGGCGCCGCGGCGCGGGCAATGTCTTCGACGGAGCACGCGGCGCTCGAAGACGCTGCGATCACGTTCTGGACGGTGACGCCAAGCGGTTTCAGTTCCAGGTGTTTACAGATTCGTGCGAGAAGTTTGTCTCCCGTGAGGGTCGAAGATGAATTCTTCGTAGGATCATCTGTTGTCGGTATTGGGGACACGTCAGCAACGGGAACAGGCGGTCGGCGTGACGTTGGGGCGCCCGTCGCAGTGGTAGCGCGAGCAACCGTTGTCGCAGATGATCGACCGGCGGTGGTCATAGTTGGCCGACTGGCTGCGGCCAAGGATGGATGACATAAACACTTGTCGATTCGTGCGAATAGATCATCGAGGGAGAAGGTGGATTTCAAGAGGTAACCCTGCACACCATACTTGCCCGCTCCGATGATGCCTTCACGGTCTGAACGGTCGGTAAGAAGCAGCACCGGCGTGTCGTGGAAGCAGGTCTGCTGACGCAAGGCGCTCAGCGTCGTCAATCCGTCCATCCCGGGCATGTTCATGTCCAGCAGAATCAGATCCGGTCGGTGTTCGCGGGCCAGCGCCAGCGCATCCATGCCGCTGGCTGCGCAGATCGCTTCATGGCCGTGCCGCCGAAGAGACTCGGCAATCGGCTCACGGCAAAGGGCCATATCATCGACGACAAGAATTTTGCTCATTGGTTGGTCTCCGGACTTCGCATTGCGTCGGTTCACGAATCGAGTCCTACCGCAACGCTCGAGTCGCCACCCCGGTTGGGAGAGTCTTCGTTTTTTGCCTCATCGTTCGTGTTCAATTGGACACTATTCAAGTCAAACAAAAGGCACCGCTCCAATCCGTGTTCGATGCGACTCAGGCATGGTATTGCGTCGGAAAGGTCCGCGGCGCGACCCATGTGCTCCAATTCCTCGGCGGCATCGCGCACTGATGAAGCCGAAACGTATGCCGCAGCGCCTTTTAATCCGTGGGCAGTGTTCGCTGTTTCTACATGATCGCCCGATGTGACAAGGCGTCGCAATTTCTCGATGAACTCCGGCGCCTGGCTCTGGAACATCTGAATCAGTTTGACGGCAAACTGCCGATCTCCACCCCACCGCTTGAGAATGGCATCAAAATCGAATGATCCTGTCGCGGAGTCGCTGCCGGGTTGAGGCTCCGACTCCGCGGTTTCCTGGCCCATTACGGTCGTGTCAATCACCGAGGAACCGGGTTCGGTTGGAGTCATGTTCCTCTGGGGCGCAAAGCGATGAATCATCGCAATCAGGTCATCAGTGGCGAACGGCTTGGTCAAGTACTCATCCATTCCTGCGGCCGCGCATCGCTCCCGGTCACCTGGCGTCGCGTTGGCGGTCAATGCAATGACGGGCGTGTGTTTGGCCTCCTTGCCCTCATCCGTCAGCACTGCCTCAAGCTGCCGGATGGCGCGGGTGGCCTCGAATCCATCCATGTTCGGCATCTGGCAATCCATCAGGATGATGTCGTAATCTCGCTGTTGCGCAGCCTCAACGGCTTCGCCGCCTTCCTTCGCGATGTCGCAGCGGTAGCCCGCCTGGGTCAGGGCGGCAGATGCAACTGCCCGCCCGATTTCATTGTCGTCCACCAGCAGGATACGCACGGCCTCTTCATTCCCGGTCGCCTGAAGACCTCCGTTGGGAAACGCGTTCACGAGATCAACGCGCGTATGCACGCGTGCGGCGCAGGCGAGGGCGCTGGCGATCGATTCCAGGAGACGCGGCGTGTTCACCGGTTTTGCCAACCAAGCCGCGAAGCCCAGCATGCGAAGCCGTTCGTCATCACGCGACGCCTCGGTCGAAGACAACATGATCAAAACAGTGTCCCGCAATTTGGGATTCGCCTTGATTGCCTGGGCAAGCTGCTCGCCGTCGAGCCCGGGCATTTGCATGTCGAGAATCGCCATGCCAATGGGCTCGCCGCGCTCCGCTGCTTCGAGAAGTGCATCGAGCGCGCGTTGCCCATCGCATTCGGTTTGGATGCATATCCCGCATTCGCTCAGTTGTTCACGTAGGATTTCGCGGTTTACCGCGTTGTCATCGACCGCCAGAACGCGGACCCTTCGCAGATCTCCGGGGATCGGTGGAGTCTTGTGCCCCTGAGCCGATGCGCATGCAAACCTCACCGTAAACCAGAACGTCGATCCGAGACCCGGTTCAGTGCTGACACCGATGGTCCCTCCCATCAATTCCACGAGTCGCTTACAAATCGCAAGTCCCAACCCGGTCCCGCCATATTTCCGCGTCGTCGAGGCGTCCACTTGGGAGAAGGACCGGAACAATCGATCCAAGCGCTCGGATGGAATCCCGATGCCCGTGTCATCGACGGTGAACCGGACGGTCAGATGGGTATCTGTCGTTTCTTCCATGACGGCGCGAACGGTGACTCGGCCCTTCTCGGTGAACTTGAGGGCGTTGCTGGTCAGGTTCATGAGAACCTGTTGCAGCCTCCCTGGATCACCGAAAATGCGCGGCGATGTCAGTGGATGAACGGCCCCTACCAAGACCAGACCTTTTGCTTTTGCCGCCTCTTCAAGGGAGGCGACTGTGCACGAAATGATGTCCTGGATGTCGAACTCGACGGCCTCCAGTTCGATTTTCCCCGCTTCGATCTTGGAAAAGTCGAGAATGTCGTTGATCAGGCACAACAGCGTGTTGCCGGAGTGCTTCGCCACCGACGCATAATGACGCTGCCGATCATCAAGACCGGTCCGAAGCAGCAACTCCGTCATGCCGATCACGCCATTGAGCGGAGTCCGCAGCTCATGGCTCATCGTGGCCAGGAATTCACCCTTGGCGAGGTTTGCGGCTTCGGCTGCTTCCTTTGCTTGTCGCAGCGCATCCTCCATGCGTCGTCGTTCAGCGAGTTCGGCCTCCAGCGCATTCCTCGCGGCCTGGGCCTCCCGCGCCAGAATGATTTCCTTGCGATCGCGGCACAACCGGACCATCGAACGCAGGCGAACTTCCAACTCAATCAGTCGATAAGGCTTAATGAGGTACTCTTCGGCGCCGGCTTCAAGCCCAGCGATGATGTCGCCGGCATCGGTGCATGCGCTCAGGATGATCACGGGAATGTCACGCGTCGCGGCGCTCGCCTTCAGACGGCGAGTGCATTCCAGGCCGTCCATGTTGGGCATCATGACATCCATGAGGATGACATCCGGGTGTTGTTGCTCCACTTGAAGCAGAGCTTCGCATCCATCAACTGCCTCACGCACTACAAACCCCTTTTTCTGGAGCGCGCTCCGGCACAGAAGTCGATTGTCCAGAATATCATCGACAACAAGTACAATGACCGCAGGCGCTCCACCAGTCGCACGATCCTGCGGCTCGAAGTTCGGCGCTGTCGCCATCGTTGCAATATCCGTGGTTATCGTTGGAGATGCCCCAATCATCGGATCGATTCTCACACGTTTTTCGCGATAGCCGCCGCAGGCCCCCAATGCGCCACCGCTTCTTGCACTCGTTCCATGCTCACCGGCTTGGTGATGTAGTCGTCCATCCCCGCTTCGATGCACCGTTCGCGGTCCCCCTTCATGGCATGGGCGGTCATGGCGATGATGGGAAGGGTGCGGCCATCGGCGCGGATGCGTCGCGTGGCCTCGAATCCATCCATTACCGGCATCTGTACATCCATGAACACCATGTCAAAGGATTTCTCGTTGAGGAGTTCAATGGCGACGCGACCATTTTCCGCCTCCATGACATCGCATCCGCACTTGCGAAGGAGTCCAGTGGCCACCTTGCGGTTCACGAGATTGTCCTCGACGAGCAGGACGCGGGCACAGAAGCGCCGCCGTTCCGTCGTCAAGGCATACGTTTCATCGTCGTTGGAGGCCTGAGGTGCTCCAGCCTCGTCAGCAAGTGCCGTTACCAGAGCGTCCATGAGCTCTGATCGTTTGAGGGGCTTGCCCAGATAGGTCGTGATCCGCGGGTTCGCCGGCTCCAGAGCCTTTTTTCTGTCGCCCAGCGAACTCAGGAAGATAATCTTCGGGGTTCCGTAACAGGGAAGCTCACATACCCGCCGAGCCACCTCGTAGCCGTCCATCTTTGGCATCTGCACGTCCAAGAGAACCAGATCGAAAGACTCCCCGCGGGCCTGGTTGTGTCGCAGGATCTCCAAAGCCTCCTCTCCGCTTGAGGCCAGCACGGGGCGGCAGTTCCATGATTCCAAAATCATGCGGAGAAGCCGGCAGTTCGTGGCGTTGTCGTCCACCGCCAAAATACGCGCCGCGGCGAGTGCTCCTGACGCTTGCCGTTTTGAAGGTCTGCATTCGCTCAATGGAGGGTGTTTGCTCAGCTCGAGGGGAATGCGGAAACGAAACGTGCTGCCCCGGCCGACTTCGCTTTCCACCCAGATCTTTCCGCTCATGGCCTCGATGATCCGGCGAGAGATCGTAAGTCCCAACCCAGTGCCGCCGTAGTTCCGCGTAGTGGCTCCATCGGCCTGGGTAAAGGCCTCGAAGATCGCGGCCCTGCGATCCTCGGGGATGCCGATCCCCGTATCCCGTACGGAGAACAAGAGCGTGCTTGTCGAGCCGGTCGGTTGGTCCAACTCCAGGGTGACCGAGATCTCCCCATGCTCCGTGAACTTGATGGCATTGCCCACCAGGTTGATCAGCACCTGCCGCAGGCGCGTGGGATCGCCGTGCAGGAATTGAGGAACGTCAGGGTGTACGCCGACGATCAGTTCGAGATCCTTTTGTGAAGCGCGATGCGCGACAACGTCCGCCACTCCTTCGACCGTGGCTACCACGTCGAAATCCACCTGCTCCATCTCCATCTTCCCCGCCTCGATCTTGGAAAGGTCGAGGATATCGTTGAGGAGACTGAGCAACGAGTTGCTGCACTCCAGGACCGTCGCCAGGCACCCACGCTGCTCCGCATCGAGCTCCGTATCCAACGCCAGCTCCGTCATTCCGATGATCCCGTTCATGGGCGTGCGGATCTCGTGGCTCATGTTCGCCAAAAACTCACTCTTCGCGCGACTCCCCGCTTCGGCCGCCAATTGCGAATTCTCAAGCTTTTCCTGCGCTCTTTGACGTTCAATTGCGGCGGCCAATACATTGGCGGTGGCTGCCAGAAAGTTGGCTTCCTCCAGCGTAAACGTGCGTCGTCTCGTAGTGTGTACGCCGAATACCCCGAATGCCCGCTCCCGACCACGCATGACGACGCTCAATCCACTGATGACCTCGTGGTCACGAAGCAGCGCCGGTCCGCTGAACCGACTCTCCGTACGCAGGTCTTCCACGATCACCGGTTGGTCACACAATAGGGTGTATCCCGCCTGCGAATCAGAGCCTGCCCCAACGGTGGCAACCCCTACAAGACCTTCCTTCCAGCCTCGGCCTGCCCGAAGCAGCAAAGCCTCCCCGTTCGGCAACAGTTCAAGGACTTTGCTGAAGTCCGTCTGCAGTATCTGGGCCGTAATCGAAACGGCCTTGTCCATAAGCTCGGATGTGTCCGCGCCGCTCAAGGCCACTTGTCCAAGCTCCGCGAGCGCCGATTGTTGACGTTCCAGTGCGATGAGTTGCGCTTCTGATGCCTTCCGCTCAGTGATGTCACGGACAATTCCCGTAAACATATGGTTGTCGCCGATCTGGTTCTCGCTAATGGCCAAGTCAACGGGAAACTGTGTGCCGTCTTTGCGCACGGCAGTCACTTCGCGGCGAGTACCGATAATCTTGCGATCGCCGGTGACGAGATACTGCCGCAGATACTCATCGTGCTCATCCAGGTAAGGCGCGGGCATCAGCATCTTGACGTTCTGGCCGCGGACTTCCTCCACAGTGAACCCGAAGATGCGCTCGGCGGCCGGATTGAACGAGTCGATCCGACCTCGTTCGTCGATGGAGATGATTGCGTCGGCGGCCATTTCGAGGATGCTGCGAACTCGCGCGCTGCTCTCCTGAAGTTCCTGTGTGCGCAGGGTCACTTCGCCCTCGATGTACCGATTCGTGGCCTCTAGCTGGGCATGCTGCCGGGCGGTGTTCCGCATGTCCAAAACGCTTTGCCTGCACGAGCGGATCAGAAAAACATTTTCAAAGATCACCCAGACGGCGTGTTCAACGCTGCGCCACGGCGTGGCGGTCAGCACACCAAAGACCGATTGCGGCCATAAGGCCCCGCGAACGAAATGATCGACAGCCACGACGATCGTGGCGGGAATGAAGACGGTCCAGTCCCTGTAACAAGCCAGGAATGCGAGGGACCCAAACACGTGAAAGTGAGTTTCGATGCGCCCGCCCGTCAAATGGATCAGAAGCGATGACCATAACATTTGGGCACACGCGATGACGTATCGAGAGGTCGTCGTCCCAGCAGAATGCCAAACAAGATAAATCGGAAACGCACTCAGTGCTCCACCGACCAGGACGGCGGCCCACACGTGGACGTGCGTCTGGCTGATCGAGCCGGACCATGTTCGTGGAGAGACGACGAGAGCGATGACCACTCCGGCAACCCACTGCACCAACATCAGGATTGCGAACAACTGGTCCGTACGCTCGAAGATCTGGCGCTGGTGAGCAAACAAAAGCTCGCTGGCCCGAGCTTCCACGCGATGGTCGCCGACGGAACGCGCATCTACTTGTGGCATTTCGCTTCGCCTTTCTTGCAGTCCGAGGGAACATCGAAAAGACCGCATCCGAACACCGCGGTGTTTCTCAACTCGGCCTGGCCCATCTCGATCCAGCGAATGACCGCGTCCTTTCCGACGTTGTCACCGGCGTGGCCGCGAGCCGCTGTAATGCCCCCGGCAAAAAGCAGGTCCCCCTGGACGTCATACAGAAGTGTGTATCCCGAGGTCGTGGCGCCGAAGCGGCAGGCCTCGACTCCGCATTCGTCGATGTCCACGTCCACGCCCGGAATCGCCCGCGCTTGCGAATACAGGTCGGTATCCTCCCAGGCGATGGAGAGGTCCTTCGGTAAAACGGCGACGATATGTACGTCCGCGCGATCTCGGCAACGCGCCACGATTCGCGAGAGCTCTTCGAGACTCGCGCGTGTGCAGGGGCACTGTGGATGAATGAACATCATCAACGTTGGTCGCTGCACGCCGCGGTGAATCCGACTCGCCGCGGGCCATCGTTGTGCGGACCGACCCTCTCCCGCAGGTGTATTGGCGTAGACCATGAGGTAGCCGAAGCCGCACAGGACGGCCATGACCCATAGCATCAACAACCTAAACACGCGCTTCCTGGATCGTAGCGTCGTTGCACCATTCCGGTCGGGTGTGAAGTTGGCCTGATGATTGCTCATGCTCGATCACGTTTCAGGAAAGCGCCTTGGACAAAGGCCGCGGTGCGGGTCGCGACGGTCGAACCGTGCGATGCTTGCCGGAATCCGCAAGTTCAACCGCCAGGCGTCGGAATTCGTCTTTTGACTCCTGGAAGGCCGCGACGATCACGGGATCGAACTGCGTCCCGCTGGCGCTCGCGATGATCCTCTCCGCCTCATCGTGGCTCGCGGCCTTCTTGTACACTCGGTCGGTCGTGATCGCGTCGTAAACATCGGCCAGCGCCGCGATCCGCGCCGAAAGCGGAATCGCGTCGCCGCGCAGCCCTCTTGGATAACCCGAACCGTCATACCACTCGTGATGCGAGCGGATGACTTCTTCCGCCATCCGGAGGAACTCCGCGTCGGGCACCTTGTCGATGACCGGTCGCAGAGTCTCCGCTCCGATATCCGCGTGTTCTCGCATGACCGCCATCTCCTCGACGCTCAACTTGCCCGGCTTGCGCAGGATGGCGTCCGGAATGGCCACCTTGCCGATGTCGTGCAGAGGTACGGCGCGCCGCAGATCGGAAATGAACTGACTGTCAATCGCGTCTTGGAAGCGAGGATCGCATTGAAGCCGCGCCGCGAGGATGCAGGAGTATTGCGTGACGCGATCCACGTGTCGCGCCGTATCACTGTCGTGGTACTCCGCCAATTTGGCGAGAGCCACAACGATCAGGTCCCGTGCCTCATCGCGGGCCGTACGGTGCCGAAAAGTTTGAAGCGCAGACGCGGCAATGCCGGCCACGAGATCGATGTACTCCAATTCGCGAGGCTCGAAAGGCCGCTTCCCCATCCGCTCCGTGACATTAAGCACGCCGACGATCTCACCGTCGGCGCTCAATGGGGCCGACAACATTGGAGCGCTGACGAAAAAGTCCGTGTCATTGCAGCCGTATCGTTCGGCATCACTCTGCGTGTTGACGACAATGGATTGACGCGATGCAAAGACTCTCCCCGCGATCGCCGTGCCAACGGCAACACGAGCACTGGCCGCCGCATCGGTCTTCAGTCCTTTGCACTTCGCGACCGTCAGGAATGCTCGATCCGCATCGGGAAGCATGATGGAGACTCGCCGACTCAACGTCACTTGCGCGACTGCCTCGAGCACGTGGCCGAGAACCTCATCCAGGTTTCCAGTGCTCCCGATGCAGCGACAGAGATCCACCAGCACGGTGAGTACGCGAATCTGCTCGGAACGAAGCCCATAGCTACGGAGAAGGTCCTGGCGTTCGCGGCTCAGTCGGGCCATCGAGCGGACGCGAGCCTCCAATTCCGTTGTGCGAATCGGCTTGGTGACGTATTCGTCAGCCCCGGCCGCAAGCCCTGCGAGCACTTCCTTCGCGTCGCTGCGCGCACTCACGATGATGATTGGAATGTTGCGCGTGCCGGCGTTGGCCTTGAGCCGCCTTGTGCATTCCAGTCCATCCATCACCGGCATCATCACGTCCATCAAGATGACGTCCGGGGGTGTCTGCGCCACGGCCGCCAACGCCTCCTTGCCATTCGTGGCTTCGATGATTCGATACTCATCCTTGGACAAACATCCCTTGTAGACCATGCGATTGGTGTGGTTGTCCTCGACAAGAAGGATCGTTGGGACGTTGCGCGAAACACCTTCGCCATCCTGCACTGCTTCGCTGCTGCGAGCGCCGGCGGATGATGTCAATGAAATTTCACCGTCCGAAGTGCAGACGAGGTTACGACCACATTTCTTCGCCCTATATAGGGCGGAATCCGCATGTCGAATCACTTCGGCCAGCGGCCCCGCATCGCTCGTGGATACTCCGACGCTTACGGTAACCCGCCCCGCGGCGCTTGCCGGATGCGGCAAAGCGAGGTCCCACACCGACTGCCGGATTCGCTCGCCGAGCAAGGCCGCGGCCTCCGCCGGAGTTTCGGGAGCGAGGACGACGAACTCTTCTCCGCCGTAGCGCCCCACGACGTCCGTTGTTCGGCAATCGGCGGCAATTCGCTGGGCGACCGCACGCAGACAATTATCACCGGCCTGGTGTCCTTGCGAATCGTTGAATGCCTTGAAAAAATCCACATCGAGCATCAGAACGCTGAAGATGCGACTGTGACGGGCGGACCGTTCTTCCTCCAATTGCGCCGACTCGTCCCACGCCCGACGATTGAACAAGTTGGTCAACGCGTCAATGCGGGACTGACGGGCCAGCTCCGCGTTGGTTTCCGCAAGCTGCGCGCTCAAGCCTTCCAGCTGCGCGTTCCTCTCCACGAGATCACGTTCAGCCTCGCGCAGCCGGAGTTGGACCGACACGCGGGCCAGAATCTCATCGACGCGGATCGGCTTGCACACATAATCCGAGCCTCCGACGGCGAACGCGGGAATCACGTGTTCCGAATCGGAATGCCCCGTGACAAAAATCACCGGGATGGAGGCCGTGACGGAGTTCGATTTGAGGGCGCGGCATGTCTCCAGTCCATCCTGCCCCGGCATGGTCATGTCCAGCAGGATCAGATCAGGAGTCAGCTCGGCCGCCTTCGCCGCGGCAGCAACTCCATCGCCCGCGACATGGGTTTGGTAACCAGCCTTGGACAGCGCCTTGCTGAGCAGCAGGGAATCCGCCGGGGTATCGTCAACCACTAGGATATGCGGTATCTTGGACATTTTTTTCCTACTCCTGCACAGCAAGCGTCCCGGCAAATTCCTGAAGGAGGCGCATCTGTTCTTTCAGTTCCGTGACAAACGCAGTTGATCGGGCGATGTCTGCATCGCTCAACTGCTCCATTTCCCCGGCAAGATGGCGTGCCCGTTCAGCACAGATATTCGACGCCGACCCCTTCAAACTGTGCGCGATCGCACGAATCCGTTGAAGATCAACTCGCACGAACGCATCCTGAAGCTCGACGAGCTGTTTGGGCATTGACTCGACAAATGCCGCCACTACTTCCTGAAACAGTTCCCGATCACCGCCAAGATTGCTCAACGCCTGCTGGACATTGATTGGCGACGGTTGCGTGGATTGTGCGTTCAAGGCCGACGCTGCGACGGGAAGAGCGGATTTTTGTGGCGATGCACCGGATTCTTGATTCGGGCGCGACCATTTCTCGATCATTTTACGAATCTCCTCAATTCGGAATGGCTTAGAAACATAATCTGTCATCCCCGCCTCCAGGCAGATTTCACGATCGCCTTTCATGGCATTCGCGGTCATGGCGATAATGGGCAAGTGCTTCAAGCGATCCTGGGACCGAATGCGAGTACTCGCCTCCAGGCCATCCATCACCGGCATTTGCACATCCATGAACACCAGATCAAACTCTGCTCCCTCCAGGACATCCAGCGCCTGCTGTCCGTTTTCCGTTTCCACGATCGTGCAGTGGAGTTTCTCGAGGATCCCCGTCGCCACGCGACGGTTGACCGCGTTGTCTTCAACGAGAAGGACACGCGTCATAGGCCGTGATGCGTTCACGTTCACTTCCGATGCGGCCTCAAACCGCATGGACGTTGATTCACAGGACTCCGGAATCCGTGGAGAATCCAAGACCGCGATGAGCGTGTCCATCAGCAACGATTGCTTGAGGGGCTTGGCGAGGCAACCGTCGCAGTGGGTCGAGTTCGCGGGATCGATCTCTCGTTTTCCGCCGATGGAGCTAAGCAACACGATCCTCGGGTTTCCGTACTCGGTGTTGGTGACGATGCAATGGGCCACGGCCAATCCGTCCATCTCAGGCATTTGCACATCGAGGAGAAGCAGATCGAAGGGGCGACCTGCGGTGTGAGCGCTTCTCAAAACGTGAAGGGCCTCCCTCCCTCCGCTCGCCGAGGCCGTCTCACATCCCCACGCATCGAGCATCAGCTTCACGACACGTCGATTCGTCTGGTTGTCGTCGACCACCAGGACGCGCTTCCCCACCAGCGTCGGCGTATGGGTATCCATAGGGCTTGGCCTGGCATCGCTTCGCGATTCCAATCCGTCGCATGGTACGGCCAATCGGAACGCAAACGTGCTTCCTTTTCCGCACTCACTTTCCACCCAGATCGCGCCGCCCATCAGCTCGACGATCTGGCGACAGATGGTGAGACCGAGCCCGGTGCCTCCGTATTTGCGTGTCGTTGCCCCATCGACCTGCGTGAAACTATCGAAGATCGCGGCGATGCGTTCATTGGGAATGCCAATACCTGTGTCCGATACATAGAAGCGCACAGTGACCTGTTCGCCGACCGTCTCTTCCACCTGGACGCCGACGACAATCTCGCCTTGCTCCGTGAACTTCACCGCGTTCCCCAGCAGATTGAGCAGCACCTGTCGCAACCGAAGGGGATCTCCGTACACATATCGCGGCATGGCTGGGTCTATGCTGCAAATCACCTCCAACTTCTTCTCGGCGATCTTGTGGGAGAGCACATCCAAGACCCCCTCCACAGCCGCGATCACGTCGAAGCTCGTCGTCTCCAACTCCAGTTTTCCAGCCTCAATCTTGGACAGATCGAGAATGTCATTCAGAAGTGCCAATAGCGCGTCAGCGCATTCCCGCACGGTGTTCAGATACTCACGCTGCTGCGCGGTCAACTCATCGCCCAGAGCAAGTTCCGTCATGCCAATGATGCCGTTCATGGGCGTGCGGATTTCATGGCTCATATTGGCCAGGAATTCACTCTTCGCCCGATTCCCGGCCTCCGCTGCCGCCCACGCTTCCTGCGCCTCGCGTTGCGACGCCACAAGTGACTTCTGCGACGCAAGAAGGTCGCGGTTGACGGCGCGGGTCTGCTCAAGCGCCCCTTGCATCTCGGTCGACGACATGGCGAGGGATCGCTCCAATAGGTATCGGTCCTGGTCGGACTGCGCGTAGGCCTTGCTCACTCGCTCCAGAAGCGCGTCCCACGCACCCTTGTCGCTCGGCGGTGCCAGCGGGGTCAATCCCAGCCGCTTGAGTTGCCTTTCAAGGACGGAGTGCAGCATCAACTAGGCTTCCGAGATCGTTGTCAGCGTCATTGTCTGATTGTGCAGCGTGCAGCGTCCGCCGGAGACAAAGGGAGAAATTTCTCCATAAGAGTAGAAACCCACTTGTTGCGTGCCCGCGGGCAGGACGTCCAGCACGCCTTCCAGCTCTTCCTCGGTCCGCTCACCGAGGACCATTCGCCGACCCACGCAGCTAATCGCCACGGAAAGACATGCACCGCCGCTGTGGTTGTTGCTTCGAGTCATTTGGGCCGATTCCGCCGCGCCCTCGATCAGGCGATCAAAGTTCGCTCGCATCAGTTGAGCCCGATGGCCTTGGGGGATGTCGCCGGCGAAGGTCATCGATTGTGCTCCGTCGTCGATGGCGAGAATGGTGCGGACCAGCTTGGTTTCGTCGTCTCCATCGTCCCACAATGAAAGCGGGAACAGGAGGGCCGTCGCGGGAAGACCCGCCGCCCGTTCGCCCAGATATTCCTTATAAAGGGGGAGTGCGGGTTTACCGTCGAGCTCGAACAGCACGTTTCCTTCGGACCGGGTCACGACTCGCTCGGGGCCGAATACGTCCCAGCCGCCCTTTGAGCCATGACCGATGTGAATGCGATCTCCATAGAAGCCCACGGCGGAAACGATCCCCGATGTCGGTACGGCGCCATTCAGAACCCATGTCTGTTTGAAACGATCACCATCGCCGGCCAATCCTCCCGTGACCACCACGTTCTCGGGCACGACGGAATTGATGCCTCTCGCGAACTCACTCCCGTTCACATTCAATCCATCGGAGAGAACAAACAAACCTCGCAAGGAAGGCTGGGCGAGTTTTCGGGCGATCATCTCGCCCACGGCAAACAAGTCTCCGCGGGATTTAATGGGCGCGCTGGCAGTCGCCACGCGCGTATGTTCAAATCGATACACGGCGACGGCGAGACATTCGTCGAGCAGCTCCGATCCAAGGATCTCTCCGGCGGTCGAGCAGCCGAGAAAGTGCGATCGCGGCAACTTGCGCCGCAATTCGTTGATCGCAGTGGAGTCCTTTAGATATCGCGCTGCCCCAAAGACGAGCACCAGCGTCCGGTCGGAATCGAGATCCGGGAACCCATCCGTGGACCAACCTATTGTGGGTTGGTAGGCGAGTGTCGCTAGGGCCGAGTTTGTGACCATTGTGGACATGGAGTTCTCCTAAAAATGAACTTTGAAATCAGGCATCCAAAGGGACCCGACACGCATGATTCCTTGCCGAGCGCGGGCGCAACGAATCTCGAAAATGAAATCGAGTTTCGACGCGCATGATCCCACTCATGATGGTGCAAACACATGGTGGCGCACCTCTGCGAGTATCGCCTGTGGAAAGTAAAGGCTTTAGGTGTTGCCGGTTATCGCCCGTGCCTTCCGTGTTTTTCCTGGATTGCTGGAGGAGGCCCCACGCGATAACCATCTGACGATCAATTGCTCATGGAGTGGCAACGCGAAGGCGTTTCGGTTACGGCGAGTTCGACGTGTCGAATTGGATCGACCCATAATGCCGGCGGGCAGGACAGCAAAGAAATTTACGAGTCCACCGGCAGAGTATCAGCGTAGATAGTGAAATAGACGCATTTCCATCATAGCGGGCGGAATTAGGAGTTCGCGGACGAATGATAACCTTTGCATCGCGGATACGTTTGCATCGATCGTTGCTGCACACTCTTGGAAAGTCACAAAAACTTCAGGAACTCGGGTTTACCAGAAAAGACCTCGACACCGCGTACCTGACTTGGCGTGGCCGGGACAACCAAGCATTTCGCACATGTACTTGTCTTTAGAGCAAGGATTCGACCGAGCATAGTCGCGTGACGCGTGTCGCCCGGGGCAATCAGGATCGGCGCAGCGGAACCAACCCGAAGAGCACTGCGCGCCACCCACGGCGTGGCCGCGACAGGTAATGTTATCGCAAAGAAAATTCGCCGGTTTCGTCAGGGTCGCGCTTACTTTGTTTGTAGGTCGAGGTACTCCCATCATCGCACCAGTCCTCGCGGCTTTCTCGCAATGGCTTTCGACGGATGTCACTTCAACATGTACCGATATCTATCGAGAGAGTGTTTGGCGTTTCGAATGACTATCGGTGATCCCTGATCGAATGTGGAGACCGGTTTCTGGCGTGAGCACGATTCGTTTCTAGGTAAACTCCTAATATCGATTGAGGATAGGAATCGAAATATTACTTAGGACGTACACATTCCGAAAGATTGATTATTATCGCGACCGTGGTCGTCGAGTTCCGGGCCTGGCCAGCCTGCCCACGGAAAACGTCGCGGGCTTTGGTGTCCTAGGTCGATGCGTCGCGTCGAAGACATGTAGTGGTTCGAGCGATGATCAGACGCACACTTCGTACGACCGGCTGGATGCGTGGCCAAGTCCGTGCAAGGCTCAGGAATTGCACCAGAGGCTCCTGAGAACGCGCAGGCACAGCCCCACGACACTCGGCAGCCGGTTCGTAAATCCGAAGTAGCGTTGACTTACACAATCGAGAATGCGGTTTTGTAAACCGCAGGTTGTCGGTTCGAGTCCGACCGGTGGCTTTGTTGCACGGAGTCGTTTCATTTCGCATCACGTCGCTAACTCTTGCAGAACTGCGAGGTTGCACGAGAGCAGGTAGAACGTCCTTGAGTGTTGGGTTCTCGCACTGACTCGCACGCTTTTGCTCTGAAACGCGCCGTAACTGCTGGGGATTCTGCGGGGGGTAATTTGAAGAATTTACGATCATGTTCGGTCGGTCATTGTACGTACCGTTCGCTCGGACTTCAACAAAATCTTCATTCTTCTCAATGACGTTGACGGGCGGCAACGCATCGAGCGCACGTGTTAAGTCGTGGAGACGAGTGTGTGCATATCTTCCGATCGTCAACGTCGGAGATGAATGGCGCGCTAACTCTTGTGCTGCCTTGACGGATGCGCCGCCCGCAATCAAATCGCTAATGTAGCCATGACGTAAGCTGTGAAAATCGCAGACGCCGCCTGAATCATTGACAGTTTTCAAGAAGTCCAACTTCCTTCGAGAGCGGCGCTCTTTTCGATCGGTCGTCTCTTTAATCCACGCCGCCCGCGCCGGACGAAGATCGAGGTGGATCATCCGCGCAGTTTTGTCCGGCAGAGCCAGCACGGGCTCGGCAATCGCTTTTCCCTGCAGCCACGTCTTCAGATGTTCCGCGAGGTCTGGTCTGATCGGCTGGGTATCACGCCGCCGGCGTTTCGAATAGGCGGCCTCAACCGTAATCGTCGGTGGATTCGCATCTGGATCGAAACTCGACGGCATCAAGCTCTTTAGTTCCACGACTCTAAGACCGGTCCCCGCGGCGATCTGGTATACAACGGCCCGATCCGCGCCAGAGATTCCGAGGCGTAAAGGGCCACGCTGTGCTGCTTGAACGAGTCGTGAGAATACCTCGTCTGTGAGTGCTCTTCTAACGTACCTACGATCCTTTTCCGCGTTTTCCGTCTTGAGATGCAGGATCGGGTCGGTGGAAATTCGACCATCCCGCAATAGCCAGCGAGTAAACTTCTTAATCGCTCTTACGAAGTGCGTGCATGTCTGTGCTGAAACGCCCGCGGAGCGAATTTCGCCGATGGCCGTCTGGATGCGATGGGGTGTCAGCATTTTCAGACTTTCGATCCCGGCGTTCTCGATAATCCGATTGACCCGGGACTTGATAAGTTTGATTTGCTTTTCGGTTACGTTCTTCGCTCGAAGGTTTGCCAGAAAATCCTCGACATGCTCGGCAAATGGACGACGCCGTTCGACAGCGAGCCGGTCAGCCGTCACATCGATGATTCCTTCACGGCGGAGAGCGACGTCGCTTTCGAGCTTGCTGGCAATGCGTTCGGCAGTCGCCTTGTCTGTCGTCCGGGCGGACTTCTCGTGTCTCAGGCCCTTATGGTCGAAGTAGGCGATTAGGTATGGCCCCTTCCGTTTTCTCTTGAAGATACTTGCCATTTCAATTCTCCTCACGACTATAGACGCCACCACCGACAGAGACTCGGGGATCTATGCGTTGTCAAATCGGGTCGTTCCCGCGCTAAGTCAACTTAGTTTTCCATTGGCGGTAACAGTAACGGAACCTCATGTCGCACGGATTTCTTGGCGGTTGTGTTACCGAGCTGTCCAATGAAAGACTGAAACATTCGGGTTGGTTGTCCGCCTCGCGAACTAGGCGGAACCTCGACCCATTCACCGAATCCCGTCGAAACCAGGTCTTTAAGTGCTGCGTCCGCTTTCTCCGCGCTGCTTCGAAACCGCGCTTTCGCCTGCATGAGTTCTCTTACACTCATCCTCCCTCCGCGCTGGTTAATCATTTCTAGAAGTGCACGCTGTTCCGGTTCCCGTTCGCCTTCACATAGCATCGCGTATACGCGCCGCGCCTCGTTGCCAAACCATCGAGCGAGAGTAATTCCTGCGGCTATGCTCTGCGCATCAACAACCTCTGAATTTGAAAGCAATCGATCTTCTCCAGCCCAGCGCATGAAGTGCACGAGAAGAGCTAAGCGTGAAGCATAGGCTTCAAGTTTAGCCCAGCATGCAGACAATCGATCATCCGCGCCAACTTGTTCCAACCCGACTTCGTTCACGAACGATGCCCAGAGTTGCTTTGCGTCTACCGATAACGGCAAATCACGTGGTATTGGTTCGCCATCCTCACTGGTGTCATGCTGAAATGCATGAAGTTTAGTATGAATTCTCTCGATTGCCTGCTCGATTTCTGGACTGACCTCATGATCCGTCCATCGCTTCGGGGTTGGAGGCGGCATCGGCAGGAGCGAACGAGCTGCTATACCGTTTTCGAAATATTCCGGCCGTAGTGCACGCCGAAGTAAATCGGGCTGAATCCCACCGGCGATCGATACAGCGGCCATTGGAACATAGATCGTTGTCGAGAGAGGATTGCCTGTCTTTCGATTCTTCTTGAGCGGTCGGCCACTAAAAACATTGAGCCAATCAGCCTCATCCGCACGCGAATTTCGTTTGTACTGATTGAAAAATCCAAACCATCCCGAAAGCTCATCACGTGCCAGCAAGAGTCCGCGAGGATGGTCAACAAGTATCGCTGCCATTGCTTCCATCGTGGAGTCCTCCACGTAGGCTTGTTCGCAGATGGGGGTCTCCGGCGGCGCCGGATGAGTGGCGCCCGTTTTGCGACCTTTGTTTTTCCACTCCGCTTCTTCACTCTCGTAGCAATTCCATGCTGCTGCGAATCGCTTCATTTCCTCGCGATAGAGTCTCATTGCGCGATTCTGCCGAGTATGTAGAAGCCGGAGAGCCTGCTCGAACGCCGGGCTTTTCGATGAACCTGATTTGCCTACGATGACAGTCCAAAGGATACAAAATTCACACCATCGAGCTTTCAATTTGATCCGTCGTGTCGTCCCTACTGCGCTCGCCATCACTGCCAATAGTGGGAGGGCAGTGAATGTTGGATCGCATTCCATTGAATTGGAGTTGCTTTCTACGAACGCGCGAAATTCCGTCGGCAGAACCTCAAGAGGAAAAGGCTGCCAGCATGATATTAACGGCTCAGCCGATTCCGAGGTGTAGACGGGGGCTTGTTCTAAAAGCTGCACCAGCTCGTCTACCGTGTGGCCAGCATCAAGCCAATCAGATACATCCCCCTTTGAAGCCAAATTGGGTAGTTCGACGATGCGAATCTCACGCGCCTTTCCTTCCAATTGACGGGCCACGTCATGCATGTGAATGATCCCAGCCGGATCGTTGTCCGGGAGGAGACAAATGCGGCGTTCGTGCAAGACGTTCCCATCTACGGTCGACCACTTGCCGGCCCCTCCGGAATTCGTAGTTGCAATTATGCCAACGGATGCGAGGCGATCGGCGTCCTTTTCCCCTTCAACAATGAATATCCAAGAACCCGCGAGCGCAGCGATCAATTCTGGAAGTCGATAAAGCACGCGACGGACGCCTCGAGTATTCCAAGAGTAACCACCCTTTCCATCAGGTCGGTGCTGTTTGAATGATTTTGGCTTGAATCGAACGATCTCGAACAGCAGACTCTTGTTCTCGTCTCGGTAGGCGCATACGGCGGCAATCGTTCGCTTAGGACTCAGTTGATTGTTCGCACTATTAGCGAATAGTTCAGATGATTGAATTTCTAGTGCGGAACAAATGTCATTCACCGCACATCCCGCGAAGCAATGGAGTAGAACCCGGCCGTCTTCACCGACTCCGATGGACAAACTTGCCGTCCGATCGTCATGCGCAGGACATCGTGCGGACCATCCGTCGCCACTTTTCTTGAAGCCGGCCAGCTTCGACAGAACCAGCTCGATTGGCGTCATTGGGCGTTTACCTTCTTGCTTTCAATCCAAGCTCGCAGGTCTCCCGGGTCATATCGAACCGCACGATCGATACGGACGCACTTGATGGCGCCAACGTTTGTTAGCGACCACAACTTAC
The DNA here is from genome assembly GCA_016200265.1 of Planctomycetota bacterium. Lineage (GTDB taxonomy): Bacteria > Planctomycetota > Phycisphaerae > UBA1845 > UBA1845 > JACQFE01. The sequence continues at coordinate 1,012 of JACQFE010000070.1, read as the reverse complement.
GCTCACTGATCGCCCAAAGACGTGCCGCCTCTCCTGGCTTTACCAAGAGATGTAAAACCTCAACCTTTGGCGAATTGATCATAGGCCGGACTCCAATCTCGCTCTGCGCGCGTCGATGGCATTCAATTCATGCCTGACCATTGCAACCGCGTGACGGCCATACAACCGCAGAGTTCCGGCTCGAGCGGTTGGCAGAATGTGTGTCCGTGTCCGTAAGACGTTCAGAACACGGTGCAAGGGCTGGCCTAGCTCGCCGGCGATGATGCCGGGAGTAATGAGATTCGGAATGGCATGCGCCTTCATGGGATCCTCCTTTTGGGGAACATGGTCCCCCGGAGGAAGGCGCGCGTTCACGTGAACGAAAGTTTTCCCCGAGAATTCGTGGTTATGCTTAGATGTGAACGTTTATGAACGGGATCATGAACGACTCTTTCGGGTAACTCGCGTGTCCGCCTTTTGTTCAGCCGCTTGCTCAGCAATCAGGGCTTCCAAGGCCAGTGCAGACGGGTCAGGCTCAGTCGTTTGCGACGTGTTGTCGAGGAGAACGCGATTAAGGCTGGCAAGTCTCCGCGGCTTTTGACCGTCCTCGTGCTCCGCCTTCCGCGCAGTCAGGAAAGTAGAGACTTTGATTGCATTCAACAAACTCGAGCCCTGGCACTCTAGTTTCCTCGCCAGTTCATTGACGCCCGGATAGCCATGCAGGCGGACATATTCTTCGGCACGTTGAGCTAGCCCGTGACGGCTCTCACGTCCAATGCGTGGCTTGCCATTCTGATTGGGCTCAGCCGATTCCCTCCAGCCCAGAGTTGCTGCGAGCTGTCGGCAATAACAAAGAAAGTCCTCAATTTCTTCGGACACGTCATTCCACTTCTGAGAATGTCCCGTAAATAGTTGAAAAAGAGCGGTTCTCCTTCGGAGCGTACCACGCTGGTAAGCTCCGCAAGTTGAAGGTTTTGCAAGAAGGAGAAACCGCTATGAGAAGAAGGTATCGCAGGAGAGCGAATCGAACCAG
>JACQFE010000069.1 GCA_016200265.1 Planctomycetota bacterium | reverse complement strand
GGCTGTGGCGGTTTTACACCCGCCTACAGTTGCTGTCCGACATTCCCCAATTGAATGTCACCCACAACCTGGTCCAGAACCTCGCTCGGCGCTGCCAGTGTGCCGCGTGAGAAAGGAACCTTTTTCAACGGGCTGCTAGGGTGGCTCGGCTGTCCGACCTTACTCGAACTGATGGTGTTCCCGGATCCCAACTTGCTCGCCTTGAAACAATCATCGCCGCGCGATCGTTCCGACAAGGATGTGGCTGAGTGCCTCAAGGGCTTAAGCCCACCAATTGACGACATGTACTATCTCTATGACAAGCAGAGCCAGAAGTTGCGACAGGTGGACGCATCGTTCTGGAATCTGGAATTTGGACGGGCCATTGCGTGTGATACTCAGGCTGTCCTGCCGGACACATTCGCGTCGGAGCTTCGGAGATCTGCTTCTGGCTACAAAGGCACCCTTGAAGATATTGGCAACGGCCCATTGAAGGGCATTGTACTCGATGCTTATTTTGCACCATCGGGTGATTGGACTGCGGTGCTGACCGCCGACTCTAATGGACACTTTGCACTGCCGTTCTTTGGCGGCAATTCAGTCAGCATGAGTGCAGAACAACATTATCACCAGTTCTTATTGCTCAGGGATCGGAAATGGATTCCTCAGAGGCTGCGAGTGCCACTCAAATCGTCGGTAGGCAAAGAGCGCAAGCGCAATCGCATTTACGGTTGTTGGTCCGCCGATGAACAGTTCTTTGTGTATTTTGATTCTTTATCGCTTTGTGTTTTGCCATTCGAGTCTGAGTGAACACACCTTACAACGGCTCGATCCAAAGGCGTATTTGCCCGTCGGTGATAGTCACGGCGCGAATGCGGAAGCGGCGTTTGCCGTTGGGCCAGGTGAATTCGTTGCGAATCGAGACGCCGTCGAAGAATTGCGCGGGCGAAGTGACGTCTTCGAGAGGCGTGATTGAGGCCGGGTCGTTTGGCCGGCTTATCATCGCCCCCTCACCCTGCCCTCTCCCCCCTTGGGGGAGAGGGGTTGTGTTCCCGTGGGAGAGTTCGGTTTGCACGGCGTCGCCGCTCGAGCTATGTAGGGCGGGCGCCGCCCGCCGCGACTGACTGGTACGTAAATCTCCGCTGGTGCGAAAATCCTTTCTCACACCCCCATCGGCTTCCTTCTCGGTGGGCACGGCCCACCCTACTTCATCGGCGGTTGAAACCCGCCCTACCGTGGACTCGACAGGTTGAATCCGTCCTACACTCGTCATCGGCGGGTGGATTTTCACTTTTTCCAAGGCGCGAAGGATGATCGACCGCGGAATCGGCAGCGAGCCGCCGCTGACGCCGTCGAGAGTGAGGAGAAGCACTGAAGAGTCCGACGACACGGAAATCGCGCATCTCGCGCCGGCCACGAATTGCCAGCTCCTGGAATCAAGGATCGCTCCGACACGCGCTTCCCCATTCTCGAATGCGACGGCTGGCTCGATAATTTCGCGCGGAATTCGTTCCGCCGCATCGGGCCAGACGTCGGGCAATACGGCCAACAAATTGTTGATCGCGGCATCTGAGATCGTAATTTCGAACCGCCTGCCTTCCACGAGCTTGCGACCGAATTCATCCAATCGATTGGTCGCTTCGCGCCGAATGGCCTGCAATGAGTCGGCGTCGTTTCGATCGATTCGCGCCGGCTTGTACCAACCAGGCTTGTGCTGAAATGCCAGAAATAGAAACAGCAAGAACGAAATCGAGATCGCCGGTGCAAGCCAAAGGATCCGCCGCAGCCATCGGCGGGTGAAAATCGGTTTTCCATTCGGTCGTGCTTGAGTCACATTGGGCGCGATATGATAAAGTCAGTGAGAGTAAAGAGCGACTGTCGAGCAGGAGTATGTGGAAAGTCTTCAAGGCATTCACGGGCTTGCGTCACATATTTTTCAGCCATGCTCATCGCATATTCAATACTGGCCGTATCCGCAACACACTCCGCAACATTCGTCCGCAATGCAGCATTTCCAACATGTTCAGCCATGCAAGGCGACGCAGAATCCAGATTGGGGCCGTGTCCCTGCTTCTTGAGCGTACTTCCTTCCAAGACTCGGTGCAATTGAATCGACGAAACGGAATCGGACTGCGCCAGGCAGTGGATGATTGGCAGCGTCAGCTTCCCAAGCTCCGCGTCGCGGCCCAGCGTCTTACCCATGATTTTCTGTTCGCCAATGATGTCAAGCACATCGTCGACAATTTGAAATGCCACCCCCGCGGACAACCCGAATTCGTGCATCGTTTCGCACACCGAACCTGTCGCGCCGGCATATCGAGCGCCAAGCTCACATGCGACCGCGGTCAACGCACCCGTCTTGCGCTCCAGAATCGCGATACATTCCTGCTCCCTCATCGAAAGGTCGCCGCATCGATGATTTTGCAACAGCTCCCCGTCACATACGGTGTTCGTGGCCGCACCGATTCGCCGCGACGCAAATGAATCGCCGATGCTGCTGCAAAGGTGGAATGCATGACTGATCAAATAATCACCGAGCAGGACAGCCGTAGTATTCCCGGAGAGTCTCGCGATGGTTGGTTGGCGGCGCCGCTCGTCGGCTCCATCGAGCACGTCGTCGTGAACGAGCGTGGCCATGTGCACCATTTCCACGACCGCGGCGAGCACATGGTGTGCTTCGGTGAGCGTTCCGGTCGCTCGTGCGGTCAGGAGCAGAAGCGATGGTCGCAACATCTTACCACGATAGGATCGAACGGTTGCAACAAGCTCATCAATGAATGGAAGCTCGCTCTTCAGCTCGTCATCAAAAATCCGCTCCGCCAGGCGAAGATCGTGCGCGATGGGCGCATACACGTCACTAAGCGAGGCCGGAAATTCGTTGGCAATGCCAAGTGTTGTCATGTTTCTGCAGCCCGCGATGATTTCTCCGCACACAACGCGACCGAGTGCCAATTGATGTTACGTCCGATTATCTGAATGTTGAATTCCTTTCAAATGTTTTGAAACTCTGCGACAATCGGTTGTTGAAGGCGGTTGTCACTTAGCGGAACCTGCCAAGAAAAACAGCAATTCACAATTCATTGTGCGACATGGTCCGGGAAAAAGAGTTTGCGGTTGCATTTTTTCTCTTCCATCGCAATCGACAAAGCAAGTCAAGAATATCGGCGGTGCAATTTTCGATTTGACCAGGCTATGATCCGGACAAGGAGGGGAATGATGCAGTTGAATTCTCATGACTGGCTGATCATGCAGCCACCGGACGATGCGCCCGCTCGACGTCGCAACAAGATCGAGATTGAAGAGATACTCCGCACCATGATCGCGGCGGAGGTTTGGAGCGGTCGATTGACCCCCAAGCGTCGCAAGCGAATCATTCAGTTTGCATCGCAGTTGGGCATTTCGCCAATCCAGGCAGGAAATCTGGTGCAAGCGTGTTGCGATGACGCCAACGACGCCGCAATCGCAAACAGAATTTCGCCGAACCAATTCCGGTTGATGCCTCGTGCGGAATTTGAACCAGGCTCGGACATCATCGAAGAACTTCGGCTTCGCAGGCATACAGCCTATTTTGCAATTGCCGCCGGATGCGCAATGTTGATTTTGTTCGTCATTATTGCCTTTCCGTGATGTAAATCTTGAAAAAACAGTAGGTTGCCGCATGATTGCTTGACGACCCGGGGACTCCTGAGTGATCGGCCCGACCATTCTCGCGATAAATTTCACAGGCCCTTTGGAAACAATCCTGAGTTCGCGATATAATCGCGTCCGGTCCTCCAATGCGAGCGATCGAGGTGCGAAGGAACACACCCCATTGAGTTGAACAGTGCGCGCCGGCGATGCACGGACGTGTGTCGGCAGGGAATACTCCGCGCCTCCGCAAGGCGCTCAGGGAGGACGCGCCATGCTGCTGTGGGAACACCTTTCACGAATCTTGCCCATCGGCCCGAAACGATCGGATGACAAGGAGTCACCGCTTCTTCGCAGCACTCGGCTGCCATTCGACACGCGATGTGCTGTGATCACGAAGTCGGGCAAGCGTTGCAAGGGACGAATCCACAAAGGCGGCGAGTATTGTGCGCTGCATGATCCTCAAGTTGCGGCCAAGCGTCGACTCGCGGGTGCAAATCCGCGACGAGAGAACCCACTTTCGAAACTGCCCGATGGCTATCTTCGACGACTCTCCACGCGTGCGTCAGTCGGTGTGGCGATGGACAGGCTGTATCGCGAAGTTCGACTTGGCCTAGTGACCTCCGAAATGGGCGGCGTTTTGTTCGGGATATTGACGCGTTTGATGGATTCCGGATTGCTTGACAAAGGTCGCCCGCCAAAATCGGCGAATCGGAGTCGCGCCGATCGAATTCGACCCAAGCTGGCTGATTTGATTGCGCGTGCGGAAAGGGCTGCGTGGGAGCGGGCGGTGAGTCGCGCACCGGTCGTGATGTCGCAAAGCGGTTCGATCGGGCCGAGTGCAGGCGCACTTGCCGGCGCGGATGGTTCGATGAATCGGCCAATGGCTCGAAAGGCCGCTCTCGATCAATCTGCGAAGTTGACGCTTCACGCAGCGTCGTAAGCGTTACGAAGTTCGGGCGAGTGCGAGCGCGGGATCATTGTGGGATGCGTCGGACATTGCTCGCGATCGTGCAGTGCATGACTCACACGCGCCGCACGGATGCATTCCAGGCTTGAGGCACGTCCAGGTTTTTTCGAGCGGAAGATGATATCGGTGGGCGAGCTTCACGATCTCCGCGTAGGTTGCGTCCATCACAGGACATTCGATTCGGATTGCCGGTCGCGAACGATTCAACATTTCGGCCATGATGTCGCTTGCATGCATGAATTCCCGCAACGCGTCGGAGTGTCCATCGACAACGGGAAATCCGACGTGAGATGCGTCACAATGCCTCGACAATCCAAGTGCGACTCCATTCGCTCCGACGCGAATGGCCGTTTGAAGGCCAACCGAAACAACGACCGGCATCAACCCACGAAGCGTGAGCGGTGACAAGCCTGTGGTATCCGCACCCTGTCCGGGACTGCTACCTACCCGTCCTGCGGAGGCATTCAGCTCCTCAATGCCGACGGAGAGTTTCCGCATGTAAGGAAGGTCGACGCGCACGACTTTCGCGCCGGAAAATTCGCGGGCGATCGCCTCCGTCGCCTTCAATTCGCTCGTCGCGGCAGCCTGTCCGTAGTTCACGTAAACAAACAGGATCTCGGCGTCTTTTGCGAAATGGGCTGCGGACACCGCGCCTTTGATGCCGCCGCCGGTCAGGATCACCATCGAGGACATTTGTTCTCAACTTTCCAGTATGCCAATTTGCGTTTCGGCACTTCCGAACGACAACAACAAAGTCGAAACGCGGCTTCATTGCGGGTTTCCGACTATCCATATTATCGACAGCCGCCGAAGGTTATTGAGGATTGATTTGCGCGATCGGCATCGCCACCCAACCCAACGCTTGGAACCGCTTGTAACACGTCTGGGAAGGCGTTACGCTGCGGCCGGAAGCGAGGAACCATCATGCTGGAAGTCGCACCCTTTCGCGCCATTCGTTTCGACTTTAAGAAGCTCGACGGAATCGTGTCGTCACGCATCGCGCCGCCGTATGACGTCCTTGATGCGAAGGACAAGAGCGCGCTCCTGCAACGCGATCCGAGGAACATCGTGGCCATCGATCTTCCGCACGTGCCGCCAAAATCGTTGGGGCCGCCGGAAGCCTATCGGCAAGCAGCCGAGACGCTGCGTCAGTGGCAGTCAGTTGGCACTCTTGTGCAGGAAGCATCGCCCGCACTTTATCTTTATCACCAACGATTCGAACATTCGGGTCGATCCTACACGCGGCGCATGTTCATCGCTCGCATCCGTCTTCATCCATTCTCAGACGGCATCATTCTGCCTCACGAGCGAACGTTTGGCGGCCCGAAGGAAGACCGCCTCGCATTGATGACAACGACGCGTTGCAATCTCTCACCGATTTTTGGCTTGTACAATGATGCGGCCAATCAAGTCATCGCATGCTTTGATGCGGCGGCATCGCGGAATCCCGATGCCCTCGGGGAGCTGGACGGCGTGGAAAATCGACTCTGGATCGTTAACGATTCGAAGTCGATTCAATCCGCAGCCGGACTCATGGCTTCGAAAAAGCTGTATATCGCCGATGGGCATCACCGCTACGGCACCTCGCTGCTCTACCGCGATCGAATTCGCGAAGAAAATGGAGGCTCAATCTCGAACGATCATCCGGCCAACTATGTGATGTTCGTGCTGGCAAGCATGGATGATCCGGGGTGTTTGATTCTGCCCTATTATCGTGTTCTCACGCACATCAGCGTCGATAATTTGGTCGAGGCGTGGCGAGCGGCTGTAACGCAATCATCGGTCGCGGAAAGCGATCTCGTTCTTTGGGATGGAGCCACGGGGCGTGAGACGCCGGTGAAATTCACGAGGCGGGAATTCCTCTCTCAGCTCGAACCCAGCGAGCCCCCAGCCTGGTGGCAGCTTGATTACGCCTATTTGCACCGCTATTTGATCGACGAGCTACTCGCTCAAAGTGCGTCGCAGAAATCGTCAGCTCCATCGAAGATGGTTGCCGGCCCGCACATTGAATACGTCAAATCACTCGAAGATGCCAGGAAAGTGGCACGAGCTGAATCCGGAGTCGCTCTCCTGGTGAAGGCCACTCCCATGGCGCATCTCCGTGCGGTCAGCGAAGCGGGCGGATTGATGCCGCAAAAGAGCACTTATTTTCATCCGAAACTCGCCACTGGATTGACCATAAACCCCTTGTATTAGGATGACGATTGATGGCACGGAATATTTCCCTGATGATCGCGTTTTCAACCGCATGTTTGCTGACCGCCTGCCGGTCGCCTCAGCAGGCGCCGGTCGCCGATGACAGACCCGCGATCTCCAGGCACTGGGTGGAAGACGAAAGGCTTCGTGCGGCCATGAAACGAATTGGAACCGCCGCATGGCCCGGCAACGTCCCGCAAGACCCCGAATCATCCCAATCGAAATCCGATCGCGATGCGGCGTTTCGCGAGACCGCACGATTGGCCCGTCTTCTCGCGGAATCGGCGACGCATATTCCCGATGCAGCGAACCTGTCCGGCATGTCCGAAGCCGATCGTAATGGTTTCCTGAATTATGCGACAACACTTCGGACGCAGGCCGCTCGGCTCGAAAACGCCGCTCACCACCGACAGGTTGAGCCCATGCAGCAGTCGCTCGACTCAATTCGTGCGACGTGTATTTCGTGCCACTCCAGATTCCGCGACTTTTCCGGCGAACTTGCTCCACCACGAGCGTGAATCATTGACAAAATAGGCCTATTTCCTAGGATTCTCTTCATTGGGGTTGTGAACGACCCCGTGCAATGCCGGTCAAATCCGAAGGAGGAAAATCATGCGTCCGCAACCAACGTGGACATTTTGTTTGTGCGTTGTGACCGCGGGCACAACGCTTGCAGCGTTGCCGAATGATCCGGATTTTCCAGTCCAGTGGTATCTGAACAACACCGGCCAGTCCGTTAACGGAATTTCAGGAATGTCCGGCGCCGATATTGATGCACTCTCAGCATGGGCCGTTTATCCCGGCACGAACAATGTCACGGTCGCCATCGTAGACACCGGTGTCAATCCGCATACGGAATTCGCAGGCCGACTGCTTGATGGCTATGTCACGTCACTCGCCGGCGGCGATCCGTATAGTACGTTGGACACCGGCCCACACGGCACATACGTGGCCGGGATCGTGGGGGCGTCCAGCAACAACAGTGAAGGCATCGCCGGGGTCCACGGCTCGGTGAGTTTGCTTCCGGTCCGGGCGTTGAGCGGCAGTACGGGGACCGAACAATCCGCCGCGGAAGGAATTCTATGGGCGGTTGATCACGGCGCGAGTGTCATCCTCGTGGCCCTTCAATTTTATGACGGCACCGATGAATTGCGCGACGCGGTAACTTATGCCGCAACCCATGACGTCGTGGTTGTGGCGCCTACTGGACACCTTGGACAAAACACGGTTGCCTATCCGGCCGCATTCGACGGCTGCATCGCGGTGGCCTCGACCACTTCGCAGGACAACGTGACTGCTTTTTCCAATTACGGCCCGGAAGTTGATCTTTCCGCGCCGAGCGAAGACATCTGGTCAACCTGGATTGACGATGGCTATTCGTTCGGGCCTCACCCCAGCGGCGCAGCCGGAGCGGCCCTTGTCGCAGGTGTTGCGGTACTCATTCGAAGCTATGCACCGCAGCTTTCCGCAACGCAGATCGCGCAACTTCTGAGGGATTCCGCGAACGATCTGGGTGATCCGGGGTGGGATGAACATTTCGGCGCGGGGCGGCTGAACGCTGCAAAGGCAATGACAATCGCCGCAAAACCCGCGTTTCGATTTGAGCATGTCGCGGCGATTCCGACGCTTCTGACACCGGGGCAGACGAATACGTTCAATGTGCGGATCGCGAATGTAGCCCAGACTGTCGTCGCATCGACCGCACGCGTGCTCTATCGAACGCAGGCGGGATCATTCACTCAATCAACTTCGCTTCGTTCGATCGGTAACAGTCTTTATGCGATTGATCTGCCGCCATTTTCCTGCGGTGATGGCGTCGATTTTTATCTTACTGCGAGCGGAAGCGGCTCGACGACGGTGAATGATCCGCCCAACGCACCTGCGGCGTTCTATCATGCTACAGCCATCGCCTACAACAAATTGTTTGAAGATGATTTCGAAGTTGATCTCGGCTGGAGCAGCATCAACGCGGGTTCGGCCGACACGCACGGGCTCTGGACGCGGGTCATTCCCGTGGGAACTTCCGCGCAGCCGGACTACGATCATACGCCGAATGGCGGCGAGTATTGCTACATCACGGGACAGCATATCAGCGGAAACGATGGAACCGATGACGTGGATAATGGCCCGGTGAGGCTCGTTTCTCCGGTCATCGGGATCACCTCAGATAATGTCGAAGTTTCGTATGCCGCCTGGTTTCAAACAAGCTCCGGCACGCCGGACGTGCTGACGGTCGAAGCCAGCCGCAACGGCGGCACGACATGGCAGCTTGCCGAAACCATTCCAGGAACCGACGGCTGGGAAATGCACCAATTCAATCTAAGCGGCCTGCACACTATCACCGGCAATCAGCTTCGCGTCCGATTCACAACCAGCGATGTGCCGAATGATTCACTCACCGAGGCCGGCATCGATGACTTCCGCGTTCGAGCCATACTTTGCGAGGCCACATTGGGCGACACCAACCACGACGGGCACGTGAATCTACTGGATTATTCAGGATTGCGACCTTGTTTGCTTGGACCTTCCGGCACGGTCAACGCCGGATGCGCACTATTCGATTTCACAATTGATTCTCACGTTGACTTGAAAGATTGGCAGCGGTTTCAAAACGCGTTTACCGGCTAATAGAAGTTTGTAACGCCCAATGGATTTGATAGTTCGGTTTGATAGCTGTAGAAGCCACATTTATGGCCGAAGCAGAATTGTGGCAATGGGCGGGAAATTACGCGCAATTGATGTCGGCGTTTGCTTCGGTTCTTGCGCTAGCTTTTGCCTTCGCAGCGTTCATAAGAGCACGTGGCATCGGACACGCCCTCGACTTTGATCGAGGATACAAGACACATAGAAGCCATATTGCTGCGTTCTGGAAATCTCTCCGGAGCGAGTGGAAGAAAATGAATCCCGACCTGGAACTTGACATCACCATAGCAAACGCCGGCATGCCGCCTGGGTTTGGCGCAAATGAGATCGATATGGCGTGCTGGCGCAAATTGAATGAAAATTGTTTGAATTTGGAAGAAAAGAGGATCCTCGAATTCGCGTCGAAAATCTACCCTCGGAGGGACATGCAACTCGGAGAAGTGTGGCAATACAGTTCAATCACGCCGGAAAATGACGCAAAGTGCTTCCATGAGGCACGAGGTGAACTTTCGTGGTTTTGGGATATTGAGTCGGAGGCAGTGCGACTGAAGCATTTTCGAATCCACCATGACGATGCTTGGGAAATGCTGGTTTTGATAGCTTGGTTAGAAATCGCTCTCTGCGATTGGACCAGAGTGCACGGTCCCGGAAAAGTCAGATTGTTTAAGTTATTGCAACGTGCTTGGCCAAATGGAAGGAGCCAGGTAACGGCGAAATCGCGTGGATTCAGGAGCGTCCGTATCCGACTTGTCAACCCTGTACTCGATGTCCTAGAGGATGTTTTCCCGAATTACTGACCGTGAGCGGCGAGTGCCGCTTGTAGTGATGAGGCAAGCTGAGAATCGCGCCCAGGCGGATATTTCCCCGGATTCCATCGGTAACCAAGGTTGTCGCCGGCGTTCCGCGGAATGAGATGAAAATGCACGTGGGGTACGACCTGCCCGGCCACGTTCCCTTCATTCATCAGGAGATTAAAGCCATCCGCCTTGGTCACACTCAAGAGGGCGCGGCCCAGCGTGGGAAGCATGGTCGCCAGCGTCGCACTGGTCGAAGCCGGCACGTCCGTAAATCGTGAAAAATGCTCGCGGGGAATGACCAGAAGGTGGCCCTCTGACAAAGGCCCGATGTCGAGGAACGAGAGGATCGTTTCGTCTTCATAGACGACGTGAGACGGCAATTCCGCGGCAACGATCCTGCAGAAAATACATTTCGCGTCGCGTTGCACAATCCTTCCCCAGCAGTTGTTTTTCAGATCCGTCGAAAATGCGAGCCGCTCGCCGCCAAGTGCATCCCGGATCAGGCCTGCGAAACAGCCTCGGCTTCGGAATCCCTGAATTTGGCGGACCGCTTTTTCGACGAGGCGATGGCCAAAGCGTAACGACCATCCGCACGGCGCTTTCGGGCGGATTTTTTGGGCTTTGCCACGGCGCCCGGCGGCTGTTCATCGCCGACCAGTTGAATGACCGCCAACGGCGAACTGTCGCCGATGCGAGTATCCGACAGCCGCATGATTCGAGTGTATCCGCCGGGGCGATCGGTGAACTTTGACGCAACTTTCTCGATCAAACGGTGCAACACAGACTCGGCCGTGAATTCCAAACGGCCTCGAGGCTCTCCGGTGCGGTACCTTCGTCCGCTGCCCATGCGAAGAGACTTGGCGCGGTGAGCATCGGACATGGCCGCATACGCATCGCCATGCTCCTTCGGGATAATCGCACGATCACCAAGAAGTGCTTCGATGCGTCGTCTTGCTCGAAGCGCTCCCGCCGGATCGTTCGCCTGTGACGAACGAGCGCGGACTGCAAGAAGAATCAAACGTTCCGCAAACGGGCGCAGGTTTTTCGCCTTGGGCAACGTGGTCGTGATCTGTCCGTGCTCAAAAAGACTTTGGGCCATGTTCCGCCGCAGGGCGATTCGATGCTCCATCGTGCGGCTCAGGCGGCGGCGATGATCTCGTAAGTGTCTCATGGGTTAATAGCAAACGGCCCCTTCGTGCCGCAAATCAAAAGGCGAATTTCACTCGCCCATTGTAAAGACTTCCATATGCCCTTCGGAGCGGGATTCCTGGTGCCCGTGTGTTCCATCATGTTCCTCAGCGTGGTCAATGAAGTTCTCCGCTGATTCCGGCGGAGGCGGAATGAGCGAGCCATCGGCGGCGATCTTCATGCCCAGGGAAAGCCCGATATCGCCCAGCTTCCGCTGCACTTCATGGAGCGACGTCTTTCCAAAACTACGCACGCGAAGCAGATCCGACTCCGTCTTGGTGACAAGTTCGCGGATCGTCAGGACACGAGCAGCCTCTAGGCAATTGCTCGCCCGCGCGGACAAATTCAGCGTCGAAACGGATTTTTCGAGAAGATCGTGCCCGAGCCCCGCGCTCGATCTCGCGGCAAAATTAGGGCGCGGAGAACTGACCACATCCTCACCAAGATCGTGATACATCACGAACGGGTTGAGGTGCTTGCGAAGCACAAGACCGGCCTCAACCAACGCGTCCTCCGGTGAAATGGTGCCCTTGGTCCACACTTCGAATATGAGCCGATCGTAGTCGGTGCGCTGACCCACCCGGGTGGCCTCGGTGCGGTAACGAACGCGAAGCACGGGCGAGAAGATGGAATCAATGGGAATGACATCAAGCTCCTGCTCGGGAGCGCGATTGTCATTCACCGTGGCATAGCCTCGACCCGTCGCAACGGTCATTTCCATTTGAAACGAAGTGTCCGTCGTAAGCGTTGCGATCTTGTGAGTTGGATTGACGATGGTAATCGCGGGGTCGGCGATGATATCGCCGGCGCGAACTTCACCGCTCTTTTCTCGGCGCACGGATATTTTCTTATCTTCGTCACCGGAATACCGCAGGACAATCCCTTTGGTATTCAATAAAATGTCAGTGGCATCTTCGAGCACACCGGGGATCGTCGTAAACTCATGAGAGACGCCAGCGATCTTCACCGTGGTGACCGCGGCTCCCTCCAGGCAGGAAAGCAAGACGCGGCGCAGCGAATTCCCAATCGTCGTGCCAAATCCCTGTTCGAAGGGCTCAATCGTAAACCGCCCGTACGAGTCCGTGCTGACGGACTCATCGCGAACGACTCGACTGGGCAACTCCAGACCGCGCCATCTCATGCGTGTCGGCATAGTTCAACCTCGAATAAGCACGCGCCTGTTTTCACCTGCGCCGGACACCGGCGGGACGAATCGCGACGCGCCGCGACGCCCTTACCGGCTGCACATTTCGATAATCAGCTGTTCCTCAACCGGTATCTGCACGTCCTCGCGAGTCGGCAACGCCGCGACGACGCCTTCCAGTTGATTGCCATCCAATTGCAACCACGCCTGCACGGGCGGAGCACTGTCACCCATGCATTCCTTCACCAGCTTGCGACTGCGCTCTGAAGGCTTTACCGTGATCCGATCTCCCTGGCGAACCAAGTAGCCGGGTCGGTTCAAGCGGCGGCCATTGACATAAATATGACCATGAACGATCGACACTCGAGCGGCCTTATGCGATGGGGCAAATGCCAGTTTCCAAACGACATTGTCCAAGCGCCGCTCGAGAGTACTCATCAACGCCTCGCCAGTGTTGCCCGTGGCGCGCTCGGCCATTCGAAAATACACCATGAACTGCCGCTCGAACACGCCGTAATAGCGCTTGACCTTTTGTTTTTCGCGCAATCGCACGCCGTAATCCCCGGCCTTGCGACGCCGCCAAGCGTGCATGCCCGGCGGGCTGCTCCTCCATTGCCGCTCCATCGCGCACTTCGCCGTTTCACAGCGCGTGCCCTTGAGCATCAACTTGAGTCCTTCGCGACGACAAAGCCGGCAAACCGGCCCGATGTATCTTCCCATTTCGTCTATCCAGCGAACTTAATTGTACCGACTCTCAAGCCAGTTACTGTCTCAAACTCTCCGTCGTTTCGGCGGACGGCATCCGTTATGGGGAAGCGGAGTCACGTCCTCGATGGAGTGAATTCGCATCCCCGCAGACTGCAACGCCGTGACGGCCGCATCGCGACCAGTTCCCGGTCCCTTGACGCGAACTTCTACCTCCTGCACGCCGAAACGCCGAGCAACGCCCGATGCCTGCTCGACCGCGCGCTGCGCGGCAAATGGTGTACTCTTTCGAGTTCCCTTGAAACCAACCGTGCCCGCTGATGCCCGAGCCAAGACTTCACCGTTGGCATCCGTGAACGTGACCAGGGTGTTGTTGAACGTGGCCTTAATGTGTGCGATCGCCCTTGCCACATTGCGACGGACCGCTTTTTTTCCACCTCGTTTAGCCACGTGCCAACTCCTTCACGCCCTTCTTGCCGGCCACTGTCTTTCGCGGGCCCTTTCGCGTTCGGGCATTTGTACGAGTCCGCTGTCCGCGAACGGGAAGGTGCGTTCGATGCCGATGCCCTCGATAGCACTTGATATCCTTGAGCCGCGTAATGTTTGATTGAATGATTCGGCGAAGCTGCCCTTCGACCTGGTAATTCCGCTCAATGACGGTTCCGATGCGAGCGACCTGCTCTTCGGTAAGGTCCTTGGCCTTGACGCCAATTTCAATGCCTGCTTCCTTCAACACGTCAAGCGCGTTGTTTCGCCCGATCCCGAAAATATAGGGAAGAGCGAATTCAATCCGCTTGTTGGCCGGAATGTCCACACCTGCGATACGCGGCACTCAAAACCTCCTCAGTCCTACATTTCTATAGCAAAAACGCCCTTCATATTCGCATTCGATCGAACGAAGTCGTCATCCCTGCCGCTGCTTATGCCGCGGGTTGGTGCAAATGACGCGCACCACGCCGCGACGCTTAATTATCTTGCAATTCTCGCAAATCCGCTTCACGCTGGATCGAACTTTCATCGCCAACCGCCTCTAAAAATTCGAAAAGTACGAACGGGTGAAAGTGCGAAAGCACTCATTCGCACGATTCGCACCTTTCGCACGCCATTGTCTTTATCTACCATCAGTAAGTACATCTGCTCCCGAATCGGTAACAGTGACCGTATGCTCAAAATGGGCCGCGGGCTTACGGTCCTTGGTCACGATGACCCACCGGTCCTTGTCCGCGAATTCCACCGCGGGTCCGCCAAGGTTCACCATTGGCTCGACCGCAAGCACCATTCGCGGCAGTAACTTGAAATCTATTCGCTTTTGCGAATCGCTCCAATAATTGGGAACTTTGGGTTCTTCGTGCATTTCGCGGCCAATCCCATGACCGACGTATTCACGAACCACCGAAAGGCCCGATGATTCAACCGACTTCTGCATCGCGGTCGCGACTTCACTCCACATCCGCCCCGGACGAATCAGCGAAATCGCCAAGCCCAGCGCCGCCGACGTCGTGTCCATCAAACGCTTCGTCTCACGCGAAACCGAGCCGACAGCGATCGTTACGGCCGAATCTCCGCAATACCCGCCCAAACGAACGCCGCAATCCACGCTGACAATGTCGCCTTCCTTCAAAGGCCGATTATTTGGAATTCCGTGAACCAGCTCTTCATTGACGCTCGTGCACAAAGCCGCAGGAAACGGAAACCTCGCCTGCGGATTCACGACGCCCTTGAACAACGCTTCGCCGCCCGCCTTGAGAATCATGTCCTCGGCTTCGGCATTGAGCTGCGACGTCGTCACGCCCGGCGCCACCATCGACTTCATTCGCGAAAGCACGGCATGCACAACACGACCGGCGGCGCGCATCAACTCAATTTCTCGCGGGCTCTTTAAGATGATCCCGCGTTTTGGCAATTGCGGTCGTCCCGACCCCGCTCTGGCAATCGTTCTCACGACCTAATAATTCCGCGATCCCTTGATCGGTCCTTCCGCACCAAGGAAGCCCTTGTAATTTCGCATAATCAAATTCGCCTCGATTCGCTGGACCAGATCGAGCGCGACGCTCACGACAATCAGCAAGCCGGTGCCGCCCAGAAACGCCGACACCATGTATGGAATACTCAGCGATTGCGCGACCAGTGCCGGGATTATCGCAATGACCGCAAGGAACGCGGCGCCCACGTACGTGATACGCCCCATCACTTTTTCAAGATAGTCCGCGGTGCGCTTACCGGGCCTCAAACCGGGAATGAAGCTGCCGTAGTCGCGAAGGTTGTTCGCCATTTCCTTGGGCCGGAACTGAACCGTCGTCCAGAAGTACGCGAAGAAATAAATCGCCGCGATCTCGGTCATCGTGTACAGATAATTTCCGCTCGTGTACGACTCGCGCATGAACGCCCAGAAGCTGTTCGGCCAGATGTTGTACAAGACGCCGAAGATCAATCCCGGAAACATCAACATCGAGCTGGCGAAAATGATCGGCATGACGCCGCCATGATTCACGCGGAGCGGCAGGTAATGCCGCTGCCCACCATACACGCGCCGACCGCGAGTTTGCTTCGCCTGTTGAATCGGAATTCGGCGTTGAGCCTGCGTAATCAGGATCGCACCCGCGATCACGGCCACAAACATCACGAGCAAAAATGCCACCTTGGGAAGGTCCATTTCGCCCGATTGCGAAGCACCCTTGACATTGAGGTTCGTGACAACGTAGGTAATGGCATGCGGAATCCTCGCCACAATGCCGGCCATAATAATGAGCGACACGCCGTTGCCAATTCCATATTCGTCGATCTGCTCGCCCAGCCACATCAAGAACATTGTGCCTGTGGTCAAAATCGCCATGGTGAAAAGCATGTAGCCGAAGGACATTCCAAACCATTGACCGGTGAACTCCGGGAAGACGAATTTCTGATCGCCAAGGTGGCGCATCCAGATGATTGCGTTGATGATGCACAGCGCGACCGTCAAATACCGCGTGTATTCATTGATCTTGCGACGACCGGATTCCCCTTCCTGCTGCAATTTTTCCAAGGAGGGAATTACCGTCACCAGCAATTGCAAAATGATTGAAGCGGAAATATAGGGCATGATTCCCAAGCCGAAGATCGTGCTTTGCGTCAAATTGCCGCCCGTAAACAGCTCAAACGTACTGATCAGGTCACCCCACCCGCCGCCGCCGGTAGTCGACCCCTGGTGCATGGCCGCCTGGTCCACACCTGGCACGGCAATCACGAAACCAAGCCGATAAATGGCGAGCATGCCGATCGTGAACAAAATCTTGTTCCGAAGCTCGGGAATTTTGAAGATGTTGATGAAGGTCGAGAACATTGAACCGCTTTGTTTTCCTTAGCTTAAAATTCGCGCTTCTCCACCGGCCGCCTTGATTTTCTCCATCGCCGATTCACTGAATGCGGCCGCATCGATCGTAAGCTTCTTGCCGAGTTTCCCTTCTCCAAGGACTTTCACAGGCTCTGTTTGCGAATGAATCAAACCGGCCGCCCGAAGCGATTCCGAAGTGACATGCGCATTTGCGGCGAACGCCGTTTCCATCGCGCCAACGTTCACAACCTGATACCTCGTCGTAAAATTGAAGTTACTGAATCCTCGCTTGGGAATGCGCCGGAAGGTCGGCATTTGACCACCCTCCCGCAATCCCCTCTGCTTCCAGCCGGAACGCTGACCACAGCCTTTGTTGCCCCGGCCACAGGTCTTACCCCAGCCGGAACCTTCGCCACGACCGACCCGCTTGGGTCGTCGATCGCTTCCGCCTTTACTTGTGATGCTCGAAATGTCCATCAATGTCCTTTAGTCGCCTAACGCCACATTCCAATTCGAACACTGGGTCAGCAAGAAACAAGGAACTTACGCCTTCGCAACTATTGCATCTTTCTTTGCCTCTTTTTCAGTGATCTCAAGCTTCACGCCTCGCAAACGTTCGATTGAATCTCGCGTGACCAGCCTGCCAAGCCCCTCCAACGTCGCTCGAACCAGATTCTTAGGCGTATTGGAACCATAACTCTTGGTTAAGACGTCATGTATCCCCGCGAGTTCCAACACCGCCCGCACGCTCGCGCCTGCGATCACGCCTGTTCCGGGGCTCGCGGGAACCATTACGACGCGTGACGCTCCATATCTCCCAATGACGCGATGAGGAATTGTTCCGCCGACGAGTGGAACAGAGATCATCCGCCGCAACGCAAACTTTTTCGCCTTGTCCACCGCCGAAGGCACTTCACCGGACTTTCCGTAGCCCATTCCGACACTGGACTTGCGGTCGCCCATCACCACCAGGGCGCCGAAGCTGAATCGCCGACCACCTTTTACCACGGTGGCGCAGCGTCCGATCTTGACGACAATTTCCGAAGCTCCGCCTTCGTCATGCCCTGGACGACCGGACTGCCCTTCAGGGCCGCCACCCTGTTGTTTGGAGTCACGAGGCTCTCTTGGCCCTCTTTGCTCTCGTCCGCCACCCTGTCCCATACGGGGTCGTCCTGCCATAAGAACCAGCGTTCCCTTCGTCTAAAACTTCAAGCCGGCTTCACGGGCTGCTTCAGCCAACGCCTTCAGGCGACCGTGAAACTTGTAACCGCTTCGATCAAAACAAACTTCGGCCACGCTCTTGGACTTCGCTCGCTCCGCAAGCAGCGCGCCGACGACCTTCGCCGCATCCAGGTTTCCGCCGTGTTTGAACCGGCCTTTCAATTCCTTGCTCATCGAACTCGCTTCACAAATCGTACGACCTTCTTCATCGTTGATGATTTGCGCATAAATGTTCTTGACGCTACGGAATACCGTCAGCCGCGGTCGCTCGGTGGTTCCCCTGATTCGCTTCGCCAAGCCCTGCCGGCGGCGGTCGCGACGAACTGCCTTGATTCGTTCCTTCTTCATGGCTTCATCTTTTTCCAATTCGACGGACGAACGGAAAATTGTCAAAACCGATTTTTTCGCGCTTGTTTTCCAACAAGCGGGACTCAACCCTTCAATCAAGCGCTACCTGTCAGCGCCTTACCCTGCTTCTTCTTAATGTGTTCGCCTTCATAGCGAATACCCTTGCCCTTGTACGGCTCGGTGCGCCGCAGAGAGTGAACTTCGGCCGCGAACTGACCGACTCTCTGCTTGTCGAATCCCTTGATCACAAACTGCGCCGGCTCGTTATCACCTTTTGCCGCGGGACGCTCGACGGTCACTTCGACACCATCGGGCACGGGAAGCTCAAATTGCGAACCGATCCCGCGACGTCGGCCTGAAAAACCGATGTTCAGGTGCAACGTCTTGCCCTTGAGCTCGCAGTTGTAACCCGTGCCGTAAATCTGCAATCGTCGTTCGAAGCCATCGGAAACGCCCTTCACCATGTTGGCCACCAGCGAACGGGCCAATCCGTGATTCGCGCGAGCCTGTTTGGTGTCATCCGCGCGATCGATCTTCACGGATTTCGATGCGTCGTCGAACGCAATCTTCGTTCCCGGCGGCACGCGCAATTTGCTTGTGCCCTTCGGGCCAGTGATCATGACTTCGTTGCCTGCGGACTTGAACGTCACTCCGCTGGGCAGCTTCACAGGTTGTTTTCCAACTCTCGACATACGTCACCGTTTCGTTCGGGCATTCAATCGCATGCGGTCCTGCAATTCCGCATTCCGCATGCGCAATTCAGCATTATCAATACACTGTGCAGATCAACTCGCCACCTACGTTCAACTCGCGGCAACGGCGATCGCTCAACATTCCCTTGTTTGTTGATACGATGCAGATTCCCAAACCGTCCAGCACGCGAGGCAACTCTTCGACACCTTTGTAAACGCGACAGCCGGTGTGAGACTCCCGGCGGATCATGTGGACGATTTCCTCGCCGCGCGGGCCGTACTTCAAATCGACACGGAGCAGTCCCTGCTTGTTGTCATCAACCTTGTCGTAGCCGTTGATATAGCCTTCCTCGCGAAGCACCTCGGCGATTCCCGCCTTTTGCTTGGAGAACGGCATGACCACCTGCTTTTGGCGCACACGGACGCCATTTCGAATTCGTGTCAGCATGTCTGCGATTGTGTCAGCCCACATCGTATTGCTCCGCTACCAGCTCGCCTTTCGAACACCGGGGATCAACCCTTCGTGGGCGAGATTCCGGAAGCACATTCGACACAAATGAAACTTCCGATACACGGCATGCGAACGGCCGCAAAGCTGGCACCGTCGCACAATTCGACACTTGTATTTCGGCGGCAGCTCCGCCTTGAATCTCCATGCCGTAGTCATTAGTTCTCCTGCGCCTCGGCGGTGCGACGCAAAGGCAGCCCCAGGCCCATGAGAAGCGCCCGGGCGTGCTCATCCGTCCTTGCCGTGGTCACAAATGTAATGTGCATCCCCTGACTGAACGCAATTTTGGTCATATCGATTTCCGAGAAGATCGTCTGGTCCGCCAGGCCCATCGAATAATTCCCACGACCATCGAAGCTCTTCGGATTCAATCCACGAAAGTCGCGAAGACGCGGAATTGCAGCGTTAAACAGCCGATCCACAAATTCGTACATCCGCTTGCCCCGCAGCGTCACACGACAGCCGATCTCCATATCCTTACGAGTCTTGAAGTTGGAGACGGCCTTCATGGCCCGGCGAATCTGCGGCTTTTGTCCGGTGATCTGGGCCAAATCGCCAATGACCGCCGGCAACCGGTTCTTGTCCAGCTGCGGCGAGCCGGTCCCCATCGCGACGACCACTTTGGTCAGCTTGGGGATTTCCATCACGTTCCTTAGCCCAAGATCCGCCTGCAGCTTGGGAATAATCTCGTTGCGATATTTTTCCAACAATCGGGCCATATTTGTCACACGATGCCGAGGCCAACCGACGCCATTGCGCCGGCGATCCACCGCTTATCTCCCTTTTGCATCCGCACGAGACAACACGTGCAGCACGTTTCCACCGACGCTGACCCGCTTCTTCGAAACCACGTGTCCCTGTTTGTTCAAATCCACCTGATACCGGACTCGCGTCGGCTTTCCGCTCGTGGAATCCACCGGCTGCACATTCGATAGATGGATCGGCAACTCTTTCTGCACTCGGCCGCCCTGCGGATTCTTTCGCGTGGGACGAACATGGCGATACGCCAAGTTCACGCCTTCCACGACGACTTCGCCGCGCTCCGGATCGATCCGGAGAACCTTGCCGCGGGCCCCTCGATGATCACCGCTGATCACCTGGACAAGATCATTTTTGCAAATTCTGCGTCGCATCGTCATCCACGACCGGCGATCCGCCGGATGCAATTTGTCAGACCACTTCCTCCGCGAGAGAGATGATCTTCATGAAGTTCTTCTCGCGAAGCTCTCTCGCCACTGCTCCGAAAATGCGCGTTCCGCGCGGTTCATTTTTGTCGTCGAGCAAGACCACGGCGTTACTGTCGAATCGGACATAGCTACCGTCGGGACGCCGAGTCGGCTTGACCGTACGCACCACAACCGCCTTGGCCTTCCGCCGTTTGGACCTGTCCTTGCGATCCACGCCGCCGGAATAGTCGCTGTTGGGAAGGGCCTTCTTCACCGTCACCATCACGATGTCGCCAATTCCCGCAACTTTCAGGCGGTATTTTCCTGGACGAGCAGTGCTGCCTTTGTAGACGTTGAACACCATCGCCTCTTTGGCGCCGGTGTTGTCGGCCACGTCCACCATCGTAAACATCTGAATCATGACGAAATCCTCACGGCGCGACTATGCGCGACTGACGGCTTCTAGCTCTTCGCGAGACACGAACGCCGCGCTGCGACGATCCACGATTTTCAGGAGCCGCCAGCACTTCATCTTGGACATTCTGCGGCAGGCCTCAACTTCCACAATATCCCCTCGGCGGGCCTCATTCTTCTCATCGTGCGTGTGCAGCGTCGAAGAGCGGGTGAAGTACTTCCCATATTTCGTATGCTTCAAAACGAACTCATATTGCACGCGGATCGTCTTGTCGCCCTTGTCGGAGACGACCGTTCCGACGCGCCGGTCCCGCCGCCCCCGCTCCAGTTGTTTCGTTGCACCCGTCGCCATCATGAATCACAAATCCGTTTTGCCAATTCGCGGTCGCCGTTCTCAAGCGAACGCACTACCAGTTTCCGCTCAGGCCTTAATGGCGCGAGCCTTGGTCGCCACGGCCTCAAGGTGATGCTGCTTCTCCTCGATATCCATCTCGCCGCGTTCGCGAAGCACGGTGAGCACGCGGGCGATTTGCTTTTTCGCATCTTGCAACCGATGCGGGTTTTCTAGTTTTTCCGTGACCGCCTGGGCGCGAAGATCAAACAAGTGACGACGAAGCCGCTCCAGCTCCGCGTGCAGTTCGTTTGTCTTCGTCTCTCTGACTTCAGCAATCTTCATGCCCTAGCCTCGCGTCCAAGAGTCTCTATAGCCCATGTCGCCGTTTCACGAAGCGGCATTTCTGCGTAATCTTATGTGCCACACGGGACAGCGCCTCGCGGGCGATTTCCTCTTCCACACCGCCGACTTCAAAAATCACGTTGCCGGGGCGGATGCACGCAACCCAGTATTCCGGCTCGCCCTTGCCCTTGCCCATTCGCGTTTCCAACGGCTTGCCGGAAACCGGCTTGTGTGGAAACACGCGGGAATACACCCGACCTTCACGCTGCAAAAAGTGCGTGATGCCGACGCGACCGGCCTCAATTTGCCGCGCGCTGAGCCAGCCGCCTTCGAGCACCTGAAGCCCGTATTCGCCAAAGGCAACCGTATTGCCTTTGTTGGCGACGCCGCGAACTTTTCCTCGCTGGCTTTTTCGCCACTTGACTCGTTTTGGCATCAACGCCATGGGTTCTTTCCTTTGCCGCTGCGATCAATCCAACTTTGTCGCCGCGTAAACCGCTTCCGCCGCAAATCCGCTGTCCACGAGACGAGCACACGCCAATTGTCAGCCGCGTTTGCCGCGGCGCTCCCGGCCACGACGCCCTTCGGGAGCCGGCTCAGGCGACGTCGTCTCTTCTCCGTACCGGCCGTGATAGAGCCAGACCTTGATCCCGATTGTGCCGTATTTCGTGCGGCATGTGGCCACACCGTAATCCACATGCGCCTGAAGCGTGTGCAATGGGATCGATCCGCGAATTTGCTTTTCGCAACGGGCCATTTCCGCACCGCCAAGGCGACCAGAGAGCACGATCTTGGCGCCTTTCGTGCCCCCCGCCATGGCCGCGTCAATCCGTTGCTTCATAACACGTCGAAAGCCTGCCCGCTTCTTGAGCTGCTCGGAAACGGCTTCAGCCACAAGCTTGGCGTTGGTGTCCGGCGTCTTGATTTCAACGATGTTCAGGTTGATGTTGCGGTCGATCAGGTTTTCAAGTTCACCCTTGAGCTTGTCCACCTCGGCACCCTTCGGGCCGATCACCAACCCCGGACGGGCGGTGTGCAAGATCACCTTGACTTCGTCCCGCGTGCGTTCGATCTCCACCTTGGCAACGGCCGCATAGGGAGGTTGCTCGTTGAGCTTCGTATCAACGAAACGACGGATCTTCTGGTCCTCGATCAAGAACTCGGCATAGGCCGCCTTGGGCGCAAACCAGCGCGAGCGCCAGTCTTCCGTGATGCCGACTCGAAAACCCATTGGATTTACTTTTTGACCCACTCAACCCTTCCTGTCGCTTAGTTCGCCAATCGACCCAACTGAAATCCGTCTACTTCTCACCAACGGTAATGCAAATGTGGCTCGTGCATTTGGCAATCGGATGAGCCCGACCGCGATCCTTCGGACGGAAGCGGCGATAATAGGGTCCGCCATCCACCCGGGCATCGACGATAAACAAGCGGTGCATTTCCGCTTCCGCCTCATCTGCATTCACCATTGCCGATCGCAACACGCGTTCGATGAACCGAGCACTTCGCCTGCAATTGAAACGCAGCTCATCGACGGCCTCATCACACCGACGCCCGCGAATCAAATCCATCACGAGACGCACTTTCCGCGGCGCAATTCGGGCAAACCTGTGCATTGCCGACCACTTTTTTTCCAGTGCGTTTGCCATACCACGAACCCGAAAATTCGGAACTCGTAAAACCCGCCTCACCGTTGGACCGCTCAAAGCGGCATCGTCTCTCCAGCTATTTTGTTACTTCTTCGCTGGTGCCGCAGCCGGCGCCGCCCCTGCTGCTTCGGCCTTCTTCACGCCGCTATGTCCACGAAACTGTCTCGTGGGGCTGAATTCACCCAACTTGTGACCAATCATGTCTTCTGTGACATACACAGAGTGAAAAATCTTTCCGTTATGAACTTCAAAACGCTGCCCAATGAATTCAGGAACGATAGTGCAGTCTCGCGCCCAGGTTCGGACGACCTCGTTTCGTCCGCTGCTCTTCAGGTTCATCACCTTCTGAAAAAGCTTTTCAGTGACGTATGGGCCCTTTGTTGCTGATCTGGTCATTCCGTCCTCGATTTCCTGCCCGACCTCAAAACTCGATCCTCATTCCTGCAAACCAACCCACTCGTTCATCTGAGGAATTCCTAGTGTTTCGGCGTCGGAAGCTGGCCGTATCGCCTGCTCTTGCGTCTCCTCAAAATCCGTGCGTTCGAAGTCTTTCGAGGCGAACGCGTGCGACCGCCCTTCGCCAACAAGCCGGTCGGGCTGCATGGATGCCGACCACCACCGCTTCGACCTTCACCACCGCCCAGCGGGTGCGACACGGGATTTTGCGCGGTCCCTCGAACATACGGACGAATCCCTCGATGCCGCGTACGACCCGCTTTGCCCCAGCGGATATTTTGATGCTCCAGATTTCCCAGCTGCCCGATCGTCGCTCGACATTCCACGCGCACTTCTCGCGATTCGCCGGATGGAAGCACAAGCACGGCCCATTCCTCGCCGCGCGAAAGCAACTTGGCTCGACCGCCGGCGCTTCGCGCGAGTTTTCCACCTTGTCCCAAATTCATCTCGATGTTGTGAACATCCAAGCCCGGCGGAATGTTCTTCAAAGGAAGTGCGTTGCCGATCTTCGGCTCGACACTGGGACCGCTTTCAACCGAATGTCCGACCAGCAAACCGACCGGCGCCAAAATGTACCGCTTTTCGCCGTCCGCGTATTCCACAAGGGAAATGTGGCACGAACGATTAGGATCGTACTCAACCGTCTTCACCGTCGCTGCGACGCCATCCTTGTCGCGCTTGAAATCAATATGGCGGTAAATTCGCCGTGCGCCGCCACCAATATGACGACTGGTAATTCGGCCATGGTGATTGCGCCCGCCCGTCTTGCGAATGCGTTCGCATAGCGACTTCTCAGGCTGAGATCGCATCGACGTCAATTCCGAAAAGTCATTGACCGTCGAAACTCGACGTCCCGCCGAAGTCGGTCTGTAGGTTTTGATTCCCATCGCACGTTCCCCCTCTCCTTTTCAGGGAGAGGGTTGGGGTGAGGGTAATCCTCACCGCCAACCGCTAGAACAAATCAATGTGATGTTCCGAATGCAGGACCACCACCGCTTTTTTCCAATCGGCCGTCTGTCCGATTTTGAACTTCACTCGCCTCGCCTTGCCTTTTCGATTCGCAGTTCGCACCGATTGCACCTTCACGTTGTAGATCTTTTCAATCGCTTCGCGAATCTGCGGCTTCGTCGCATCGCGATGCACTTCAAACGCGTACGAGCCACCGCGCGCCGGACGAGAATGCGTCTCATCGTGCGACTGCGTCGCCTGGTGCGTGCCCTTTTCCGTCACCAGCGGGCGTTTAATGACGTTGTAAATGTCCATCGTCTTCGTATTCCGCCAAAGCCCAGTGGCTCCACGACCAAACCCTTACGCCGACTTCAATACCCGGTGTCCCGCCTTCGCTGCCTCAGTCAGCCGCAGAAAAGCGGGCTTTGTAAAAACCAAATGTCGCCGACGAAGAACTTCATACGCGCTCAATTCGTCGACGACGCGAATATCCGTATCGGCAATGTTTCGGCCGCAACAATGCACCGTCGCGTTCGCCTTTTCCATCGCCAGGACGCATCCATGATTCGCGCCGATCGCCTTTAGCATCATCGCAAATGGCTTGGTTTTCGGCTCACCAAAGGCCATGTTATCGATAATCAAAACTTCATTCGCCTTGATCTTCGCGAGAACGGCGCTGTCGCGAGCCAGGCGACGCATTTGCTTGGGAAGCTCTTTCACATGTGGCGGAACGCGCTTCGCAAATGTCCGACCACCGCCGCGACGCACCGGCGTGCGGATCATTCCCGCGCGAGCGTTACCAGTTCCCTTTTGGCGATACAGCTTTCGCGTCGAACCTTCTACGTCAGCACGGCCCTTGGTCCGAGCACTTCGCTGCCATTGGTGATCAAGGAATGTCACCACCGCCTGCTTGATCAGCTGCGGCCGAACGCGACCGCCGAGCCATTCAGGATCAACCTGAACCTCGCCGGCCCGTTCCCCGCTCATCTTGAATACTGGTACCGAAAGCATATTCGTTCGCGCCTCTTGCGCTACGCCTTATTTTTTCTTCTTGTCCGTCGCGACTACTGCAACCTTGCGGACGACTTTGTTTGCCGCCTTTTTGGCCGGAGTAATCTCCACCACGGTTCCGTTGGGTCCGGGAATGCTGCCACGAATCACCAGCAAGTCGTTTGCCGGGTCAACCTTCAAGAGCTTAAGCGTACTCATGGTTTGAAAGACAGCACCCATGTGCCCCGCCATCCGCTTGCCCTTCTTTACCGATTGACCGGTGCCGCGCGGCGCATCCGCCCCGATGCCGCCCGGAGAACGGTGCTTACGCTCAGTACCGTGCGAAGCGGGCATACCGCCAAAGCCGTGTCGCTTCATCACACCTGCAAAGCCCTTGCCTTTGGTCCGGCCACGAACATCAACCCACTTCAAGTCGTTTTCAGCAAAACGGGCGACCGTAATCACGTCGCCCGCGGAAATCTCGATTGGTTTTGAAAGACGAAACTCGTGAACCGTTCTCTTGGGTCCCGTGTTCGCCTTGGCCGCATGGCCGATCATCGGTTTCGTCGAACGGTGCGGCTTCACGTCACGGAATCCCAGTTGCAAAGCGTCGTATCCGTCTGATTCCTTGGTCTTCACCTGAAGGACCACGCACGGCCCGGCCTGCACGACGGTGACCGGCTCCGCGAGCCCGTGGTCGCCGAGAATGCGAGTCATTCCGACTTTGGTTCCGAGAATTCCTGGGATCATGCGACGATTCCGCCCACGCACACGAACTTACCGACGGTACAATCCGCCGAAAAGTGCGTGCGATTCAAGCTCACACGCTCAGTTGTCTTACGAAAAGGACCGTTCCACCGATCACGGTTGCGACCGGCCCCAACGCATTCACGCGAACACGTCAGGTCTTGATCTTGATAAATACACCCGCGGGCACCTGAATACGGTTGATCGCTTCGATCGTCCGCGACGTCGGCTCGCTGATGTCAATGATCCGTTTGTGCGTGCGCATCTCAAACTGCTCACGCGATTTCTTGTCAATATGAGGGCTGCGCAACACCGTATAGCGCTCGATTCTCGTCGGCAGCGGAATCGGTCCATGCACCTTCGCGCTGGTACGCTTGGCATGTTCCACGATCTCCTTCGCCGATGCATCCAGCGCTCGGGAGTCATACGCTTCCATGCGAATCCGAATTTTTGGTTGACTGGTCAAAGGCGCCCTCAAATCACTTGCGGTCAGGCTCAACAGTCCTGAAAAACCGCAAGATCGGCAAGTGTATAGGGCGTTGGCACGTTGTCAACTACACACCACATGACTTTTATTGCGCGAGTCCAAACGCCGATTTTTGGCGGAAATTGAAACCAACGCCACTTTCCAATTCTGTTCACGTTTTCCGAAAATAATCATTTACACTGTAATAAAGGAATCTATCCGACAAGAATCTTGGCCTCAGCTGCAGGAACTGCGGCATAATGAGAGGGTTCCATCGATGCCGTCGCACGGCCTTGGGAAAGGCTGCGAAGCTTGGTGACATAGCCGAACATCTGGGCCAATGGAACGGAGGCTGCAATGACTCGATTTTGCCCTCGAATATCCGTATTCTTGACAACTCCGCGGCGGGAATTGAGATCGGACATTATCGTACCGAAATAGTCATCCACTGTGACCACCTCGACTTCCATGATCGGCTCAAGGAGCGTGGGCCCGGCAGCCTTCATGGCCTCGTAAAATGCGACTCTCCCCGCATTTTCGAACGCGACCTCCGAACTTTCCAAGTCGCTTTGGTTCCCGCCGAGAATCGTGGCCTTCCAATCGATGACCGGATATCCGCCGAGCGCGCCGCTATGCGATGCGTCAATGATTCCGGTCCTGGCGGCCTGTACATACTGCGGAAACACGGAATCGGGTGGAGCGATGTTGACCACCTCAAATGCGGGTTTGCCTTCTTCATGACGCTTGGGTTCGATGCGAAGTCGAACCATTGCAAAGTGATTTCGCCCGCCGATCTGTCGATTGAATTCGCCTTGCGCATCCGCTGATGCCGCGATTGTCTCGCGATACGACACGCGCGGCTTGCCCACCAATACATCGACATTCATTTCGCTGCGAAGCTTCTGAACAACGACTTCCAGGTGCAGCTCGCCCATACCGGAAATCAGCGTCTGACCTGTCTCTTCGTTGCTCGTCACGGAAAGTGTTGGATCCTGCCGACCCAGCGCCTTGAGCGCTTCCATCAACTTGTCGCGATCTTTCGATGACCGAGGCTCGATCGACATGCTGATGACCGTTTCCGGGAATTGAATTGCCTCGAGAATGACATTGCACTTCGAATCGCACAAGGTGTGCCCCGTCAGCGAATCGCGTGGTCCGATGACCGCGACAATGTCACCCGCAGTGGCCTCATCAATTTGATCGCGCTTCTTCGCGAACATGCGATAAATACGGCTGATATTCTCCTTTCCCTTGGTTGCCGTATTGACGAGTCGCGAGTTGGCCTTGAGCGTGCCGGAGTAGATTCGCAGGTAAAAAAGATCGACCGGTTTTTCGGCCACGATTTTGAATACTAAAATTGCAAGCGGCCCTTTCGGATCGCAGGTGAGCTTGTGAATCTTGCTCGGATTCACGGCGTCGTGCGCTTCGATCGGTGGCACATCCAGTGGGCTGGGAAGAAAGTCGCACACCGCATCGAGCAGAGGCTGCACGCCAACATGCTTCAATGAGCTGCCGCACAAAATCGGCGTTAACGCTCGCTTCAATGTGGCGACACGTAACGCTTTCCGAATCTCATCCGCACTCACCGGCTGGTTGTGCAAATACTTGTCCATCAATGCATCGGAATGCTCGGCCGCAAGTTCGACGAGATGATGCCTCGCTTCGGCGGCCGCATCTGCAAGCTCCGCCGGGATTGGCGCTTCATCGAACCGAGCCCCCTGCTCCTCTTCGTGAAAAAAAAGAGCCTTTTCGCCGATGACATCGATCACGCCGCGCAAGTCATCACTGGCCCCGATGGGAAATTGAATGATCGCCGGCGGAATGCTCAGACGTTCGCGAATGCTGTTCACGCTATGTTCAAAGTCGGCCCCAATGCGATCCATCTTGTTGATGAAGCAGATTCGCGGGACGTGATATTTGTCCGCCTGCCGCCAGACGGTTTCGGATTGGGCCTCGACGCCTTCGCGAGCATCGAACACGGCCACCATCCCGTCGAGCACGCGGAGCGATCGCTCGACCTCGGCCGTGAAATCGACGTGGCCCGGGGTGTCGATCAGATTGATGGTGTGCCCGCGCCATTGGAGCGTGACCGCAGCGGAATAAATCGTAATGCCGCGTTTTTGCTCCTGCTCGTCAAAGTCGGTCGTTGTCGTGCCCTCATCGACTTCGCCCATGCGATGCGTCCGGCCCGCATAAAACAGAATGCGCTCCGTGGTCGTGGTCTTGCCCGCATCAATATGCGCGGCAATCCCAATGTTGCGAACGGTTTTGAGGTCGATCGTCATGCGGACGGATTATAGGGAGCGAATGCAGAATGCGGAATTGGGAAGGTTAATCTTGTGAATTCGTACTTTTCCGCGCATTCAAGGGACCATGCTTGTCCTCAAAGTGAATTGAGGAGCCGTTCGTACTCATCGTACGATCCGATCCAGAACCAAATCATCTCATCTCCATCTCGGACTCCGACTGCACGGCAATCCAAGGTGACACGAACTAAATAAACTGGCTGCACTGGGTGTATTTTTTTGAACCGCAGCCCAAGATGCGATGGATTCTCCATGATCAATTTGAACGCATCGCGAGCATGACTATTCACCTCGTTCGGCAGAAGTGTAAATCTCGCGCGGAATCGATCCGTCGTTCGAAATTTCATGAGTTGTCGAAATCCAGCGGACATGTTCCGCCCGAGCGATGCTCTCGCAAAGCTTCGTCAGCCAAGTTGCCGAGTTTGTCGGAGAAGTTCCGAAAGGCTTCGTCCCAGTGCCGTTCAGATTCCAATTCATCGAGTAGCCATCGAGCCACCGAATCCTGCTCGTCCGCAGCGAGCTTGGATACTTCGTCAAGAGCCTTATTCAACAATTTCGTCATTTTGAATCTCCCCACACCGGGGGACTTTACATAATGGGCGACACCACGGAGCTCGCTTGGCGGATTATAGGGAGCAAATGCGGAATGCGGAGTTGGGAATTGAACGAAGGCGAAAATGTTTAATGGTTCTACGTGTTGTCCTTCCATGTATATTTGATCGGATTTGCAGCGCCTGGCTTCCGAAACTCATCAGGCACGCGCTTGCCCACATATAATTGCTTGATTTCCGCAGACGCTTCCCGCCCTACAAAGCCGAACCGCCCGGGTACGTCGTCACGACCGGAAAAGTTTGCGGATGTTGCTTCCAACCAATCGTCGGCCACGAAAGCGCCGACGATAAGGCCCTGAAGAGTTGCGAGAATCACATCGGCCTTCTTGGCCTTGGATCTGCTGATTTTCCATGCGTATCGGGTAGCGTCGTACAGCGATGTTTCGGCGGCACTCCGGTTTACGCTGATGAGCAGCGCTTTGTGGCGAAACAGCGCAGGCTCCGCGACATAACGTCGGATAATCTCCTTGGCGTGCATCGCCCCGTATTCATTGCCCCCCACACCCCCCCAATTATTGGTGAGCCCGGGATAGGCATCTATCAATGCCGACTCAACCTCGAACGCCGTCACCTCGTCCATCCCGTGACGATGAATCACGTGGCCGACCTCGAAATCGGCAAGACGTATTTCGTGGATGCGTTTCATCTTGTTATCACGGTCGTCACCTTCGATGCCATGCTCGGCACGAACGTGCGAGAACACACGATTGCCCTTCCCTTTTCCCACGTAAAACGTTTCTCCGTTTCGTGGATCGATCAGTCGGTATACGTACCACTTCAGCTTTTGAATTACGTCCGCCGGGAACGAGTCGGTTGATTGTGTTTCCATGGAATTTGAATCCTCCGATACACGTCAAGTGCAGTCAAGCTGTGGAACGTATGCGATGGTGCATCCCAAATTGCGTGACGAAAATCTGAACGCGGGCGACTGAAGGTTGCAAAGGAAATCCGCCCCGCGTGTACATCGCCGATTTTGCCGCTCCGGCGCGCATGGCTGCAGGCTTCGGCTACAATAGGGCGCGAGTAATTCAGCCGTGCCACTGAGAATGAGATGCACCTAAAATACCGCTACAATTTCAGCATGAACCCCGAAGCTTTGGCTCAGCAACTCAATCGCGATCCCTTTGTTCCGCTGGCGCTGGCGCCAAGGCGCTTTGCTGGACCGATCCGCAATAATTGTTGCATTGTACGATTCATGTGGTTGGTCTTTCACCAAAAACTGATCCGCCCGCGTGTTTACTATTTGGCGTTTGAACCTGGCGGTGTGCATGGAAAAAATCTACGACCTGTCGATGGATGCGTCCACGACGTGCTCATTTTGACGAATTTCCCCGCCAATGCGTTCAACCGTCTTGCGAAGACAAGATCACGCTGCGCGCGGGCGGCTGCCTATTTACCTTTAACCAAAGTAAAGTTGGGTAGACCGCAGAACAAATTGGAATTCTGAAGCGGAAACCAGCCAATGCAGGCAAGCCTCGAACATCTCTGCCTAACGAACTATTTACTTCTGAGCGTTTAATGTTTCACGACGGCATTGCATTTACGCAGAACCGGACGATAATGCTTCCTTGGCTGTATACATACAATCAGCCGAGCGCATCGTCGCGGATCTAGACCCGTGGCAGGAATCACGAAAAAGCAACGAGTCAAGGCGATGTATGCACAACTCTCGAAGGCGAATACAGCCTTCGTGCCGCTCTCGCCGCAATAGACTGGATCCGATCGAGGACGCGGCCACGGCTCATGCGTCGCCTTGGGGCAATTAAACGTCAACTGCGCCACCATTCATTTTGGCGCATGTCTTTCTAAGGAGACCTATTCCAATTCCTCGCCCAAATCCGATTGCTGCGTGGCGCTCGGGCGCGGAAGGAACAAATCATTTCAGGGAATCGATTATGAACAATTCAAAACAAGCAAGGCAGGAGTCCCGAGCAATCGGCCGTTTTGTCGAGCTGAATACGACGTGGACATTGCGACGGAGATGTATCGTCTCGCATCCATTTTTGTTGGTCACGGCGATCAGCACCGCATTCCTCGCCCTCGGTGCCGACCATTCGGCCTTTGGGCAAGGATGCAATTCTCCACCATCACCGTGTCCTGATGCAACAACATGCCCCGTAGGATGCACGGTCGATTGCGATCCGAGCCTTGCACACGGCAAGAGGGCGCACGCAGCCTGTCCCCAAGCCAAGGGCGTGGGTGATAAGTTGTCGTGCACAGGCACGACCGAATATGCCGACGAACTCCTCGACGTGATCCGATACGAGCAGGCATCTAACACCGTCAAAGGGGCCATACGTGTCCCGGAAACGGGAAACCTCCCGATTGCAGCGCTGTTTGGTAACGCAGTTTGCACGGACGCCAATGGAGCTTGCAATCCAAGCAACGGTTCCAATTGTGCGTTTCCATGCTTGGTTGCGGCCGGAGGAGTCGCATATTTCGATTCGACATCGGGACTGACGTTGCAAGGCATCCCTTCCGATGGCGGAATCCAGGTAAAAGACGAACAATACGTTATCAAGCATGAAGACATCGGAAGTCTCGAATGCCAGTTTACCTTCGTGAGCACTGACCTTGGCACAAGTTGTTGTTCGAATACCCAACACACTTGTGACACAACGAATGCGGTTGGGCATAGGCTCGTGCACTGCGGGAACGGAGTTTGCGAGGCCAACGAAGATTGTTCAACGTGCCCGCAAGATTGTTTTGGTGTCCAACCTGGATGCGGAAACGGTATCTGCGAGCCCGGACTCAGAGAAAACTGCCTGAATTGCCCTGTAGACTGCAACGGGGGACAGATCGCCAAGCCGAGCGCTCAATTCTGTTGCGGTTACAGCGAGCGTAGTGGTGCTGCCAACTGTAACGACGTTCGTTGTGTAACTCACGGCTTCACGTGCAGCACCGAATCCGTGGCATCGTGCTGTGGCGACTCTGTATGTGATGGAACAGAGAATGGCTGCAACTGCGCCGTCGACTGTGGTCATCCCCCTACCCGCGAGGTGCCAGGAGCAACTTGTGCGGATGGCATCGATAATGATTGCGATGGCCTGATCGATGGGGATGATCCGGATTGCACATGCGGCGCCCGTGGCACGCCGTGCACTAAGGGCACAAGCTGTTGCTCGGGGGTGTGCCTGACACGGGGACGGTGTCGTTAGTTCACAACATCGCGTATCGAGCTTTCAATTTCTCATGCGGCATCACGACGATGGAATTGGTCGTATCCTTGAGCGATCATCCCGACTGGCGGAAATAATTGTCCAGACCATTCTCGGTTCGCTGCAACGCTCGCCGAATTTGGATGGACCCGCAGCCCGATGTACCTCGCCATGGCAATGCTCGAAGAATTCATCGCCGCACGCATGGACGAAATCTACGCCATGTCGGTTAGCGGGCGCGGACGACGCCAAGAAGCTTGGGCTCGTCGGGTTTGAATACCGGGCACGAGAGCTGCGCGATGCGTAGGAGAAATTGCAAGCGAATTGAACGGTAAATGGCGATCAATCCTCTCCTTTACCGATTTGTGCGTCATTCTGCTTACCATCTTAATGACGGATTTCGGCGTGCGGCATCAAAGCTTCGATCCGCTCAAGGCGCGCTTCAAGCGCTGCGATCTTCCGATCCTTTTCCAGGATCCGTGCGGAGTCCTCGCACGTCATGGCAGCCATTGCCTGTTTGAATCCCGTCACTACGGTAGCCTGGAACTGGGCGGCAATGGGATTGCCGATTCGCTCGAAGGAAGTGAATAGAACGGATATCTGGGCCCTGCGCTGGCCATGCTCCCCATAAGCGTGGTCCGCCCAATGCACGCGGTCGGCCGCCCTAGCGATCACATGTCCGACGGGGAATCGCGTCGGATCGTCCTTCATCGCGCATCCGCTGACTTCAGATGTGATTAAATAATCTCCGGGTTCAAAGTCTCCGGTGCCCCCGTCCACGACCCACATTTCCCCATTGCCGACGGCCGCGACGAGCAAGGGATTCTCCGGACCTGGAGCCTTGTTGCTTTCCTCCGGGCCCATGCAGGCGCCGAGACATGCCGGGTCATTGGCTCTAACGGTTTCCATGACACCGTATACAACCTCAGAACCTTCGCGATCGCCAAACCGACGATTCTCTCCAGTCATGGAAACCAACATTCCAGGGGGAATCGAGCCGATCGACCACCCATAATGCGAGCCGGTGAATGCGTTGTAACTGACGGTTGTGCCGGAAACCGAAATTGTTCCTTGCGTGGCTCCATCCTTCTGAATGGAAACCACCACTCCATCCGTGGATAAGCGGTTGAATGCGCCCACAGTGCCAGAGGTACGTGCGACGTCAAGCGGCGTGTCCGGTGCCGCGACACCGATGCCGACGTTTCCCGTGAAATTGGCGCTTCCACTCACGGTCAAACGGTTGCTGGGAGACGTTGTTCCAATGCCCACATCACCTGTCGAGTCGATGACCATGCGCGTGGCGTTCCCATTCGTGCGAAACTGCAACCCGTCGGGAGTTGCCACGTTGTCATAGACAATTCCACCGGCCACGTTACCACCCGTCGGCTTGCCGAACAAAATGCCCGACTCGTTGGCGTCGGGTGAGAGGAGGTTGACGTACGTGTTGCCGCTGTTTTCGACGACCAAGGGAGCATTGACGTGCCCTGTGATCGTGCCGGCCGACGCCTTCTGCACGTGTAGAGTGTTGTCCGGCGTCGACGTACCGATGCCGACCCGGCGTGTCGCGGTCACCCGCATCGCTTCACCTGCACTCGTCTCAAAAGCAATGTCTGTATTGTCGCTTGATGCAAACATATGCAAGAGCTGCGATCCGTCCTCATTCACCTCCGCAGTCAAGAAGCCAGTGGTTTGCGTTCTCGTGAAAGTGGGGGAGGAACGATCTCGCGTCACTTGAAGCTTGAGGTCGGCGGTGGTGCTGGTGAACCCCGATGGAATGGCAGTATTCAACAGGTGCTGAATGACGACTTCGGTGTTCGGAGGGATCGTTGGCGCAAATGAGTCTGTCACTCCGCCGATTTCCACACGGCTATTGGGATCGGTGCTGGAGCGCCCAATTGCCACATTGCCCCTTTCATTTATGAGAAATACGGGGCCGCCCACCTGGCGACTCGCATTGTTCACCATAATTCGGAACGACGAATCCGTGCTGTTGTTGTCGGAATCAAGGATCACGTCGATATTGCTTTGACTGCTTAGTCGCACTCCGCCCTGGCCGAGTCCGATGTCTGATAGGAAACCTAAAGATCCGTTGATTCCTTCGTATAAGCCGCTGCCGGTCAGGGCAACGTTGCCGTTGATCGAAAGATGTTCAGTCGGAGTCGTCGTGCCGATCCCGACATTTCCTGAGGGTGAGATGAATAGGCGCGTAAATGCCCCTTGCAGGTTCGGACCCGTACCCAATTCCAATCCTCCTACACCGATCACATTCAAGCTGTTGCCAAAGGTCGACGTGATGATTTGGATGAGATCAGCACCTGGGCGGCCGAGTATCAGTTGTGCGGCAAACGTATCGCCGATTTGAAGGTTGGTGCCGCCGAATGTTCCGTTAGTAAACGGATCGATTCCCACTTGCAAGTTTGCGTCCGGAACGAACGGTCCGGGACCGATCCCGACATGCCCGTTGTCACTCACAAAGATTCCCCGCGTTTGTAGGGCGTACGGCGTGGGCGTCAATTTCTGGCGTGGCGAGAGCGTCGTTCCCTCGACGGTGACTTCGAGCCAGCGATCGTTCCCATCGAACGGGTCAGCTCCGAATTGATCAGTGTCATTGAGTGTCACCGTGAAAAGGCCATTCTCGACGGCGACAGAAAGTTGAATCGCGTTTCCAAGCTGTACACCTGGCGGCGTGGTCGCCGCGTCAAACAAGCGAAATTCCATGGCGTGCGTCGCGTTGATCGGCGCGCCGTTTTGCTTGAGTTGGCCTTGATAGGTGAAGGTATGATTCAGCGGATCGGCAATTGCGGCGCACGCCAGCAAGCACACGATTGATCCGACGCGCCGTGGAATTGAGCAACGAAACATGACCCTCTCCTTAATAGCCAGTGGTGAAACTGTGGCATGGGTCTGCTAACCGTGTTTTCACCCGCTAAAAACGGGTGCCACAAACGGCCTGTCAACTTTGCCACGGGCCGTAAGGCCATTGCTGGAAGCCCCTAAGCTCCCCCCACAGTGAGTTGAAACCCACCCCCATGAATGACCCGATTATATCGTGCTTTCACAGCGAATGGAACGACAAAATGAAGCACGTTATTGGACCCATTGTGCCTGCGGCGGCATTTTTTGGCGTGGTCAGTGACGCTCTCAAATGGCTTCGTTTGGAAAGTACGATTTTTCCATTTGCGCCACGGCGTGGCACTAAGGCAAAGATTGAAGAATGTAGTGAGAAGTTTGAAAAGACCAAGATCGAATCGGCACGTCTCCACTCGACATTTCCCATTTCCGATGTGTCGAATTCGCCAAGGAAATGATCCTTGCCGCAGACGGTCACCACCGCTTGACCGGATGCTCGGTGACGACGATACGACGGCGCTCGAAGTGTTAGATTGGTTGTCATGCGCGACTCTCCGAAAGCTGAATCCGATTGACTACCGGATTCAATCAGGCTTCCAGGCCGCGCCGTCCGACTTAGACGGGTACGCCAACTCCAGTGTTCGACCGATGTTACACGAAATCGGGGCGACAGGATTCGAACCTGCGACTTCCTGCTCCCAAAGCAGAAATGCCGCTCATAAGTCATCCTCCCGCCTGTCTTTACCCGCGTTCTTGGGACGTCAAAACGGGTTGCCTACTCGTTGCCGACTCAAAGCCAAGTGGATTCCAACACCAAACAGTGTGGAAACTGACGTCGAGATGACGCCGGCGCTGAGGAAAGGTCGTAGCGATCGACAGTGTCGCGTGTTTTTCGTGGATGGATCATTTGATATTCCGATTGGTGCATCAGGTGGGCCCTCAGTTACCAAGCGATTATGAGTCAGCTGCAGCCCCTTTTTTTAGCGCTTCACAACCCACGCCACTTGATGGGTTTATAGCACGGAAATGCCTGTGTTTCAAGGGCTTTACGAAAAAGTAGAGATGCGTGCCGCTTCGCTCGCCCGCCACACTGAGCCGCAACCGTCCACAATGTAAAACCAATGTAAATCGTATTTCGTTTTCACTTGTGCAGCAGCGACGTCGAATTGGGAACTTTTTATGCTCTCCGAATTGGAAATGCCGGCATGCGCTAACTGGGGTACCGGCGGGCCGGGGAAACAAAGAATCCGGCCCAACGTGACCGCGTCCCGAACTTGCTCGTATCAACACGAGAAGGGTCAGGATTCGACTGCAAGGCTCTTTGCACAATACAATCGCGGCCTATGAGATGGAGTGTGAGCCCGTGAATCAAGCGCACAGCAAGCCAACCGCCGCCGCAAAATCTATCGGAATCGTTGCCCATAGTGCTGAGGGAGCGTCGCTTTGCTTTCTCACCGCATGCCACGAGGGAAGCAGACTGCTCGGCCCGCACATGCACCCCACAATCGTTCTGAGCGCAGTGCCTATGGCACTGAGCATGGAGGGTTGGAAGAAAAGCGACTACGGCTTGGTTGCCGAGCACCTCAAACGGGGTGTACAGCTTGTAACCGATGCGGGCGCCGATTTTTACGTCTGTCCTGACAACACGGCTCATCTTGTCCTGGAGCAGACTGCCGATTCTCTGCCATTACCGGGGCTGCACATCGCACAAGTTGTTTGCCGAGAGATTGCACGCCAAGGCTGGCGGCGCGTGGGACTCTTGGGAACAAAATGGACGATGACCGGCTCCGTGTACTCCAACGCCCTGAAGAAACACGAAATGGAACGACTCGTGCCCGATGAATCGACGCGAGAACGATTGAACTCAGCGATATTTGATGAGCTTTGCCGCGGGACCTTCACATCAGAAACAACTGCGCTGTTTGTGCATGCGATCCAGCAATTGAAAGACAGAGGCGCGGAGTGCGTCATTCTCGGATGCACAGAGATCCCACTGATCATCACGCCGACCAATTCGCCGCTGCCGACGCTCGACTCCACTCGCTTGCTGGCCAAGTACGCGGTAGCCGAGGCGGTGAACGATACTTCGATTGCCATCAAGTCAGGCTGGCTGCAAGTCAGGACAGCGCCGGAGCCCGCTTCGACAGCCTCCACCGACTGAGAGGACCTCGGATGAAGACCGCAAGATTCACCTGCATCGTCGTCGGAATCATGCTCTCAGCCGCAGGAGCGCGAGCCGAAGAAGTCACTATCGTGAGCGATGTGCTCGGGCCCGAAGGACCCCTGTTCGTGAACGGGAATCTCTACTACGTGGCGTGGACATCCAGTACGCTCTCGAAGTGGGATGGCAAGACCACCACCGTGCTGAACAGCCTCCCCGGCTGCAGTCACAATGGCCTGTCGCTCACAAAGCAGAATACCTTCCTGGTCGCGTGCACCGACGTGCACGGCGCGATCCTGGAACTCGACATGACCGGCAAGCTGTTGCATCGCTGGGACGCCGACGATAAGGGCGGCAAGTTCGATGGCGGCATCAACGACGTCGTGGTCACGGCCAATGGTGGCGCCTACGCCACGGTGTTCGGCCCCTATCAGGGCGTGCCGACCGCAGTCGTCGGTAAGATTCTCTATCTCGCGCCCGGCAGTCGGCAGTGGGTCGAGGTCGCGAACGACCTCAACTATGCCAACGGCATCGGTATCTCCCCAGACCAAAAGACGCTCTACGTTAGCGAGACCGTCGGAAACTGCATCCTGAAATTCACGGTCAATGGGGACGGTTCGCTCGGTCACCGCGAGAATTTCGCGCTGTTGAATCTCCTGACGCCAAACAAGAACAATTCCTGGTGGCTGGGACCGGACAGCATGAAGATCGATGGCAAGGGCAATTTGTACGTCGCCCAGTGGTTCGGCGGGAAGATCCTGAAAATCTCTCCCGACGGCAAACTGCTCCACGTGTTCCCGATCGCCGCGGGAGATGGCACCACCAACGTAGAGTTCGGTCCCGGCGAAAAGGAATTGTACGTCACGGTGGTGAGGGATCCGAACGACCCGCAGGCAAAAGGCAGCATCGTCAGGATTCCCAACGCCGAGTAGACCCGCGGTCCGACGCCGAGTTATCCGTGATCCAGTTCCTCATACGTTTCCGAGGAATTCCTGACGTCTGCTCGCGAGCCGCGATGCTACGAGGAGAATTCTCCTCGCCGTCTCCGTAGTGGCGCGCCGTCCGGGTGCCCGCGCGTCTGCGGAAAGAACAAGCATGACCAAACAATCTGGAAAACTTACAACCTGACTGGATTGCGGGCTGAGTCAATCGGTTGGCTATTGATGCGATTGTGAGGGCGGTGTGATTTGGCTTTGCTTTCCCAATATGCTCGAGGCCGCGATGGCGCTGTAGTCAGTAGGTGGCGTTGCAAGGCCGGGGAGAATGTCCCCCCGTCTCTTGGCGTCGTTGGGCTTCGGTTTTGCATCCCCCCGCTCGTGACGCTTGTTATGCGCCGAAGATTGAATATTGTGGCCAAGAACTACGTATGAACTGCGAAACGGACTTCTACACGATGCGCTGCGAATGACTTGAACACCCGACCAAGCGATTAAGAGTCGGCCGGCAGCCGTTTTGACGCTCCATCCTAACTGCGTTCCATGACGCGACTTATAGCATGAAAATCGCTGAGAAACAAGGGCTTCGGAAACCGATGACTTCCATCACAAAAGATGCTCGGACCACATGACGGCGCAGCGCACCACATCTACAAACCGGCGACAATGCCGCGGCATTTCCCTGCGTTCCTAAATCGGTTGATTGGCCATTACTTCGGTTTGCTGTCATCACAACGGTCGTATAGCTTTTGCGCCTTGGTATGTAATACGTATTCCATTAATTAAGTGCGCCGTGTAGATACGGGGCCTCGCATACGGACTTGATGATTTCGGGGTTGAGGGCGGCTTTTCGCCAGGCGTCGGTCGCGGCGTCCATCAGGGCGGCGTAGTTTTCATAGTCGC
>JACQFE010000068.1 GCA_016200265.1 Planctomycetota bacterium | reverse complement strand
TCCCTACGACGGACACACCCTGGCAGAGACCCTGGCTGCGGTTGAGAGTGTCACTGGAGTGGCCGTTACGGACGCCTACGTGGACAAAGGCTATCGCGGACACGGAGTGGCCGGGTCGACGAGAGTGCATGTGGCCGGACATGTGGAAATGTAATGCCCCCTCATTTTTCTTTTCCCCAAAGCTGCGCCAGCTCGATCAAAATTTTCACCGACGTTTCCATTTCCTCTAGGCATGCGAACTCCAGCGGAGAATGGAAATTGTGCATGCCGACGGCGAGGTTCGGAGTGGGCAGTCCCATTTCCGTGAGGCGCGAGCCGTCCGTGCCGCCGCGGACGGATTGAAACTTCGGCGTCAGGCCGACTGCTTGAATCGCCTTCGCGGCCAATTCGACCGCGCGCGGCTCCTTGGCCATCCAGTCGCGCATGTTGCGATATTGCTTCGTGACCGCGATGTCGAATTTGCCATTGGGATGCTCCGGTTGAAGCGAGGCGGCAATTGCCCGAAGCACTTCCGCATGTCTGGCTAGCACTTCCGTCTCGAAGCTTCGCAAAATGATCCGAATCTTGACCTGTTCGACGCCGCCTTCGATCACATATGGGTGTAGGAACGGGTCGCGGCCGGAAGTGTTCTCCGGCGAAAGCTTTTGCCACGGCATTCGCGCGATAAATTCACCCGCGATGCGAATGGCATTGATCATCTTTCCAGTGGCAAGGCCGGGATGAATGTTGCGGCCTGTGATGGTGACGACGGCCAAATCCGCCGAAAACGTCTCATTGTCCAATTCGCCGATCGTTTCGCCGTCGCACGTGTATCCGCAGACCGCGCCGACTTTCTTCAGATCGATCTTGTCCACGCCGCGACCGACCTCTTCATCGCAGGTGAAAATCACGCGAATCGGCCCGTGCTTGATGTCACGCTGTGACATCAGTTTCTCCGTCGCAGTCATGATGACGGCCACGCCGGACTTGTCATCCGCACCGAGCAGCGTCGTACCGTCAGAGGTGATGATGGTTTTGCCCTTGAGTCCGTCCATGCCATGCACGTCAGTCACTCTGATGACGCGCGATTTGTCGCCCGGCAAGACAATGTCTTTCCCATCCCAGTTCTTATGGATCACCGGCTTGACGCCATGAGCGGTGAACTCCGGCGACGTATCCACGTGCGAAATCCAAGCGATCGTCGGAGCATTGGGCACGTTGCCTGGAATCGTGGCCCAGACGATGCCGTTTTCATCCTGCTCCGCATCGGTGAGCCCCAGTGCCGTCAGCTCGTCGCGGAGCATCCGCCCAAGCTCAAGCTGTCCCGGCGAGCTCGGGTACTTGTCCGTCTGCTCAACGGCCGTCGTTTCAACCTTCACGTATCTGGAAAAACGATCAAGCAATGTTTCCATGATTCACCTGTCCAGTCGCTCGCTCAACGGTGCAAGTTTCTGTAACGCGCGATTACTTCTTCTTCGCCGTCCACGTCGTGTACGGTGTAAGCTCATTTCCCGGTGCGCCCATGTCAAAACTGCCCTTAAGCGTCCCATCGGCCTGAGCGGAGTAGACCAAGCGAAACTTCGGTCCCGGCGCTGAGGCGTCACTCACGAACGCAATCGTCTTCCCATCGGCCGCGATCGTCACTTCATAATTGATAACATGACCTTCGTTGTCGAAGTATGTCGCCTTCGTGCCCTTGTTATCTTTGAAGATGACCATCAGGTCTTCATGCTTGGAGGCGGGTCGTCCATTCGCGGCCGGATACTCGGCTCGATTCTTACGAACCAGAACTTTCCCGTCGAGTTCGCGAGTGAAGCTAAATGAGCCCGATGTTGCATCGCCCGGTTTTCCCCCACCTTGCGCGACCCAATCGCCAATGAGAAACTCCCAGCCTTTCCAATTGTCGCTGGGCGCGGATTTATCAGCTTGCGAAACAAAGATGGCTGCCGCGGCGACGGCGGCTGCGGGAACAAGTTTGAAAATCATTCATCTTCTCCTGGTCAACAAACGTCGTAATCCCGTTGCACTACCGGCTCTTCAGCATCTTCTCGACTTCCACCTTTAGCTTGACGACCGAATCCGCATCAAGATCATACGTCACACGCATGTGCGGCTTGTTGATGTGCAGTATCGCACCGAGATCAATCGGAGTGCCGATGAGCACAAGGTCGCAATCCGCATCATTGATCGTCTGTTCAAGCTCGCTCACCTGCTTCTTGCCGTAACCCATGGCCGGAAGCACATCAGTAAGGTGGCTATACTTTTCGAAAGTCAATTTGATTGTGCCCACTGCATTTGGTCGCGGATCGACAATCGCACGAGCGCCGTTCTGCGTGGCCGCGATGTGCCCCGCGCCAATCTTCATGTCGCCGTGCGTGAGCGTCGGCCCGTCCTCGACGACCAGCACGCGCTTGCCGCGAATTCTTTCCGGGTCGGCAACCGAAACAGGTGAATTCGCCCGAATGATCCGCGCGTTCGGATTGATCGCGCGAATATTCCGCTCGACCGTTTCCACATCTTCCGGTCGCGCCGTGCCTACCTTGTTGATGACCACCACGTCGGCCATCCGGGCATTCGTCTCACCGGGATAGTATTTAATTTCATGCCCCGGCCGGTGAGGGTCAGCGACCACGATATAGAGATCGGGACGGAAAAAGGCCATGTCATTATTGCCGCCGTCCCAGAGAATCACATCGCCTTCCTTCTCGGCCTGGCGAAGAATCATTTCATAATCGATGCCCGCGAAGATCACGCTGCCCGCGCGAATGTGCGGTTCATATTCCTCGCGTTCCTCGATGGTGCAATGATGCAGATCGAGGTCCTCCAGCTTCGCGAACCTCTGACAGATTTGCTTGGTCAGATCGCCATAAGGCATCGGATGTCGCACGGCCGCCACACGTTTGCCAAGCCCCTTGAGGATCGCCGAAACGGCGCGAGAAGTCTGGCTCTTGCCACATCCCGTGCGAACCGCGCACACCGCGACCACCGGCTTCCGCGACTTCAGCATCGTGTGCTTGTGACCCATGATGCGGAAATCCGCACCGGCCGCATTGGCGATCGACGCCTTGTGCATCACTTCCTCGTGCGACAAATCGGAATACGCCATCGCCACCTGATCGGCCTTATGCTTCTTGATCAGATCAACGAGCTTTGTCTCTGGATAGATGGGAATGCCCTTTGGATATCGCGGGCCGGTGAGTTGCTTTGGGTAGGTGCGGCCGGCGATGTCTGGAATTTGCGCCGCAGTAAACGCGACGACCTGATATCTTGGTCGTGACTTCCAAAAAACATTGAAATCGTGGAAATCGCGGCCCGCGGCGCCAACTATGATGACCTTGATGGGCCCGATTCTCGGCTCCTTCGCTTTGGAAACCTTCAAGGGCTTTGTGTTCTTCTTAGCGGTTTTCTTTTTTTTCTTCTTTTTTGCGGATACAGGCATAAAATCCTCTTACGCTTTAATGGGTGCCTTGGGCGAATCTCGTCGATCAGCGCGCCCTGTCGGGGAGATGCCCTATCGATCGCTCTGAATTTAGAGGGGAAGTACGGCCACCGCAAGCTACACGCATTCCGAACTTTCTGAGTAGGATTCAATGATGCCGCTCGTCATTGACGGAAACAACTTGCTTTTCGCGATGCACGCCAATGCGCCGATGCCCAACGTCGGACGTGAGACCTTGCTTCGAATTATCGAACGCTTCGCGATCGGTTTGGGAGAAACGATCACCGTGGTTTTCGACGGCGGACGACCGTCGGCGGGTCTCGGTGCTCAATTCCGTTCGCCCCACGTCGACGTTCAATTCAGCGCCCCGCTCACCGCCGACGATGTGATTGTGGAGATAATTCATCGCTCAACAGATCCTGGACAGTTGAGAATTGTGACCGCTGATGGCGCCATTGTTCATGAAGCCCGTTCA
The DNA here is from genome assembly GCA_016200265.1 of Planctomycetota bacterium. Lineage (GTDB taxonomy): Bacteria > Planctomycetota > Phycisphaerae > UBA1845 > UBA1845 > JACQFE01. The sequence goes on along the minus strand of JACQFE010000068.1, from coordinate 9,685 downwards.
CGACGCTGCGCGGTAATCACGCCGATTGACTTCATTCACGAACTATTCAAGCAGCCGGAAACGAAAAGCACCTCGAATGCGGAGCAACATGAAAAACCGGTGAAGCCGGATTTATCGGAGATCGAAGAGATGCTCAGGCTGATGGAATCTGAGGAACTCGATCTTCGCGATGACCGGGAATTGTTTGAATGAGAATTCCGATCGCAGCCGGCATAACGCTTGCGTGTGGGTGTACCCAGGGATCCGCGTCAAATTTGGCAATCCTGCGGTGAGTCAATCGGGCCCTTGGGGCGACGCGCCGTCCTCCACCTGCAAGTGCAGCGTGTGGAACACGCGATGGACCACAGGAGCGAGAATGACCGCCATCATGGAGAGAAAAACGATGCCAGAAAAAAGGGCATAGACTGTGGCGAAAATTTTTCCTTCAGGTGTTCGCAGCGTGGTGACGGGCCCCATTCCGGTGAGGATCATCGCGGCGTTGAGTACCGCGTCGATCCATTCCATTTGCTCAGTGCAGCGGTAGCCGATTGTGCCGAAGCCCAATGACGCCGCGAGCACGCCGCCCACGCACAAGAAATGGCGGAACATCCGCAATCCGAATTGCAATCGGGTGGCGACCCGCTGTTGGTGATGCTCGTAGCGCAACACTGCCGCTCCACTCGACCAATCCCGCGATTGGGCGATCATCGAGGTCGTGAATCCGATCAACCGGTGGCGCGGAAAGCCTCCGAAAATGCTAGTGTTTGACCGCAGCCGAGGCTCGAAGATCCTCGCGCGGGATTCGCATCGCATAGAACGACCGCCACACGAAGATGAGCGCCAGCGCGAGCATTACCACGCCGATCCCAATCGTATAGTCCTGATGATGTTCAGCCAGTGCTGCGGCCTTCATCTTCACGGCAATTTCCACCGCGAGGAGACCAAACAAAGTCGAGAACTTGATGATTGGATTCAGCGCCACCGACGTCGTATCCTTGAACGGATCGCCAACAGTGTCGCCTACGACCGTCGCCGCATGAACCGGCGTATTCTTTTCCTTGAAGTCCACTTCGACGAGCTTCTTGGCGTTGTCCCACGCGCCGCCGGCATTGGCCATATAGATCGCCTGGAACAAGCCGAAGACCGCGATCGACACTAGATACGCCACGAAAAAGTTGGCATCGAAAAATGCAAACGCCAGCGTGATTGACATCAATGCAATGAAGATGTTCCACATGCCGCTTTGGGCATATTGTGTGCAAATGCGGACCACCGTGATGGAGTCATTGATGTCCGCCTCTTTCTTATCGAGCCTCATGTTCTTCTTGATGAACTCGACCGCGCGATAGGCGCCCGTCGTGACGGCCTGCATCGACGCCCCGCCGAACCAGTGAACGACCGCACCACCGCACATGAAGCCGAGCAGCACCGGCGCGTCGGTCAGGCTTAACTTGAGAATTCCCGCCTTCTTCAGCAGCAAAATAATCGAGAAGATCATCGTGGTGGCGCCGACGACGGCCGTGCCGATGAGCACCGGCTTGGCCGTGGCCTTGAATGTATTGCCCGCCGAGTCATTCGCTTCCAAGTAGTGCTTTCCTCGCTCGAAATCCGGGGTGAACCCAAAATCTCGCTTGATCTCTTCCTTGATGCCCGGAATGCTCTCCGTTTGTGCCAGCTCGAACACCGATTGGGCGTTGTCCGTAACCGGGCCATAGCTATCCACCGCGATCGTCACTGGACCCATGCACAAGAAACCGAACGCCACAAGCCCGAACGCGAAAATCGAGGCCGTCGAACCCATGACCTGCGCGGGGCTGTGCAGGCTGACAAAATAGGCCCCAGACATCAGGCCCACAATCAGCATTCCCATCCAGAAGGCGCTGAAGTTTCCAGCCACGATACCGGAAAGAATCGTCAAAGACGCGCCGCCTTCGCGCGAAGCAATGACAACCTCATGCACGTGTTTGGAATGTGAACTGGTGAAAATCTTGGTGAACTCTGGAATCAGCACGGCCGCCAGCGTTCCGCAACTGATGATGGTCGCCAACTGCCACCAAAGATCGGGAAGAGCCGTCGTCTTCTCAGCCACCCACTTCCCATCCACCATGTGTCCCACCATGACGGAAAGGTCGCTGATGAGCAGGTGACTCATAAAGAAAGAAGTCGAAATACAGAGGATGGCCGCGATCCAGATCAGTCGTGTAAGTGGGGCCTCGAAGTTGAAGTCCTTCAACCCACGATATTTCTTCTCCGATATGGCTTGGTTAATGAAGTAGGAAATACCCGACATGCAGTCCATCAGGAAACGCATGGCAAAGATCCACACGATGAGTTTCGCCTGAATGTCAAGATAATTCGTCGTGTGCGTGGCCACTTTGTTGGCCACGAAGCCTGTATTCTCAGGAAGCCCAAAAACTCCGCGAATGACCGGTTCTGTAATCGCCAGGGTAATAAATGAGATGAGGGCGACGCCGGTGACGCCGTAGGTCTCGAAGCCGTCCGCCGTCGGTCCGACGGAGTCACCCGCGTTATCGCCGGTGCAGTCCGCAATGACGCCGGGATTTCGCGGATCATCTTCTTTGACGTTGAAGACGATCTTCATCAGGTCCGATCCGATATCCGCGATTTTCGTGAAAATGCCTCCCGCGATTCGCAATGCCGACGCCCCAAGCGATTCACCAATCGCGAATCCAAGGAAGCAATACCCCACGATCTCTCGCGGAACGAACAGCAGGATCACGACCATCATGATCAATTCGAGCGAGATCAGGAACAATCCGACTGACATACCCGCACGAAGCGGAATATTGACGACGTCCCAGGGCTCGCCACGAAGTGATGCGAACGCTGTCCGACAATTCGCGAATGTATTGACGCGAATGCCATACCATGCGACCGAATACGAGCCGGCCATTCCAATGACTGAAAACAGAAGGACAAGCGCTGCGGTTCCCACGGTCTCGCCCTGCAAACCGACGAAGTAGTACGCCATCGCCGAACCCATGATTAGGAACAGCATGATCAGGAACTTGCCCTGCTGAGCCAGATAGGTTTTGCAGGTTGCATAGATCACATCGGCGACGCCGAGCATCGAACGATGCGCAGGCAGTTTCTTGATCTGTCCGCGAAGGTACAGACTGAATCCAAGCGTGATTCCAATGATCAATGCGCCGCCAAACAGTAAATTCCACGCCGATATCGTCGCCCCGAAAATATGGAACGTCCCTTCGTGCAAATCCGGGATCGCTAGATCGGCCTCGCTTGCGAAAGCCGCGCGCCCGGACATCAGTAGCAACGCCCCAAACGCCAGCGCCGCATTCACAATACGTCTTGAAACCTGTTTCACGCTCAGTTACCTCAAAAATAGTGAATTCATTCAACCGTTACGCGCGGTAATTTATCAATTGGCTCATGCCAGACCGTAATTGGCAACGTGGACGCTCGATTCGCCGGGCGCACCCGATTCGCGACCGCCGAAACGGCCCTTGCGATTCGCCACCACTTTTTTTGAAAACGCACGCAAAATCTGGAGGCAGAACGGCCTCATCGCCTCGCGCCAATGAGGCTTAACCTAGCAGGATCAGATGCGACTGACAAGACCGAATCTTTCATGGGTATTGATCAAGTTCGATATTTTCAGAGCCGCGACCGTGAGGGAGCTGAACGATCTGCGGCAAGCTAGGTTCCGCTTGCTTTCTTGCGGCCCGGTTCAAGATTGACCCGTACACTCTCACGGGGCAAATCAAGGGGCATGGCCGCCTTTTTCTCTATGGAAATCCCCTTAATTTCGACTGGTTTTTTTGTTGACACTAGGAAGCGCCACGTTAAGATCACGCGCAATTGTGCGGGTTGCCCAGTTTTCCTCTATTGAAAGGAGTCTGATTCGATGCGACGGACCGCGTTAAGCCTGGTACTTTCCGCAAGTCTCATTTCATTGACCGGATGCAGTTGGTTCAAGAAAGATAAAGATAAGCAGGCGATGGATCAGCAATACAATGATCCTTATGCCGCGCCTCCGGGTGGTGGCGGCTATCAACCGCTCCCACATGAGCGCAGCACGTCAGCTCCGATGGGTGGCGGCCGAACGCACATAGTCGCCAAAGGTGAAACTTTGTACGCCATTGCACGGCAGGAATACGGCGATCAATCCAAGTGGAAGAACATCTACGAGGCCAATCGCAACGAAATTCCTGATAAGGATCACATTCGCGTAGGTCAGCGTCTGACGCTTCCTTGAGACGCAGTAACTCTTGATCCGAACCCCAAGCGCACGCGCGGGGTCAGCCCGTCGTTCGCGCTCCGGGTTCGGATTACTATTCTCGCTCCTGTCGCTATCAGCATGCGAAGTGCGCCTCGATCCGCTCACAAATAAGGTGATACGCAAGCTGATGCGTCTCTTGCACGCGATCGCTGTTCTCATGATCGACGCGCAGGCAAAGATCGCTGAGGCCAGGCATTTCACCGCCGGATCGTCCCGTGAATCCAATGTTGCAGGCGCCGATGTGGCGCGATGCTTCCAGTGCGTTGATGATATTCTTCGAACGCCCCGAAACGCTGAGCGCCCAAAGAACGTCGCGTGAAGCGATGTGCGCTTCGACCTGTCGCGAGAAGGTCCGCGCGAAGTCGAAATCATTCGAGACGGCAGTGAGGATGGATGTGTCAGTGGTCAGAGCGATCGCCGGCAGCGGTCGGTGATCCCGCATGAACCGTCCGACAAGCTCCGCGGCAATGTGTTGGGTGTCCGCGGCGCTTCCCCCGTTGCCGCAAAGATAAAGCCGCCCTCCGGCTTCAAAACATTCTATGAGCCGCGACGCGATGCGTTCCAGCAGCGGAATTTGTCCCGCGATTGCGGACACCACGCGAATGTGCTCGGCGATCTGGTCTTTCATCTTGCTCGATGGTTGTTATGACGGTCGCTTTGATTCGTTGATTCGCTCGATCAGCCGCGTCGTGCTCAATCCATCAAGCAGCGGCAGCAGCACAATCCGGCCTCCATACGACTCCACGAACTCACGGCCTTTCACGCCTTTTTTGGCCCAATCTTCTCCCTTAATCAGCACATCGGGTCGCAATTTGCGAATCAAGTTTTCGGGATCGGATTCCTCGAATCCCACGACATAATCGACGCATTCCATCGCACCCAGAACGGCCCCACGATGCTCAAATTTGTTGATCGGTCGATCAACTCCCTTGTTCAGCGATCGCACCGAGGCGTCACTGTTCAAACCCACAACAAGGACCGAAGCCTGTTGCCGGCATCGCTTCAGAAAATCGACATGGCCCGCGTGCAGGATATCAAAGCAGCCGTTCGTGAATGCGACCGTTTCACCTCGATCTCGCCGGAGCTGAAGCTCCGACACGAGTTCATCCATCGATGCGAGCTTGCCGTTTTGCATCCGGTGTTCGAGACGAAGCTCCGCCAGCACTTCATCCGTGGTGATGGGGACGCAGCCGAATTTTTCCACTTCCAATCCGCCGGCGATATTCGCAAGCCGCACGGCGGATTCCAAATCCGCGCCCGAAGCCACTGCGGCCGCCAGCATCGCCAGCACTGCATCCCCCGCGCCCGTATTGTCGTACACGCTCCGCGGAACCGTCGGCAAATGTCGCCATGATCGACCCCGCTCGGCAAGCACTGCTCCGTCTCGATCGACGGTCGCGGCCACCGCGTCGAAATCATATTTCACGATAAGTTCTTCGGTCGCGCGCCCAACCTCCGCGACCGGACCCAGGCGGCGACCGATCGCTATAGACAGCTCGTCGCGGTTGGGTGTCACGATCGTGGCACCTTTGTAGCGCGAGTAGTTCTTGAGTCTCGCGGGATCCACAAGCACAGGTTTGCCTTGGGCCCGGGCGCCGTCAATGACCCGACGCGCGAATAAATCGCCGATGAGGCCTTTGTCATAATCCTCGATGCACACCACATCGACTGCCGCAATTGACTTGTCCACGGCGTCGAGCAATCGCGCCGAGAGAGAATCCGCCAGAGGCGATGAATCTTCTTCATCAACCCGCAAGAGTTGTTGCCGATGCCGATGCTGAGCCAGTCCTACGAGGCGAGTTTTGGTTGTCGTTGGTCGATCATGAGTGGAAACGATCGCGGCGGAATCAACTCCAATTTCCGTCAGCAGCCGCCGCAGAATCTCCCCGTGTCGATCGTCGCCGACAAGACCGCAGCATGTCACTTTGCAACCCAGCGCCGCCAGGCACGCCGCGACGTTTCCCGCCCCGCCAAGTGCCTCCCGCTGCTCGACCGTTTTCAAAACGGGCACCGGCGCCTCGGGGCTGATCCGCTCGGCATCCCCATATAGATACCGATCCAGAATCAGGTCTCCGACGAGCAATACCCGCCGACCGTGGAACAATCGCACCCAATGGGCCAGATCATGCTGCATTCACGGCATGGTAAGGAAAATCTGGAGAAACGGGAAACCGATGCCGCCATCAGGCAGATCGGGTAATAATAACTCAGCCGAAGGGAAGCCATACATTTGACTTCACTTCGGCCAAGCAAAAATTGGATGCCTATCTTGGGTTGCGCGGCTACGCGGCCAGGAATCGGTCCTCCAGTGCCACGCGCATCTTCTTCAATGCATTGTTCTGAATCTGGCGGACGCGTTCCTTGGTCACGCCGATGATGGTGCCCACTTGCTCGAGCGTCTTGGAACCGGGCGCCGAAGTCACCGCTTCGGCCTGACCCAGCGCGAATCGCTCCATGATCACGGTGCGCTCCACGTCGGTAAGACCCGCGAGGTTGCGCAGGAAAATATCCTTGAGCTCATCCACGCAATCAATGGTCGTGGATTCGCGCATGCGATCGACAAAATCGCTTCGCTCCATGGACGGATCAAATTCCGCCGGGAACTTGCCACGATAGCGGCTGGTCCGCATGGCCACTCGCGAAAAGCTCTTCAAAATCGCACGGCATGAATAGGTGCTGAATTTAAAGCCTCTCGCACAGTCGAACTTGTCCACGCTGCGAAGCAGAGCCATATTTCCTTCGCTGACCAGCTCGTTGAAATCGACGTGGCTGAGTCGAGTTCGCTTGGCCATCGCCAGCACCAGCGGCATGTTCACGCGAACAATCTCACCTCGGCAAGCCAATACACGATGACCCCATCCGAGCAGAATTCTCGTGACCCTCGCAGTCAGACGTTTGCCCGCGTTCGCTTTCATGATGTCCGCGACCTGTTTGCGAGCGAAATTAAACCGCAGGAAAAGGTGTTCTTCCTGAGCATGCGTCAAAGTCGGAACACGGTCGCCGGCAGTCAATGCCTGAACCGCAGCATTTTCGTGCTGGACAAGTCGCGTCGATGTTGCATTCGTGAATTCAGCCTTGCCGCCAAAGAAACGCGTCTCGGCGTTCGAGGCAGACAGATCGACATGATCCATGTATTCCGACGGTTCATTCAGGAGCTTCGTCAAAAGGACCTGATCTTCCGGCGGAAGGCTATGGATGACGGAATCGACCGGCGGTTTGGCTCCGACCAACAATCCTGGCAATACCTTCAGTTCGCCCGCGTCCAGTATTTGCGCATTCATAACAGCGCTCCTTCTTCGACCTCCCCCACGCGCCTTCGGATCGGTCGATGACCCATAAGAAGGCCGCGATACCCGTAATACGCCGGCCGCCCTCTCGGTGTTGCAGAATTGCATCGAGGGGACGGAAAAACGAGCGCGATGTACAAAAAAAGACTGTACACCGCTTCCAAACTGTGTTGGGAGAATTACAGCAATTGGGGGGACCGACTGCCAAACAAACTATAGCACGGATTCGATTCAAATACAAGGTCAATTGCAAATTATGTTGATTTTTCCCTTGACGTCCGTAAACGCAATCCACATATAGATTTGCGGCGCGGATTGGGTTCAACTTCGCCAGTCGGTCGGAATCAAAGTGAAACAATATCGCAGCCATTTCGTGCCGGGTTGGAATCCCTCCCACCGCACTCTTGTCCGAGGCGTTGAACAGGCGTAGGCTTTCCTCGCGGTCGAATGGGAGAATTTGTTCGAGGAAACCGGCACAAGCCGGCCTATTTGAGTGGAGGACCTCGCATGTCGGATCTAAATCGTCGGGAAATGCTCGGAACGTTGGGGACCTTGGCCGCCGCCAGCGGCTGGATTTCGCTCAATGCAAATGACACACTCGCACAGGAGAAAAAGGAGGCCGCGGCCCCCGCCGGTGGCACGGACTCAAAAACTAAAGAATACGTCTTGCCGCCGCTCCCTTATCCACCCGACGCCCTCGAGCCGCACATCGATGCCCAGACCATGACACTGCACCACGACAAGCATCATGCGGCCTACGTCAAGGGGCTCAACGATGCTCTTGCGAAGTTGGCCGCAGCTCGCGACGCCGGCGCGACCGGTCCCGGTATGGATCAAGTTCGCGACTTGACCGACGCCGTGGCCTTCAACGGCTCCGGTCACACGCTTCATTCCGTCTTTTGGCTCAACATGAAAAAAGGCGGTGGCGGAGAACCCAAAGGCGCGATCGCCAAGCAGATCGAAACTGACTTCGGCGGCTTCGACAAATTCAAGGCCCATTTTGGCAACGTCGCAAAGAAAGTTCAGGGCAGCGGTTGGGGCATTCTCGCCTGGGAGCCGCTTGCGTCGCGCATGATCGTCCTCGGGGCCGAGAAGCACGACAACCTCACCATGTTCGGCTGCGTGCCGCTTCTCGTGCTCGACGTCTGGGAACACGCCTACTACCTCAAGTATCAAAACAACCGCGGCGGCTACGTCGATGCATGGTGGAACGTCGTCAACTGGGAAAACGTCGACTCGCGCCTCTCCGCGGCCACGAAACTGACGGCATAAGCACGAGACACTCGTTACTTTTTCTCCGCAAGATTCGTTCGCAGCCAGTTCACTGTCTTGTTGAGCATGTCGGAGTCGACGGGGCCGGTGAGGCCGGGATTGAGCGGGCCGGAGACGCGCTTCAGGTTGTGGCAGCCGTCTTTGACGATGAAAGTTTCCACGCTTCCGGATTTACGAGCCTTGAGCGCCGCTTCAAGCGGCGGAAGGTCGAGCTTGGGGTTCGTCTGTGCGTCTTTTTCGCCCTGAATAAGAAGCACCGGGCCGGTGTACTTTTCGGCGACCGTCGCCGGATTCATGGGCAGATATTTCTGAAGATACGTGCAGAGGCCTTTGGGATACAGCGGCTTCAATTGCCTGGGCACGTCGTTGGGGATTTCCCGACGCTCGATCACATTTTTGGTGATCTCCGCGCTACAAGACGCAGCATTTAATACGAATCCCAATAATTATTGGCGCTACCTCCGCGGTGCCATGGGCGGCTTGTCCGCCCGTACCAGTACTGGCAGGCAAGCTACCAGTGGCACTCACTGAAACCGAACCGCGCCATTAATTTCTGGAATTGGTATAAGACGTGAATTTCCGCATGACCCACATGAGCGGTTTTGAGCCGCCTTCCTTATCGGCTATCATCATTCCCAAATCTGGTAATACCGTCGCTGCGCGATTTCACGCAATCGTTGCGTGATTTCACACACTCCGCAACCGGGCTCGGAATACCACCTCACCCTCCCTTTGCCAAATCGTTCGAAGGATTCGGCGAAGTTCCGACCAAGGATCCATCCAGCCCGGAAAAACGGACCCAAGTCAGTCGTCTGGCACAGGCGTTGCATAGAGTCCGGTGGTCGTACCAACGGTGAGGTGATGCGATGAGTGCGAACGAACTGCC
>JACQFE010000071.1 GCA_016200265.1 Planctomycetota bacterium | reverse complement strand
AGGCTTGCGCCCACGTCTTTGATGGCCTCTTGAACGCCGACCACTTTGTGGCTGGAGAGATTGTCCATGACCACGATGTCGCCCTTGTGCAGTGCCGGGGCCAGGCACTCTTCCACATAGCTGCGAAAGATCATGGCATTGATGGAACCGTCGAACAGGATGGAAGCGTCCTTGATCACTCCCGTGGCGCGCATGGCGCTGAGGATGGTGGTCGTGTGCCAGTGACCCTGTGGGGCCGCGAACAAGCAGCGCTCGCCGACAGGCGCTCTGCCATACCGTCGCGTCATGTTTGTCTGGGCGCTGGATTCATCGAGAACCACGAAGCTTTCCACGTCGGCGAAGCGGCGGGCGATCACGAAGTGGGTGCGGCGACGCAGCACGTCGGGGCGATCTTGTTCGCCGGCCCGAAGCGTTTTTTTTATCGACCAGTTCAGCTTCCGGACCGCGCGGCAGACGGCCATCAGACTGCAACGCAGACTCATCTCCTCGATCACGCGCTCGCGCAACGCTTCCAGCGTGGCGTCGGGACGCTGCCGCAGCCATTGCTCAAGTTGGGTCAGGCGAATGGCATCGAAGTGCCCGTGACGGCGACCGCCGGAGGGCCGCTCGGTGATTTTCCCGTCCTCGCGACGGCGCTGCTTGAGCCGCCGAATCCACGACTCGCTAACGTCGAACACCTTCGCGACCTCATGCGCGCGCCGCCCCACGTCGCACATGGCCAACACCCGCTTCCGCAAATCCACCGAATATGCCTTCATCTCAAGCCTCCATGCCAGACGGCTTGAGAACATAACCCAAGAACTCACAGGGCGCTAGACCTGAGTGTTAAGTGCTCTAACATAGAAAAACTCGTGGCGCGGGTCGGGCGACTTACCGGCAAGGGCGTCGGTAATGTTGTAGCCGTCCAGATGCACCTTGAAAGTCTTGTCTCCTAATTTCATACCCTTGAACAATTGCTCCTTCACGTCGGGCACGCCCGCTGCGGCCAAGTGCGTCGGGAGCATATCTTCATGCGAGAAGAGGTCGTTGTTGAAGGTGCCGGGCTTGATGACGCCCGGCCAGCGGATGGCGCAGGGGACGCGGAAGCCGCCTTCCCAATTGGTCCCTTTTTCATTGCAGAACGGCGTGGTGCCGCCATCGGGCCAGGAGAAGACCTCGGCACCATTGAGGGTGGAATACATGACGATAGTGTTCTCATCCAGGCCGAGTTCCTTGAGCCTGTCGAGGAGCTGGCCGACCATCGCGTCGTGCTCGACCATGCCGTCGGGATAGATCCCCAGGCCGGTCTTGCCTTCGCTCTCCTTTTTCAGATGCGTGTGGATGTGCATTCGAGTGGAGTTCCACCAAAGGAAGAAGGGCTTGCCCTCCTTTTTGGCACGGTCTAAGTACTCGAGCGAGGCCTTGGTGACCTCCTCATCGATGGTCTCCAAGCGTTTCTTGCCGAGTGGCCCGGTGCTCTCGATCTTCTGCGTGCCGTCCGGGTTGGCCCAGGTGTGGATTACGCCGCGCGTTTGAAACCGCTTAATCATCGCCGGATCTTTGAAATAGTCCGGGTTCTCGAACTCTTCCTCGGCGTTGAGGTGGTAGAGCGAACCCATGAACTCATCGAACCCGTGCGCGGTGGGCAGATGCTTGTCCAGGTCGCCGAGATGGTTCTTGCCGAACTGCGCCGTCATGTAGCTCTGCCCCTTGAGGAGCGCGGTGATCGTAACGTCTCGCGCCTGCAAACCTTCCTTCGCGCCCGGCAGGCCGACCTTGAGCAGTCATGTGCGGAAGCCGACTTGGCCCGTGATGAACGACGCCCGCCCTGCGGTGCAGCTTTGTTGGCCGTACCAGTCGGTGAATAGCGCGCCTTCCTTCGCTATGGGGTCAATGTTGGGCGTCTTGTAGCCCATCATGTCCTGGTTGTAGGCGCTGACGTTCCAGAACCCGATGTCATCGCCCCAAATAATGAGGATGTTGGGCTTTTTGGTGGAAGCACCGTCCTACGGAGCCTGCGCGTTGCTTCGCAGAACCTGATTTGTTTCAATCAAAGTGAGACAAACGGCCTCGTCGGCTAAGCGACATTCTCCTTTGCCCACGGAATCAGGCGTTGTCGCAGTTTCAGGTTCTCCTGCTTGCGCAGTTCCCTGGCCTCTTGTAACTTCCGGCGGCGCTCGGCCAGGAGCGACCCCGGATTCCCACGATAGTAGTCCATCGGCCGCAGGAAGTTCAACGACGAATGCAGCCGGTGATGGTTGTAATGGTCGATGATCTCCGTGATCACCTCTCGGGCTTGGGTGAAGTCCTCCAGTTCGTACCCCTCGAGCTTTTCTCCGATGGTACGGTTGAAACGCTCAATGAGGGCGTTGTCCGTCGGCGTGTGCGGGCGGATCAAGGAATGCCCCACGCCCGTTTCGCTCAGCGTCCTGGAAAACTCGGCGGCGATGAAGGCCGATCCATGATCGCTTTGGATCGTCGGACGCACGTCCTTGGGCAAGGTCTCGATGGTGGCGGGCTAAACGATACTCGGGGATTTTTCGCCTCTACGCCCAATTAAGCCAAAAGTTGCACTTCGCTTTCGAAGAAACGGCACAGCGAATCCGCTCCACACTCCAGCACAAGTTATTCCACGGAGTCGCCATCAAACGGTGGGGATGCAAAAGTCGCAGTAATTGGTGAAACTACTCCTTCTTGCAATTCCCAACATCCAAGTGGAGCGTGGAATGTCTCGTCGAAAACAAATGAGAAGCGCGGTCCGTCATTTCCTCGTCGTGGATTTAGGATTGTTTCCATTGAATGCAACGGCATCAGCGCGGGGCAGGTAAACGACAATAGTGGTTCCCTTCTTGAGTTTGCTGTCGACGTGGATCGATCCGCCGTGGCCAATGAGAATCCCGTGAACGACGCTCAGCCCAAGCCCGGTCCCACCTTTGGAGCTGCGAGTTGTGAAGAAGGGATCGAACATGCGTGTCTTCTGCTCCTCGTTCATCCCCTGACCGTCATCGGCAACAGTCACACGAGCGAAATCGCGATCAAACGCGATCTGGACGGTTACCATCGCGCCGTAAGTCTTCGACTCGATGGCGTTACGAATGAGATTGACAAAAACCTGCTCAAGCTCGACCACGCGACCGACGATCGGGTGATCCTGGTCCGGCGGCGAGAACGCCACGTTTGCGCCATGTGCAGTTGCGTATCCCTGCGTGAGTTCGCACGCGGTTCTGAGGATATGGGTCACACCTGTAGACTCTTTCTGGTAGTCGCTCTGCCTGCCAAACTGCAGCACACTTCGGACAATTCGCGTACAGCGCTCGGTGTTCGCGCGGATCAGCTCGAGCATGTCTCGGACGCGCTTCGTTTTGCCTTTGGTCTGCGAGTCGATCGCACCTTCTGCGGCGAGCTGTATGGCGGCGACGGGATTGTTGATCTCGTGGGCGATGCCCGCCGCAAACGTACCCAGTGAAGCCAAGCGCTCCGTCTGGCGAATGATCTCCTCATCGTGATATCGCTCAATGGCGAGAGCGGCAAGACTTGCGCCAGAGCGGATCGGTCTCGATGTCCGTGACGACAACGCGTTCGCGGCGATAGGCTGCTGTCCCGCAGGATCCAACCGCCGGTCCGATTTTGACACCATCAATGAGTCGGTTGTATTCATCCGGCAGGCTTGGGGCCGCCCCGTGGCGCAACGATTGCGTCATCGGATCGAATCGCAAAATCGAGCAGACCATGTCGTCAGACTGGCTCTCCAACATCTGCACGATCTGCACAAAAGATTCTTCTAAACTTCGGCGCTTCACCAGGAAATCAAGTATTTGGGTCTGTCCGGCGCGCATGGCCTCAAGCCGCTTGTACTCGGTGATATCGAACCAGCTTCCGATCAACCCGATGTTCCGAGAGGCTTTATCATGCAAAACGGACACTTCATCATGGAGCCACACATACGCGCCATCGCGCCGAAGGAATCGGTATTCATAAGAGAGGGCGTTGGCCTCGCCGATCGAAGCGAGCCTACTCACGATACTGTGTCGCTCATTTTCGTGAATATGATTGGTCCAGAACAAGGGGTCGGCGTAGAATTCTTCAGGCGAGTAGCCGAACTGCTCATGAATATTGCAACTCACGAAGATGGTCGCAAAGCTCGGCGGCGGCCCGCATTTGTAGACCACAGCAGGGAGGCGCGAGAAGAAGTCTCGCAGCTCTTTTGGAATATCGAACTGCGGTGCGGCGGAAACTCGTCGCATGCCGCGGGGCTTCGTGCTATGCATTCTTTTCATCGCCGGAGTGGCCAGGTCATGACTGCTTTCACTCTGCCCTGCAAAGCCATGATTTCAAGATCCTGGTCGCGAATTGATACGCGCTTTGACTGAGCGTGCCTTGTGCGCTGCGATAAGTGGGCCGCGCAATGCAAGTTCAAGCCAATTTCCTGGAAGTCAACCATTGCCATTTGAAGGGAGCCTCAAGCTTCATTCTAACCCGCGCAAGCCCTTAGAATCAACCGTGGGCCATGGCGAGCCGCGGGTTAGAGCCTGATTACGTAACGAAAGGCGCTGTAAGGACTACGCCTCAGGGAGCGCACTAGTGCACGATTCCAACCGAGTTTTCGGGTGGCATGGCCAAGCGAAGCGACGCCTGGCTTGGACATGGCACCCAACCCGAAAATTCAGATGGGTTGCCGCACTAGTGGTTCATTCCATCTGAGTTTTTGGGTAGAGCCTTTTT
>JACQFE010000067.1 GCA_016200265.1 Planctomycetota bacterium | reverse complement strand
TTGACGGCGGCAGCAGTGGTTCGATTGCGTTCCAAAGATCGTCATCCAATATCGGTTTGGCCATCGGCGGACCTCCATGTCCACCCTTGATCTCGGCTACATGGATCGTTCACCGATACTCTTTTTGTTAGGAGCTCTAAGTGATTGGCGTGCTGGTCTTGGAGTAGCGAAGACAGGCATCAATAATGGGCTTCAACAATTATTTCAGAGTCCGAGAGGCTTGGATTTGGACCTCGATCATTCTTGCGATGACGATTGTACTACTTACGTTTGGCCAAACGATTCTCTCCTTGTGCTTCTATGATTCCTTTGAGAATCCCTATTGGGCTTCTATTTCCGAGTGGTTCCCGCCCGTGCAAAATATGTCGCCACTCATGGATGCCTGCGATGGTTAAACGGCTACCAGTAGCCGAATCTCAAGTTCGCACAATCTGCGAAAGACAATGTGGAGTTTTTGGGTGGCGCGTCAAACAGCATTTCATGTGCGAAATCGCAAACCACTTGGTAGTGACGAGAAACATTTATAAACGGAGGTCATTTTTCCTGATCGGGTGTTGCCGGCGAGTAGCTTGGCCTTAGTTGTTGCCGCTTTTCAAGCAGCAGGAACGGGCGAACTTGGTACCGCTTTCTTTCGGGCAAGGCTGCGACCGAAAGGATCGTTCGAATTCTCGCGCCGGCGGCGCTCGGCATGCCTGATGCGCATTCTTCCCCGCCAGGCATTGAGAATGCCAAATAAGTGGCACTCATTCACGTCTCTCACGGATGAAGCTCACTTTTTCTCAAAAAGCACAGATTTCATGTCATGATCTCGCAAGCTGACGCAAAAACTCCACACTCTTTGTCCTTGTTAAGCGAACCATACGAAACATATTGGCGAGTTGTGGGCACTTTGAGTGCCACTCGATGACATCCAATTCCTGTTTCACCTTGGGTGATGATCGAACGGCTGCCGATTTCGACAGATGTTCCAGCGCCTTCTCGTGATGGAGGCAGTTCTTGCAATGCGGCGGAAATTTCTGCTCATGGTTGTGTCTGCCGCCCAAGCAATGCCCCGAACTCTGGCGCCAATCGTTCCGCATCCTGCATTCGACCAGCGGCGCGATAGAGATGCACGAGGCGGAAACGAGCCGCCCCGTTGACCGCCGCCACGCCCTCGGCCTCACTGATCGCCCCAGTCAACATGCCGACTTGTTTTATTGCTGCCGCCCAGACCGACACGTACTCGGCGTTGTAGGGCTCCAGTCGTCGGGCCTCTTCCAAGTGAGGAAGGAAAAGGTCCACACGCGATAAACGAAGCGCCGCCTTCGCGCACATAAAATGCCCGGCGGCGAATTGCGGGCGGAGTTCCGTGGTGCGCTCAAATTCGCAGAGGGCACCTTGCAAATCGCCCTCGTAGGCAAGCATGGAACCCAAGTTGAAATGCGCCTCGGCATTGCCCGGCCATCGTTCGACTGTGCGGCGCGTGACCGTCAGTGCCTCTTCCAATCGATCGCTATGGGCCAGCACAAGGCCCTTCGCTAACGCGAAGTCCGCTTCATTCGAGTGGCGTAGAATCAAAGTGTCGAGCATCGACAGAGCTTCTTCGGCCCGGCCGTCTTCCATCAGTAGATTCGCAAGCAGACCCGCCGCATCGGGATACGACGGATCCTCTTCGACAACGATCCGAAGCTGGGCGCAGGCCTCCTCGCGTTCCTCGTGCTCCAATTCCAGGCGGGCGAGCTCGAAGCGGGCCGCCGTGAAACGCGGAGCATGTGCAATCGCTTGTCGATAACAGGCCGCTGCCGCCACAGGATTTCCCGCGATCATGTTGGCGGCGGCGAGTTTCGCCAGCAGGTTGGCGGGTGTTACCAGGCCGATGCGCCGGCATCCCTCCAAAGAATTCAAAGCACTCCGGGCCAACGAGGCAACCTCTGGCGTGGTCTCGGCCAGTGTCGCACGTTGTTCCTGCGCGGCTTGGAGCAATCGATTTCCTTGCAGAGACAGGTATTGAACCACTCCGCAATGAATCAAGAAGACGATCCAGAGAATCGCGGACAGCCTGTAGATCAATCCTGCTCGCGTTTGATGACCGTCGGCCCGAAGGCGGATGCGTCCCAAAGCGACGCTCGGATGGTACACAAGGCGAAACGCGGTCAGGAGGAGGTATGCGCTAATGGCCGCGAGCCCCAGAGCAAAGAGCAGCGGCACCGCATCGTACAGAGCCCGGAATATAGCGGCGGAAAGCACAAACATCACCAGGAGCGCAAGTTCCTCGCCCCAGGTGTAGTCAAAATGCCGCCTCATCGGCTTCGGAGTTTTGATCGACGCGATCGTGGGCACGCCAAAACCAAAGTACAGCGCCTCCTTCGGACATACGCTAATACAATCCATGCACTTCATGCATCTCGGATTCACCACCATTCCGAAATCACGGACTTCCTCGTGAACGCGAACGTTTGAGGTGCAGACGGCGGTACAATGCGCGCATCCCTCGCACGCCGAAGTGACCCGAATCTTCCCTGGTGAAACCCTGTCCGCCAGTCCGAAGATGCCGCCGTAGGGGCAGGCGTAGGTGCAAAAGCCCTTGTTTCCAAGCAGATAGACGATCAGGAAGCCGCAAACCAGAAACGTCAACACTGCAATCGGCCAATCCGGAAATGTCGCCCAGAACTTCTCGGTGGTGAAGCGGACCTGCAGGTCTGCGCGCTGCCCACCCATCCAGAGGCGGGCCACAGTGGGCAACACGAACATGAATATCGCGGCCGCGAAGGGCATGAACACCAGCAATCGCGAACGAAATGGCTTGGGGGGAATCTTCAAAAGTCGCAGCAGCCATGTGCACAAGTCCTGAAGGGCGACAATGTGGCAGCCCCACCCGCAGAAGAATCGACCGAAGATCATCGTGCTTACGATCGCTGCAATGAAGAATACGCACCCGGCGTTGAGCCGCGCCTCACTGCCCAGTGTCTGCATCGTCTCGCTCGGCTCGACCGGAGTGAGCGTTCGACCGGTCATGTACCAATGGGCAACGTGGCCGGCGACTGCGAGATGAACGGCTATCAGCGTCGCCGCACGCCAGCGGCTCATTCTCGAAGGACGTACCGTTCCGCAACTACGCCCGATTGCACCGTGAGCGTCAGCACGAAGCTGCGGCAAAGGTATTTTTCGATTGGCCCGGGATGTCGTCATACGTCGCACTCACGAAGCGAGTTCCAAATTGCGCCTCGCTCACAACGATTATGGTACGAGCATTGCGGCGCGCAGAGCAAATCAATGATGATCTGCATTGCGCCAAAACACCCGAGTCCAAACGGTTTTCCAGCGGCGCGTGATTCTTTGGTTTGCCAAACATGTGCGGGACACGGGGGAGTATGTCGCCCATGATCGACGCTTTTGGCATTTCTCCTCCTTGTTACGATGATACAGCGGTCGCGCGCGATACCCAGCGCCACCGCTTGTACCGCGCGGGCGTAGAGTCAATGAACATACGAATAGACATGACAACGCGAAGATTACTCCACTCTGGCCTGATCCTGGCGGTGCTGTTGAGCGGCACGTGTCGACCTGGTTCACAATCCAAAGTCGAAGTTATTTCGCATGAGATCAAGAGCGGCTCGCGGTCACGCGTGGTTCTCCTAGGCACGGGAACTCCGAATGCCGATCCCGAACATTCAGGTCCGGCCGTGGCCATCATTTTCGACGATACGGCCTACGTCGTGGACTGCGGTCCGGGAATTGTTCGACGCGCGGCAGCGGCCTACAAAAACGGCATCACCGCCCTGGAGCTAAGCAATCTCCATTTTTTGTTCGTTACCCATCTGCACTCGGACCACCCCGTGGGCTTGCCCGACATTATGCTCACGCCTTGGGTCTTGGGGCGCGACGCACCGCTGGTTGTTTACGGCCCCGTCGGCATCAAGAATATGATGCACCCCATCCAGCAGGCCTATGAAGAAGATATTCGCATGCGCATCGATGGGTTGGAACACGCCAACACCGAAGGTTGCAAGGTCAATGTCCACGAAATCCAACCTGGCGAGATCTATAGCGATGACAGGGTAATTGTGCAGGCGTTCGCTGTGCGCCACGGATCGTGGAAGTTCGCTTTCGGCTTTCGCTTTGACACGCCTGATCGGAGTATCGTGATCTCCGGCGACACCACGCCATGTGAAAGTCTCATCGAGAACGCGAAGGGTTGTGACACCTTGATCCACGAGGTCTACTCCTTTGCGGGCTTTCAAACGCGAACCGCGGAATGGCAGCGCTACCATGCAGCATCCCGCACTTCAACCCTTGAACTCGCCAGGATCGCCAGCGAGGTCAAGCCTCGCCTGCTGATCCTCTATCACCAACTCTACTGGGGACAGGGAGACAAGGATCTGCTCCGCGAGATTCACGGAGATTATCAAGGAGCAGTGGTCTCTGGCCAGGACCTGGGAGTGTATTGAGGGATATTGCGGCGGGCAGAGGACCAGCCGAAGTCAGCGCCGGCGCGCAGTCTCCCTCCGTTTTTGCCCGTCCGCTTCTCGTTAAAACTGACAATTCACGGTTCCACGCTGCGTCCCTTGCATTGGCAAGTTCGGCAAGAGACTGTCTTCCTTTATCGGTAAACCGAACAACTCGCATGTTGCCGCGAGGAGTGGTTTTCAGCTCCTTGATGATCACGCCGTTCGAAAGCAGCTGCTGTTTGACGCGTTGTCCCTGCCGGACGCCCCAGCCGAGGCGCTTGTAGCGTTCTGCGATTCCAGCATCTGGGAAGACCCCAATATCTTGGAGAAATGCCGCCGCTGACTTTGAAGGCCGGCCCTTTGCCGTCTTCATCTTCCGCAAGGAACGCCAACCAGATTCGATCTGCCCGTTCTCCGATGACGGGCTTCAACTTGCGGCAGAGTTCCTGAACACTGGCGCTCTTTCCGAACTCAATCGGCATCGCCGACTCATGCCAGGTAGCCAAGGCGCCGCTTCATGCCTTCCTGTTCGCGCCGTTCTTCAAGCAGCGTGCTGCAAAGCTCCTTCGTGTCTCGCCACAAGGCGACTTCGAGCGCGCGGTTCTGTCTTTCGAGATGGAGGATCTGGCGTTCCACGTCGGTAACTTCGGTATCTTGCGAAGCGTTCGGTCTGTCGCGTCAGGGCTTTCACTCAAGCAACTCTTCCAGGTGCCGTGCCACATCCGCAAGATGTTTTCGGTGCATTGCGCGGCGCTCTTCGATCAACTCAGCGAACTGTCGCCAGGAGAGTTCATGGCCGAGCATGCGATTAGCAAAGACCATCGAGACAACGTCGTTGGAATCGTAAGGAGTCCGCGGCGTGGCGCGCTTAACGAACTCAACGAGCTGGTCAAGGTGCTCTTCCATTCCGTACTTTGGTTGGTGCGGCGAAGTATAGATGACTCTGGGTGGAAGCTCGCGATAGCTGGTAATCGTGCGGTAACGGAATTTTATCGGCATGGTGTCATTCTTGGGTGACGAAAGGCGGGGAGAAGGGATTATGAATGTTTGGAAATTGATCGCGGCCGCATGCAGATTGATATGGCGATAGCGCGGCGTGCAGTGAAGGAATCTTATTGTCTAATGCTCGGATCGCCCCAACCGAAAAAAGAGATTCCGGCTCCACGACTCTTTTCGAACAGACAAACACTAACTAAAACCTGCAACCCCATGGCAAGCGCGTCGATCAGGATCTGTTCATGTGGCGAAATGTCGATGCAAACCAACCCTGCCCCATTGGATATCAGGGCTCGATAAAGGCAATCCGCCGCACTGTAACGGAATGCCAACCCTTGTGAGTGCCATTATACGCGCCTTGCGGAACTGTCGGCATTCGCGCATGATTCCCGGACGGCACGATTGCGATCACATTCAGGTTGCAAAATTGATGAACATCAATCCTCACATGAGCGATCAGGATCCGATCGATCCAACCAAGGAATCTCCACTTTCCTCCGTTCGTTCGGCACATTGGCCTTCAATCGACGGCTACACCATTGTTCGAGAAGTGGCTCGCGCCGGGCAGGGCATCGTCTATCAAGCCATTCAGAAATCGACGAATCAAGTTGTTGCCCTGAAGACATTGCGCGACGATCATTATCTTTCCGAACCCCTTAGGCAAGAACTGGATAAAGCGTTCAGACTTGAGATTGAACTTATCGCCCAACTCAAGCACCCAAATATCATTTCGATCCACGACGCGGGCACGACCGATGACGGCCGGCCTTTCTATGCAATGGAATTCATCAACGGAAAGCAGCTGGGGGAGTATGTTGACGAACACGAGCGTTCGATGTTGGACATGCTCCGGCTTTTCCGGACTGTCTGTGAGGCAGTCGACTATGCTCATCAAAAAGGCGTAACCCACTTCGACCTCAAGCCATCCAATATCCTGGTAGACTTACAGGGAACCGTGAAAGTGCTGGACTTTGGCATTGCCCGACCACTGCTCATACCCGGCGAGCCCAACATCTCAGATAGCGGTGGCCTCTTCGGCACGCTCTGGTACATGTCACCTGAGCAAACCCACGGCAACCGGTCGATTATGGATGTTCGCACTGATGTGTACTCTTTGGGCGTGGTTTTGTACGAGTTGTTGACCGGAGGATTTCCCTATCCCGTTCCGCCGGAAGCCACTTTCGACGAGACGATTGAACACATCCGAGGAACATCACCCACGGCGCCCGTCGAGAAGTGGACGGCGGCGTCCGGAATCAAGGCGAGACCCGGGGCATGCCGTCGTCCTGGGGATTGTCCGATCAATAAGGACATCAGCGCGATCGTCATCACGGCACTGGCCAAGAGTCCGGAACGGCGATATCACAACGCTGGGGAATTCGCCCGCGCCGTAGAGCGTTACATCAATGATGAGCCGATCAATCCGGATGAGTTGTGGGACGCGTTACGACACCGCGGTCGTAAGGCAGTCCAGCGACATCGGTTCGCGTTTCTAGGGGGGGTGATCATCTTAGTCGCGGTGCTTAGCAACCTGTTAATCGTTCCCATCCTGTACAGGTGGCCGCAAACCAGCAATTTTTTCTTCAAGCTTGAGAGCGCCCTCCTCCCTGCTGAGGTGAAGGAGTTTGACTTCGACCATGTACGCGTCATCGCACTTCAGGATGACACACCGGTGGAGGAAATTGCTCGCGACGCCGGGCTCAAAGACGTCACTGTGGAGAACCGCACGAGCCTACGCAGACTACACGGGCGCTTGATGGAGAACCTCGCGGCATCTGGTTGCAGCACCGTTGTGTGGGACATCGGATTCGATTCCAAATCGGACTTTGACAAGGACTTTGTTATTGGCGTGCTAAAGCTGAGGGAAGTTGGGATCGACGTCGTTGTCACTTCGCGTAGATGGTGGTTGGGTGAGAATGATCAGCCCGCCCTTGCGGAGGAGATTTTGCACGAGGTCCGCGTTGGTAGCTCGGTGGCCCATCTCGACGAGAGCTTCCCTTGGGTAGTCATGTTTTACGCCCAACGCGGAGAGGCCGACCCCCTTCCGTCGCTTTCGCTCGAGGGCTTTGCCGCCGCCCGGTATCCGGGCTCAAATGTTGACATTCACTTTGACTCGTCGAACACGTCCTTGGATTTGCTTTACTGGACCTCCCCTGAGGGGCGGAATTCGAAAGTGAAACGCAGGCTCGGTAAGGATCATATCATGTTGACCGACACATTTGATCGCATTGACATGACACCCCCGTCGCCCCCGCGTTACCCCGGGTGCCCGGAATTGCTTGATACCGATGCTATCGGCATGTTCTACGTG
This sequence comes from Planctomycetota bacterium, assembly GCA_016200265.1. GTDB lineage: Bacteria > Planctomycetota > Phycisphaerae > UBA1845 > UBA1845 > JACQFE01. Next base: position 1,326 of record JACQFE010000067.1, on the reverse strand, counting down.
GCAGTTCCCTCCAACGCGAAGCTGGCGGCAGCAACGGTTCCCTACCAGACGGCGTTTCGTTCTGATCGGGAAAAGCTCCAAAGCCAATTCGCGGGCAAAGTCGTGATCGTGAGCGATCAACGCGGCATCACCGATTTGCATCAGCATCCGGACGGCCGTCCGATCGCTGGATGCTATGCCCACGCCGCCGTGATCGAATCGATATTTCGCAGGGCCTTTGTCCAGATGGTGAATAAGGGTGAGGAGTCTACATCGGCATGGATCGGCGCTCTCCTGGGGTGTTCCGCAGCCGTCACATTGGCGGGCAGCGCCCTCCGTCGCTACCTGGCGCTTTCCGGATTGACGATCGCTTTCGTCGCGGCAAGCCTCTTTGCTTGTTGGTGGTTTCATTATCTGTTGAATCCGCCTCTTATACCCATTGCGGCGCTTTGGATAAGTTCTGAACTGAGTGTGGCGGCCCTGCGCATCTGGCAGACCCGCCGTGAATAGCCATGAAAGGAGTGCTCTACTAATGTCACGATTTTCACTTTTCATTTCGTCGATGCTGGCCTGCTGTCTCTTGGGCTGCGAAGGGCCACACCTTGGGGGACGGTTGCATTCGAAAATTCCCGGCATTGTGATTGAGTCGCCTCCGGGCACATTCGTGTTCCACAACCTGCAGGTGCGACTCCATCGCAAGGAGCGGGTGACGACGTCGGAGATTGTCAAAGTTGACATCTCACAGCGCAAGCAAGGGGAGGAGAGCAAATCCGTCGTATTCTTCGGTCCCAAACCTGGCGCCACGATTGACGGTTGGCTCGTAGGGGATCCCGATTTTCATATCGACAGAAGTGGCGGCTTTGTAAGCGTCGCTGACGATGTTTATAACGCTATTAACATTGTGATTAGGCTATTGACGCCTTGGATTTCGGCACAGGCCACTGGCTCCGAGTGCGCGATTGAAGTTGTGGACCTATACACTGAACGGGTGTACTTCCGCGAGGGCACAGAAATCGTGGTAACATGCCTGAAGGGAGATAAAAGGCACCTCTCCTGGACGCAAGACAAAACGTATCTCGACGTGACCATGCCCAGTGGCAATTGCGAATTCAACGGACCCTACGTTGTGGACTCGACTTCACCCCCGGCAGTGAAGGCCTTTCTTGACCGTCTTGACAAGATTGAGGCCGCAGCCCCATGAGTTTGCTTAGAAACTATCTCAAAAAGCTTGAATTTGCCGATGGAGTCCGTGGGCCTTTTTTGAGAGGAGCCACGGATGGCGAAGAGAACCAGGAAGGTAAATGGGTTGCCGACGATCTGGCGTGTGCCGGACGAGCTATGGGTAGT
>JACQFE010000065.1 GCA_016200265.1 Planctomycetota bacterium | reverse complement strand
GTCACCGGCGGCAAACGCATCGACCGCGCCGGCTACTTCATCGAGCCGACCATTTTCGACAACGTCCGCGACGACATGAAAATCGCTCGCGAAGAAATCTTTGGGCCGGTGCTTTCCGTGCTGCGTTTCAAGGACGTGGACGAAGCCATTCAGCGCGGCAACAACACCACCTATGGCCTCGCCGCCGCCGTGTGGACCAAGGACATCGGCAAGGCCAACCGCCTCGCCGCCGGCCTCCGCGCCGGAACCGTCTGGATCAACTGTTACAACGTCTTCGACCCTGCGGCCCCCTTCGGCGGCTTCAAAATGAGCGGCCTGGGCCGCGAACTCGGTGAATACGGTTTGGCCAATTATACCGAGGTCAAAACGGTATTTATGGCATTAGGATAGGCGTGCCCAACGCTACAACTGGAGCAGTGCAACGGTCGATACTATACTGTTAGTATCCGGGATGAATCCCGGACGCTTCTGACCCGGGTCTGCACCAACAGAATGACGATGAGCAATTTGCCTTGGTTCGATCACCCGCCGATCGTCGAGACAGTGTTGGGCGTTCAATTTGAGCCGCCCACCGGCTTGACGAATTCTCATCTCTCTCTTTACTGGTCGCAGGTTCGAAACGAGTGGGCGACAGCAACCGACGCGCCGCGTCTTGAACCCCAATTTGAAGTGTTCAGTTCGGAGCAGATGTGGGCGGCAGTAGGTCCAACGCTCATGCTCACAAACGATCCATCTCGCCGCCTCCAGCTCCGAAACCGTGAAAATAGCAGGATGGTTCAGCTTCAGAACAGTCGATTTCACTACAATTGGCTTGATACCCCGGACACAAAATATCCTCGTTATGAAGAGTGTATCAAACCGGAATTCAAACGAGAATGGACTCGATTTCGAGAGTTCTTGCACTCAGAGGGCCTCGGAGAACCAAAAATCAATCAATGGGAAGTGACCTACGTCAATCATATCCCGCGATCGGGTCGGGTACCTTGGCACTCGCCCGAGGAGTGGGCTTCGATATTGCCTGGACTCCTCGGTCGTACTCAGGAATACGCAGAAGCCGCCAGATTCGAAAGCTTTGGCGGACAGTGGCATTTCGAAATTCCGCTCCAGCGCGGTCGCCTGCATGTGCAACTCATCCACGGAAAACCAGGCGACGAAAACGCGCCGGAAATTCTCCGCATGGACTTGACAGCGCGGGGACCAGTGCCGGATGCGCCGGACCCGCTGAGCTCCGGACTCGACTTGGGACGCGAAACGATAGTGAGGATGTTTGTCGCCTTGACATCGCCGGAAGCGCACAAGGCCTGGGGAATTCATTATGCGTGATGCTGTAGCGACACTCTCACCCGAGATCAAAGCAGCGGTCTCGACGTCCGGAGATAAGAGCACGCCGGTCACGGCAGAGAGACTGGAAGACAATTGGCGCGAGAGGTGGAATGAATGTATCGATTCCACCTTAATTGAATGGGGACGGAATCCGGACCAATTCGCCGATCCGGACGAAGGGTTTCGCGCCCCGACCACAATGTGTATTCAAGCCGCGATCCGCGTTGCACTGAGGTTGCGGGACCTTAAGGAACCACCACCGCCCCCGAGCCGGGTTGTTCCCGACGGCGAAGGCGGTCTTGTGTTCGAACGCATCGCGGGCGACACGCACGAATCGTTGCGAGTGTACGCTGATTGCGCGGGTGAGTTGCTCACTTTCAAGCATTGCGAGCTGAAAAGCAGGCTTATCCTGCGCTTGACGTGACATGCCTGATGAAACTGATCCGATTTCGGATGACGAACTCCTATACCGCCGGATACCGGATTCTATGCACTGGTACGACCCGGGCAGTAACCTGACTCCGTCACCTGAGGCCTTTCGCCCCAAAGTACGTGACAAGACCGGGCTATCACTTTTCCGGGCGAATTTCGTGACACCCGAAAAGCTCGCGCAAAATGATCGAAATGCTCGATTCTATGTGGCGATTCTCTGCGAGCGTGAGCTCAGAGAACTCGGGTTGGAAATAATTCCGAAGCCCAATCCGACTGGTCCGCCGGGGCATTGCGAAATCCCCGAGTTGCGGTATGAAAATCGGCGAGAAACGCGGTCAGAGGAATTCCAGGTTGCATTGGCGACAATGCTCTGCGTAGAAATACTCGGCCCGCTGCCAACATCTTGATTGTTTGCTCGATCTGGAAACGCATAGTTCGCTCAATTCCATTTCTTCACCGACCATCCTCGAAGTTATCCCTTCGGAATACGCCATGCTCCGAACCCGACCATCCCGAATTTGTGGTAACTGGAGACCCGAATCCGGAAACCAGAAAAATTTTGAATCGCGCTTGGCTCACCGCCATTTCACTTCGAATCTTGAGCTTCGATCTTCTCTCTTCGATCTCTTGCCCAAATCTGCAATTGGAAATCGGCAATCGGAAATTCGGTCTGGGTGCCGCGCTGTGACACTTTCGAAAAAATACTTTTCCAAACGAACCCATCTGAAAGTGTCACTGACTATACCCGCACAGCCGCGCTCGACGGAATTTTCCTCTTCGTAGAGCGCATGGGAAGTTATTCAAACCGGAAGGCGGCGCGCGGAACTTGGCGAGAACAACGCCATCGCCTTGCTACCTTCGTTGCTCCCTCGCTTTGGTACTTTCTTAACGCTGTTTCACGTGAAACAGATTTGGCCGGACGCTATCCGCACCGGGCATCTCCCATCAGATTGAACCAGACTTGTAACGTACGCGCCGGGATTCTTTCGTTGCAAGCCGAACATCATTATCCTCCGACGATGCAATCCTCCCCACTTGCAGGAAAGATACATCGAATCGCACAAGCCATTGCTTCGATCTTGCTGCTATCGGCGCTCGGTTGCGCCTCGAACGTCGGTTCGGCCAAGGTTGCCAACGTCCCTACAACAATCGTTCTCACGTTCGACGACGGCCCGTTTCCGCCCGATGTGAGCGATCCGGTCGCGACCGCCGCGGATGCAAACCTGCTCGATCCGCTTCGCGACATTCTCGCTGCCTTGCGTGGGAATCACGCTCAAGCGGTCTTCTATCTTGTGGGCCCGGACGACACGGCCGATACCCCGGAATTTCGCGAGCTCTATTCGCAAGCCCTTCGTGAAATGCACACCGACGGCCATGTGCTCGGCTATCATGCGTATCACCACACCCGGGACATCTGGGCCCGGGCGTTCGAGCCGTTCACAATGGCCGTGGAAGACATGTCAAGAGATATGGATCAGCTTTCTCAGTTCCTTGACGAAACATTGGCGACAATTCAATTGACGCGGGACGAAGTGATGTCGCCCATTTTTCGTCAACCCTATGGCGGCGGGGGTTTCAGTCAGGGGCCGGCATTCGCCGCAGCTCGTGATCACGGCTGGTTCTATCACGGCCTGCATATCGACAGCGCGGATTGGACCGTGAACCTCGACGCGGGACAGGGCTTGGTCCACCGCCTGCCGGTCGCGACTGAGGGACAACATGTGGCTTTTGTACTGAGGCAATTGCACCATGGCCACACACAAAACACGGGACGCCGCATGGTCGACGTTCTTTTTCACGTCAATCATTTTACCGCAGCACACATTCAGGAATGGATCGATGCGCTGCGAACGGATTTCACGACGGCTGCAGGTGAACCCTTGTTCGTTGTTCCGCAATCCTATCTGGATCATTCCGATTCCTACGCCGACCCTAGCGTCACGGAATATGCATTTGGTTTTCATCGCTATTGAGGCCGCAATCGGCTTCGCGAATACGGGCTGCAATTCAATCGTTCTTCAAGAGTCGAAGTGCATTGAGGGCCACGACGACAGTGCTGCCTTCGTGGCCGATCACCGCGAGAGGAAGTGGAATCGATCCCATGGCCGCGAAAATACTGAGCACGGAGATGACACTGATCGCGAGGATCAAGTTTTGTCGAACGATGGATGCGGCCCGTTTGGCATGAGCGTGGAGCCAGGCGACGGCGTCGATCCGGTCCTTCATCAAAACGATGTGAGCGGCCTCCATCGCGACATCCGCCCCGGCCGCACCCATCGCAATACCCACATCCGCTCGTGCGAGCGCCGGTGCATCGTTCACTCCATCTCCAACAAGAGCGACAGCGCCGAACTGAGCGCGAAGCCGCTCCACGGCTTCCAATTTTTGGGCGGGCAGGAGTTCGGCCAGATATCCATCGATTCCGAGTGACGCGGCCACTGCACGCGCCACTTGCTCGTGATCGCCGGTCAAGATTTCGATGTGCGACACGCCTTGCTTACGCAATTGCTGAACGCATTCGGCGGCGTGAGGTCTGGGTGTGTCCGCGAATGCCAAGAGTCCGACACTGTCATCAATGGCCACCGCGGAGACGGTCTTGCCTTGCTCCCGCAACTGCGTCGTTTTTAGAGTCGTGGCGCTGTCGGACTTCGGGCACCCTGAACGTTCAAGTGCTTCGGGTTTGCCGATCCACACTCGATGCCCGCTCACGGTGCCAACCGCGCCTTCACCGGGCGTTGATTCATAATTCGATAAAGGCAATGGCTTCAGACGCCTCTCGGAAAGCGCGCGGCTCACGGCGGATGCGACAGGGTGCGTGCTGGAGTGCTCGATTGCCGCCGCGAGAGAGAGAGTTTCGTCAGTCGAGAATCCGTTCCCTGGAACAATGTCGGTGAGTCGAAGATTGCCGCTGGTCAGCGTGCCTGTCTTATCGAAGACAACAGTTTTGGCCCGAGCAAGGACTTCCAGATGCGAGCCGCCCTTAATGAGCACGCCGCGTCGGGCCGCGGCCGCAATGGCCGCGAGATAGGCGACCGGAGTCGCGATGATCAACGCACAAGGGCTTGCCACAATGAGAACGGCGATCGCGCGGCGCAGCGATTCCGTCGTACTCACGCCGAAGAACGCAGCGCCCAATCCAACGGCCACCGCGCCAAGAATCACGCAAACGGAATACGCCGGTCCGATCCGATCAATCAATCGTTGGGCCTTGGCGGGATGCTGTTTGGCTTCGGTGACGAGGCGAACGATGCGGGCGATGGTCGTGTCGGCGGCGAGCTTGGTGACTTCCACCTCCAATCGCCCGTTTTCGTTCTGCGTGCCGGCCAGCACGGAATCGCCGCCGCCGCACTCTCGCGGCACTGATTCGCCGGTAATGGCCGCTTCATTCACCGATGACCGGCCGGACACGACAGTGCCATCTAATGGCACTTTCTCTCCGGGCCGGATCAGGATTTGCGCTCCCAGCGGCACCTGTCGAAGCGGAACGCGGATCGTGTCATCGCCCGCGATCACGTTGGCGTATTTCGGGGCCAGATCACTCAGGGCCGAGATTTCCGACTGCGTCCGTCGAACGGCGAAGCTCTCCATCGCCCCGGAAAGTGCGAACAAGAAAAGGAGCAACGCGCCTTCAAACGGGCTGCCGATGATGGCCGCCAGCCCCGCTCCCAACAGCATCAACACATCGATGTCGATGCGCAATCGGCGCACGGTCGACCAGACGGCCTCCAGCGCCGGAAGCGCACCAATGGAAAACGCCAGCAAAGTGAACAAGCCGACAATGGGCGATGGTCCGTGAATCGCCGCGAGAATCCAAGTCAACAGAAGGAATGCGCCCGCTGATCCCGCAATGATGATCTCTTCCCAACGGTTGATCGATCGAGCCAGAGGTGTGTAGAAAAATTCGACGCCTACGGTGGAATCCAGCAGCGGTTCATCCGCCAATACGGGATTCAACCGCGCGGGCACGCTGGAGATGACTTCATGCCCGCTCATTGTTCAGACTCGTTGAATGGTGCGAAGCCATTGGGCCATGAAGTACACCACGCCTCCGGACACTGCCGCCATCAGATACGCGGCTACGCAGGATTCAAGAACACTGCGACGGCTGGCACGAGCCAGCAAGATGGAAGCCGCGCCCAACCCTGTAATGGTTGCACTCGGCATCCACCAATGAGCGAAATCTGCCGGCCGCAATGCGACTGGAACTGCGAGAATCAATGCCCCAAACGCTGCTCCGACGAAATTCCAAGCGCCCACAAGGAGAGGATGATTCATGTGATACATCGAAAGCCCAAGTTCCTCTTCCATCATCACCTTAAGCAATCGGTCATCGTCGGCCCCAAGAACATCGACCACTTGCGTCAGAAGCGGTTCCTGAAATCCCTTGGCCCCATAAAGCACACGAATTTCCTCGATTTCGTGATCGAAATTCGTGCGAATTTCGTGCCGTTCCCGCTCCAACTCAGAGAGGTAATATTGAACCTGGGCCTGGACGGAACGCGCCGCGGAAATTCCCGCGACCAATGCTCCACCAACGGAAAGTGCGATCAGCAGCGCACCGGCGAAAGGAGGATCCGCGAGCGCGTGCAAGCCGATCCATGTCAGCCAGATCAGGACGATAGCGTCGCGCGCGCTAACGAGTGCTCTTCGCCAGTCGTCCGCCGGCCCCAGATGTGCTTCACCGCCGAGAACTTCGCGTGCCCGTTCCCGCGCCTCTCGAACATGATCGGAAGCATCGCTGACGGGTTGATTCAAGTCGTGCATAGTGGTGATTGAACAAACCCCGGATTCGTTTGTCAGGCTCTGCCTTACGAGTCATTCTCCGGAACCTTCGACCCTCACCCTTCCCTCTCCCTTCCAGGGAGAGGGTTTTTCAGACAGAGCCTATACCATGATCATGAAGGCGGCCCAAAGTCCGACGCCGACCGCGAACATTCCCAGGACAATCGTGATCCAAAGCGTGAGCGACGCCAAGGGAACGTCGCGGACGTGTGCGCATCGCGTCACCTTGTAGACTATCGCAATGCTCAGACAAAGCGGAAGCATGAGGAGCAGTCGTTGGCGGCTCGAAAGCTCCGCACCCGTCAAAAATAGACCCATCAAGAACACTTAGGTTACGCTCCTCGCCGTTTCGCGTCGTTTGATCCTTGCCACGACGGTTGACACCTCCGCCCGTGCGATCGCATCAAGAACGACCAAAATGTTGAGCAAACCGGCCACGCCGGTGTAGTGAACGCCGACTTCCGATGAAGCCCAATTGGCAGTGGCGGCGGCTCGATCACTCGGGGTCCAGCGGCTGACAACGGTCTCGTGAAACATATAGGCGACGATTGTATTTCCGCCGGCACAGAGTTGACCGGCGAACCAAAGGGTGCGATCATGCGGATCGATCGTCGTGCCGACTCCGCCAATGGCAACTCCTGTCCAGAATGTGGCCGTGATTGTGACAAAGCAGATCAAGCCGCGTGAGCGATCGCCGATGAGGATGTGCCCCAGACCTGGAACAAGCCAGCCCAGAAACCCCGCCAGCGGCGCTCGAATGTCGATCGTAGGTTGGTTTCGTTCCAATTCGTCGCTCCGGCTCAAAAATCAGTTGAGCATGGTCCCTGTGGATCGCCGCACCGTCCGCAGCCGGTCGCCGGCATTTTTCCAGCCGAAGCAGACGCGCCGACTTTCGCAGAGAATACGCTAAGCTTTCGCCGCGAGCGACTTTTTCCGCAGCGCGGGCATATTGGGGTTGCCGTGTCGTCCATTGTGCGGCTCAATTCTTCGAATTCCGCATTGCAGTCGGGGCATGTATATTCATAGACTGGCATAATCGCTCCACGAAACGACCTTCTAGGGTGAGAGTATAGGCAGGCAGTCGTGAACGAGCAACGGAATGAACACATGAACAGCACTGACCCGTGGGGCGGCATAATCGTGGCGCAATGGTAGAGGCCAAAATGGAAGCCTTCGGAGCATCCGTAAAATCTCGAGGGATTCTGGCAACTCTTGCCGCGTGCCTGTTGGTTTCCGGCTGTGCACAGCCGTCGGGATCGTGGTCGCTGGCAGAGACTGAACCGAAAGGCTCATCGTTTCCAATCAGTGCGATGACGATTGACGAATCAGGAAAATATCAGGCCCGCGGATTTTTTACACCCGACGGCGAATTTCGAAATGAACCCCAGGAAAGCAGCGGGAAATTCAAATCGACGGTTTTGGGCACGCAACTCAAGCCGGAAACCGGGCCGTTATCGTACACCGTTTCGCGTCGATGGGACGGGCGAATGGCCGTTTCGTATGTGCCGCCGGGAAAATCGAAGCGGGTGACGGCGATCTTCTCGCCTTCGTCGAGTGAGAAGAAAACTGGAAAAGTTGAGCCGTTCTCGGCGAGTCAAATGAAATTGCCCTCGCCCGAGTCCGAATCGCCTATCAAAGCGGATCCGGAATTGTCGTACGATTCCGGCACAAGAGTGAAACTCCCCGGCTGAAATCGAGCACGCGACCTTGGACGGGATCATCAACTTAAACAAGCCGGTGAGCATCACTTCCGCGAAGGCACTTTATCGCGTGCGTTCGATCACGGGTCAGAAAAAAAGCGGTCACGCGGGCACCCTTGATCCCGCGGCGAGCGGTGTCCTTGTTTTGTGCATGGGCAAGGCCACCAAGCTCGTCGAGAGCATCATGGAGCAACCCAAGGTGTATCGTGCGACCGCCCGGCTCGATGTCACCAGTGAGAGCTTTGACTCGGATCGCACGTTGCGGGAATGTGCGATCGAATCAATACCCAATCGAGAGCAGGTTGAGCTTGCCATCGCGGAAATTGAACGCAGCGTCGAACAAATGCCGCCGAATGTCAGTGCGCTGAAGATCGGCGGCGTGCCGGCGTACAAAATGAATTCGTCGGACGCGGCGGCGGCGCTTGCCGCGCGGCCGGTCAAGATCCATTGGATCCGTCTGCACGCTTATGACTGGCCAACGATTGATCTTGAAGTTTGTTGCGGTCGCGGGACGTACGTACGAGCGATCATTCGCGACCTGGGAACACTACTGTCGGTCGGTGGGTGTTTGACGTCGCTTGTGCGAACGTGCGTGGGGCCGTTCGTACTTGAGGCCGCCTGGACGTTTGAGCGTCTCGCTTCAGCCCAACAATCGGAATACGTTATTCCTCTCGACAAGGCGCGAGAATCGCTCGATGTGATTTCGATCCCGCCCTCGCCAGAGACGATGAATCAAACCGCACTATCGTGATTGCAACCGAGTCTTCGAGTCGATCCAGGCGATGAGGGCATCGCTGAATTCTTCTTTGGTGATCGTCGACTGCTTTGACAAAGTGACTTGTTTTTCCGACGAATCATAGACAGCGGGTGCAATGGTTTCCGCGCCGATGGTGTCAATCGGGTTGCCCACAATTGCATCGACGCCCTTGCGACGGAGTTTTTCGAGGGCTCGACGCTCCAGGTGCTGCGGCTCTTCGAGGGCGAAGGCGACGATGAATTGATCCTGCCGCTTGCCGCGAGCGCAATGTGCGACCAGATCGGGCGTTGGCACGAGATGTAACGTCAGGCCGTCCGCATTTCGCGCAATTTTCACGGACGCGCGTTCGGCGGGTCGGAAATCGCCTACGGCGGCGGCCATGATGAGCACGTCGCAATTCGGAAACTCGCTGTTCAACATGTTTTCCAAGTCCGCGGCTGACACAAACGGGCGAACCGGAATTTCATCCGATGGAAGTAGATTCGTCGGACCCAGAAGAAGTGTGACGTGCCAACCGGCGCGTTTTGCGGCCTCGGCGAGGGTAATGCCCATTCGGCCGCTGGAGCGATTGCCGATGAAGCGCACGTTATCCATCGCTTCGTGGGTTGGGCCTGCGGTGATTAACATTCGTCGAGGATCGGCCATCATGTAGGTCCGTTACGAAATCCAATGAGAAACATTATTAGAACGTCAAAGATACTCCCCTTTATCCGCCTTTTGAAAGGGGGGAGGCCGTGCGCCAAGGAACCATGATCAGCCAACGACTGACGACCCCTTAGTTTGCGAGTATCAAAAACTGAACGCTCCTTCGCGTACGAATTCCGCGATGGCCTTGCGCCCGGTGGGCGTCTCTCGTTCCCTAAGTGGTGCGGGGAGCGTGTCCGGATCGCCCGGTCGTCCAATCGCGATCATGGCCTCCACGGAATAATCATCCGGCACATTCAGTTCTTTTCGTGCGCGGTCATAGTCGAAGCCGGCCATGCCATGGACCACAAGGCCCATTGCGGCGCCTTGCAATGCGAGATTTTCAAAGGCCGCGCCAGCGTCGAATGTATGGACGGGATTCGGGTTGCCGTTGCGCGTGAAGACTTTGTGCGAGAGGACGACAACGAGCATGGCCGCATTTTTGCACCACGTCTGATTCGCCTCCATCAACAGGCCCATAAAAGTCTGCCAGGTTGGAGTATCTCTCAGGGCAAAGAGAAACCGCCATTCTTGCTCATTGAAAGTTGACGGCGCCCAGCGTGCGGCTTCGAATAACCGCATGCGTTCATCCGCGGTGATCGGCTGACCGTTCATCGCTCGAGGCGACCAGCGACGAATGAAGATTGATTCGATAGGGTGGTCGGGCGTCCGCGATTTGGTTGGATCAGGCAAAGTTCCCATGTGTGCAACCTCCTGGAAAAACTCTCGTTCATGATCATAGTCGGGCCGGTCGCAGTCGTCATACTGAGGCCGGTGAAAGGATGCCTGTCTGCCGGAGTTCCGCGACGATCATGCGTTGATGAGGGCGTTGATGAGTTGTTCGTCCTCGATGCCTAATTCGCGAAGTTTTGCACGCTTTTGATCCGCGGTGAGTGAGGAGTCATTGAGGATCGGTTCGACATCGTCAAGCAGGATGCAGTCGCCCGCGGCATTGTGGATGCAGGCCGGAAAATCGGGCTGGGTGACGACCGTTCCGCAGCCGAAAAGGAAAGCCATGCCCGCAACGACGAGCCATTTGGCCGGCACCAGACCCGTTAATCTTGAGAGAACCCTATCTGAAAAATTCTTCATGCCGGTGATGATATCGCGAGTGGCGGGCGGTGGCAATGACTGTGCGCGAAAGGGTCGCAAGTGGGAAGGGTTCCAATGGGAATCGTGTTGAGACGGCGTTGCACGTATTCAGAAAGTTGTTCGACGCGGGTGGACCAGGTGTCATTTTGGACCCGTGAGCTGATTTGTTTCGCGTCGCTTCTGCCGATCGCGACGGCTGCATCGCACGCTGTTGCAAATGCCACCGGCGTCTCCGCGATGTGAATTGCCTCGGGGAAGCGCTTCGATTCGGGGAGGGGCGTTGAAACCACCGGCAGACCGGCCGCGAGGTACTCATACATTTTTACGGGGTTGATGCTGATCGTCATGGCACTCTGCGTGAATGGGAGCATCGCCGCATCGAATCGGGCACAATAAGCGGGCAACACAGAATAGTCACGCCGGCCAAGAAGGTGGACATTCGGGAGGCGTTGCAAGTGAGAGACATCGACTTTGCAATCACCGAGTAGAAGGAAGGAAAAATTCGGACGCATTGCTGCGACTCGAGCGATCAGCTCCACGTCGATCCAATGATGAATCAAGCCAAAGAAGCCAACGACGGGTCTTGCGATATTGGCCATTTCATAGGGAATGGGCAGTTGCGTTTTCCAGGCCGCAGCGAAATGCTCGAAATCGACGCCGTGGCGCAAAAGAAGAATGTCGTTCCTACGGATTGAATGTGCCTTGTAAAGAGGCTCTGAGCAAGCCACCATCACATCAGCCCGGTCGATCAGTTCATTCTCCTGTGCCGCAATGCGATCCGCATCGAAACCGGCGAATCGTCGGTGATCGTCGGTGCAATAATAGACAAAGCATTCCTCGTTGAGTCGGCCTTTCAGAAAAGGCGTGTCCGGCGCGAATGTCCATACTTGCGTGGTTCTTTTGCCAGCCGCACCGAGATTTCGCACGGCCCGGCGAATCTGAGCGATCAACAGGGCCTCGTGTATTTTTCGGGCAAGGCAGCTTTTTGCGCCGGGAATGACAATCGGCGTGAATTGCGCCATTGAATCAGAAATTCGCTGGACGCCATGGGTGACGCGTTTGAGCGTCTGCACCGCGCCGTGCCAATCGTGTTCATTGAAGGACGGCTTTCGCGTGCCGTGGTAATTCACCCAAAGTACGTTGTTCGTGCGAGACAGGCACCGCATGACATGGTGCTTGCTCGTCGGGTCATAATCCCACTCGCTGCCGATGCAAATGATGAGCCTATCGGAGATCACGAAAATTCTTCAATCTTTGGCTGGTGCGAGCATCGCGCAATTTACTTAGAATCCTCGCCGCTCTTGTAATAGTTGTAATAGCGGTAGTAGTTGTACCGGTATCCGTAACCGTAGTAACCGTAGCCGTAATAGCCGGTGACCGGCGTGTCGCGACCGACGAGCAGGCATCCGAGAATCGGGATATTGTTCACCTGGAGGAGCCGAGCCGCCCGCTTGGCGGCGGCCTCGTGCGTGCGATGGAGCCGCACGATCATGACCACGCCGGTGCAGAATTGTCCGATGATGCCAACGTCTGTCACTGTCGTCGCCGGCGGTGTGTCTACGATCGTATAGTGGAAATCGTTCTGCATGCGCTGAAACGCCGCGGAGGCGGCCGCGGCCGTGAGAAGCTCGGCGGCGGACCGTCCGTGCGTGCTTCCGGCGGGAATAAAACTCAGGTTTGGGATGGGCGTTGTGCGGATGACGTCTTCATAGGTTGCCTGTCCGTCCAGGACCTCGGCCAGGCCTGGGCCTGTCGGCTGACTCAGCATTTGGGCCAGCGAGCTGCGTCGAAAGTCCCCGTCCACGACGAGCACCTTGAGGTGACGGATTTCCGCGAGAATGCAGCCGAGATTCAGGGTGGTGACGCTCTTGCCTTCTTTGGGCACGGCGCTGGTGATGGCCAGGATGCGATGTTCGTAATTGGGATTACCGCTCAACAGTCGCGTTCGCAACGAGCGGTACTGTTCGGTGACCAGCGATGATCGCTCGAAAAACGGAACAAGTGATTCGGAAAGTCCTTCGACGAGCGTCGATGGCTCGGTCGATCCGTCGGACTGCGGCGCCTGAACGGCCCGAACAATGGGGGCGACGGAAAGAACGCTTGCCTGGGGGACCTCAGGAAGCGCCGTGGCGACAGCGTCGCAGTGCGAGGATCCAAGCGCCTCTTGGCGCTCCTGTTCAGCTCGTCTTAATGCATCCGCAATTCTGCCCACTGGTATAGCGCCTCACTTGTGATCAATAAGGTGTAACACTGCCATAGATATAACTCGTGTTCGATTGATTCGCATTGTCATACGCATGTTCCACCGACTTGATTTGCGCCGGGGTCGTATACGCCTGGATGGCCGGATTCACCGGATACAACACCTCGCGAACCTTCAAGCCGAACCATGCCAGCGGCGTCGGCGGAACGTAGACCGTGTCGTTCGGCTCGAGGAGCACGTTCTTGCTCCAGTCGCCCTTCTTTACCATCTGATCGACGTCAACGTGAATGATGCGCACGGGAACATCTCCGTGGGCCGGTCGAATCACCTGGACGTTGCTGGTCCAGGAGAGATACGTTGTTCCAGCATTGACAACGGCGTCCAGGAGCGTGTCTCGGCCTGTATACGGTCGCGGACCGACGCTGGAAACGAGGCCGTAGATGTAATATTTCTTACTCAAATATCCGGTGACGCGGACGGCCACCTTCGGGTCGACGTAATAGCGGCTGAGCAACACTTCCAACTTGGCGGCAATCTCCTTGGCGGTCATGCCGACGATCTTCACTTCGCCGAGCAAGCGCAAATTGATTTTCCCATCAGGTCGCACGCGCTGTGCCTCGTTGTCGATCTCCGGAATTCGCGGCGCGGTGATGGCCAGTTCATCCGGGATGCCGACGCGATACTCGATGGCGGAGACTTCGTGGTCGTTTTCACGAAGAAAATGCAGAATATCCGCGCGTTTGGTGGCGCAGCCTGAAATTCCGATTATCAAAGCTGCGCAGCCGGTCGCACGAACCATTGATGAAACAAGTCGTGACCTCGCGCAGATGCGAGCATCGGACCGGCAAACGCGCTGCCGAATGCGAAATTGAGATTGGCCGGCCATTGCCATGGTATTGCGAATGCAGTCCGGTGGCTCGTGGAACACCGATAACGCATCGGTGATGGCCACAAATGCACCGCGACTGACGATTGCGAACGCTGATTTATCGGGTTGCTTTCATTCCTGCTGAATTGGGTCGGATTATTGTCCTTCAGCGCTGCCAATGCAGGACCGATATTCGGAAATGAAACCGTGCGCGGTCGAGGCGATCGCGTCAGACGAATAATGCCGCTATGTACGCCGAATTTTTCGGACTTCGCGAGTTGCCGTTCAATAATACGCCCGATCCGCGCTATTTTTATTCCACTCCGGACCACGAAGAGGCGCTCGCATCGCTGATTTATTCCGTCAAGCAACGCAAGGGTTTCGTGCTGTTGACGGGGGAGGTCGGAGCGGGCAAGACCCTCGTGACGCGCCTGATGCTTCGTCATTTCGGGGGTGGCATCGCTTTTGCAAACGTCAATCACGCGATTCAAACTCGCGAAGACCTGATGGAGTCGGTGTGCACGGAGTTTGAAATTCCGATCAGCGCCGGCATGTCGCACACGCAAATGGTGCGGCTGTTGCACGATTTTCTCCTGCAACGATTTGCGCAGAACATTCCGGTCGTGCTAATTCTCGATGAGGCCCAGAACATTCCCGTTAGCACGTTTGAAGAATTGCGGATGATCGGCAACCTGGAGGCCGACGACGCGAAACTGCTTCAGATCGCCATCGTCGGTCAGCCTGAATTGCAGCGGATTTTCCAATCGCCGGAGCTTCGCCAGCTCAAGCAGCGGGTGTTTCGCGCGTTTCACCTTCCAGCCCTGGATCGGCGACGCACCGAGGGCTACATTCGATATCGTCTCTCGGTGGCGGCCGCGTCGGATCCGGGGATTTTCAGCTCCGACGCGATTGATCGAATCTTTGAAATTTCGCACGGCATTCCGCGAATCATCAACACCATCTGCGATAATGCGATGCTGAGCGCGTATTCGATAGACAAACGCAGGATTGGCCGTGAAGTCATTGACTCACTTGCGCCAGGCGCCTATCGAGTGACCTCAACCAATGGCGGCGATGCTCCACCGGGCGCGAGAGGGAATCCAAATCTCGAGGCGCCGGCATTGCCGACGCAACCGGCAAGGACTGAAGTGGTCCCAGCGCCAACATTAAGAACTGAAATCGCTCATGTGCATCCGCTCATGAAGGAGGTGGTCCAGACACTACCGTCCAAGCCCGTAGCCGTTCATGCAGCATCGCAAAAAGGCGAGCCGAACAAGGCGGCCGCTCCACCCGCAACCAAAGCGGAACCAAGGGTTCCAGCCCGTGATCCGGCACTGGATCGTCGCATTATCGAAGCGATTGCAGAATCTGAGCGTCAGTTGCAGGATACGCTGCGTCGTCTAAGGCGTCTCGAAAGTCAATCCATATCAGTCTCCGTGGCCGCTGCCGAATTGCCCATCGCGCAGGCAGGGCTGGAGGCATTGCTCGTGCGGGCCGCCGCTCTCCTGGATCGTGCCGAATCGACTTGCCGTGATCTGGAGCACAAGACCGCCCGAGGAGATGAATTGCGGCATGCCTTGCGTGCCACGGGCCGCGGGTTGCACGAATTGCTTGAACAGCTTCGCCGTGAACGGGCGCTCACGCGGCAGACGATTGCCTTAGCGATCCAAATCAAGGCGACGGGGAACCAGCGAATTGAGGAAACTCGCGCCGCATTGGTGACCACACCTCCACGATCGAAGAACTGTGCGGGAATCGAGATTGCAGGCGCAAGTCGCTCGTTGAACTGCGTGAAACTCGCTCCGACGCCAGGGACCATTCCCGTCATCGCGCACGGCATCGTTGAACATCAAAATGGAATTGGTTTTGACGCCAGTCACATCGAAGAACTTCTGCATACTGCCCAGGCGAGTCTTTCGGGACTGCGCAGAATCACGGAAAGGACGCGAAACGGGAAGGACGCGTTGCGTGCCGGCGCCCTTGAATGATCGTCCAGGACTTGCCACCCTTATTCACATCGCTCGTTTTTCATTTGTTCTCGAATTCGCTTGATTTCGGCCACTGCGAGTCGATCACATTCCTCATTTTCCGGATGGCCGCTATGCCCGGAGACACGCTCGTAACTCATTTCGTGCCGCTGTGATAATTCGAAGAGTTCTTTCCATAACTCCATGTTCTTGACGGGCGAGGCGTCTTTGCCTTTGCCGCGATTCCAACCGTTGGCGGCCCAGCCGATGACCCACTCTCGGAGCCCGCGGATCACATATTCGCTGTCGCTGACGAGGCGGACGCAACGGCGGCGCGTAGCGTCGATGGCCTTGAGTCCCTCGATCGCTGCGAGAAGCTCCATGCGATTGTTCGTGGTTTGCGATTCGCCGCCGGAAAAGGTCTTGATTTTCCGTGTCGCTGGATGTTTTAACAGAAATGCCCAGCCGCCCGGACCGGGATTGCCGCTGCACGCTCCGTCGGTGTAGAGAAAGATTTCCGGTTCGTTTGGCAATTCCGTTTGTTCCTGTGCGGCCTTTTGCGCGGGCGGTAGTATAACGGGTGGCCATTGACTCGCGAACGCCATCTCGGTTGGCGGCGTCCGCCTGGCGATTGAACACGCACAAAATTTATGGACCACTTTGTCTACAAAAGCGGGCAGCTTCAGGCCGAAGGCGTTCGAGTCGAAGAACTGGCGGAGAAGTTTGGCACTCCGTTGTATGTTTATTCCCGGCAGACTTTCGTCGATCATTTCCGCCGCTTTCAGGCCGCATTCGCGGAACTCAATCCGTGCGTCTGTTTTTCGGTGAAGAGTTGCCAGAATCTCGCCGTCCTACGGTTGCTTCATGCCGAAGGTGCTTCGTTTGATGTGGTGAGCGGCGGGGAGCTGCGGCGCGTGCGTGAAATCGGGGCGCCGCCGGAAAGCGTGGTGTTCGCGGGCGTCGGAAAGACAAATGCGGAAATTCGCGACGCATTGGAATTCGGCATCGGCTGGTTCAACGTCGAATCCGTCGAGGAGCTTGAAAATATCGCCCGGCTGACCGGAGAAGTGAATCGGATGGCGCGCGTGGCCCTGCGCGTGAATCCGGACGTTGACCCCCATACGCACGAGTACACGACGACGGGCAAGCGTGGCACAAAATTTGGGATTGACTTCGACGCGTCACGGAGAGCCTCCCGTGCATTTGCCAATGATCGAAACATTTGCATCGCGGGATTGCACCTGCATCTTGGATCGCCGGTGAATTCGGCCGGGCCGTATGTGGAGGCAATCGAAAAAACACTTCGGCTGATTGATGAAATTCGACGCGATGGAATCACGATCACCGCAATCAATCTGGGCGGTGGGTTCGGCGCTCACTATCAGGGCGGCGAAGCGCCGTCTGCGGCCAGTTATGCGGATCAGATTGTGCCTCTTCTTCGCGATCGCGGACTGGAAGTGTTGTTCGAGCCGGGGCGGAGCATCGCCGCGAATGCGGGCGTCCTTCTCACTCGCGTGTTGTACACGAAACGCTCGGGGGCGCGAAAATATGTCATTGTGGATGCCGCCATCACGGAGTTAATTCGGCCGGCGCTGTATGGGGCCTATCACTTTGTTTGGCCCGTGGCGGCCGGTGAAGTCTTTGTTCCTGCGCATCGCGGGGCCGATCTTCGTATGGCAGGCACGGAGCTGGTGGATGTTGTGGGACCAGTTTGCGAAAGCGGCGATTTTCTCGCGAAAGAACGATGGATGCCGCCGTTGAAGCGAGGGGATCTCGTCTGTATTTACAGCGCGGGTGCCTACGGAATGACCATGAGCAGCCAATACAATTCCCGCCCGCGAGCACCCGAGGTTCTTGTGGAAAACGATCGAGGACGCTTAATTCGGCGGCGAGAGACATACAACGATCTTGTGGCGGCCGAGCGAGAAATTTGAAAGCGCATCACAATTTCTTGACGAATTCACCTTATTGTTCGATTGCAGTGCATGGCGTCCGGTTTTTTGGGACTCCATCGGTGGCAATACAGGGCCACTGTAGTTGATGGTTCGGCTTTTTTATCCGCAATTTCATTATGTGAATTGCGTGATTGGCGATGCGTTGGGGGATATTCTACAGTTTTTCCGGCAATCGGTGGAGCAAGACGGGGAAAAACAACCATGCACAAAACCAGGAAGCACATCGTGCTCGCGGATCGAGATTCGAAAGCGTCGAAGGAACTTCGCGACCCGCTGATCGAGCTCGGCTTTCGCGTCTCTTGCACGCCCAACGGTTCCGACGTGCTCTGGAAATGCGAAGAGCGCAATGTCGATCTGGTTGTTCTGGACGCGCAATTGCACGACATGGACGGGATGGATGTGTGTGCCTATTTGCGGGAGAGTGCGCAGGCGTTCGATACTCCCATCCTGATGCTGACCGAGCCGGATGATGAACTGACGCGTGGGTATGCGAGGCAAATGGTGGATTCCGTGGGTGCGGATTATTTTCTCGCGAAGCCGTATGACCCGAACGTGCTCGTCCGGTTGATCGTGGATATTGTCGATCGGCCGACGCGAGATGCTTCTTCGCGGAAACGCAGATTTCCGACTCGTGTTACCTGGCCGACGAATCATGCCGCGGTTGGCGCGATGGCCTAAGCGCAAGGCATCAGTCTTCGGACGTGGCTGCGGCCCGAAAGGGATCGAGCACGAAAGAGCTCTCGTCGATCAGTGCTTCGTTGGCGAGCTCTTCCAAAAAGTCTTCAAGCTTGATCAGGCGACTCCTTGCCATTTCGCGAACCGATTCAAAACGGAATGAATCCGTGAGTCGGGCTGTCCAGAATTGATATTCCTTTTTTCGCCTCCAAATCTCGATCGCCGTTCGAATTCCCTTGCCCTCCAAAGCCCCGCGACGCACGATGGACCAGAGCGAAGCCAGTCCGAATTCCTCCAGATTGTCAGCTTCAGATAGGATTTGGCCTTCGATGGTGGCAAGGGCGCGATCATTCCGGGAAAGAATGGCGGCCGCCGCGCAATCGATAGTGGTCTCCGGAAGCAGGATTCCCATGCCATGGCGCATGATTGATACAGCGACTTCACTGTCGTTTTCCTGCGGTGTCCCGACCAGAACTTCGAGCCTTTCGATCACACCCTCGCGGCATCGTTTGGCCCAGGCGGAGTCATGATAGAGGGCTGCCACAAAGAGCGCCAAGAATTCTATTTTTCTCCCGGCGAGCTCTTCAAATCGGGTGATTCGGATGCAATTGGTGGCGACGCGGAGAGAATGCTCCCATAGGAAAACATCAACATCGCCGTGGGTCGTGGAAATCAGCAAGTCGGCACGAGCGCGCTTATGTATCGCGTCGACTTCCATCCCTACCGTCCTTCCCTCCACTTGAAGTTCGGCGATTCTCAATCGCGAAAACCCGGGTTGAACAACCTTTGAATCGACTACTAAACGAATAAACGAAATGCCGCGAAACCGCGACGATGCTTCACGCCGACAAGGCGGAATGGAGCACTGACAACTTCGTCATGCGGTCCCTGCAGCTAACAAAGTCACATCGGTTGGCGTTGCACGAACCGGATCTGAATTCACCGGCGGCAGGGATCGATGGCATTCCTCTTCAGCGACCAACCGCAGCTGTAGTGTAACATCGAATGCGTCCGGATCGCTACCTAAAATTCACTTGCGGAGGTGGTCTGTTACATTGGGTAGGGAGGGGAGTAGGGTGTTCATCGAGAAGTTGATATGCAAAGTTACGCTTTCGCGGAATCCAGCCGGCAGATGTAACTGCTGCCCTTATTTGTTGCTCCGTAAGACGATACGTCGTTCCCGCCGCAGAAACGACATTCTCCTCCATCATCACGGACCCCATGTCGTTGCAACCAAAAAATAGTGCGAGCTGGCCTATTTTAACGCCCTGAGTCACCCAGCTTGACTGAATATTGGGGATGTTGTCGAGATAGATTCGAGCGAGCGCGGTCATGCGCAGGTATTCGTCGGCGTCGGCGAGCATTAGGTGTGCACCGTCGTTCGGTCCAGCGTAATTGGCCGGGAATTGGGCCACTCGACCCAAGGGGGTATCTCCGGGTTGAAACGTCCAACTGATGTAGGCCGTAAATCCGAGCGTTTCGTCCTGAAGGTCGCGGATCAGGCGGAGGTGTTCAAGCCGCTCTTCGATGGTTTCGATATGTCCGAACATCATCGTGATGCTGGTTTTCAAGCCAATCTTGTGCGCCTCGCGCGAGACGTGCAAGTATTGATCGGTGGTCGTCTTGCCCTGGGCAATTTTTTTCCGCACGCGGTCGACGAGAATTTCGCCGCCGCCTCCGGGGATCGAATCCAGACCGGCGTCGCGCAATTGCACAAGAACATCACGCACGGTCATGCCGAAAATCTCGTGGAATGCATGGATTTCCGGCGGACTGAAGGCATGAACATGAATGCCAGGATATTCTCGTTTGATGAAGCGCATCAAGTCGAGGTACCAGTCGAAGGGCAGGAGTTCCGCCGGCACCAGGCCTCCCTGCATCAACACTTGCGTTCCGCCGATCGCGATGAGTTCTTCGATTTTGCGTCCAATCTCGGCGAACGATAGGACATAGCCTTCCGGCAGATCCTTGCGGCCCGAATTCATGCCCGGCGGATCGGCCTTGAAATTGCAAAAGATGCACTTGGCCGAACAATAGTTCGCATAGTTGATGTTTCGATCGACGACGTACGTGCGGTATGGCTCGGGATGCAAACGGCAGGTCACGCGATGTGCGCGGCGGCCCAGTTCATGAATCGAACAGTCGCGATACAAATCGAGCGCGTCCTGCTCATCGATTCGCGGCGATGTTTCAATTTCGGGTGATTTGGATTCGACAAGAGTGGTCATGCGAAGCAAAGCTCCCGATCGACTTGGACAAGCCCATGCCGCTTGGTCAATTCCAGAAAGAGTTGCATGCCTTCATGATAACGCGGTCCAATCGTGAATTTGAGCCGTTTGGTGAGGTATCGTTTGGCCTGCGCGACCGGCCACTTCAATCCCGGGCCGTAATCCGCGGCGAGCAATTCCGCGGAAGCAACTCCAGCGTCTCTTGCACTGGATAAATTGTGTGCGAGATCGCCAAGTTCGGAGTCCATCGGCGCTGCCCAAGCGGCGAACACGAACGGCAACCCGGTGAGCGTTTTCCAAGCTGAACCCAAATCGGTCTCGATATCAAAATCGATCAACGTGTTGTTGACGACTTTGTCGCCGATGAGCAGAACGGCCTCACAATTCGGCGTTTCGGGATCATTCGCATAGGGAATCAATTCCAATTGCGTGCCATAAAGTTCCCGCCACAAAACCGTCGCGAGGGCGATCGAGGTTCGGGAATCGCAATCGACGTGGAGGCGACGGATGTCCTTTGGTGGAACGCGCGAAAATACGCGAACGGTGAGCGTCTCTCCGTCGCAGGCGATACAAGCATCCGAGACAATCTGCCAATGACGTGGCGGCTGAAAGAACTCGATGATCGGCACCAGCGCGACATCGACTTCATTCGCGTCGAGCAACGGGGCCAAGCGCGATGGAACCTCAAATCGAAGCGTCAAACTAGGGTCGCGGTCCAACCCTTCAATGAGCGGCTTGGCGTTCAGGTACGACACGACACCCAGCCGCAGCACGCTGTTTGGTTGATCGCTTAGAGTTTGCATTCGATTCCTGCACATCCAAGAGTGGCCTGCATCAGGCAGTTGCCATCCGGATGATTATAAATCGCCAAACGTCGCCGGTCATTTTGTGATCCGCGAATCTCCTGGTTTCAGGGTTTTTGAAACGGGACAAGGAAGTTACCATGCTCGCCTGTTGCGTCGCGTTTCGACGGATTGTCCAAGTGAATCAAATACCGAAAATCCGACTTCTGACGATTGATGATGCAATGGAACACGCCTTCCAGGACGGGGCGGGTGCATTTGCCCGACAATTCGGCGCTGCCCTTGGCGCGTCGCGGGAGCAGATCGGGGAGGTGCTTGTTCAATCCCTCAAGCACCTTGATGAGGTTCCTCGCGAGCCGCCCTTTGGATGTTACCTGACGGTCGATGCAACCGGGTCAATCGTAGTAGGAACATGCGGGTTCACTTCCGGCCCGAATGAGAACGAATCAGTCGAAATGGCGTACTATACATTTCCGCCGTTTGAAGGGCGGGGTTACGCGACTGCGGCCGCTGAGGCAATGATCGAGTTGGCGCGGAGATCCAGGCGCGTGCGATGTGTTTTCGCCCACACCCTGCCGGAACGAAATGCCTCATGCCGAATTCTGGAAAAAATTTGTATGAATTTCGCCGGCGAATTCGTAGTTCCTAAGGACGGGCGAATTTGGCGATGGGAATTGCCGCTTGACTCGTAGGAAGTGCCTCACTTGCAGGGCACTCCTTTTTCTGCCGGTAAGATGAAATGATGTCTGCTATGCAGTCCGTGACGAGCGATCGAACCGGGGCTATTGCTTACGCCACTACCTTTCTCCTGTTTGGTTGCAACTTCGCCTACTCAGACGACAAGCTCTGCGCTCGTTACTCGTGCCTGAATTCTGAGATTCAAATCGCCCGATCCAAAGATGGAAAGGAATTTGTCGAAGCGAATGACCTGGTAATTCCACATGCTTGCTTCCCCTCGCTTGCGATCCTGCCGAATGGATCCTTGATCGCACTGTATGACGCAGGGATCGAAAATGATGTCGCTGGAACGCAGATCGTGGCCATCACTTCGACCACCAACGGGCGCACCTGGTCCAAGCCGCAGCCGATTCACATTGATACTGCAACCGCTAGTGCCAGTGCATGTCGTCCAGCGCTTCTGAGAATCGACAACGGCGTCAGGCTTTTCTTTGTTGCCGTCGCCGCGGAAGATCGCGTCCACAGGGGCCGCGATCAGAAAACGAAGGAGTCGGCTCCTCAATGGGAAATTCGCTCGGCGATTTCGCGAGACGGGATTCACTACAAGCTGGAGCCGATTCGCGTGGCGAGGCTGTCGAATCTTGAGAATCCGTTCTTGGTTGTTGGGAAGTCATCATCGAAACTGCATCTCTACGTGACCGCATTCAAGAAGGGCACCGGGGCCGCGACCGATTGCTCCACGTTGCGGACTGACCATTATGTTTCCCGCGAAGGCGAGCGAATGGTGCGAATTGCGCCGCTGAAGCTGGACGATGTCGTGTTCGACGGCTCGGTGGAGACGTTGAAGGAGGGCGGTGGATTTCGGGTATTCGCCAGCGGCGACAAGGGCGTTGAGATATTGCGATCGAGCGACGGTTCGCGCTGGAAGCTGGATGAAGGCACGGTGATTAAAAACGCGCATCGACCGGCCGCGATTCATACGCCGGAGGGTTACGTCATGCTTTTCTGTCGGACGATGCCCGGCGTGGAGCAGGAATTGACGGCTGATTCCGGAAACTCCGAAGTCGCAGTGCGAGGCGACTACCCTGATGACAAAAATGACGTTCGTGGAGCGGACGTGGGAGCAGCGCCGTTAGTGCCAGAACCCGGTGGCGCGACCGCCGACGATTTGTTGGACGGCGAAGAGGATTTCGATCCCGAGCTTGCGCCGGCCCCGACGTACGACCAGACCGTCGATTACGCGCAATGGTTCCTGGTTCAGACGCAGGATGCGATGACGAGCCCGGCCGCGGATGCGTATGAGGCGTTTCTGCCGAATCCTCCGCCGCAAGGTGACGACGCCGAGTCCGATTGGCCCAAATTTAACGGCATGTACAACAGCGGCACGTACAACGGTCCGCCCGCTCCGTGGGACCCCAAGGAGCATCCCGATTGGGAGCTTTCTCCTGCCGAACAGGTCGTCCTCGATAAGTATCGGTCGGCTTCGGCATTGGATGGTCCTGCCGGTCGATATACTCGCCGTATCAGCGCCGACGGGTCTGGTGCGGACGAAGATTCACTTCTGTTTAACATTCTCCTTCCGTCTCTTTCATCGCATCGCCAGTTGACGAAGGCCATTTTGGCCGATGCGTGGCGAGCTGAGAATGGAAAGGTTTCGCCGGAACGGATGCTGAATGCGTGGAAAACCGTGCTTCGCAGTTCCCGCCAACTGGATCAAGGAGTAACGCTAATTGAAGACCTGGTGGGGATCGCCCAACGCAATCTCGTGCAGAGAGATGCCTTGTGGGCGCTCAAGAACGGCGTCTTCAATGACGCTCAAATTGAGGATGTGTTCAAGACTTTGCGAGAACTCGACAAGGCCAATGAAGACATGGGCCGGCTGCTTCGATTTGAACATGCAGCGCAAATGGATGTGATTCAGTTCCTATTTTCGCCGCCGACACCCGACGGGAAGCCGCAATTGAATACTGCGAGGGTGGACATTCTGAAAGAATTCGGCGCTGTGGGACCCGACGACTGGAAGCGCCGCGCGATGCAAATGACGCCCGCGGATGCGGAGACGTCGACGATAGCAGTAGATAAGTACTTCGGCGAACTGGCGGAAGCAATGCGAATTGGCTATCCGGTAGTCCGCGCATCCGATTTGGACGTAATAGAACAACGATATGTTCATGCTACGCCGGTCACTGAAATGGGACTGCCGGCTCTAAGCCGTTATTTTCACCTGCACACGCGAAGCATATCTTCGCGCCGGGCAACGCAGCTTGTGTATGCGCTGCACATCTACAAATCACGGAAAGGACATTGGCCGAAGACATTGAATGAACTTCCCGCAGAGTTGGGGGAGACCATGCACACCGATCCATTCACGGGCGAAGATTTTGGCTATCGTCTGACACCTGATGGCCCGATCGTGTTTTCCTTTGGCGAAAACGGTGTGGACGACGGCGGAGTGCATAGCTTCAACTGGGGAGCGATGGCGAAGCCCGGCGAGTCGGACGACAACGTCTTCTGGCCTCCGCAGCCGCCGCCGAAATGAAGCTTGTTCGACCCGAATTTGTTCTTTGAATTCAATGCAACGCGATTCCTCGGCGGGAATGCGCGATTATTCATCTTCGAGCGGCGCCAGATCGGTGGATAGAACCTCAATCTTGGCGTAATGAGCCCCGTCGTAGCACCGAATCAGGTACACACGTCCGGGTTGAAACAGAAAATCATTTGCCTTGTATCCCAAAGACGGCGCTTCTTTTACGGAATCGAGAGAGGAAGACTTCAGTTCGATGATCCCGGGTCCATCCGGACCGCGAACGTCGAAATTATGGATCCGTAGCTTGTCTTCCTTTTGATAGATCATGAAATCGCTTTCCTTGTCGACTTCTTTCAGTCCGTCGCCAAATCGAAGGCGATGCGTCGTTTCCGCCTCGAGATTTTCTTCACCTCCTAGGATTCCCGATGCGAAGTTCCTCGATCCGTCCGGCTGGTAAGCCCAGCGAAACTTGGCGGTTCGAACTCGAAAGCCTTTGAGTTCACACGTCGCGACGCCTTTGTCTTTGACATCGACTTCAGTGTAAATGGGGCAATATCCTCGCTTGAAAGTGTTCACTCGAACCTTTCCCGCACGTGAATCGGAAATCTGAAAGCGACCATCGGCATCGGCCGTGGTCACCTCCGTTCCGTCCACGCGAATCGGAAGGTCATTTGCGCTTGTTCCGGATTCCAGAACCACCCGGCCCTTGATGGTGGCGCCTTCGCCGGGCGGAATCGGGTCCAGAACAATATCATCCCAAACCGTGATTTGATCTCGTCGGATCATGGTTTTGCGCGTAAATGTGCGGTAGCCCGGAGCTACGACGCGCAGTTCAATTGGCGATCCGTGCCGAAGCACCTGAATCACCGGATCGTCTTCGATGACACGATGCGGCATGAAGCCACCGCCTGAATTCCCGACATGATGTATTTCGGCATCAGCGTGAAGCATCTTCCCATCTGCGGAAAGTACTGTGAAGACTAACGCGCCGTGATCGAATTTGTCTGTTGAATTGATAATCTTCTCTTCCGCTTCGATGACCGCCTTGACCAAATGGGATGGAATCGATTGTCGAGCCACGATGGCACCGGCCTCGTTCAACGCGTATTCAAATTCGTGTTGTTTGGGCGGTGGGTCGGCAGCAATTAGTTGCACTTGAGTGGTGAATAAAACCAATACCGGCATCATTATCGCGGAGAAGCTGGGCAGCCGATTGTGGAACTTTGAGAATGTCGAGTTGAATTGCAGCGAATTACATTGCATGCCTAAACTCCTCTATACCGGCGCAATTATGATCGTCGATCTGGTACGATAATCATAGCGGTCGCGAATGATGAACTCAAGCAAGATGCAAGCGGGCTCGGCAAGTACGGCTAGCCCGCCGCCCGTTGGGCGCGGCGGCGGTCGAGTTCGGAGAGCATGCGCTTGCGGAGGCGGATGCCATCGGGTGTCACTTCGACGAGCTCGTCGTCTTCGATGAATTCCAAGGCCAATTCGAGGGTCATCTGCCGCGGCGGCCTGAGCACGACTGTTTTGTCGGAGCCGGCCGCGCGCATGTTGCTCATCTTTTTCGCCCGCGAGACGTTGACATCGAGATCGTTCTCCCGGCAGTGCTCCCCGACAATCTGGCCCTTGTAGACCGGATCGGTGGGAGACACGAACATCGAGCCGCGATCGGAAAGCGCTTCCAGTGCGTAGGCGGTCACCGGACCGGCCTCCATCGACACCAGCACGCCGTTTGCCCGACCGGGAATCGCTCCGCGGAGAAATTCATATTCGTAGAAATTGTGGTGCATGATGGCCGTCCCGTTGGTGGCGGTCATCAGGCGGTTTCGCACGCCGATCAATCCACGAGCGGGGATGGTGAATTCGAGGTGGGTCGTTTCGGCCCGCGAGTCCATGTTCTTGCAAATGCCGCGACGATTGCCCAGGAGTTCCATGACCGAGCCGACGTGGGCGTTGGGGACGTCGATGATGCACAACTCGATCGGCTCGGTTTTCTTGCCGTCCAGTTCGCGATAGATGACTTTCGGCTTGCCGACGGAGAGTTCATACCCTTCACGACGCATGTTTTCGATGAGCACGGAAAGATGCAGCAGACCGCGCCCGGAAACGAGAAACTCTTCCGGAGTGGCGCCCGTTTCCACGCGCAAGGCGACGTTTCGCTGCAACTCTTTTTCGAGCCGGTCGCGAAGATGGCGACTGGTGAGAAACTTGCCCGACTTTCCGCAGAATGGCGAATCGTTCACGCGAAAGGTCATGTGCAGCGTCGGCTCGTCGATGGCGATGATGGGCAGCGGCATGGGGTTTTCGCGATCCGCGATGGTGTTGCCGATATCCACCGACCCGACGCCGACGACAGCGCAAATATCGCCCGCGGAGACCTCGTTTACTCTCTGCCGGCCCAGGCCGTCGAACACGTACAACTCCCCGATGGTCTCCTGGGCAAGCGTGCCGTCGATGTGAATCACCGTGACCGGCGATGATGCGCGAATGACGCCGGCGAAAACGCGGCCGATGCCGATGCGACCAACGTAATCATTGTAATCAAGCGTGGTTACGAGCATTTGCAAGGGAGCATTGGCATCATCTTTCGGCGCGGGCACGTGACGAAGTATAGTTTCGAACAGTACGCCAACGTTGTCGGTCTGCACTTTCGGATCGAGCGTTGCGAAGCCTTTTGTGGCCGAAGCGTAAATTGTTGGGAAGTCCAATGCCTTTTCGTCGGCGTGCAGCTCAAGGAAAAGGTCGAACACCTCTTCGAGCACTTCGTTAGGTCGGGCGTCGGAGCGGTCAATCTTGTTGATGACGACGATAGGTCTGAGGCCGAATTCGAATGCCTTTCGGAGCACGAATCGCGTCTGCGGCATCGGGCCTTCAAAGGCATCGACGAGCAGCAAACACCCGTCGGCCATCTTGAGCACGCGTTCGACCTCGCCGCCGAAATCCGCGTGACCGGGCGTGTCGATCAGATTGATCTTCGTATCGTGGTAGCGGATCGCAATGTTCTTCGCGAGGATGGTGATGCCGCGCTCGCGTTCGAGGTCGTTCGAGTCGAGAATTCGTTCGCCCTTGAGCTGCGAATCGCGGAATTGGCCGCACTGGCGCAGCATTTGATCGACCAGTGTGGTTTTGCCGTGGTCGACGTGGGCGATGATGGCGACGTTTCTGATGTTTGCGTGTTCCACTTGTGTATTATCCTCAAAATTGGAAGTTTGGAAAGGCGCCGATTGTCACGGGATGATCACGTCGAGAATTTCAGCACCGCATCGACAATTTGGCGTTCGGACGGCAAGACATGGTCGGCGGCGGGGCCGAGCGGGATGTACGTGTCCTCGGCGGCGATGCGTGCGGCGTGGATTTTTCCGCCGGATTTCTCGTGGATGATCGCCAGAATTGCCTCATTCAATCCACCGGTGCGACGGCCTTCATCGACGACAAGGACGTGCCGCGAGGCCGATGCCTGCTCCACAATGAACTGTTCGTTGAGCGGATTCAGCCAGCGAAGGTCCGCAACGCGAGCGGCGATCTTGTGTTTTTCTTTGAGCATTTTGGCGGCCCGCAGCGACATGCAGACGCCGTTACCGAATGTAATGATCGTCACGTCGCGCGCTTCGGGGTGATACACCATTCCTTCGCCAAAATTGATGGCCTCACCGGGCGCGGGATACGGGAAGCTCCACGACGCATCCTTCGGTTCGTGCAGATCGCGGGTCATGTAAAGTGCGATCGGCTCGATGAATGCGACGACGCGGCCATCGACACGCGCGAGAGCCATGCACGTGCGCATCATCTTTACGGCATCGTCGCCGCGCGAGGGAGTCGCGATGATCAAACTCGGCACGTCACGAAGCGCCGCGATGCTGTTGTCGTTGTGAAAGTGCCCGCCGAAGCCTTTTTGATAGGCCCAGCCGGCGACGCGAATCACCATCGGGTTGCGGAATTGATCCTTGGAGAAAAACTGCAGCGAGCAGGCCTCGCCGCGAATCTGATCTTCCGCATTGTGGTAATACGCGAGGTATTGAATCTCCGGAATCGGCAGCAATCCGGCATGTCCGGCCCCGATGGCCATTCCGAGAATCGTCGTCTCGTCGAGAAAAGTATTGAACACGCGACCCAGTCCGAATTTCGCGGACAAACCGGTGGTTACGTGATAGACGCCGCCCTTTCGGGCCACGTCCTCACCGAAAATGATTGATTGCGGATATTTAATGAGAATCTCGTGCAATCCCAGATTGATCAGCGCGGCCATGTGCTTCGGCGGACCGTTTTCGGGAAAATGCTCCTCGCCTCCGAAAATGCGAACACGTTCCTCGGCTGCGGGAATTCGACGTGCCTCCTTCGCGACCGCATCCGGTGAGTACGGCGCAAGAGGCGACATGATTTCTTTCGCGCTCGTAAGTTTTGGAGTTTTGGCCGCATACGCTGCTGCATCGCGCACCTTGCGCCGGACGCCCTCATACAAATCAAGGATTTCCTGCGCGCTGAGCAGTTTGGAATGAAGCATGAGATCGGCGCCGGCGAGCAATGGATCGCGTGCTTCGGCGGCCTCGATCTGTTCGAAACTGTGATACTCTGTCTCCGGATCGCTGCCGGCATGGCCGAGCAATCGCACGGTGCGGAGATGAAGGAAAACCGGGCATCGATGCTGCCTGCACGTTGTCACGGCTTGCTTGGCGATATTGAATGATTCGATCAGATCAAGCCCATTCGCGCGAAAATACTGAAAGCCGTAGCGCGAGGAAAATGCCGACTCGATCCAGCCTTCAGGCGTTTCGACGCTGATGCCGATTCCGTTGTCCTCGCAAATGAACAGAATCGGCATTGGAAGGCGTTGATGAGTCGCCAGCGATGCGGTGTTAAACGCCGTTTGCGAGACCGCATGGTTCGTCGAAGCATCGCCGAAGCTGCACACGACGATGGAATCCGCGGGGAATTCGACCTGCGCGTGCAGTCTGCGAGCACGCTGGAGTGCCAGTGCCGTGCCGACGGCTTTGGGGAGATGGCTTGCGATGGTGCTCGTTTGCGGCGGCACGCCGAGCTTGACGCTGCCCCATACTTTGTGTCGTCCGCCGGAGATCGGCTCTTCGCGGCTGGCGGCGAAGCTCAGCATCGTGTCGCGAATGAAATCCACTTCGGGAACTTGTCGGGCACGTTCGGCCATAAACGCCCCGGAGCGATAGTGAACAAAGGCCATGTCCGTGCGGCGCGTGAGCCGTCCAACGACGGCGTTGCCTTCATGCCCGGCGCTGGAAATCGTGTAGAAGCCCTCATTGCGGGCGCGCATTTCGCGTGACACCAGATCCTGATGCCGGGCAATGATTTGCGATTCGAACAATTCGCGGAGATCGGCGGCTGTGGGTACCCCATCAAGATTCGCGCCGAACGTATCCGAATGGATATTCCAGCGCGCGGTGCGATCGACGGTGCCATCCCAGTGACTCACGAATTCGATGAAGTTGGCGTCAACAACCTGCGCGCGATTGAGGTTGAAGCGCCCGCGTGATACTGCGGCGTCGGCGGAGATTTGAGGTGTTGCGCTTTCGGCCAAGCCTTGAATTCCTCTCGATAGGGTGCATCAAAGATGCGCCCGATTCGTGTGCGATGTGGTGCATTAAGATGCACCACACTATTCTGTAAGCCGCCGCACCGCTTCGCGATATTTGGCGGCCGTGTTGGCGACGATTTCCGCGGGCAACTCCGGTCCGGGAGGCGTCTTGTTCCATTGACCGGCCTCGACCAGCATCGTGAGATAATTGCGGACATACTGCTTGTCGAAGCTGTCCTGATCGCGTCCGGGCTGATAACGATCGGCGGGCCAGAAGCGCGACGAATCCGGCGTCAAAACTTCGTCGATCAGCAGGAATTCGCCGTCTCGCTCGCCCCATTCAAATTTCGTATCGGCAATGATGATGCCGCGAGATTTCGCATATTCGGCGGCCTTTGTGTAGATCGCGATGCTGTCATCTCGAAGCGTTCGCATCGTTTTCTCGTCGACGAGATCGCAGGCCTTGTCGAAGGAGATATTTTCGTCGTGTCCGACTTCCGCTTTCGTTGCAGGCGTGAAAATGGGAGTCGGCAACTGATCGCACTGACGCAAGCCGGTCGGCAACTTGACGCCGCACACCGCCCCGCCCGCCTGATATTCGTTCCATCCCGAACCCGCGAGATAGCCGCGAACGACGAATTCGATCGGGATCACCCGAGTTTTCAGGCAGCGCATGGCCCGGCCTCGAAGCTGATCCAAGTGCGATTCAAAACCCGGCGGGGCCTTGTCCGTGACGACTTCGAGCAGGTGGTGTTGCACGTCCTGGTCAAAGTAATCGAACCAGAACTCGGAGAGCTTCGTGAGCAGGATTCCCTTTTCTGGAATCGGTGTCGGCAGCACGACGTCGTACGCGCTGATGCGATCCGTCGCGACCAAAAGAACTTCGTCGCCAAGGTCGTAAATGTCGCGAACTTTCCCTCGGCGAACGGTTCGTCCGGGTACTTGTGTCGCGGTTAACGGTTGTTGAGCCATCGTCGGCATTCCCATCCTCGCTTTCCTTGCGTAAAGGCTGAATCTTACTGCGTTTGAGCCTGCATGGGAATCATCCCCTGCCGAGTGGCAGTATTGAAGTTTGATTTCTTTCAGAGGCGCGACCGTGAGGGAGCGCGCCTTTCAGAAAAATCCAACGTCAATTCCGCTTGCCGACGCGCAAGACACGGTACATCGTTTCCAACATTTGCGACAACTCTCCTGCGGAAATTGCTTGCATGCCTCTACGCGGAAGCTATACTGCCTTCTGCTTTTCAATCGACTTGGAGGTCGGGTAATGAAACGACAAACCTACGGACTGATAGCTGCGACTCTCCTTGCTTGTACTTCTAGCGTTCGTGCTGGGCCGGTCTTGCTCTGGACGTTAGGGTTGAGTGGCAATGTCACGACGCCTCCGCAATCCGATCAGAGAGTGCAATTCATATTGCAGTCCTCGCCGGGCGACGGGTCAAGCGGAATCAATTACGACTTGGCGAGCCCATTTCTCGAAGCAGGAGACAAGGGTATATTCCGGTTTGACTCTGGTAGTTCCACTGGATTTAGCGATCTCGCCAATTTAATGACAAACGGTCACAATGATGAATTAGGAATCCTTTGGCGATGGGCAAACAACGCTTTTCCGTTCCCATGCGCAGGACAGGGCGGGACTATCGGCTAATTCGATTTGGCTGGAAACTCGCTGGATTATATTCAGTTGGACGTGCAACGAGTCGAGTTCAACCCACTCGTGCCTGATCCACACACGGGTGATTTCAAACTTGATTTCGCTTTAACTTAATAGTTTTCCTGATTCTCTGTTTGACTCCGGCTATTAAGTACGGTAGTTGTTAGGTTTTACGCGATTCGAGGAAGGAGACGCGAAATGCCTGACAACCGGAACAAGCGGCCCATGCCGGCGGTGATGGATGTGGCCATGTTTCAT
>JACQFE010000066.1 GCA_016200265.1 Planctomycetota bacterium | reverse complement strand
TAAGCTGCGCCGTGAGCTGAAACTGTTCGTCGGCCGTCACGCGATAGTTGTAGGTGTGTTGCTGCGGCGGAAGGATGATGATTCGCAATGTTCCGCTCTCGGCCAATGCCCGAAGCTTTTCGATCGCAGCTTCCGAAACGCCAAGGGCCGCGAGATCATCGACGGTGGCCTCCTCCGTGACGAGCACATGCGCCTTCACCGCCGAAGCATTGTCGCTCCCATTCACTTGAAGCGAACCCACAAAGAGCGGCTTGGCGGAGTCGTTGCGAGTAATTTCGATCCCCATGAGTGCGGACAGCGACCTTCCGTTTTCCGGTGCATCCGTCGACCAAAGCAATATCGCGCCGTTGAGAAAAATCGTGCTCTGAATCCGCCGAGTCCCGTTGGCCTGGAATTGGATCTCCGACGGCGCGACCGTGCTGCCCGGCGAAGCGAACACAACCGTGCGCACTTCTTCGGCGCTCGTGGCCACCGCATAAGCGAAATCGGCGGAGTTTGAATAGCAGGCGGCCTCCAAGGCGAGTTCCTCGGGATCAGGTTGATCGAGGCGCGTCGGATCGGCAAAGGCGCTGAACGATTGCCCCAGCGCTTGAACGGTTCCATTCAAATCCGTGGAGACGAGATTTGCCGACGCGAGAATCGGCAGCGTCTGATTCGTCGGATCATGGTCTGCGCTGTCGCCGCTGGACGAGCCCGGCTGCCCGCTGATGAACTCCTGGACGGAGGCCGTCAGATGAGCATCCGTTTGCAGAATCGCGGCTCTGGCTTCAAACGCGGACGCTGCCAGAACGGTTAGAGCAATCAACCCACAAAATGAACTCTGATGATTACAAAAGATTCGCATAATCCAAGCCTCATCGGGGCATAGCCCGACGGTTTGCAATGAGAGGCCAATTCAGGGGAGACATCGTTAATACTAGCAATTTCACACAGTCCGGTCGAGTCTGCGTTGCTAGCACATCAAGGACCATGTGGCTGGGGTTTTCGACCCGTGCTTTCACCCGCTGAGACCGGCCCTATCCCACGCTGTCCACTCCGGGCCTGCGATCCGTTGGGCTCGTTCGTCAGGGCGCATAGTCCGGGCATTTGCCGCTAGCTCCGTAACCGTCTTATGTACGATGGGATGAAGGAGACTGGAGGCGAGCTCGGCCAGTGGTTCGAGGACGAACAAGCGTTCGTGCATTCTGGGATGGGGGATCGCCAAATCCGGCTCATTTAGGATGGTGTCACCGTAGAGTAGCAGGTCCAAGTCGATTGTTCGGCTTGCCCAACGCTCTGAACGCACCCGTCCAAGGCTTGATTCGATCGACTGCAGGGCTTCCAGCAATCGCCATGGAGTAGTATTCGTTCGCAGCCGGAGGGCGGAATTCAGGTAGTCGCTTTGTCCCGTAACTCCCACAGGAGATGATTCATAAAGTGAGGCCGCATCGGCCACGGGATCGAACTCAATTCCCTTTATTGCCGCAATTGCCCGAATCGCCGAGCTCATGGATTTGATTCGGTCACCGAGGTTGGATCCAATAGAAAGGTAGCAGATCGACATGGGGCACATTTTGCCGAGAAAAATTGAATCAATCATACTCCGTAATTTGAATGAATATATTTGACGGTCCGGGAAAAGCGCTGTATATTTTAAGCGGTAGGGAGCAGGATCACGCCAAACTAACAGTTTGCAATTTGAAGTGTATGTCCTGACTCGTTCGCGCGTGTCGAAAATAGCCCTTTTTGGGGCGCTGGTTGGCATATCGGCTTTGAGGGCAAGACCGTTGTTCAATCTGGAATTGAAAAAACGGCAAGTTCTCGATCGCATCGATATTCATCAACTGATCTCCGAACACGTCAGCTTGAAGCGTTCCGGCAAGCGATGGTTGGGGCTTTGCCCGTTTCATTCCGAGAAAACGCCCTCATTTACCGTGAATCCGGAGCTTGGGCTGTTCAAGTGCTTTGGGTGCGGCAAGGGTGGCGACATTTTCAGCTTTGTTCAGCAACGGGAGAACATACCGTTCATGGAGGCGTTCCGGCTGCTTGCTGATCGAGCCGGGGTCGCGCTTGATGAGCCAAGAACCGTTTCGAGCGGCATCGAGGGTGATGAAGTAAGCCGACAGGACATCGCACGGGTCAATGTATGGGCTTTGGAGTTCTTTCGATCGAATTTTACCAGTGGTGCCGGTCAGCCCGCTCAAGAATATTTTTTTGGCCGGGGATTTAGCAAGTCCACGGCAGTGACCTTTGGTGTTGGGCTTGCGGTCGAAAATGGTCGGGCATTGCAATTGGCGGCCAATCGGGCTGGTTTTGCGATTCCCGTGTTGCTTGCGGCCGACCTGATTCGCCGCGGTGAGTCCGGTGAGCTGTACGACACATTCCGCAATCGCCTGATGTTCCCAATTCATGACCAGACGGGTCGGGTGATTGGGTTCGGTGGTCGAACGCTGGCGGAAGACAAGGCGAAGTATTTGAACACTCGCCAGAACGCGCTATTCGACAAAGGTCGCAACCTCTACGGAATCCACCTGGCCCGTGAGGCGATGTCGTCGAATGGTCGGGTGGTCGTCGTTGAAGGATACACCGACTGTATTGCCTGCCAGCAGGCGGGGGTTAGCGAAACTGTTGCTTCACTCGGCACTGCGCTTACAGAAGCACAGATTGATCTCGTGCGCAGATTCTGCGCGGAAATTGTTTTGTTATTTGACTCTGATTCGGCCGGCGAAACTGCGGCGGATCGTGCGATTTCCGTGGCCCTTCCGCGTTCCGTGAAGGTGAAACTGGCCCGAATACCGGACGGTAAGGATCCCAGCGAGTTCTTACAACATCATGACAAGGTAGCGTTTTCGGACGTGTTGAAGCGAGCGGTCGACGCGCTAGAATTCAAGTGGCTTGCGACGCGATCGCGATTTTCCGCGGACACGTCGGACGCCGCGAAGCGGGAAGCGATTGTCGATTTCCTTCGCGTCGTTGGCGAGTCGGCCTCCGCACAAGCCATGGATGCAATTCAGCGAGGCCTGCTGATCAACCAGGTCGCCCATCTTTTGCAGATGGGTCGCGAGGAAATCTCCCGGCTGATGAAGCCGAGGCCTTTGCGGCCCTCCGCGCCTGCGGCGGCGACGCGAGATGCTGTGACGGCGAATACATTGCGGCCTCGCAATGAAGAGCAGGCGGCATGGACGCACGTGCTTGAAATCTTGTTGAACGAGCCCGCCCTGCTTCATGGGTTCGAGCAGGCGGCGGGATTTGAAAGAATTATGAACGAATGCGATCGGCGAATTGCCATTGCGCTTCGAGATTTGTCCGCCGAGTCACAAGAAGTACGTCTGACCGACGTGCTGGCTCGTTGCAGTGACACCGGCGATGCGGAGCGAATAGGCGAGTTGGTCCGTCGCGGTGCAGCTCGTGGCAACTTTGCCGCGACGCTTCGCCTTGCAGCGTCGCGGATCGCGAAACACGGAAAAATAGAGTCTGCCGAGGCAGTGCAGACGTATCGACATTTTGCCCCGAAGCGAATGGTTCGTGGTGTAGTCGGCGGATCGAGCATCGATCGAACCGCTGACTCGGATGGGACAGTCGGGGCAGTAAGCAGCGAAGTCGTGGGATAGTGGGGAGCGATTCAAATATCACGGAGCAATCATGACTGAAGCAATGGGACAAGCTGTGAATTCGATCGAGACGGCAATTACCGAGCTTCTTGATCGCGGCGCGAAGCGGGGCTTCGTCACCTGGGAAGAGATGAACGCCATTCTTCCGGACGACGCCATTGATCCGACCCAGCTTGAACTCATTTTGCTTCGTCTGGAGGCCGCCAAGGTCGAGACGCTGGATGAGATTGATGCGGCCAAGCTCGCTCCGCGCATTCGTGCGGCAAGGCGAGAGCCGATCGTCCATCGTCCGCTAGTCAATTCTGATGCGCAGACTTCGAAAGCCGCTGATTCAAAAGCGCAAGTCCATCCGCCCGATGACGGAGTTATTCCTGCGCTGCCGGATGCGGACGAATTCGAGCTCGATGATATTGCGGAAGTTGTTGACGAGCCGGGTCCCAAGCGAATCGACGACCCCGTGCGAATGTACCTGACGCAGATGGGCGAAATTCCTCTGCTTACGCGTGAAGAGGAAATTCGACTGGCGAAGAAGATTGAGCTCACCCGAATGGCCTTCCGTCAGAAAGTGCTGGAAAGCGATTACTGCGCCAATCTTGCGGTGGATATTCTTCAGCAGGTGCATGATGGGACCCTGCCGTTCGATCGGACGATGAAGATTTCGACGTCGGAGCATGCGGCCAAGACACGCATCAGTTCGCGCATTCCTTATAACCTGCAGACGGTGCGTACACTGCTCAAGAAAAATGAAGAGGCGTGGACGGAGTTGCAGTCGTCGCGGCTTGCCGCGGCCGCCCGCCGCGACCTGCAATTGAGTATTCGTGAGCGTCGCCGAAAAATTTCGAAGCTGCTCGAAGAGCTATCGCTGCGAACCAGTCGCATCCAGCCGCTGATGAAAAAGCTTCGTGGGCTTTTCCGTAAGCAGTCTGAACTGGAGAAGCGACTCATTCAGCAAAAGAAGCGGCCAACAATGCCGGAGGACGAAATCGCCGCGATTGAAGATGAAATTTCCGGAATTCGCTCGCTTTGCCTGGAGGATTCTGCGGCTCTCGGTCAACGACTTACGACCATTCAGCGCGTGTTCTCCGAATATGAAGATGCGAAGCGATGCCTGTCCGGGGGGAACCTTCGCCTCGTGGTGAGCATTGCCAAGAAATATCGCAATCGCGGGTTGTCATTCCTTGATATCATTCAGGAAGGCAACACCGGCTTGATGCGCGCCGTGGATAAGTACGAATACAAGCGCGGCTACAAGTTCAGCACGTACGCGACGTGGTGGATTCGACAGGCGATCACGCGAGCGATCGCGGATCATGCTCGGACGATTCGTATCCCGGTGCACATGATCGAGACCATGAGCCGCCTGCGAAACATCAGCAAAGAGCTCTTGCAGGACCTCGGTCGCGAGCCGACCATCGACGAAATCGCCCATCGGGCGAAGATGCCGATTTCTGAATGTCGCCGCGTGCTGAAAATTTCGCGGCATCCGATCTCACTCGATCGGCCTGTGGGCGAAAGCGAAGATTCGTACTTCGGCGACTTTATTGAAGATGAGAGCATTGAGTCTCCGGTGGGTACTGCCGGTGACGGAATGCTCAAGGACCGCGTCGAGGAAGTTCTCAAGACGCTGACGTATCGCGAACGCGAGATCATCAAGTTGCGATACGGGATCGGCGACGGCTACACGTACACGCTCGAGGAAGTCGGCAAGATTTTCAAGGTGACGCGCGAGCGCGTGCGGCAGGTGGAGGCCAAAGCCATTCGCAAATTGCAACATCCGGTCCGCGCCCGAAAGCTCGAAGGCTTCCTGGAGAATTTGCAGCCCGCGGTGTCGAGTTGATGACAACGGCGTCATTCTGAGGTGGCCAACGGCGACCGAAGAATCTCAAGTACGAGATGCTTCGCTTCGCTCAGCATGACCGAGGGCATGGAAGCGTCACAGACGGCTTCAGGCAACTGCATAATCATGATTCGCAGTAGGGTGCATCTTGATGCACCCTTTTTTATTGGTCCCCTTATAATCCCAATTCGTTGAGCGCATTACCCAAGACCGAACAGGTAGTTTCGAATCCATCGGTGCGTACTTCTTCGGTAGCGAAGGCGCGGCGTGAACGATGGATTCTCGCCACTATCGTCGTCATTGCCTTCACGCTTCGCGTCATCAATATCACAAGCACTCGCGATGTTCCAACGGCCCGGTACCCGATCGGCGACGCCGCGAGCTACTACGAGTGGGCACAGCGGATTGCACAAGGCGATTGGATTGGCCACGAAGGATACTATCAGGCACCGCTCTACCCTTACGTGATTGCCGTCTTGTTCAAAGCCGCAGGCGAAGGCGTGTGGAAGATTCTCCTAATGCAATGCGCCTTCGGGGCGGCGGGTGTGTGGCTGCTCTGGTTCGCGGCGCGGAAATGGCTTGGTGCGGCGGCGGGCTTGGTCGCGGCGGCGATGCTTGCGCTGTACGGGCCGGCAGTCTTTTATGACGGTATCGTACAGAAGGCCTCACTGGGTTCGCTGCTTACGTGCGCCTTCTTGGCCGCGACGGCTCGGGCGATCGTTGACCGGTCACGAGTGGGATGGCTCCTGGCGGGAGTTGCTCTCGGTTTGCTCGCGCTGGTTCGTGAGAATGCGCTGGTGTGGATCGTTGTCGGCTTGGCCCCGTTTCGCGGCGCGGGTTCGCGCAAAACTCACATTCTTCACACAGGTCTCTTTCTGATTGGCATGGCGATGATGCTATTGCCAGTTGCGATCCGCAATCGAGGCGTGTCAGGCGAATGGTCGATCACCACGTTTCAGGCCGGTCCCAATTTCTACATCGGCAATCATCGCGGGGCGAGCGGCCGATACGATCCGCTGGTTCCCGGCCATGAGTCGCCGGAATATGAGCGCGCCGATGCCACAAATCTGGCACAGAGCGCGATGTGTCGCCGCCTCACTGCGCACGAAGTTTCAAGCTATTGGATGAGCCGCGCCTGGGCGGACATCGGTCTTGATTTCGGCGGTTGGCTGCGCCTGCTGGGCTGGAAAATGACGCTCACTTGGAACCACTATGAAGTCGCCGACGTGGAGAGTGATGCCGTCTATGCAGAGTCTTCTCCCATCCTTCAAGTGACGCGATATTGGCACTTCGGAGTGCTTTGCCCGCTTGCCGCGATGGGACTCGCGCTGAAATGGCGGCAGCAAGACAAGCTCTGGCCGGTGTATCTGATGCTGACAGGAATGTCGGTCGCAGTAGCGGCATTCTATGTACTGGGGCGATATCGATTTCCATTGGTTCCTCCGCTGATGCTTTTTGCGGCCATTGGATGCGTTGGATTCGTCCGAAGAATTGGAAGAAAGCAATACACATCCCTCGTTCCTGCTGTCATCGTGGCTCTTGCGATCGGCATACCCATCAATTGGCGAATCCAAGATGAGCACCGTTTGGACGCGATGGCCGTCATGAATGCGGGCATGGCTCTGGCCGCACACGGCGACCTCGTGGAAGCGGAAGCATATTTTGTTCTAGGACTTCGAGCATTTCCTGAATCGTCGGAGTGTCATCTGAATCTTGCGATGGCACTGGCGTTGCAGGGGAATTATGGAGAGGCGATTCTCCACTATCGCGCGGCGCTGGCGGCAAAGCCGGATTTGCCGGGCATTCAGTTCAATTTGGGTGTGGCGTTGGAGAATTCCGGACGGCGCGAAGAGGCGTTGCAAGCGTTTCAAAAGGCCGTGCAGAAAAATCCTGATGACGTTGAGGCGAGGCAGGCTGTGGATCGACTCAGCAAGTAGGGGAATCTGATATTTCAGATTTCAGGCATCAAACCTGAATCGTCGATACCGTGATTTTCCAACCTGAAAACAAGAACCTCTGATCTGAAGTTTCAAATTTGAGATGCCTTGCCATTCACTTCTTTCCTTTCGCGCGTTGCTCGGCAAAAAAATCGCGCAGCAGAGCCGCGCATTCATCGCCGAGTACGCCAGCGACGTGCGGCACGCGGTGATTGAGTCGTGAATCAGAAGTGATCTGATAGAGAGACACGCACGCCCCGGCCTTGGGGTCGATCGCGCCGAATACCAACCGATCCATTCGCGACAGGACGATCGCCCCGGCGCACATCGCGCACGGTTCGAGCGAGACGTAGAGCGTGCAATTTTCCAACCGCCACGATCCGACTTCGGCGGCGGCCGCGGAGATGGCGATTATTTCCGCGTGGGCCGTCGGGTCGCTGAGTTTTTCGCGCTGATTGCGTCCGCGACCGATAATCCGGCCCGCGCGGACCACGACACCACCGATGGGAACATCGCCATCTTCGTACGCCGCGTGTGCTTCGGCCAACGCGGCACGCATGAAGCGCTCATCGTCGATCGCGGATGGTTGCATCATTCCTGGGAATGATACCAATGACTCAATTGGGCGCTTCAAGATTAGTCGGTCGGCCTATTCGGACTGTGGCCGTGAAATTTGCAGTCCATGCGTGCCGGCGGAATTAAGTCCAAAGTGGGACAAAAATTGATTGGAATTCCCGTTTCGAGGCGATAAAGTAAGGATGTCGGGGATGGCATTCGCGTGAGGCCGCAAAAGCGGGCGGACCGACGAGAATGCGACGAACCGACCGAGCGACGCAAAGTGTCAGGCGGTTGACGCTTTTCACTTTCGTCGGGCGATGAGCCCGCGGGCGGCGGCCTGCGGGGCGGGATTTCCGGGGCATCGCGGCCGAAAACTTTCCACCGCGAGTTTCGGGTTGGACCCGTATTCAAAGGGGAGGTGATCCAGTGGAGAGTCAAATAGGTAGGCTGCCGTAGGCAGCAGACGCTGCTGCTGATGGCAGCAAGCAAGTTTCAGGCCCGCCGGGTTGTC
The DNA here is from genome assembly GCA_016200265.1 of Planctomycetota bacterium. Taxonomy (GTDB): domain Bacteria; phylum Planctomycetota; class Phycisphaerae; order UBA1845; family UBA1845; genus JACQFE01. The sequence goes on along the minus strand of JACQFE010000066.1, from coordinate 41,632 downwards.
AGAACGATGACCCGGCGGGCCGTTTCTTGCACACAGTTAATTTCGTCGCAAGTGCCTCACGGACAAACTTGCGGGCCGGGATACGGATACGCAAGCTGCTTGAATGCATCGACCGTCGAGGCCACGTCGGAAATATTCACGGATGTTGCCGGGTCGGGTGAATTGGGCTGCAGTTGTACCTGGGCCTTGGCTCCTGCGGCCGGCGAGTCTTTGAACTTGTCCACGACCGTCGCAATGTCGCTGACGTTGGGTTGCGAAAGCCCATCGGGTGAAGGCGTCTGGTACGGAGCGGTCACGTCTCCCCATCGTGCGGTCAACAGCGAGAGCGAGGTCGAATAACTCGATTCCGACCCAAGTCCGGAAGTGCATGAATCGTCAATCGCCTGAACCTGATATGTCGAGCTCGGTACAATCTCCGATCCGTACACATGTACCGTGCCGATGGCGCTCCAGTCTGTGAAATACGGCGTACACTGCAATTTGGCCGCCATGAAAGTCGTCGGGGAGGAATCGGATTCCGGACGCGGCGACGGCGGACCCACCCAGCGATCCTGTCCTTCAAACGCCGTGAAATCAGGCGACGGATATTGCGGAAGATTCGGCGGATTTGGATGGTGCAGCGAAACCAGTCTCACCCGAATAGCCATGCTGCGACCGGGGTTTGCACCGGCGATGCCGAGGTATCGATTCTTGGCGTCGCTGCCGGGAATGATCGTCGGCGGCCCGTAAACGAAGCAACATTCATCCGGCTGGCCGGCGTGATGCGCATCCGTGGAAGTGCCGAAGAAGATGTCGCATTCATCCGGCACGCCGTTCGGCTGACAATCCGTGCTCGTCCCCAAAGCGATGTCACAATCATCGGGAACGCCGTTGCTATTGCAGTCCGGCTCGCACTCGTCGGGAATTCCGTTGTGATTGCAGTCCAGGCTTCCGCCGCCGTTGGCAACATCGATGTCATCCGCGATTCCATTGCAGTTGCAGTCGGTGACGCGCGTGGTCACAAGGTTGAAGGCCATGTCATACTTGAAGCCACCGCTATAAGTGCTCCAGGGATGGAACGTGGTCACGCCGGCGCTGGGCATGCGGCGCTGCGACTCTCCATCGAAGAAAAGCAAACTAACACCTTGCCGGTGGCTCGTAAGCCAGAATGTCGTGCCATTGATACCGGTGCCGGCGCTCGCCAGTCCGATCCACCAATGTCCGGCTGCCAGCGAGATATTCAAACCCGTCGCGTCATAGCGCACGCGTTTGTTCGCAAAAACGCCATTCCCGAGCACCGTGCGTGAAACCGTGCCGGTGTCGTCAGGAACCCAAAGAGCGAAAGTCGGCCCGCCGGACTCATCCGGCGCATTCGAGCCATTGTCGGGATAGATTTCCAGCCGAAAGTTGTTGTTCCACACGAATGTGCTGGTCTCGTCGGCAAACCAGTGAATTTCGTTGATCACGGCCGGGTCGGAAATGGTAATGTCATCCGCGGTCATGGAATCAGAAATCTGGCCGCCGTATTGTGACAACATCCCATTGGAGTTGTCGGGAGTTCCATTTTGCCAGAAGACGGTTAAGCCCGCGGTGGCCGTCTGGGTGATCAATTCAAATGACATATTGTGCGCCCCGCAACCGCCGGAAACCGCACTCCACGGGCCATACTGCCAATCGGTTCCGCCCGCGACCACGACCGGTCCACCCAAGGCCTGATGATCTCCAATGTCATTGCTGGTGGAGTGCCAGCCCCAGAAATCTCCGGTTGCCACTCCGGCAGTGAGCGTCTGCACGCACGAAGGCGTACCATACGTCACGCCTACGACAGCCTGGATGCCAAGCTCATAATCGACGCACAAATCCGTCGCGAATTGCACGGGCTGGGCCGGAGTGAGGCCGGTTCGCGAATCCGGATTCGCTTGCAGCAGGCAGCAATTGAATAGTTTTGCGGAATATTCCGTGACCGGATGCGCGTCGCAACCGGGGTCAGGCAACGTCCGCGCGGTGACGACGTTGGACGCACAGAAATAAACGCCGAGGGCGCTTTCGCTTCCCGCACCGTCCGTAAGCGGCTCGTGGAAACTAATGATGAAGCCGTCGGGCGGAGCGGTGTCATCGAGCGAGCTGCCCCACCAGCGGAGCGCCTGCACGGGTCGGCCGTCGCCCGGGAAATCGTCCACCACCGCCGATGCCGGAATGTTGTCGCTCCAGTCGAAATTGGAGGCCACATCCTCTTGCGTCGCAGTGACGATCTGACTGCGGCTGATCGTAGGCGTCTGGCATACTTCGTCGACGCCGTCGCCGTTGACATCTCCTATGCAGGCCAATGCCGGTCCCGCAAACGTGCCGCCGAGCGACGCGGTGCAGGTGTCTTCATCAGTTTGGAGGCAGGTGGCCGGAGGCTGCAGGCAGCACGCACCGTCGCACGAGCATTGAATCTTCAAAGCAATGAGCCCCCGCGTGCCGGAATTGTTCGACGCCACCTGAATGTAATACGTGTTCCCGATAGTCAGGCCGGTGACGCAGGCGCTTGCCTGCGTGCCGCTGGCGCCGCAGCCCACCACGTTGTTGCTGCACACGATCTCGGTGAGCGAGCCGCACGAGCCGCCATACACGGCCAGGATCGTGTCCGTAGCGACGCTGTCGCATGTGGAAATTCGCGCCGAGGTGTGTGTCGCCACAAAGGAATACCAAAGTGTGCCAGTCTGACCGCCGCTGGTACGACAGGTAAAGAGCGGGCTGGCAGGATTGTCGATCGTGGTGTTGTCGAGATATCGTATTGCGCCGCACGCCATTGGCGCCGCCTCCGGACAACTTTGATTGATCAGCGGATATTCCCACCCGATGGCATCAAGCATATCCCGATCGCCGGCGCGAAAGTAGACGGGGTGGAATGTTTCACCCGGCGAGAGTGACGGATCCATGATGTAAATACCCGGATTTTGGGCGTGGAAGTGTGATGCCTGATCGGGGCTTCCATCGGCCATCTGATACTCAACCGATATAAGATCGGAATTCACGTCATCGTTGGTTCCCGGCGCGTTGATATCCACCATTCGGGCTGTGTTTTGAAATTCGGTGAGATCGTCGGGGTTGTAGTCGCCAGTGCCATCGCTTCGCTGGAAGCGATAGATGTCGAGCATTTCGATGTCTTGATTGCGGAAATCAGAGCCAGAGGTAAAGCCAAGTGCGTGCCCCACCTCGTGTGTGATGACGGATCGAAAACAAAACGAACCCGGAGTGATCGACGGCGGTGTGTAATCCCAGCTAAAGTTGCTGCTAAATTGCATGGTCGCTACGGAGCCGCCAATCGTGCCAAGTGTGGAATTGTAATTCGCGAAGGTCACGAACACGCGATTTTCGTTGGTCACGGTGGCTGAATTGCCATCGTAGCGCACCGGAATCGTCGTGTTGGGTGGAAGAAAGAGCTGAATCGTGTCGTTGGGGTCCATTCCGTTCTGTAAGCCCGCTCGAGCTGTCGGCCAAGTGACGTTGGTGTAATTGCTTGATGTCTGGCCAAGAATTCCAGCGCCGAGCGGCGCAAAGCTGAAGTTGATGACAACGGTGATTGGATTCGAGAATTGGCCGGAAACGTAGTGCTCAATTTCGTGAAGGGCATCCGTAGCATCGGCCGGCACTGAGCCGGTGACGTTAAACACCAATTGAAAGTGGGGCGGATCCGTAGCCGCTACTGCGTTGCCTGCCGGCGGTCTGTATGGGTGCGCGGCCTCGAGCGCCTTCATCTTCTGGAAGTTCTCTTTGAGGAAGGTCTCGTTAATCTTCGATTGGTCCGAGCCGCAGACGGCCTTGCTGACGGTTTCGGTGTCGAGGTCGATTACCTGACCCGTGTGCAGCCGGCTTCGAGTTTTCGGTCCCGCCTCAATGTACGACGGCGCGCTGTGTCGCGCCTGCGCGACCGCGTCGCTTGTGGGCAGGAAACTACTGATTGCCACCAACCCGAGCGTCCAGACCGACAACCGATTTTTCATAAGATCCCTCTGAGCCGCGTGCGGAAGAGCTTGAGATTGCAGCGATTGCGCGAATGCGTGCGGGTATGGCTTCATTCCCTGCTCCCCAAAACCGCCGTCGCAGATCGACCACCCGTCCAGCGTGCGACGCTCTGGCGAATCAAGGTGTCGCGAGCCGAAACTGACTAGATTATAAGGCCAATGAGCACAGCCTGTCAACGGTTTGTAAGGTCCGAATTCGCATTGTGCACCGCGCAATACAAAGCTTTCGCAAGCGAAAATGCGGTCGCGAAATCGATTTGTTGTTATAGGCTTGCGAGTCGCTCGATGGTTTTGATCAACGCCTGCGTGCCTTCGCGGCCTTCTCCGGCGGCCTGATTGGCCGTCAGCAATTGATTCACCAGCGCCGTGCCGGGCAAAGCGGCCCTTTGTGCGTAGGCCGTATCGAGGGTGATGCGAAGGTCTTTCTGTTGCAAATCGATCATGAACATCGGCGCGAAATCGCGATTGAGCATTCGCGGACCGAGATTCTCCAAAGCCCATGAGCCGGCCGCTCCGCCGGAAACGGCCTTGAGCATGACTTGCGGATCAAGTCCGACTCGCTTTGCGAAGACAATTGCCTCACTGACGGCCAGCAGATTCACTCCACAGAGAATCTGATTGCACAGTTTGGTGAGTTGTCCGTTGCCGACGGGTCCGCAATGGATTGTCGCCTTGCCGAGTGCATCGAAGATGGGTTGTGCCCGAGCGATGTCGTCCGCAGCGCCGCCGACCATGATGACAAGCTTGCCGGTCTCGGCGCCGGTTTTTCCGCCGGAAACCGGAGCGTCGAGGAATCGGCCACCGCGTCGTTCGACTTCTTTCGCGACATCGCGCGCCACGTCCGGCGAAATTGTGGACATGTCGATACACAGTGCGCCGCGGCGTAGATTTGTGCATAGGCCTCTCTCGCCGAGATAGACGGCCCGTACATCAGGCGAATCCGGCACCATCGAAATGATGAGGTCGCAGACCGCCGCGAGGGCCGCGGGCGATTCTCTCCAGACGGCGCCTTCGCCGCAGATTCGCCCGCAACGGGCCTTGGTTCGCGAATTCACGTGGACGGTGAACCCGGCACGCAAGAGATTGCGGGCCATCGGTTCACCCATGATTCCGATTCCGATCACGCCAACGGCTGCATTGGACATCGTTTGTCGCTCCTTTATTTGGGGCGTATTTTATATGACTGACGGCGGTCGTGCGAATGGGACGGACCAATGAGATGATGAATGTTGCATCGCCAATTCATCGAATCATCAACGGCGGCGTGAATCTTCTCTTTCCACCGCGCTGCCTTGCATGCGGCGCTCACGCGGGGCTGTTGAGCGACTCGATGTGCGCGGATTGCGCGTCCAGTATCGAGATTTCTCGTTCCGAGAAGGCCTGTCCGACGTGTGCCGCAACTGTGGCACTATATGAAGTGGCGAAGAACCGCTGCAGCGAATGCCGCACGTCAAAGCCTAAGATTCGCGGCATGGTCCGCGTGGCGGCGTATCGCAGCACGATCGGCGGTCTGGTTCGTGCGTACAAGTATCATGCCCGCGACGACCTTGAACCATTCCTTGCGAATTGGCTGGCTGACGCCCTCGCGGCCGCACTCTGGATCGATCGTGTCGAAGCGGTTGTTTCGGTTCCGACGCATTGGAAGCGTCGCATCGCCCGGCCCTTCCATGCCGCGGATGCGATTGCGGCGCATGTTGCAAAGAAGCTCGGGCTGCCGCATGTGCCGTTGCTTCGGCGCGTGAAAGCAGGTCCACATCAGGTCGGCCTGTCGTTTGCCGCACGCATCGAAAATGTACGTGGCGCCTTTGCATTGCGTCGTGGCGTCACGCTAAACAAGCCCCGATTGCTGCTGATCGACGACGTTCGCACCAGTGGAGCGACGCTGAATGAGTGCGCGAAGGTGTTGCATCGGGCCGGGGCTGGCGAAATCTATGCCGCGATCGTGGTTCACGCGGGGTTCGTCCATCAGGGGAGTAAGACGCTGGAGGTCATATAAGCACCCGCGAATTGCACTGCGGCACGCTACACCAAGTCGGGTCGCCGATAATTTCCTTGGATTTGGGTTCGTCCCTTGCGGAATTGAGTGCCTACTATGTAGAATCTTCGCATCTCCCCATCGTAGGTGCATAGTATCGTGCAGGAATTGGGGGAAGGGGAAACATGTCGGGGTATCGTTTCGCAATCATTGGCGTTCTTACGTTCATGATGCCGCTTGCGGCTGCGGTTCGCGCGGGTGAGGGCGGCGTAGCGACGGGGAACGGCCCGGATGTCATCGTTTCCGACATCGAAGGGACGTACAATGATGTCTGCACGGTTCCGCACTCGAGCCCTGCGATTTACCAGGCGTGCACGGATCCGATCGACGGGAAGAAGATCGACGCCATTTCCGTGGGAACGCGGTCGTGCAACTTTGGAACGACGCCACTCGACTGGGATCCGTTCTCCAGTCACCATCCTGTGATCCGCACAGGCATGTTCCGGTTATGGAACGGTCGATTCGAGCAGATCGGCACTTCGTGGGTTAAGCATGGATTCTTCGCCACAAATGAAACCATCACTTGCCAATCGTCCTGCTCAACGCCCAACCAGGGCGGGTACGAATTGAACCCCGGTTGCTCCGACGTTTACGATGCCATGCTCAATAACGGATGGGGCCAAACCGGACCGGCATCGGTGATTAACGCCTATGCGGGATCAAACCCAGGCCCGCCGGCGGGATATTCCGGCGTTCAGCCGGTCGATGCGAGATTGCAATTTCATTATTCGGATGTGGATTCCACGCTGAACGCCGGCGCACTCTATTTTCTTCAGGGACATTATGTGACGGCGGACGATGCGGCCGCTGGAAATGCGGAGAACAACGCTTCGTATCGTCAGGCCTTAGTGACGTACGACGCGACTAAGGACACTTACAACGTGAATGTGAATGTAAACGCGTCGACGGTGGATCAAGAGCCGGTGATCAATGCGTGGCAGGCGTCGGATGCTGCGGTGCAGCTGGTGAATGCGCGCGTGCCGGGTGAGGGATTGTTTCTAGTCGGGGTTCGGGCGACGAACGTGGGCAACACGTTCTGGCACTACGAATACGCGATCGAGAACCTCAACTCCGACCGCTCGGGCGGCTCATTCACCATTCCGCTTCCGCAGCAGGCCGTCGTGCAGAACATTGGATTTCACGACGTGGATTATCACAGCGGCGAGCCGTATTCGCGCGATGATTGGACCGCGACCGTCGCGAACGATCAGATCGTCTGGTCCACGGTCCCTTATGCGCAGAATCAAAACGCGAATGCACTGCGATGGAGCACGCTGTATAACTACCGATTCGACGTGAACTCGCCCCCGGACTTCACGACGGCCACAATCGGTTTGTTCAAGCCGGGGTTTCCCATTTCGTTCAACGTGCAGACGCTGGGTCCGACGCTGGGGGAGGGTTGCCGCGACTGCAATCACAACGGGCTATCTGACTGCTGCGATATTGATTGCAACAGTCAGCCGTTCTGTCCGCCGCCATGCGGCATCAGCGCAGATTGCGATCAAAACGGCGTGCCCGATGAGTGCGAAGAGGATTGCAATCACAACGGCATCGCCGATTTGTGCGACATCCGAGACTGTCCACCCGACGATTTGTCATGTGCCGATTGCAACCACAACAACGTTCCTGACGGTTGCGAGCCGGATTGCAATGGCGATGGTTTCCCCGATGACTGCGTGCCTGTGCCTGACTGCGATGGCGACGGCCTGGACGACTGCCACGATTTGTGTCCATGCACGACGCCGCCGGGGGCTTGCGATGCCCCGAATTTAGTGAACTGCCGCTATTCCAACGGCATTTGCAACGCAAACTTTCCTTTTTCTGCATGTACCGCTCAGGGCGGCATCGCCGTGTGCGGCGACAGCAGCTTGCCTTGTATTTTGCTCACCCCGTGCATCACCAGTGCATGTCGCGGCGGCTGCTTGATCGGTGATCAAGACGGCGACGGCGATCTTGATCTGTTTGATGCGATGGGTCTGCAGACTTGTTTCAGTGGCGACAAGGGCGTGCCCGCATTTGCCGCACCGACCGCGAATTGTCTGACGCAATTCGACTTCGACAATGATGGCGACGTCGATAATTTGGATTTGATGGAATTTACGACCCGCTTTAACGGGCCGTGAACTGTCTGATTCGGCATTGCTAGAGTTCATCGAAATCGCTACAAATCAGCGATCAAATGGACGATTCGACGCAGACATGTCCAGCTTGTAACGGTCGCGGAGAGACGACTGATTTTCTATTCCCGATACTCGCGACAGCTGCAGGATTCTTAATATGTTGGTTTTACTGGCCGCGCATCGTTGACATACCAACCACGAACAGAGCGTACACGAATGACGCGATTATTCAAATGTCGGTCTTAGGCCCGTTCATTGTGGTATTCGCGTGGTGAAAGTTACTTTGGGGCGATTGCAAACTGTGTCAGGGACGCGGCTCAGTCGGCAATCAAGTTACGCAACCCCCCGGGTCTGTTTCCGGAGCAATTATCGAAAGCGATCAACTTTGTCATAAGTGCCGCTACAACCTCTGCACGCTGCGAGTCGGATATCCGTGTCCTGAGTGTGCGGAGACGATCGTCTCGGCTGCTCAAGCGGAAGCAATCCGAAAGAATCGTGTGGGTTTGCGCGTGGGACTTGCCACTGCAATTATCTTTCCGGCCGGTCTCGCAGCCTCGGCAGCTATTTGGGGGCGAATGGGAACGCTCTACTTTATCTGCGGATGGACCATTCTCTACATCCTGTTGCGAGCCATCTCGATGGCTCGCGCCTAACTCTCTTCTTGCAATCGCTGTCTACGAAATCTCCAGCGGCAGCGGCCTTGAGGCAATCGCACGATCGGGAGTTCCATCGATCGCCGTGCCCGCAACTGCGGGATCATGGGCAAATGCCAGCACCCAGCCGTCGTCGAGGCAATGCCGGAAGATGTCTTCTTTTTCCTGAATGGTGACCAGTGGTCGCAGGTCGTAGGCCATCACCCACGGCAGTCGCAGATGAGCGGCGGTGGGAACGAGGTCGCCGATGAAAAGCACGCGCTCACGGCCCGCGCCGAAGAGCGGATGGAGATGATACGTCGTGTGGCCATGGGATAGGAACCAGGCAAGCCCCTCAAACGGCGGCGGCGGACCGTCACCTTCGACAAGCTTGAGCAGGCCGGCCTCATATAGTCCTTCGAAATCCGGACGCAGGAACGATGCACGGTCCTTGAGCGTCGGCGACTGGGCATGCTCCCAATGCTTGCGATGGAGCCAATGCGTCGCCCGCGGATATTTGGGCACGGTCTTGCCGCCGGTCTTGTCCGCCCAATCGGTCAGCCCGCCGTTGTGATCAAAGTGCAGGTGTGTGACCACCACGTCGGTAATGTCTTCATTCGTCAGGCCGAGCGATGATAACGCCCGTGTGATCGCGTCGCCGTCATGCTGAATTGCGAAGCGGTCGGCCTCCTTCGTGCTCCATTTCGACCCACAGCCGGTATCGGCGATGACCACGCGTCGATTTGCGCGATCCACGGCAATTAGCGTCCGCGTGCTTAAATAAATCCGATTCAGTTCATCGCACGGGGTCGGCTGCGACCAGAGCGTCTTCGGAACGACGCCGAACATTGCGCCGCCATCGAGACGAAACGTGCCGGTTTGCACGGAATAGATTTCAAATGGTCCCGCTTTGAGCATGATGCGAAGTTTACTCCATTGTCATCAAGAATGAAGTGATATGAATTCCAAATGAGGCGCGTGCCGGCATGTCATATTGCCTCCCTCCTTGATAAAGGGGACGAAGGGGGCACGTAACAGGTTTGGTTTGTAATTCGTGTTCGACGAAATCGAGATGCGGCACTGGACCCACTTTCTTGAGGGTTTTTCATGTAACGGATAAATTGGTTTGAATGGCTGATTTGATTTCAACCACGTCCGAGCGGCCTCCGACCACCGCGATTACGCCCGAACCGGAAGCAGGACGTGATACGGACTCGGAATCAAATACGCCGGACTTGTCACGCTGGCAGCGGTTTGCATTCTCCACGACGCATGGAACCTTGAGCGCAATGCTCCTGGTTCTTCGGCCGACAGGGCTTTATTGGTTCGGTCGGGCATTCGGCACGTGCGAATGGCTCGTCAATTTTAGGCGAAGGTGGCGCTTCTACGCGGCGTTGGCGCGAGTGTTAGGCCGGAAGCCGACGCTGGGTGAACGACTTCAACAATCTCGCGAGCATTTCATGCGCAGCCGTTGCGACAAATTGTTTTACATGATCTTTGATTGCATACCGCGCCCCCAAGCCGAAACAATGCTGATAATCGACAACGAAGAGTTGCTTCACCAGGTCGTTGATCGCGGCCGCGGAGTTTATGTCGCCCTTGCCCACCAAAGCTCGATCCATGTCGTGGGGATGCTCCTCTGCCTTCGCGGCTATAAGGTGGTCGGTGTGCGTGATCGCCGCGAAGGCGGACTGAGGCGATTCATTCAACAGCGATTTGACCGGAAATATCCCGAGTTTGGCCGCTCGCGAATTATCTTCTCAGATTCGTTTCCGCGGGAGATTTTCCGCTGTTTCAAGGAAGGCTATTTGCTCGGCAGCGCGATGGACGTCAGCCGCGCGCGACATCCGAATCAAAAAATGGAAGAAGTGACGTTTCTCGGCGAACGGAAGCTCTTTCTGTCGGGTCCGATGTGGGCGGCCCTTCGTTGCAAGGCTCCCATTGTGCAGGGTTTCCTTATCCCTGAGAAGAACTTTCACTATCGGATGCGGCTGGTGGAATGGCTGATTGACCCCGAAATCGTTAATGATGAAGAATCGGCGATTCGTGAGGCGATGCAGAAATACGCAGGGCATGTCGAAGTGTTCTTACGCGAGAACCCTTCGCTCATCACACGGATTTAGCGCCGGCGATGACGGCTATCGCTTTGGCGATCACCTGTTGTTTCACCCTTGAAATCGGGCCATTGATTCTAGCGCCCGCCGCACGCCGATGACCGCCACCGCCGAACGTCGCCGCAAGTGAGGCCACGTCAAAATCAGGTGTTGTCATCTTGGCGGTTCCGATTGGCGGCTTGCTGCGGAAATTCACGCGGACGATACCGTCCTCCTGTTCGACGAAAAGAATCGAAGCGATAACCGTTGCGATTCGCAGCGGCTCGTTAACGATGTCCTCGGTGTCCGCTGGCGTCGCACCGGTTCCCGCGAACGCCCCGCGATCCAGCGTCATCACCGCCAAGCCATTTTCGTGCAATTCCAGCGACGCCAGCGCCGCTCCCAGCAACTTCACGCGGGCCGCTGAATCCTGCTGATAGAGTGACTGAAACAGCTCAAACGGTCGAACGCCGCGAGCGCTCAGCTCGGCCGCAGCGGACAGCGCTCTTCCGTCAGTGTTTGAATGCCTGAACCAGCCGGTGTCCGTGGCGATGCCGATGAAGAGCGCATTGATGGCGTCATTGTCGAGATTCCATCTTGTCATCCTCGCGAATTCATACAGAATCAGACATGTGGCGGCCGCCGAAGCATCGATCACGTAGCCATCCGCAAGATCCTCGCGCGTCTGATGATGATCGAACACGAGCTTCGGCACGCTGGAATTTCGAAGCCAATCGGCGATCGGCCGGAGTTGGGAGTATGCGCAGGTATCGAGAATCACAATCGCATCAGATTCTGCGAGTATTTTTCCCGTCGTAGGAGCAGAAAAATATGCGAACGCGTCACCCCGGACGAATCCCTTGTAGCGCTCGGGAGTCGCATCGAACAACATTGCAGTTGCTTGAATGCCGCGCGCCCAAAACATCGAACGAAGAGCAACGAGTGATCCAAGTGCGTCTCCGTCAGGTTTTTCATGCGAGATCAGCAGCGGGCGACAAATGTTCGACAAAAATTTCGCGGCGTCTGCAATTGACTTGTCGTCCATTGAGTTCATGCCGTCGCCTCATATCGATGCACGCGCGGCGTGCAGGAATCAAATGCCGCAGCCCCATTGCGAACCTGCTGCACGTCGCGAAGCAATTGGTCGCTCAATTCCGTGAGCGACGCGAATTTCTGCTGCGGGCGCAGCATCTGGTCAAACTCAACCCGCAATTCTTCGCCATACAAATCGCCGTCAAAATCGAGCAAATACACTTCGACCTGCCGCGCCTCGTTCGCCCCAAAGGTGGGCGTCGAGCCGATGCTGACCGCGCAAGGCCAAGAGCTGTCGCCGACATTCGCGCGACCGGAGTAGACGCCGTCAGCGGGGATGAGTTGCTCGATCTTCCCAAGATTGGCCGTCGGGAAGCCAAGCTTGCGTCCGCGCCCGTGACCACGAATGACCATCCCTGTGACTTGGTAGGGTCGCCCCAGGCAAAGCGCCGCGCGCGACATGTCGCCGCCGCGGACAAGACCCCGGATCAATGAACTCGACACAGTGACTGTTTCGCCGTCGGCGTCGACCGTGACCTGCTCTACAATACGAACCGAGAAGTCCAGTGCCGGCCCCATTTGCCGAAGTAATTCAGGAGTACCCTTGCGACCGCGCCCAAAGCCGAACGTTGGCCCTTCGATGATGCAAGTTGGATGGAACTTCGCGACGAGCACGTCTCGAACAAATGCTTCCGGCTCCGTACTGAGCAATTGGGGCTCGCTGCGGGCCACGACCGCCCCATCGAGTCGGGCGAAATCAAGCCAGGCAAGCTTGTCGGACAGCGTGCAAAGTCTGACGGGTGCGCGGGCAGGAGCAACGATTGTCAATGGATGCGGATCGAATGTCAGGGCGATTGCCGGCACACCAAATGCTTCAGCGGCCTGAAGTGCCTCGGCGATCAAACGCTGGTGCGCAAGATGCACGCCGTCGAAATTGCCGACCGTGAGAACGCATCGATCGACGTCTAAATGGGCGTTGTCCAGGCCGTGAATCGTGAACATAGTTCCCCGAAAGATAGCGCATTCGGCCGCTTATGTCACTATGTCCCATTGCCCGATACACCTGCGACCACGAAAATGAACGCGCAAAGCGAAATGAATGTGCAAATGTCTGACGGCGACCGATCGGCGATGAGCCACGAAATGCAGAAGGCTGATGATTCAAGCTCCTCCAATTCGGGCGTAGTCGACACCGAGTTCCACTCGCTGCCGCTCGCGAAGACGACCATTGACGCCTATTGCCGAGCCGTTTGCACCGTCCAACACAACGAATTCTGGTGGTACTACAATGGCCTCACGCGGCGATTTCGTCGCCAAAAGCCGATTCAGGATTCGACCGGGCGTTGGTGGTGGATGGTCAAGCCGTACTTCGCCTGGCCGGTCGATTTCTTCAGGCCGATCACGAACGCCGCGAGCGTCCGACCGCGCCCGATGCTTCTCGGTTGGCAATTTCCGACGATCGAAGCCGAATCAAATTCCATTGTACGGCAAAACGTCATCTCCGATCTCCATGGTTATGGCCTCGACCGAATCGATCGTGACAAGCGACGCGCCGTTCGTCGCGCACTTCGAGAACTTCGTTATGAAGTCGTGCGGCCTGACGACGCTGCGATTGCCGAAGAAGCTCGTGTCGTCTGGAACAGCCATGTCCAACGCACCGGCTGGAATCGCACGATGGGAGCCGAAGAATTCGGGCAAAGCTGGGCGGAGTTGGCCCAAATGCCCGGCAGCACGGTGATTGCCGCGCGTGAATCAGGCGGTCGCGGACTCCTTTGTGCCTGGATGATTGCGCGAGTTCTCGATGAAACTATCTACATCGACGCGATTGCGTCGCATTCGGATCGGGTGAGCGGACGGCCCAATGACGGCTTGATCTTTCTCGCCCTTCGATCAGCGGCGCAGGCGGGAGCCATTCGCGCACACTATAGTCTATTGAGCCGGATCGAGTCCTTGGAGGCTTTCAAGCGTTCACTCGGCTTCACTCCCCATCCATTTGCGTGCAAGTTGCATTTGAGGCGTCCCATTGGCGCGATTCTGCATTTCCTCCGGCCGGAGCTTTATAAGCGACTTCAAGGCGATGAGGAATGGCGAGCATCGACGGAACGGTGATTTCCCGGACGTTCAGGAGATCAGGTCGCCCCATTGAGTGACATAAGCCGGCTCAAAATCGTCGATAGTTTGGAGGAGAACGTTATGATCTTGGCATGGCCATCGAATGTTTTCTTGCCGGTCTCACATAGTTGGTGACAATGGATCTGTTCGGGCGCAAATCGGTGGGAGTGTTCCTGCGCCGCCCGATCGGATTCCGGGTGGGCACGCTTGCCGCAAACCAGCATTACGGTCGTTGATATTATTCGGGCTTACTGGTGGATCGCGGCATGCTCATTCGCCGTGACTCTCGCAGTGGGACCGTTCTGTCGACGCGCGGCCCTCCGTTGGAACGTCGTTGATCGTCCCGACGATTGGTTGAAGCCTCATAAGCTCCCGGTTCCCTACCTTGGCGGCATCGGGATTCTACTTGGTTGGGTGGCCGGTTTGGCATTGGCGCTCCGGCTATACCGTCCGGACTATCCGTGGCCGCTGACTGAGCTCCATCCGATTCTGAGAACCTGGGGAATGGTGGGGATAATCCTGGCCGGAATCGCCGCGACCCTGTTGGGATTGATCGATGACCTGGTTTCAATTCGCCCGGGCGCAAAGCTCGCCGGGCTCGGCGTTGTGACGGCGATCCTCCTTGGTTTCGGCATGGGCCACGACGGGTTTCTCGGCTTCGTTCGTTTCCTGGAGCGATTCCTGCCACAGGAGCAAGCGTGGTTTCGAGTGGCGTCCGCGATCGGCATCACCACGCTTTTCGTTATGGGCTCTTGCAATGCGGTGAATCTCATTGACGGTCTGGACGGTCTTTGCGCCGGAGTCATGGGGATCGCGGCCGCGGGGTTCCTTGCTCTGGCCGTTCACATGCACCTGCACGGTGACGAGCAAGTGTTGCCCTTGAACACTGCCCGCATCGTGCTGTCCTTCGCACTGATGGGAGCGTCGTTGGGATTCCTGCCATACAACCGCAATCCGGCCCGCATGTTCATGGGGGATGCGGGGTCGATGCTGCTGGGGATGAACGCCGCGGTGCTGATCCTCCTGTTCGCTCAGTCGCACGCGATTCGCTGGCTTTGCGGCGCCTTGATGGTGTTCGGGCTACCACTCTGTGACATGGTCTTGACGCTTGTTCGCCGCTCTCGAGCTGGTCGAAAGCTGATGCTCGGAGACCGAAGTCATTATTATGACCAACTGATCGACCGGGGCTGGTCGGTCCGCCGCGTGGTGCGAACGAGCTATGCGCTGAGCCTGGGCTTCGGCCTGCTGGGCTGCTCGGCCATCGTGGTCCGCACCCGCTACCTGATTCCACTGTACTTCACCGTTCTGGTCGCGCTGGCGATATTCGTGGCGCGAGCCGGCATGTTGCGCGTGGACGAGCCTGCAACCTCCCAAAGAGGCGGACTCCAAAGAGGACAACCCGATTGAAGTGATTCTCATTCTTCAAATCTTACCGTTTGCGTTCCGCGTTCAATGCGACCGACGATAAGCGGTTTTTCGCGAGCGCGTTTGAGGATGCGCATCACGCCTTCTATGTAGAACGGCTTGACGACGAGCACGAAACCCAACCCCATGTTGAAGACCTTGTACATTTCCTTTTGCGTCGTGCCGAGTTTGCGGAGGAACTCAAAGATCGGCGGGACGTGCCAGGCCGATCGAGTAAGCACCACGTCGCACTTTGTCGGAATTACGCGTGAGATGTTTTCGAGCAATCCGCCGCCGGTGATGTGGGCCATGCCGGTGATGACCTGCTTTCGCTTGTATCCGCGGATGACGGCCTGAACGGCTTTGACGTAAATTCGCGTGGGTCGCAGAACGGCGGCGCCGAGCGTTTCGCCGAGATCGTCATAGTGTCGATCGAGCTTGCATCCGCCGGCCTGGATGAGCTTGCGAACGAGCGAGTATCCGTTGGAGTGGATGCCGCTGGAGGGCAGGCCGATGACGATGTCGCCGCGTGACACATGCTTCGGACCATTGATTACCCGATTTAATTCGACGACGCCGACAGCAAAGCCCGCAAGGTCGAGCTCGCCCGCGCTGTACACGTCGGGCATTTCGGCGGTCTCGCCGCCGAGCAGGGCGCAACCGGCCTGACGACAGCCGTTGGCAATTCCCTCGATCACTTGCAACAAGTGTCCCGGATCAAGCTTGTTCACCGCGAGATAGTCGAGAAAGAAGAGCGGTTCCGCACCACAGGTGATGAGATCGTTGACGTTCATGGCCACCAGGTCGATGCCGATGGTGGAGAGATCGTTCATTTCCACGGCCAGCAGGACCTTGGTGCCCACGCCGTCGGTGCAGCCGACGAGCGTTGGCTTGCGATAGTTGCGACGGAATAGGCTCTCGTCGTAATCGAGCCGGAACAGGCCTGCGAAGCCGCCGTGCCGATTTTTGAACACGCGCGGGCCATAGGTGCTGCGCATCGCGGATTCAATCGCACCGACCCAGCGCGTATTGGCATCGACGTCGACGCCGGCCTGCTTGTAGTTGAGCGGCCGGCGAGGCTTTCCATTGGCAATGGGTCTCGAGTTCGCCATCGGTCTCATTGTAACCAAAACATTTTATTGAACCACGAAGGACGTGAAGCTCACGAAGTAGGGATTGGGAGAGTGAGAAACGCACACGAAATCACGATCAACCACGGACGAGTCAAGTCTTTCAATGAAACGCCTACTTTCGTGAGATTCGTATCCTCCGTGGTGAAAATCGCTGCGGACGGTTCAGCGGGATTTGCGTCGCGTTTCCCGTTCGATCTCGCGCTTGTGTTCGCGGGCTTTAAGTGTCTCACGCTTGTCGCCCATCGTCTTGCCCCGCGCAAGACCAATGACGACCTTTGCCAGACCACGAGCGTTGAAAATAATCCGCAATGGAATCAGCGTGAAGCCGCGTTGATCGACCTTGGGTTGCAGCTTGTGAATTTCTCGCGTATGAGCGAGCAATTTTCGTTTGCGGGTCGGTTCATGATTCAGGTGATGGCTGAACGAATAAGGGGCGATGTGAGCGGCCACAAGCCAGAGTTGACCGTCATCAATCCGGACGTGGGCTTCATCAATTGAGGCATTTTTTTCGCGAAGACTCTTTACCTCGGTACCCAAAAGAGCGATGCCACATTCGAGAGTTTCGAGGATTTCGAAGCGATAGATCGCTTTCTTGTTCTGGCAAACGTTGTTATCGGTCGTTTTTTTCTTTGCCATAAGTAACGACCTGTTAATAGGTTAGAAAGTTCCTTGGGTTGTCCTGTAAATCACCTATAATTTAGGACGATTGTAAGCTTAGCCCGGAAGCCGCACCTTTGCGAGGGCGGACCGGGTGGAATCCGCCATCGAAGGGGACTCAAGTGGAACAAGTTGCACTCACACGCGAACACGAACGACAGCTCATTCAGCGAGTCCGCAAGTCGGATAAAGCCGCTTTGCGTGAACTCATTGACCAGCACAAGGATCGGCTCTTTGCCTTTATATGGCGAATGGTTCGCGATCACCATGAGGCTGAAGACATTTGCCAGGATGCATTCCTCAAGGCCTTTGCTTCGCTCGACACGTTTTCCTGTGATTTTCGGTTCAGCACTTGGCTGTTCACTATCGGCTATCGCGTATGTCTAAATCGACTTCGTCGCAGGAAGAGTGCTCCATCGGCCACGGATAATCTGGTGCTGCCCGCAACTTCAGAAGCGGATGCGACTTCGCGATTGGAATCCGAGGATGCGGCGATGCTTCGCGGGGCCGTGTGGTCGGCGGTGGACCGTTTAAGTCCACCTCAACGTGCCGTCGTTTTGCTCTTTTATAAAAGCGCTATGGGCTGCCAGGAGATTTCAGAAATTCTCCAGCTTCCGTCGGCGACCGTGAAAAGTCATTTGCACCGGGCCAGGACGAAACTTCGCGAATTCCTGGAGCCGATCGCAGGTCAGGAATTTGAAAACAACCGCAACCAGCGCCAGGAGGCCGTGTAAGAGGAATTAGACAAGCGCGCGGAGCCATGTGGCTTTTCGCGACATGGAATGGGACGTTTCTTTCATGAATTGCACGCAGGCCCGACAACTCTTTGACGCCTATCTGGACGGTGAGCTTTCGAGTTCGCTGGTGACGGAGTTATCGGCGCATCGGGTTCGGTGCGCGGGCTGTCGTCGCGAGCTGGCGTTGCTTGAAGTTACGGGTCGTGTGTTGCAGATCGACCAAGAGCCGGTTCAAGTTGGCGGGGATTTTACGGATCGCCTTTTGGCGTGCGTGGAAACCGAATCGAATCGTTGGATTCATCAGGTAAGGCGACGGCTTTATCTTGCCGTTCCGTTAACGGCCGCTGCGGTGATTGCGCTGGCGGTATTTGGCGTATTCGATCGCGGGACGCATCCTCGAGTGGCGGGAATGAAAGTTGAGCGGCCTCCGATGCCCGCTTCGCATCATTCTTTGGATTCTCGCGCGGTTGACGCGGTGCTCGGAACGCTCAATTCCGATTGTCCCAATGACATCAGTTGGCTCGATGAGAACGCGCCTGCGGCGTCGGGTTTGCAAAGCACTGATCTGAACGCAGATCAATCCACGCAGGATCTTACTTTACTGAAAATGCTTCAGCTCATGGACAATGGGCCGTCAACGAATGATCGAAGTTCCTGTCCGCCTCATGACGCCGCGACGCCGCTACGCCAGCCAAGTCGCGACACAGACGATAAACTCGAACCTCTGTAGTTGCCGGGAACGCACGGATCATTTCGTGCCGTGAGCGAATCCGGCGGTCGGAACATCACTCGGACGGCGGAACGGAAACCGCGTGGTAAAGTCGCCAATCATCTTCTCGCGCCGTATCTGCCCAACTTCTTCACGCTTGTGGCAACTCCCAATTGCCATGGTTTTGACATGTGCCGTGCATTTCGGTGGACTGCTTTCGTTCGCGCAGGAAATAGCCGCGGTCAAACCGACTGACTTGGAACATTTTGTTCCCGCGCAGGGCGCTGTTGTCATCAGCATCGATCACCCTCTTGAATTCGATCAGGTTGTGTCGAACGCCGGAATCATAGGTGCGCTCAGGACAACTTCCGCCGTTCCCGGTGCAGCTCCGTTGGCCGATGGAATTCGGGGATGGCTTGCCGAAGCCCTTGGAACGAGGGAGCCCGCGACGATTGACGCCGTCATGCGTTCTGAGATCGCGGTGCTGATGCCGGAATCATTCGAGCTGACCAAGTCCGTGCTTCTCGTGCGACTACCAAACAAGGATTCACTCGAACAGTGGTTTCCCAATGATGGCCGACATGACACGGAAATCGGAGAAGGCGCAAAATTATGGCGGACTGCCGATGGACGAATGCTTGGCACGCGTGACGGCGTTGTCGCAATCGCGCGCAAATCCGCGAACGGGCGATTGTTTCGCGAAATCCTTCGTCTAATGAGTGGGCGTAGCACGACTTCACTGGATCGGGATGATGAATACAAGCAACTCAGTCCATACCTGCCCGCAAAGGATCTGGTATCAGTCTACGTTCCCCGAGCGCAGCCCGAAAATTCCGGCTCTCCTTTGAACAAGTTCGGCGTTCGAAGCATGCTGGCGGCCGCCTACAAGGAAGAAGGACGCCTCAATTTCGCCATCCGTGCGACGCGAACTCGTACTTCGCGTGAATCGCCGCTGCCGGAATCGGCGATCGATGAAATGATGAATTTGCCCAGCGGAACGCTTTTTGCATCGGCAACGCGTTGGCCGGTTGGAACACCAACCGAAAAGAATGTCGTCGATTTTGCATCCTTAATGTTTGCGTGGGTTCGTCCGGTTTACGACCTCCTCAAATCGGCTCAGCCAATGGTGACTGATTCGGGCTCGATCCCCGTGGTGCTGGCCGCAACTCAGGATTTGACGGGAGAGGCACGTGGCACTCCACAGTTCACTATATTCGTGCAATCACCCAAGGCGCGATTGCTTTGCGCCGAGATCATGGCCTCGCTCAGTGAATTGAATCCTAATTCGACCCAGGGCGGCCAAGGCACGGCAAATCCCCTTGAAACCAAATACGTGGACCAGCCGATTTGGTATCTGCCCATTTGCGCGGATTCGGGCGCCTCGGACAAACTGGAGTGCATTCTGAAACTCGAACCTTCGTGGACTTCGCTCGGCGATTGGTTCATCTTGAGTTCGACTCAAACCCAACTCCGGCGTGTGCTCGATGCACAGAATGGAAAAGCGTCGAGGCTTTCGACGGTGCCGGAGGCCGCCGCGATTCGGTCGAGACGTGCTCCGCGTACAGCGGTCGCGCTGGGCCAGCCCTTCCTGGCGACTGTTCTCGTGGACCGGTGGATCGAAGAAGCGGGCCGCATGGAAGATTCATTTGCGCACGTGGCCTGGGACATCGCCACGGATCTGACGCCTCCGGAACGCGGCGACCGGATCGGCATCAGTGCTCGCACGGAGCAAGTTCCGGGTGCAGTGGTGGTGGCCCGTGTGGACAGCGGCACTCCCGCGTCCGGCAGGCTCCGCGTCGGCGATCGAATCATCGGGACGAACGGATCATTGCTCAGCCTGGAATCGCCCAATTCAGACTTGCGAGCTCGCTGGGAGAAGCTGCTACCGGAAGATCGAATGATTCTTCGTGTCGAGCATGAGGATTCGACGATGGTCGAAGCTGAGCTCGTGAAGCCCAAGCCCACGGCCCTTGCGACAAGTGAGATGATTCCGAACTACGTCGTCAATTCTCTTCTGGGCGTTCGGTCGATTCTTCGGTCCATTCCCATTGTCACGGTTTCCTTTCCCGCGACCGACGAAAATCATCTTTCGGTGTTCATCAGCCTGAAAGTAGCTCCGCCCGTGGGTGCGGCCGCGTCGCGCTAATGCAGTCGTCCGCTTCGATAAATCGCCCAAGTCAGCGCCAGGCCAAGGACGCCGGCAATGATGTAGCCCAACATGCCGAGTGTTTGAACGCGGAAGCCGAGTACGGTTTCGTCGGTGCGGGCGGCCACGACAACGGAGCTGCCGACGATGATCGCGGCGATTACGACTGAAAATGCGATTCGATTGCTGGAACGATCGAGCTCGTTCGCGAGGCGGTCGATGTTTTCGTGTTTGACGTGCAGCCGCCAGCCGCCGTCGCCGATTCGTCGCATGACGTCGCGGAGTTGTCGCGGGGCGTGTCGTACGATGTTCAGCAGGTGCCAACCGGCCATCGCCGTATCGCGGCCTAGTTCCCTTGCCGAAAACCTTTGCGACATCGTTTTCTTCAAGCGAGGCTCAAGCACAGTGAGCAAATCGAATTCCGGATCAAGGCGCTGGGTGATGCTTGCCACAGTGCCGAAGGCTTTGATGAGAAGAATCACATCACGCGGAAGGGTGACATCGTGACGTCGGACGATCTCGGAGAATTCATTCAACAGGGTGCTGAGGTCAACCCGTCGTGCCGGCAACCCGTAATATTTGTCAAGCAGTACCTGCATGGAGCGACTAAGGGAGCTGCGATCAACCTGCGATCGCAGTGCGCCAATGTCCGCGAACGCATCGATAACGATGTCGATTTCATGTCGGAGGCACCCGTACGCAATGATGACGAGTTGCGTCATCCATTCCGGCGTGATGTATCCAACTTGGCCGAAATCAATCAGTCCGATGGAACCGTGTTCATCGACCAGCAGATTGCCTGGGTGTGGGTCGCAGTGGAAGATTCCGACTTCGAACACCTGTTTGAGGAAACATTCCGCAAGTCGTCGAGCAACGGAAGGGCGATCGAGTTTCTCAAGAGATTCCTCCGATTGGAACAGGTCGCCAAGGCTTTTCCCTTCGAGCCTCTGTAGTGTAAGTACGCGCGAGCCGCTGAATTCCCAAAACACTTTGGGGATTCGAATGCCGGCGTTGTTTTCGAATGCCTGATGGAACCGGCTCGTGACAGAGGCTTCGTTGACATAGTCCAGCTCGCGCATGAGCGTCTGTTCAAATTCGGCGACAATCACGGCGGGTCGATAGATGCGGACTTCGGGCATCATCGATTCAAGCGAGTTGGCAAGGGCGTGGGAAAGTTGCATATCAAGGCGAATGGTCTCTTCGATATCCGGACGGCGAACTTTCACGACGAGAGGCTTGCCGTCCATGGTTGTGGCCCGGTAGACCTGGCCGATCGAGGCGCTGGCGAATGGACAGGGATCGATCGATCCAAAGGCGTCGAGGATAGGGCCGCCGAGTTCGTCAGAGATGATTCGCATGGCCTCTTCAGTGTCAAACGGTGGCACCTGGTCTTGAAGCGTCTTGAGATCGTCGATGATCGACTGCGGGATCAAATCCGGTCTGGAGCTGAGGGTCTGTCCGAGCTTGATGAACGTTGGACCGAGCTCGCCGGCGACGAGGACGAGGCGATTTCCGACGGTGGATTCCCATTCCTGTCGGGCCTGCTGCCGATTTCGCTTGCGGAGCATCCAAACCGGCACGAATCGTCCGAGGTGAAGGCGAGTCACTACGTGACCGAAGCCGTGACGGGTCAAGACCATGGCAATTTGCCGCAGCCGATTCAGGCTTCGCACATTTCGCGTCAACTGCAACGGATTCATTCGCGAAGAGTCCGGGGCAATGATGGATCCGTCAATTGGAATTGTTAGGTGCCTTGAATCGGTAACCTGGGTTGATCGCGGAGAGATGGGTTCTCTCGGGATAGATTTTGGCGTAATAGTCCTATAATAACGAGAGTATGTCATGTTATTTCTTGGAATTCATCCGAGAAAGGCAATTTCGTCGCGCCTAGACCACGAGATTGCGACTTTGCTATTGAACGACGATATATCCGTCTTGGCATGCGTTGGGTACGCGTGGCGTCGAGGCAGATTCTAGGACAGAACGGGAGTAGATCCATGAAAAAGTTTGTGGCGGCATGTATGGCACTGGCGTTCGCGATGCCCGCGATGGCATCGAATTTGAACGTAAGCGTGAAGTCAGGAGGTTCCAACAGCGTTAGCGTTGCGCCTGGTGCGGTGGTGAATTACGAAGTTCGAGGAGTGCTCAGCGATACGACCAACGAAGGTTTGGCGCTGGCGGGGTTCACTCTCCATTTCACGGGTGGTGCGTTGGCGCAAGCGAATGTACCTTCAGGCGCGATCTCTTGTGCAAATCCGATGCCGAATTTTGTGATTCCTCAGGGCATCACGAATCCGGCCGGCTTCGGTGGTACAGTTATTGGCGGCGATCTGGTGCAAGTCGGCGGCGGTCAAAACACCATTATCAACACGGCGGATAACGCGCCGTTCCCGATCGGGACGGCTGCATTAGGTACTCCGGGTGGCGTACTCACCGGCGTGGCGAAACCAGGGAGTTGCCCTACTGCGACTGGCGAGCTCGCCCTTGCAACGGGTTCATTGACAGCGCCGTCAACGCCGGGTGATTACACACTGCAGTTGTCGGACTTATTCGCCAACGTGATTAAGGCGGGCCAGACGGGTACGCCATTCTGGGCGACCGAAGCGGCGGGCGCAGGAACGATCACGAATCTGACGATCCACGTAGGTTCTTCTCAGATTCATCTTGTTTCCGCCGATCCGTTGGCCGGACACAGTCTGTGGCGAAGCGCGAAGAACATCGTTCGTTTGCGGTTTGATGGCGTGATTAACGCCCTGCCCACTGCGTCGGACATATTGATTCGCGAAATGACCGGTACGTCGCCGAATGCATGTGGAACCTTCGCGGCAAGCCTTACAAGCGGTAACTTTACATTTGCACTGGGCGGGATATGCGCCGGGGGCGCGAATGTTGGGAAGATGTGCGGTCACAACGCTGAATGTCCAGGCAGCACCTGCACAATCGATAACATGACGCTGACCATTCAGGAAACTGCAACTACGTTGGTCCACCGCAAATGGTATGAAGTTTCCAGCGCGGGTTGGTCAAATGTGGCCGCGTTTGGTGGTGGGCCCACAGTGGCAGGTACGCCGAATGCGCAGTTCGTCCTGCAGGTTGGCGACGTGAACGATGACGGCAAGGTTCAAACGAACGACGCCGGTGCGGTGTATCCAAAGGTTCCGTGCGTGACCAATTGCGGCGACAATCGTCGTGAGGACGTCAATGGCGACCAGAAAATTCAGACGAACGACGCGGGAACTGTATATCCACATGTCCCGTCATTGAACGTTGCTAAGCCGTGCGGGCACTAAGCAATTGAGCTCAGTCAAGAGTGCCTGAATTTGGTAGTTCCGTCGGCGGGGCGCCTGGAATGGCGTTCCGCCGGCGGCTTTTTTACAAACCCGCTATTTTCATATTTCGGACAACGACACGATATTACACGCCCGTGGATTGAAGGAAGACCGGCCAAAAACTACGATCGAATGTTATGGATCTCATTGTGGTCATGAAGGGAACTTCGCTGCTTGGCGAAGTTGACGCCGTCGTCGCCCGGGTCAACGAATTGGGGCTCAAGCCCTATATCTCTCGCGGAGAATTCCGCACGATCGTCGGGGCCATCGGCGAGCGCACCGTTCAGATCCAGCAACAACTCGAACAGCTACCCGGCGTCGATGAGGTGATGGTCATCAGCCAGCCGTACAAGCTGGCGTCGCGGGAGTTCCATGAGGCCGATACCGTTTTTGACGTGAAAGGCGTTCGCATCGGCGGTGGGCACGTCAACATCATTGCTGGCCCGTGTGCGATCGAAAGCAGCGACGTGCTGTTTAGCGTCGGAGAAGCGGTGAAGCGAGCGGGCGCTTCGATTCTCCGTGGAGGCGCCTACAAGCCGCGGACATCACCCTATTCATTTCAAGGTCTCGGCCGGGAAGGGCTGGAGCTTCTGAAGGAAGCCGGTGACGTACTGAACATGCCGACGATCACCGAGGTTGTTGATCCACGCGACGTGCCGGTGGTATGCGAGTTCGCCGACATTCTTCAGATCGGCGCACGGAACATGCAGAATTACAATCTGCTCCTGGAAGTCGGAAAGACGGGAAAGCCGGTGTTCATCAAGCGGGGAATCGCCGCTTCCATCAATGAATTGCTCATGTCGGCCGAGTATGTGCTGAGCCAGGGAAATCATCGCGTGATTCTTTGCGAGCGGGGCATTCGAACGTTTGCTGATGAAGTTCGCTTCACTCTGGATGTGTCGGCCATCCCCGTGATTCAGGAGCGATCGCATTTGCCCGTGTTCATTGATCCATCGCACGCAGCAGGAAAGCGAGACTTGGTTCCTTCGCTGGCGCTGGCGGGGATCGCGGCGGGAGCGCAGGGTGCGATCGTGGAAGTGCATAGTTGTCCGGATCGAGCTCTTTGCGATGGTCCCCAGGCCGTGCTTCCCAATAACTTCGTCAAACTGATGCAGCAAATCAAGGAAGTGGCCGCGATTGTCGGACATCGCGTGACGAATGGAGATCCTGCCCAAACGGCTTTCGATTATTCAGTTTTCCCGGCGTAAGACGCATTCGTATCGCCCCCGAAATTCGATATAATTCTCCCATTCATGAAAAACTTGCTGAAACTCCATGTCGTTGCAGTGTTCTTAATCGTTGGTTCGTGCCGCAAGGCGTCAGAGGAACGTGACACCGCAGCGCCATCGCAGCCGGGTGTCTCCGCATCCAAAACGACAATGGAAACTCCGAAGGGAACATCAGTATCCTTTCCCGATGAGCTCAGAGTTTCCGATTCTTCAGTCAATGCGTTTGTGAAATCGACTCTCGAAAATTGCGCCACCGGCCAATACGAGTCGTTCCGGTCGGTCTGGACGGCGCGCGAGGCACCGATTTCGCGAGAGGAATTCGAAAAGGGCTGGCATGCGGCCAAGAGCATTCGCGTGCGAGCCCTGGAAAAAGTCAAGCTCGCGACCGATGTGCCAACTTCCGACTTGGAGGCAACAGCCTTTCCGCAGATTGCCTTCGCACTGGCGATTGATTTATCACTGGATCCAGAGCAGCAAATCGGTCAGCGCAATCCGGAACGGCAAGTTGTGCTGCTCATTACGCGGGAACAGGACGGTTGGCGATTGGCGCGAGCGGCAAAGAACATGCGCGAATGGATTAAGAAGAAACTTGAGGCAGGCGCGACGACTCATACAAAGGAGTCACCGGCTTCCGACTCGCCGAGTTCCGCGAAGCACGAGCCATGATTTTCTTCGTCAATTCCCAGAATCACGCAATATTTCAGCAAAAAGTCCACGAAAGTCTGGCGCGATCGGATTTCCGAACTTCGGGCATTTTTTTCTTGCATTCCGTGCAAGAATCGATACGATGAGGATGAAATAGGTCGCTAGACCTGGTCCTGACCAAATGAGTTGGGACGGATGTGAAGCCTCGCTAATTCCGTACGCAATGCGCATGCGATACGTAGCGGGGCTTTTTATTTCTCCCATGTCTTGAGTCATGTTGGGGAAACGACTCACTCGCCCTCGCGACGGATGTTGTATTTCTTCACGCGATACCGAAGATTGTCGCGAGAGATGCCCAATGCGCGAGCGGCCTTTGACTGGTTCCAATGATTCTCCGAGAGTGCCTTGACGACCATGCCGCGCTCGTGATCCCAAAGCGACTTTTCCACATCGGGATTGGAAAAATCGGCGCGCTGCTTGAGTTCCTGCGGTAAATGGGAGGGCAGAATTTCCGGCCCATCGCAAAGAAGCACGGCTCGCTCGATAACATTGCTCAGTTCGCGAATATTCCCGGGCCAGTCATACGCGATAAGCATTTCCCTGACCGGTGGCGATAGATCGCGCTTGCCGACTCCCATGTCAAACCCGGTCATGGCCGCAAAGTGATCCGCCAAGTCCTGAATGTCTTCGCGGCGCTCGCGCAGCGGCGGCAGATGAATCGGGAACACATTGAGTCGATAGAAAAGGTCTTCGCGAAATCGTCCATCGACAATCGCCGCTTTCAAATCGCGATTGGTCGCGGCGATGATGCGAACGTCACAGGCAATGGTTTGCGTTCCGCCAACGCGCGTAAACGCGCGTTCCTGCAGCAATCGCAGCAATTTCACTTGGGTGGACGGCGTGATGTCGCCGATTTCATCGAGAAAAAGCGTGCCATTGTCGGCCAACTCAAAGCGCCCGGTGTGCTGACCAATAGCGCCCGTAAACGCGCCGCGCTCGTGACCGAAAAGCTCGCTTTCAAGCAACGTCTCCGGGAGAGCCGCGCAATTGACCGCGACAAATGCCTTGTCAGCTCGCGGCGATTTGTTGTGAACGCACTTTGCCAGCACTTCTTTTCCGGTGCCGGTTTCGCCGAAAAGAAGCACGGTGGCTTGCGTGTGGGCAACGCGATCGGCGAGTCGCATCATTTCCTTGAAGGCCCGTGACGAGCCAATGATGTCCGCGTTCAACACGCCGTCGCGAAACGCATCTTTCTCGCGTCGCAAGGAAGCGTGGCTTTGTGCGTTCCGTACAGCGGCCGCGGCGAGGTTGGCATAGAGTTCCAGCAATGAGATATCATCAGCGCCAAAGGAGCTCTGGCCCTTATGATTGATCACTTCAACAACGCCGACGACTTCCGACTCGACGATCATGGGTGCGGCCACAAGTCCACGAGTTTGAAAGTGAATCTGTTCGTCGATCCCGCGAAAGAAATCGGGATGCCGTGAGACATCCACAATACTTTCGGGCTTGGACGTCTTAAGAACGTGGCCGGCAATACCCAATTCGGCGTCAAATTCCTTGCCGAGCAGGGCCCGGCTTTGCGGCCCAAAAGCAGCCGCAAATACGAGTTTTCCGCGACGACGGTCCAGAGTGAGCACGCTGGCCGCTTCCGCATTGAGCACTTTGGCCGCCCCCTGAGCGATCTGGTTCAACACGGTATCGAGGTCGAGGGTGGAATTGATCAGAGCGCTGGCCTCGACGATCGCGGCAAGAGATCGGGCGGGAACCTGGTCGGGAAGAATGGTCATTGGGCGCAGCGCTCCGTCAGGGTGTCATGATCCAGCGGCGTATTCTATCGCTCTCCGAGCCTCCTCTGCGACCTAAAATGAAAGGCCCGTTTCTGTCCATGGTGTAAAGCGTACAATGATGGCGTGAAAACACCCCGCAGGCAATCCGGCTCGACGCAACCGGCACCGTCGGCGGGTCCGCCCAGTGATGAACAGCTTCTCAAGGAATTCCTGCGCGGAAAAGACAGCAGCTTCGAGCTTCTCGTACGGCGCCACGCCGCCGACCTGCACCAATTTGTTCTTCGCTTCACGGGAGACTCGGTGGCCGCCGAGGATGTGGTGCAGGAATCGCTCCTTCAGGTGCATTCGTCAGCGGCACAATTCGACCCGCACCGACGATTCAAGCCCTGGCTTTTTACAATCGCGGCGAACAAGGCTCGAGATTACCTGCGGCGGCGCGGTCGGCGTCATGAAGTTCCATTTGACGCGACGCTGAATGACGAAAACGATGCAGGCCGGAAGTTTCTGGACCTTCTCTCCAGTGACGAAGAGACGCCGGACGTCGAATTATCAAATGAGGAAAGCCGCCGATTTGTCAAGCGGATTATTGAGGAAATGCCGCATCATTTGAGGGAAGTGCTGATTCTCGCATATTACCAAAAACTGCCCTATAAGGACATCGGCGACGTGGTAGGGGTGCCGCTGGGAACGGTGAAAAGCCGACTTCATGCGGCCGTGGTCCATTTCGGAGAGCGTTATCGGGATGCAATTGCCACCCGAAAAGAAGGGTGAACTCCGATGGCTGGGCGGCGTATCAATGGCTGGGGCAGTGGGTTTGCTTGGGTTCTGTGGGTCACCGAGTCGAAATCGACGCGAAAATCATCGGTTTCGCCAATGGCAAGAAAAATGTGAGCCAAATGTGAGCCTTGACAGACCAGAAGAGTTTCTTCTCGACTTGCACCTTGGCCAGGCGGACGAGGACGTGCGCGGGTGGCTGGATGCTGAGCTGCGACGCGATGCAGCACTGCGGGCCAAGAGTGAACGACTGGGTCGGGTCCTGATGCCTTTGGATCACTGGTCGGCGAGTTCGCCGGCGCCGAACCTTGCGGACAAAGTTCTTTCCTATATTGCGGCGCGGACGGATCAACGGAATGTTGAGGAGCCGCGACGCGGTTGGCTGAGATTCCCTGCGGGGCGGCTTCGCGAGGGATTGGCCATCGCAGCGAGCATCGGCATCCTAGTGGTTTTGGGAGTCCCGTTGCTTTCGAACATGCGGGAACGATCGCGACAGGTTCTGTGTGCGGCGAATCTTGAGGCCATTCTTTCGGGAACAAGCGCGTATCAACAGTCTTATGCAGGGGCGATCCCGTTTGCGGGCGCGACGGCCGGTGCTTCATGGCTTCCGGTGTCAAACTCTGGCACTCCATTCGCGTCGAACAGTCGACATCCATATTTGTTGGTGAAGTATGGATTCGTCCCGGCAGCGAAGACGTTTGTTTGTCCTTCTGATGATCGCGGCCCGTATGTTGAATCCAAGGCGCGCTTCGCAAAGGACCAAGAAGGCTCTCCAGCTTGGGACGTTCGGCGAAATGATGACTTCCCATCCGCTGCGAACATTAGTTACGATTCGCTAAATCTTGCAGGCGCTTCGCCAAATCTTCGCCCGCCGCCGACGGTTGCGTATATGGCCGATGCGAATCCGCTTTTTGTCGGTGCGAAATTCAATGAATCGGTTGACGCGGACAAGGCCAATTCGCCCGCGCATCATGGGCGCGGTCAGACGGTGCTGTTGATGGACGGCCACGTTCAGTTTGCCAAGTCGCCGATTTACGGAACTGGACAGGATAATCTTTGGTTGATCGACGGCGTGCGAAGCTATCGCGGCACGGAAGTTCCCACTCGATCCGACGACGCCTTTCTCGTTCCCGGCTGCCCGCAAAGTTCAAGTCATTAGTGCCCTTCTTGCCACGAAAAACACGAAGTTCACGAAGAAAGCGAGGATTGGTTAAGAATCGCTTCTATCTGATTGCATTGCTTTCTTGAGCATCGTTGAAGTAGACTTGCTTGGCCGCAGAGAAATCGGGGACGCACAGTATGATCGATCAAATCTATTTCTTTGGAATGGTCATTGCCCTTGCCTCGGCCCCCGCGGAAGCTCCGCACTGTCTCAATCCCGAAGTGACCTGGTCGATAAGTCGAGGTCAAGGTTACATGCTCCCAAGCGACATGACCACGGACTCGTTTGGGAACATCTGGTTTGTGGGAGCCTTCTCCGGCACCAGAGATTTCGATCCCGGACCGGCCGTCGAAAATCTCACTTCAACATGGAATCCGCAGCAAAACTACTACAGCCTGGACATTTTTGTGTGCAAATTCAATCTCGACGGCTCATACGCATGGACAAAGGTTCTACGCGGCGTAGGTGATGAATATGAGGCGTTTGTCACCAGCGATGGCGCTGGCGGCATATATGTGGCAGGTACTTTTGAATACCCGATTGACTTCGATCCCGGAGACGCCGTCGATCAGATCAGTCCCATCAATGATCCGAGCACACCGGGGCCAGACAGCAATTCGTTTCTCACGCATCTTCATGCCGACGGCAGCTACGGAGGCACGATTTCATTTGGAGGAGGATCGGGTGAAAGCTGGGCTTACGCAGTTGCCCACGATGATTCTGGCAACATTTTCGTCGCCGGGAGATTCGGCGGCGCTGCCGTCGACTTTGATCCCGGGCCGGGAACGGATCTGCGTAGCAACGTGGGCGTCGGCGGCGATGCGTTTCTGGTCAAACTCAATGCCAACCTTGAATTCGTTTGGGCACGGACTTTCGGCGGTGCCGGGGCCGATGCGATCACCGCCATCGCCGCCGATCATTCCGGAAATGTGTTCTCCGTTGGGACGTTCCGTGGAACCGTCGATTTCGATCCCACATCCGGCGTGGATGTACATCATCAGACAGGAAACATTGAGGACATTTTTTGAGCAAGATCAATGCTGACGGATCGTATGGGTGGGCGTACACCTGGCCAGCAGATTTCGACCCATCACGAAGTCGCGTGGGACTTGATCAAATGGGTAGTGCATTGGTTACGGGAAGTTTCAACGGCACAGTTGATTTCGATCCCGGACCTGGCGAAGATCTGCATTCCACAGCGACTTATGCACCATTCGTGACCAAAATCCTTTCAGACGGAAAATACGGCTGGACTCGAACCATCGAGCCTGGGCAAGGTGGAATCGGCGAATCCGCCGTCAGCGATGCTGATGGATTCACTTATTTTCTGGGAATCTTCGCGGGGCCCACAGATTTCGACGTTGGTCCAAACGTCGATCTTCGGACGCCCGTGGGACATTCGGACATTTTTTTGACGTGCCTGTCGCCATTCGGTGACAGCGTTTGGACGCGCACGCTTGGAGGGATTTCAGACGACAGCGCAGAGTTTCTTTCCATTGCAAACGACGGCTCACTTATCGTTTCCGGCTCCTATCGCGCCGCCGCCGATCTTGATCCGGGATGTGAGGTCGACATGCATATCGGCGTCGGTGGCGCTTCGGACGCATTTTTCTCGCGCTATGTCTGTCTCCGGGAACCCGCAGACGCAAACAATGACCAGGCTGTGGACATGCTTGATTTCGCCCGGTTTGAAACCTGCCTGATGGCGCCCGACGAGTCGAGTTGCTCGACGGGCTGCGGCAACTTTGATCTGAATGGAAACGGACTTATCGACGTCCTCGACCTTCCGTTGTTCCTAAGCGCTCTCTTGGGCCCGAAGCCCTGATTCCCTGTCAACCTACTTTATCGCTTCTCATTCAAAGGTAAGTTTCCAAATCGCCCGGCAATCGGTTGATTCGGTTATGCGTGCTGCGAGGTAGATATTGGGCAGGTTCCGGCCGCTCCTCTTTGTAGTCGCCCACGAGTCAAAGGTGAAAGGGATGCTTTTTGCAACGATGTTGATTGCGAGGCAGCTTTGCCACGCTGGTTCATGCTGGCTCCAAGTTCACTTCCTGTTCATCGTGAACTTCGTGGTAAAAAAAGCCGTTCGTTGAGTCAGACGTTGAGGAAGTCCGCAAACGATCGCAGATTGGGAAATTCCGTAACCGGTGTCGCAGTCGTCTTGTTCATATCGTTGTATCGATTGATCCAAACAAACGGGATTCCAAAATTCGCGGCAAGTAATCCGTCGTGATAAGGACTCTGGCCGACATGAATGACTTCATCGGTGCGGGCGTGCTTTTCCAGCAGACGCAGGAAGTGCCCGTCCGCGGGTTTGTACGAACGGACATCTTCGGCGGTCACGATGAAATCAAATTCGACCGTGAAGTGTTTGGCTGTTCCGGCGAAGAGATCGCGGTCGATGTTGGACAGGATGCCAAGCCGAAAGCGCTTCTTTAGTCTGCGAAGGACATCATTGGTGTCCGGGAAGGGCGGCCACTGCGGGAGCTTTTCGGCGATACGGTTTCCTTGATTGTGGTCGAGTCTTTGATTGAACTGCTCCGCGACGCGCTGTAAGGCCTCCGCGGTGACCATGCGATAGGATTTGTAGGGAGCGGATTCGATCTCGGCCTCAAGCCGCACGTAGGCGTCGAACAGTTCACGCCGTCGCTTCGAATCCAAGGATGGGAATACATCCCGAAAGACGGACCACAGCCCTGCATCCCAGTCGATGAGTGTGCCATAACAATCAAAGGTTAGAGTCGTGATGCGAGGATGGATTTCACTTAACGGAAGCATGGCGTTTATTCTGCGGCGTCACATATGCACCGGTGCTCCGCGTGAAAACAGGATCGACGCCCGCTACAATTGCGGGCGTCGAAGACCCACATTGTAGCAAAATGAACAACGCCGAGGAGTGCCGCTAAAGGCGGGTTTCTATGTCGCGAACAGGCCTGATTCTGGATGAGCGGTTCGAGCGGCATGTGACTGCGCCGGGTCATCCGGAGCGGCCTGAGCGGCTGGTGGCGATTGCACAATCGCTGGA
This sequence comes from Planctomycetota bacterium, assembly GCA_016200265.1. Taxonomy (GTDB): domain Bacteria; phylum Planctomycetota; class Phycisphaerae; order UBA1845; family UBA1845; genus JACQFE01. The sequence goes on along the minus strand of JACQFE010000066.1, from coordinate 8,879 downwards.
GAAAAGCGGACTGGCCGATCAATGCGTTCGCATCGCGCCGAAACCGATCGAAGCGACGGATCTTCGGCGAGTTCATGATCAGGATTATTTGACACGTCTTGAAGAAGCGTGCTTGCGTGGAGATTCGTATATCGATGTGCCCGACAGCAACATTTGTCGCGAGAGTTTCGAAATTGCCAGACTGGCTGCGGGGTCCGTCATCGTGGCCATTGATGAAGTGCTAAACGGACAAATCAAGAACGCATTTTGCGCAGTGCGTCCGCCCGGACATCATGCGGAGCGGCACATGTCACTGGGCTTTTGTTTGTTGAACAATATCGCCTTGGGCGCTGCGCACCTTTTGGAAGCGAAGAAACTGGAACGCGTCTTGATTCTGGATTGGGACGTTCATCATGGCAACGGCACGCAACATACGTTTGAATCTGATCCTCGCGTGATGTTCATCAGCATCCACGGTCATCCGGGCCTGCTCTATCCCGGCACGGGCTATGCGGAAGAGCGAGGGCGAGGGAATGGAGAAGGATACACAATCAATGTTCCGGTTCTGCCGCCGGGTCGCGACGTGACATATCGAGCGGCATTTGAGGAAGTCATCATGCCCGCGATCGAGAATTATAGGCCACAATTCATGCTGATTTCAGCTGGATTTGACGCACACGCCCTTGATCCTCTGGCGCCGCTGGAGCTGGAGACTGAATCATTTGGGTGGATGACGGATGCCATGACGAGTGCCGCACGACGACACTGCGAAGGCCGGCTCGTCAGCGTGTTGGAAGGCGGGTATCACCTCGAAGCGCTTGCGGATAGCGTAGCATTGCACTTGGATCGCCTCATTGAGGCGCCATGATCGTTCTCGGTTTGCATTGCGCGATCAATAGAGCGGTGAACCCAGCTAAAATCGGCATCGTGAAATCGAAGACTTGATGCAGGCTGAAGGAGTGCATGCTCTGCGCCATTGCGACCGTGAGATTCAACAGCACCGACCAGAAATGTGGGCCTCGCATTTCAACGCGCCTGAGAATCGCAATTGTGATGGCGGAAAGGGCCGCATAATCCATCAAGCCGATGAAAAGCGTCGGGACGCATGTTGCTGTGGACGCTCTCCACAAGGCTTCAAAGGGCATTCGGATTTCGAAGCTCGCTATGCTTGCATGTCCCGCCACCGCGTGCGTTCCCGACGATCGATCGCCAATGATGGTGAGCGCGAGCACACAGCCGCTTACGACAAGCCATCCGAGAGGAACGTGGTTCGAGCGCCGCAAAGTGCGAAAGCTGTGCCCCGTATTCCACACAAATGCCGCGCACCAGGCGCCGAATGCGGCCGCTAGAATGCGCAGAAAGACAGTCGCTGCGTCGAAGGCATGCGAGCTTCGGAACAGGCCGATCATTTCCATCAGGAAGACGAGAATTGCGGCCCGCCATGCCGCAGCAAGGATCGATGATCCCGGACTGTCATGCTTTTCGTTCTGTGAAGTGAGAAATCCCAGAAGCGCAAACCAACCGGCGATTGCGATGTGTGAAATCATTGCGGTTGGGGTCTGAGATGGTATGGCGGCAGATAATCCCAACGATAACTGGCTGGCCCGACGAAACACGTCATGCAATCCTGAAGTCGTCGAAATGAAATCAAACGGCAAGGCGGCCTGAAGCAGAAGTGCGCAGGTGATCACAATCGCCAGAACATGGGACGGTTGACGGTCGAATTCAGCAATGACGCGATCCATCATGCGAATCCAGCAAGCAGCGCACAAGTATACGACGAGTGCTCCGATCGACGCTCCGCTGATGTTCAAGATGACATCCATGATGGATGGCACACGGGCCGGCAAGAAGATCTGCAACGTCTCGACTGCGATGCTGATGAGTCCGGCGAGTGCGATGGACGGCAGAACGGACCGAGAAATTGACCTGTTTTTCCGTCGTGCGAGCGCGAACAATGCGCCCAGCGGAACATAAAGAAGAACATTGATTACAAAATCATCGAGCTGCGAGGTGTGGACATTCAGCGAATGGACCACCGTCACAAGGCGTGCACGAAAGCTTGGAATGTGAAAATCAAAGGGAATCAAGGAGCCATAAATCACCAGCAAAGCGGCGATCCATGACCAGGCGCCAAATCCGATGATCGATCGGCTGGGCTGCGAATTCTGTGTCGGCGGCTCCGAGGCCGCACCACTTGTTCGATTTCTCAAGCCAACTCTCCCTCTCTTGTCAGAGTTTAGGCGCGAATGAGCGATGCGTCTTGGGACCATAATTGCTGAGGGTCCGCAGATTCGTCCCATAGAAATGGGCTCCGAAACCTCCAATCGCAAACAAATGACCCACGGCGTGAATCTGTCGCGAGATTGGTTATGATTTCCAATCAATGGCCGGCAGGAATGAAATCTCTGACACGCAGCAGGATTGGGAATCGTACTCTCATGCCCGCGTTTGGATTGGTGGACACGACGTGGCCGTCCGAAAGATTGTCGAGGAAAAACTTGTCGACGCGGAGCGCCCACCGGAGGGTCCACTTGACGCAGCATTCATCACGCCGCAGACCGTTGAAGAGGCCGGCTACTTCGCGAGAAAACTGCGGAGTCGCCTGATGCCCAACGCGATTGTGTGGGTTGTCCAGGCGAAATCAGGCGGTGCAAGCGGCTCGACCTTGGTTGGCACGGCCGAAGATGTTGTCTTGGAGCTATTTCGCGGCGGATTTAGCGAAGCCGGTCGGGCCGCGATCGATGAACAGTACATTTCACTTGGATTTCGGAATACGGGCGATTTCTTCGACATGCCGTCATTTGTGTAACATCGCAGCGAGAAAGAGCCTTCTGCCCGAAGTGAAACAAGGGAAAAGAAGAAGCAACTCGGTTGTGGCTTGCATTACGCAGTGATAGAATATTCGCAACAATTCATGAACGGCCCCTTCGAACGGGTGCGGCATAGGCTTACACAGAATGGGAGGATTTCCTCATGTTGCGATTTTTCAAAAACTCTGCGATTCAGTTTGTAGTTGCTTTGGCAGTAGTGATTAGCTCTGCCTCGCTTGCATTCGGCCAGGTGACGACCTGCCCCCAACAGCAATTTGACAACATAGGGTTACGATACAGGCCCGCTTTTGACACACAAGGCGATCTTCTCGTGTACGGCGCGCCGTGGGAATTTTGCGCGCCGGATTCCGTGCAGGGCTGCGGCGCAGTCTACGTGTTTCGATACGATGGGGCTCAATGGCGACAGGTGACCCGTCTTCGACCCGATGACCTATACCCATATAACGCATTCGGATTCTCCGTGGCCATTGATGGAGACTTGATCGTCGTGGGCGCTCCCGCGTACTACTGTCCCGGCTTTGATCCCACCGGCCCCGGAAGCGTGTACGTCTATCGGCAGGTGGATCCAGACAATTGGAACCTCGAAGCGAAAATCAGTGCGCCTTTTCCGTCAGAATATGACGCGTTTGGACACAGCGTCGATGTCAAGAACGGATATGTTGTCGTGGGTTCGCCGGGGCGAACGAATTGTGCGCTGCCCAATACCGAGCCACGGACTGTCTACGGCTATGTGCTGTTCGATGGAGTCTGGATCGCGGAATCAATCCTCTCTCGACCGTCGATTTCCGGTTTTGGGACAACTGTTCGTCTCAGCGAACCCCATCTTGCCATCGGATGTGGAACGGATACTGGCAACGGCGGCACGCACGTATTCAAGAGGAATGGAACCAACTGGACCGAGACCGCCAACATACCAAATAGTCAGGCCTCCTCGGTGATCGATCTCGATGGCGACCGGCTTCTGGTCTGCGCCACAACGTATCGGTTCAATGGGACGACGTGGGCGTTTGAAGCCAATCTGCGCCGGCCAAACGGAAACTATTTTTGCAATGGATACGGCGTCTCGTTGCGGGGAGATCGCGCCGTCAGTGACTATGATTTTGTATTCGAATTTCAATTCGGTGCTTGGAAACCCACGATCCGACCGAGCGGGATTCCAACTGAGAATTTCTTTGTCGCTACAGAGTTGACGGACCAGGGACTGTTCATCGGACCTTATTTCTTTGACCTAAATACCGAGGATTGCAATTCAAACAACGTCGATGATCGGTGCGAGAGCCTTCCTCCGACAGACTGCAATCACAATGGGGCGTTGGATATTTGCGATATCTTTTCGGGGAGCAGCACGGATTGCAATGACAACGGCGTGCCCGATGAATGTGAGACTTTGCCTGACTGTAACCACAATAGTAGCCCGGACGTATGTGACATTGTGAACGGGAGCAGCACGGATTGTGATGACGACCAGGTGCCGGACGAGTGCCAGCCGTTTCTGGATTGCAATGCAAACGGCGTCCGAGATGCCTGCGACATCAAGTCAGGCGCCAGCAACGATTGCAATGGCAATCATGCGCCGGACGAATGCGATCTCGCCAACGGGCTCATCAGCGATTGCGACGGAAATGGGCTTCCCGATCCATGCACGCCGGAGACCGATTGCAACGGAAACGGAGTGTTCGACGCCTGCGATCTTGTCAACGGAACGAGTTTGGATTGCGACGGTAATGGGATTCCCGATGATTGCGAGCAGGACACGCTGGATTGCAATTCCAATGGCGTGCCGGATCGGTGCGACATTGCGGCAGGAACATTGACCGATGCAAATGGGGATGGCTTTGCTGACGAGTGCGGGTTTGGGTTCGGATTTACTCTACAGCCGGCCCCGGACGACGCGCAAGGCCCACGCTACATCTCGTTTGTAGTTCCTTATGTTCAGAATGCACCGCCTACCGTGGCGATTCGCGTCAGACTTGCGTCACTCGTCCACCCCAATCCGCCGAATGCTGCAGGCATCACGGGACCGAGTTTTGCAGGTTTTGAGGATCGAGTGCGCTGGGTCGCGTCCCCCGTGTACTTTACGGAAAGCAACGCGCCTCCCGCCTGGGGGTATGTATCGCAGCTTAGTTGCGCGCCGTATTACACCGTCTGGAACGGCGGCCCAGGCGGGCGGGTCGTTTACGTTTCCGGCCCGGAAATCCTGCCCAGCTCTGATTATGATGTTCAGCTTGTCGCACAAAGCTGTCAGGGCGCTGAGAGGAATTGCGCGAACGTTTCTGCTCCGCTTCGTGTTCATACACGCAGATGGGGCGATGTGACGCCTCCGTTTCAGGCCGCTTCTCCCGCCCCTATTACACAGCCGGATATTATGGACGTAGCCGCGATCATCAACAAACTAAAGGATGTCCCAGGCGCCTTGGTAGTTTCCCGAACCGATTTGTTTGGCAGCGCACCGAATCACCGCGTGGATATTTCAGATGTGAGTAGTGCAGTGGATGCCTTCAAAGGACTCGCGTTTCCATTTGCGGGTCCCAGCAACTGTCCGTGAGGAAATAGCTGTCGCCAATCGCTCGATTGACGGTCCGCCCGTAATCTTTGCGCAAGGCGTCCTATCAGCTGCACGCCGCTGCTCCTGTGTACACGAGTTTCGTGACTTCCGGTATGGGCCAAGGGGGATATACTCTAGACCCAAATGGGTTCCCGAAAAACTGTCGTCATCGACGCCGTTCGCACGCCGGTTGGGCGATATGGCGGTGCGCTGAGCAAGGTTAGGCCTGATGATCTGGCCGCGCTCGTGATTCGAGCACTCATCGACCGCACGCATATCGATCTTGCGCTCATTGATGATGTGTATCTCGGAGCGGCCAATCAGGCGGGGGAAGACAATCGCAACGTCGCTCGAATGGCCGTCTTGCTCGCAGGGCTGCCCGATTCCGTGCCCGGCTCGACCGTGAATCGACTGTGCGCCTCAAGTCTGGATGCGATCAACATCGCGGCGCGGATGATTGAGGCCGGTCATGGGGATGTGATGATCGCGGGCGGCGTGGAGAGCATGACGCGAGCACCGTTCGCGATGGCCAAAGCGGCTGAGGCCTTCAGCCGCACCCCGGAAGTTTACGATACGACCATTGGGTGGCGGTTCACGAACCCCAAGCTCGCGGCGATTCATCATCCGTATTCGATGGGCGAGACGGCGGAGAACGTGGCTCGGAAATACAAGCTCTCGCGCGAAGAGCAGGACAGATTCGCGTACGAATCGCAGATCAAATGCAAGGCTGCAATGGAGGCGGGTCGGTTCAAGGACGAAATTGTGCCCGTTATGATCGAACAAAAGGGAAAAGATGTTCTGGTCGTCGATCGAGATGAGCATCCTCGGCCGGATACGACGATGGAAGCGTTGGCGAAGCTTAAGCCTGCGTTCGCCAATGATGGAACGGTGACGGCGGGGAATTCGTCGGGCATTAACGATGGTGCGGCCGCACTTCTCTTGGTTGAGGAATCCTTGGCCAACAAGCTTGGACTCACGCCCCTTGCGGTCGTCGGCGCTTCCGCGACGGCCGGCGTTGATCCGTCGTGTATGGGGCTCGGTCCGATTCCGGCTGTGCGGAGAGCGCTTGCTCGTGCGAAGCTGACGATTCGGGCTATCGACTTGATTGAGTTGAATGAGGCGTTCGCGGCCCAGTCGATTCCCTGCATTCGCGAGCTGGAAATGGATCCCTCGCGAGTGAACGTCAACGGTGGCGCGATTGCCCTCGGTCACCCGCTCGGCTGTAGCGGCGCGAGGATCAGTACGACACTTCTCCACGAGATGAAGCGCCGAGGGGCGAAACGCGGGCTGGCGACGATGTGCGTCGGAGTTGGTCAAGGCGTTGCGACACTTTTTGAGCCAATTTAGAAACCGGTCAACCTGAAATCAGTGCGCCGCAACTGCGCCGTTGGAAACTTTGTCGCGGACCAGGTCGGCCGTTACACCTTTCGAATTCAGCAGCTTCGCGACCTGCGAAGATTCATCGCGAAGCAGAGCGAGTAGAAGATGGTGCGGCTCGACTTCGCCGTCGCCGAGGCGATTCGCGGCGTCGACGGCCAGGATCATCGTGTGCCAGAATTTCTGGGATCGGAACGCCTTGGCGAGCTCCTGTTGATGCACCCACTCAAAATCACCGTGCCGTGAATGCGTGAGATCGTGCGCGGGGTCCATCTTGGAGGGCATCATGGCGAGCACTTTTTCGCGAAGCCGGGCAAGCTCGACGCCCTGTTCACGCAGAACACGAGCCGGTGCGCCGTCGGGTTGATGCAACAGCGCGAGAATAAGATGCTCGGTGCCGACGTAACGGTGTCCGAACTGTCGCGCCTCTGTGATCGCCGTCGCAATGACCTCCTTGGTCTGGCTTGTTTGGGCGCGGGTGCCAAAACCGGAATTTGCGGAAGGCTTTTCCATTTGGGCCGCGACTCGCTCACGAACGCGATCGAGATCAACATCGAGCAGGCGCAGGGCCTGAGTCGCGACACATTCACCTTCGGCGATCAACCCGAGCATGATGTGATCTGGAGCGAGAAAATTGTGGCCTAGGTTGCCGGCCTCGAGATTTGCTAGGGCCATCGCGTGTCGTGCCCGATCAGAAAATCGTTCGTGCATGGTGTTCCTTTTCGTTGATTGGACCAAAGAAAATCGCGTCGCTGAACTGGCTCAATTTATGGCACTTTGGAACGCTGTGCAAGAACCCGGTGTCATCGGCAGTGGCTTCCGTTATATTGTCGGCCTCTAGAAATCGCGTCACTTGGAGGATATGAGCGCTCTCATGAATTCCGCAATGCACCGAATAATCCTTCGCGAAGTGCTTTCGCTGCCCACCGCTCCGTTCGCGGAACATCAGGTCATTGAATACATCAGGCGTTTTTGTGCTCGGCTGCCGGGTGTTTCATTGAGTCGCGACCGTGCCGGGAATGTTCTCATTCATGTTTGTGTCGGCAAGAAAAGTCGCAAGCGTCCGCTGTGCATCACCGCTCACCTTGACCATCCGGGCTTTGTGGCCGATCGGATGATCGCGCGAGGCGTCGTGCGCGCGTTCTGGCGAGGTGGTGTGCCGAAGGAATATTTTGTCGGCAGCGGCGTGCGATTCTGGGTAGACGGCAACTGGATTCGTGGTCGGATTCAATCCATCAAGCTTGCGACAAAACCGGGTACGAAACGAGTCCACTCCGCCGACATCTCCGTGAGAAACGACATTCCACGCGGAAGCATCGGCATGTGGGATTTTCCTGATCCGGTCGTTCGCGGCTCGCGGATTCATGCTCGCGGTTGCGACGATCTTGCCGGGGCGGCGGCCATGCTCGCGGCGATCGGCGAATTGTGCAGTGCATCGAATTCGAAAAAGAAGTCAGCCTCCGAAGCCTACTTTCTATTCACTCGTGCGGAAGAAGTCGGCTTCATCGGTGCGATCGCCGCCGCCCGCGCCAGGACGATCCCGCTGAAATGCTTTGTCGTGGCCATGGAAACCAGCTCTGAGCGGTCCTTCGCGCGGATCGGAGACGGTCCGATTCTTCGCGTGGGAGACAAATCGACAACGTTCACTCATGCGGCCTCTGCGTACTGCCACCGCGTGGCACGAGAATTGGCGTCGCGCGACAAGCGCTTCAAATTCCAGCGAAAGCTGATGGACGGCGGAACCTGCGAATCGTCCGCCTATTGCGCTCTGGGGTATGAAGCCACCGGATTATGCGTCGCCCTCGGCAATTACCACAACGTCGATGCGAAGCGCAAGAAGCTCGCTCCGGAATTCATAGACCTGAACGACTATGAAAACGTCGTGCGGTGGTTCGTCGCTCTCGCCCGATCAACTCAGGAATATACGGGCCGCGACAGCGAGATGGATGAGCAGATCAGGAGGCTCGAAAGCACTTGGCGACCGTTGCTCCGGTGATGCCGAGTCATTTAGAAACTATCTCAAAAAGCTTGAATTTGCCGATGGAGTCCGTGGGCCTTTTTTGAGAGGAGCCACGGATGGCGAAGAGAACCAGGAAGGTAAATGGGTTGCCGACGATCTGGCGTGTGCCGGACGAGCTATGGGT